>NZ_JBNNTL010000020.1:0-71313 GCF_050278745.1 Lysinibacillus sp. NPDC094403 | reverse complement strand
CAATGGTTTGATTCAAAAATTGAGCTTTTAAATTAAAATAACGAAGAGGAAGAACTCCTCTCCGAAATAAGTCTAACTTTTGGGGTTCACTACAATGAGTGGCTTTTTAGTTTGATATTTTAGTGTTTTCATATCGTTATAAAATAAACTTAATGGTTAATAAGTATCATTCTCAAGTAGAATAGATAAATGCTTGTTACAAAAATAGATATTTTTTACTTATATGCTGTCATTTTGATTGTTTAGAACTTATAATTGATTCATACAGTTTGTTGTTTTCAGATAATATTTAGTAGAATAGACATAGGTATAGCGGGGTGGATAAATTGTTTCAAATTGGAAATAGGCCTAAGAAAAATACAATCGAAATTTGTAATGAATCAAGTATAGGGATTATTATTCAAGATCAGGAACGTTTACTACAGTTAAATCTAGTAAATTTAACTAGAGAAGATTTACAGTTAATTAGAAGTTTAAAACCGTACATTGAACGAAATGTCATAGAGGTAGTAGCAGCATTCTATCATGCGATTGAAAGTGTGCCAACCTTACGTGAAGTTATTGAAAAGTATAGCTCTAGTGACCGTTTGCGCCAAACATTACGCCATCATATTATAGAAATGTTCGAAGGACGTATAGACGATGCATTTTTGGAGAAGAGAAGGCGAGTGGCGAAAATGCATGTTAAGATTAACTTGTATCCTAAGTGGTATTTAGCAGCTTTTCAAAACCTTGAAAAATTTTTAAGAAAGATTGTTTATAAGCTTCAATTAACGAGAGACGAAGAAGAAAAGTTTTGTGATGCCATTAGTAAAATGTGTAATTTTGAACAACAAATTGTCTTAGAGGAATATGATAATTACGCTAATACATTAATTGAAAAGCAACAGGATAGTGTTCGAACGCATGTTAAAGAAATTATAGGTGGGATATCTAATCAGTTAGAGACTCAATCTCATAGCACGAATGAAACAGTGACCGAACTAGTTTATAACGCCAAGGAAGTTAACGAATACTTAAAGGAAAGTATCGATGAGGCGAAAACAATGCAGAAGGTATCGTCTGAAGGTTATTCTAAAATAGTGTCAATTAATGAACAGACTGGGAAAATTCATCATAAGACAGTTGAAATGTCAGGTATGGTGGAGCAATTAGATCACTCTTCTTCAAAAATTAATGCTGTTATTGAAATAGTGAAAAGTATTTCGGGTCAAACAAATTTACTTGCTTTAAATTCAGCTATTGAGGCTGCACGTGCAGGAGAGCATGGAAAAGGCTTTGCTGTCGTGGCGAGTGAAGTTCGTAAGCTTGCAGACCAGACGAAAAGTTCAGTTGAACAAATTGCGGATCTCATAACTATGTCTAATGGAATTACAAACCAAGTTGTTCAAGCAATTCATGAGATCCAAGAAATGGTGAACAATAGTATTGAGCAAAACGCGGAATCTTTAAAAGCATTCGGTGCCATATCTGGCTCAGTAAACGGTTCTATCACAAACTTCCAAAATGTCGGACTAAAAATAACCGAACTTGCAGAAATTATAGAATCGATTGGAGAATCTTCTGAGGAATTAAAACAAGCTGCCAATCGATTAGATACAACAATCAGAGACTTCTAACGACTATGCATAAAGCCTATGCATAGTTTTTTGCTTATCACGTAACGTGTGGTTGATTTCCGTTCCGACTGGGCGCTTTCCTGGGGGCGTCCGATGAGCCGCTTCGCTTCGCTGCAGGGTCTCATCTGTGACGCTAATCCCCAAGGAGTCGCCCAGTCTCCACTCCAATCAACTTAATCTAATGAACAAATTGTTTAAATAACATGCATTTTCAACTGATGGGCCTTGTTTTTTTTATAAATATTAGGACAAAATCGTTTATTTGAAGGATAAAACAACAAATAGACGGATGAAGTTTGTAGAGTGATAGAAAGGAATAGCTATCACGCACGTAAAGATAAGAAATTCCTAGAAAATGAACGTTCTAAGTGTTACGCTATAGGCGAATTAAATTGAGGGGTGTTCGGACTATGAAAAAGAAATTATTTATTACACGAAAGTTCCCAGCGCATATAGTTGAGCCGTTAAAAGAGTATTATGATATCGAACAATGGGAGGAGGAGGAAATTGTTATACCGCGGGAAAAATTATTGGCAGCTGTCGCAGATTGTGAAGCACTGTGGGTAACGCTTGCTGATCAAGTTGATGAAGAGTTATTATTACACGCACCCAATTTAAAACTTGTGACAAATTTAGCAGTTGGATTTAATAATATTGATATTAAAGCTTTGCGTAACCGCGGAATAATGGCGACAAATACTCCAGGAGTTTTAACAAATACGACTGCTGATTTTGTAATGGGATTATTACTTGCGACGGCTCGTAGAATTCCAGAAGGCGAACGATATTTGCGTGAAGGTAAATGGAAAAGCTGGTATCCAATGCAATTAGTGGGTAAAGATGTTTCAGGTTCCACTATAGGAATTATTGGTATGGGACGTATTGGCCAAGCTGTAGCAAGACGAGCAAAAGGTTTTGATATGAAAATTTTATACAACAATCGTAGACGTCGCCATGAGGCAGAAGAAATGTATGGCTTTCAATATGTACCGTTGGAAGATCTTTTAAAACAATCAGATTTTGTTGTTATTATGACACCTTATAACAATGATACGGTAGGACTTATAGGAGCAGAGGAACTTGCTTTGATGAAGGATGACGCGGTATTAATTAATGCATCACGTGGTGGCATTATTGATGAGAACGCTCTTTATGATACTTTAAGAAATGGTAAGCTGTGGGCAGCAGGGCTAGATGTATTTGAACAAGAGCCTATTGCATTGGATCATCCATTGTTGACGTTACCTAATGTTTTAGCACTTCCGCATATCGGTAGTGCCTCGCTTCAAACTAGAACTGCTATGCTGATGCTGAACGTTAAAGCACTAACTGCTTTTGGGCAGGGCAAAGTTCCATCGAATCGAATAGATTAATAACACAGAAGGTAACAGATGTAGGGTGCCTTTTCATATTGAAGGACTCTAATCAGCGATCGCGTAGAACTTTTTTAGAATTTATGCAGCGAAAGCTATGGTTACTCACCTTAATTTCATTAACACAATAACATTAAAGGAGCACATCACAATTAGATGTGCTCCTTTAATACATAGCGTTCATTATTTATTAAACATATCAAACAAACCGCCAATGCCACCTTCGCCTCTTGATTGACCGCCACCGCCTTGTGAAATTGGTGCTGCAGCGAAGACGCGGCTTGCTAATCGGCTAAATGGTAATGATTGAATCCATACTTTACCCGGACCCTTTAAAGTAGCAAAGAAGATACCTTCACCACCGAACAATGCCGTTTTTACGCCTCCAACCATTTCGATATTGTAATCCACATCAGATGTCATAGCTACTAAACAGCCTGTATCAACACGTAATACTTCGCCAGGTTGTAGAGTTCTTTCATGAATAGCTCCACTTGCGTGTACAAAAGCCATGCCGTCTCCTTCAAGCTTTTGCATAATGAAGCCTTCACCACCGAAGAAGCCAACACCGATTTTTTTCTGGAATTCAACACCGATTGAAACACCTTTCGCAGCAGCTAAAAATGCATCTTTCTGACAAATGATTTTCCCGTTTAATTGACTTAAATCCATTGGAATAATCTTACCAGGGTATGGAGAAGCAAAATACACATGACGTTTACCTGAACCAACGTTCGTAAATGTCGTCATGAATAAGCTTTCGCCCGTAATTAGACGTTTTCCAGCTCCAAATAATTTACCCATAATACCACTTTCTTGGCTTCCTCTTGAACCATCGCCAAAGACAGTTTCCATATGGATAGAATCATCCATCATCATTAAAGCTCCAGCTTCAGCTACTACTGTTTCTTGAGGGTCAAGCTCAACTTGCACGTATTGCATATCATCGCCATATAATTTGTAGTCAATTTCGTGATTATTCATAAAGGGATTCCTCCAAAAAAGATATTTGTTATTGTATACGATTATAAGTTGTTTTAGTTTCATTGCATAATTAAATATTTTAGAAAAAAAGGGAATAAACTAGTAAATGTCGAATATAAAAAACTAGAATGAGTATTTTTTATTTTCGTTTAGCTGAAAATTTGTGAGTAACTAACATCAATGCTTAGCTAAAAGAAAATAAAGTCTCTGGTGATTGTTACTGATGTTGTTGAACCAAACTTTGCAGACTTCTATATATTAAAAATTCGGAATTTTGACATATTTGATTCCGTTTAAATATAGTAATAGATAATATCTGTCTGTAAGTAATGCAACTGGTAACAATGAGGCAGAGGCACCATAGATAGTTCAGGGGGTGTTTGTAGTGGAAATCAAAAACTATATCGGCGGTGAATGGGTAACACATTCGCATTTACAAAGTATAGTAGTGACCAATCCTGCTAACGGGGAGCAGCTAGCTACAATACCGCGTTCTACTGCAGGTGAGGTAGATGAAGCGGTAGCGGTTGCGAAACAGGCACAAAAAAACTGGGCATTAGTACCCGCGCCTAAACGTGCTGACTATTTATATGCCATCGGTCAAAAAATGAAAGAGAAGAAGGAGCATTTAGCGACCGTTTTAACAAAAGAGATGGGAAAGGTTATTGAAGAAGCTAGAGGTGAAGTACAGGAAGGAATAGATATGGCCTATTATATGGCTGGTGAAGGACGACGGTTATTTGGGGAGACAACACCGTCTGAGCTAGCCAATAAATTTGCCATGAGCGTACGGGCACCTATTGGCGTTGTAGGTTTAATAACTCCGTGGAATTTCCCTGTAGCCATTGCTACTTGGAAGTCATTTCCTGCAATTGTTGCTGGTAATACGTTCATTTGGAAGCCATCTAATGAGACACCAATGATGGCGTATGAAATGGGCAAGATTTTTGAGGAGGTTGGCTTACCAGGTGGAGTAGCAAATATTGTTTTTGGTACAGGACCAATAGTTGGTACGGCATTGATTGAACATCCAGACGTTAAGGTCATTTCATTTACCGGCTCTACAACAACAGGGAGTAAGGTAGCGGAGCTAGGTGGTAAAAACCTGAAGAAGGTTTCATTAGAGATGGGTGGGAAAAATGCAGTCATAGTTATGGATGACGCCGATTTAGAGCTAGCCACTGAAGGCATCTTATGGAGTGCGTTTGGAACTGCTGGTCAAAGGTGTACAGCATGTAGTCGTGTTATCGTGCATAAAGATGTAAGAGAGGAACTAGAAAAACGTCTATTAGACAAAATGCAAAAGCTAACAATTGGAGACGGCCTAGATGAAGGTGTGAAAATCGGCCCTGTCATTAACAAAGCCGCAATGGAAAAGATTAATCACTATGTGCAAATCGGCAAACAGGAAGGGGCGACGTTGTTAGCTGGAGGTAGAATCTTATCTGAGCCTCCTTATGACAAAGGGTTTTATTATGAGCCTACACTATTTACCAATGTGAAGCCTGACATGATTATTGCACAGGAAGAAATCTTTGGCCCGGTCGTTTCTCTTATTGAAGTAGCAAGTTTGGATGAAGCAATAGAAGTAAACAATGGCGTAAAATTTGGCTTATCCAGTTCAATTTTCTCGCAAGATGTTAATACGATTTTCCGCGCACAACGAGATTTAGATACAGGTATTGTTTATGTAAATGCTGGCACAACAGGTGCTGAAATCCATTTACCATTTGGGGGCACAAAGGGTACGGGGAATGGTCACCGCGACTCGGGTGTAGCTGCCTTGGATGTCTATACAGAATGGAAAAGTATTTACGTGGACTATAGCGGTAAATTACAAAGAGCACAAATCGATACAGAATAACAGATCAATGAAAGGGGATGTTCTTGATGAAAGTTGTTGTATTAGGTGCAGGTTTAATGGGGAAAGAGGTAGCTCGTGATTTAATAAAAAATAGCAAAGTGGAGCGTGTATTTTTAGGAGATATAGACGTGAATATAGCGCAGAACTTTGTGGATTCGTTAAATACAGATAAGATTGAGGTTGTAGAGCTTCATGCTGAGCGTGATGACTCGTTGATGGAGGTAATCTCAAAAGGCAATGTAGTCGTTAATGCATTATTCTATTCCTTTAATGAGCGTGTAGCAAGAGCGGCAATCGCAGCTGGTGTCCATTCCGTCGATTTAGGTGGTCATATTGGCGGTGTAACAGAAAAAATATTAGATCTAGACGAAGAGGCAAAAGCAAAAGGTGTAACAATTATTCCTGACTTGGGTGTTGCTCCAGGTATGGTCAACATTTTAGCGGGCTACGGTGCTTCGAAACTAGATGTGGTAGAATCTATTAAACTATTTGTAGGCGGTATTCCAACAGAGCCGAAGCCACCTCTTAACTATACACGAGTATTTTCTCTAGATGGTGTCTTCGATCATTATACAGAGCCATCAAAAATGATTCAAAAAGGTAAACTTCAAGAAGTTCCATCGTTATCAGGTGTTGAACCTATTTATTTTAAAGATTTTGGTGTGCTTGAGGCATTTTATACATCTGGCGGTATATCGACACTGTATAAGACATTCCCAAATGTCCAAACATTAGAATATAAAACAATTCGTTATAAGGGACATGCAGAGAAATTTAAGCTATTAGCAGATTTAGGATTCCTTGATGCAGGTAATAAGGTAGAGGTAGAAAATCAGGAGGTTTCTGTACGTCCAGTTGTACGTGAGGCACTTAAAAAGAAACTTGAACTTGGTACAAAACCAGATGCTGTACTGCTGCGTGTTATTGTAGCTGGTGAAAAAGCGCAGCAACAAGTGACTTATGAGTTCGAAATGGTTGTGCGTAAAGATATGACGATTAATGAAACGGCTATGGCTCGTGCAACAGCAAATACAATTTCTGTCGTTGCTCAAATGATTGGAGAAAATAAAATTACAGAGCGCGGTGTATTTGCACCTGAATCAGTTGTACCGGGCGACACTTATATTGAAGAGATGGCTAAACGTGGTGTTGCCATTAAGGAGACGTCTCATATATCTGCAATGATCGTGAAATGGTAGGTGCTTGGTCATGAATTTCGAATTTACCACTGAGCAGGAAATGTTACGTAAAACAGTTCGGAAGTTTGTGGATGATGAGATTATTCCACATATTGCGAAGTGGGATGCTAAGGGTGGCTTCGATCCGAAGATTTGGTTAAGACTTGCTGAGCTTGGCTTTATGGGTGTTTGTATACCAGAACAATACGGTGGCAGTGGTATGGATTACAATGCACTGGCCATCGTTTGTGAAGAACTGGAACGTGGAGATACAGCGTTTCGCACAGCTGTTTCAGTTCATACAGGCTTGAATAGCATGACCTTAATGCAATGGGGGACAGAGGCTCAAAAACAGCAATATCTTGTTCCGCAGGCGAAAGGAGTTCGGATTGGGGCATTTGGTTTAACAGAGCCTGGAGCAGGGTCAGATGTAGTCGCAATGTCTACCACTGCTTTAAAGGATGGGGATTTTTACGTATTAAATGGGCAGAAAACATGGATTTCATTATGTGATATAGCAGACCATTTTATCGTTTTTGCCTACACTGATAAATCGAAGAAGCATCATGGTATTAGTGCATTTATCGTAGAGCGTTCCATGCCGGGTTTTACATCGAAGGCCATTAAAGGTAAATACGGTATTCGTGCTGGTAATACTGGTGAGCTCTTTTTTGAAAATCTACGTATACCTGTAGAGAATCGCCTTGGAGAAGAAGGAGAAGGTTTTAAAATTGCTATGTCTGCGTTAGATAATGGCCGTTTTACAGTAGCAGCAGGAGCTGTCGGCCTAATCCAAGCATGTATCGAGGCAAGCGTAAAATACTGTCACGAACGCGAAACTTTTGGGAAGCCTATCGGTGAGCATCAGCTAGTAGGGCAAATGATTGCCAAAATGGAAGCGGGCTATCAAATGAGTCGCTTGCTTGTATATCGTGTTGGAGAGTTAAAAAACAAAGGTGTACGCAATACGCGAGAGACATCATTAGCAAAGTGGCAAGCTTGTGATTTTGCCAATAAAGCTGCGGATGATGCTGTACAAATTCATGGAGCATATGGTTATTCGGATGAATATCCAGTCGCCCGTTATTTACGTAACTCAAAAGCACCGGTTATCTATGAAGGTACACGTGAAATTCATACAATTATGCAGGCTGACTATGTATTAGGAAAACGTCAAGATAAGCCACTAGCAAAAATGCTACCGAGATGGCCATTTGAAGAGTAACCATCTTATCAAGACTTTTTATATTAGGTTTATTTTCTAAACACATGAATACACAGATCTAAATGTCAAATGAAAAACAACTTGGTCCCCTTTCTAAGGAGAGGAGGCTAGGTTGTTTTTATTTTAACTTTAAAATGACATTTATCTACTTTGTAATGAAGTTTGATTAAAGTTCCTCACAAACATTGATTTTAAAATAAAGAAAACGACCTCTTTTTGAACAATATTTGATAAAACAAGGTCACTTTTTAATATTGATAGATTTCAGGTGTGTTGATTAACCATTTTTATACATTCGAAGAGGCTGATTTCCGCTACAGGCTACTTGCTAACCTGAGCTCATTACCTGAACCTCGCTTCAATCTTCTTCAATCAACCTTTTTACAGTATTTAATTAGTTTTTTTATAACAATTGACAATGAAGATTATTTGATTTAGTATAAACTTAAAATATTTTAATTAAAAAGTTTTAAGTTTATTGAGGGAAGGAGAAATAAATGTGTTGAATGAACTCTTTGAAGATTTGTATATGAAACTTGCTATGAATTTTTATAAAAATTCATCTCGCGGTCAAACAGTAGAGATTGAAAATATAAGTGCTGTAGAAATGGCATGCCTTGAAGTTGTATATTTCTTGAAAAAGCCTACCTATAGCGAGCTAGCAGAGTTTTTTAATATATCACAGCCGAATGCCACGTATAGAATCAACAAATTGATAAAGAAAGGATATCTTACAAAATTCAATGACGAAAAAGATAAACGTGTATATTACCTTCAAGTAACAGATAAATTTATGGAGTATTACTGTCTTAATGATAATTATATTAATAATATAATTATGAATTTGAAAAAAAGATGTACCGCAGAGGAAATAGAACAATTTGAAAAAATGTTAAAAATACTAGTAAAAGAAGCTATGGAGTAATTACAGATGGAATTAAAATTTGCAAAATAGGATGAGAAATATCAATACAGTATCTTTATTATTAGAATTGCAAAAGCGTTTAGATATTGAAGTATCTATTTCAGATTTCAATCATGATAAATGGGAAACACCAAATACGATTGTCAAGAAATTGGGAGATCTACGATGAAAAAAGTAACTTTTGGAGAGATGACATGGAATGGATTTATGAATTATTTCAACAGTATGGATACTATGTTGTATTAGTTGGATTGCTGTTAGAATATATTGCTTTTCCATTTCCAGGGGAGCCAACATTAGTTTATGCAGGGTATTTAGTACATACAGGAGACTTAAACTTACTGATATTAATTACACTATCGTTTATTGGGACAAGTGTTGGGATGACGATTCAGTATTTTCTAGGTAATAAACTAGGTATGCCGTTTGTACAAAAGTATGGAAAGTATGTGTTTTTAACACAGAGAAAAATCGATTTAACTAAAATGTGGTTTGATAAATATGGATATTTCTTGCTTTTTATTGGATTCTTCATTCCAGGTGTACGTCATTTTACTGGATACTTTGTAGGAATAATCAATTTATCATTTCGCCGTTTTGCAATAATAATTTATTCAGGTGCTCTGTTTTGGGTATCGTTCTTCTTAATTGGTGGTTACTGGTTAGGTGATAAAATGCATGATGTCTTTAGTATGATGGGACAACACATCGGGGAGATTGTTTTTGGCGTTATTATAATTGTTGCTATTATCCGATTCCGTAAACAATTGAAACGTTTATTTGTACAAAACACAAATTAATTTAGAACCCATTCTATGTAAAAAATTAGAAGACTCTTAGACTTTATAAACGATTTAAAAAAATCACTTAGTCCACTATTTTTCAAGGTGTGCTGTAAGACTGTTTTTTATCCATTGTGTTGATTTGAATGAATTGGAGGTTTATTATACTGTGAAATATATACCCTGTATGATTACAATTGGAAACTTTATTTGCGGACTTCTTGCCATTCGCTCTTTGTTTATTCAAGATTTCTATTCAGCAGTATTCTTCATTTTTGTTGGTATGTTTCTCGACTTTTTCGACGGTATGGCCGCACGTAAGCTGAATGCCGTTTCGGATATTGGAAAGGAACTTGATTCTTTTGCTGATTTGATTACGTTTGGTGTGGCTCCGGCTATGCTCGCTTACAATGTAGCATTGTATAGTATTCCGTTTATTGGGATTTTGTGTACGCTGGCATATGGCACTTGTGGAGCAATTCGCCTTTCAAGATTTAATGTTCTTCAAAGCAAGTCTCCGACATTTATTGGAATGCCGATTCCATTCGCAGGAATATGTCTTGTTATATTAAGTTTCATGAATAACTCAGCCGTATTAGCTTTAAGCACATGTGTGCTTTCTTATTTGATGGTGAGCAAAATTAAGTTTCCACATTTTAAAAGACTTACGGTTGAAAATTCAGAGGTGGAAAGATGGGAACAATTCAAGAATTAATAGTATCTTATGGGTATATAGCAATTTTTTTAATGTTGATTCTTGGAATCGTTGGATTGCCAATACCCGATGAAGTCCTAATGACAATTGTCGGCTATTTTACAAATATTCATGTCCTGAATTATGAATTTGCTATTTTCGTTAGTTTTGCAGGAGCGCTTTTAGGGATGATGATCAGTTATCTAATCGGAAGAAAAGCTGGTCGTCCTTTAATAGCCAAATATGGAAAATGGATAGGACTGAAAGAAAAGAGAATGATGAAAGTGGAAAGGTGGATGAAGAAATACGGTCCGCTCTCACTTGTTTTCGGGTACTTCATTCCTGGTTTCAGACACGTAACCTGTTACTTTGCTGGAATTGGCAAAATGAAATTAAAAACATATATTACGTTTGCTGCGATTGGTGCTTTTTTATGGTGTTTCACCTTTATTACAATTGGAAAGGTCGTAGGGGTTATACAGGATTAATCCCATTTCCTATATTCGAGTATTGCCCCACATCCATCAATTTAAGAATTTAATAACGCCCAAAAATGAGAAAATGTACAATTTCATATAAAGTTGTACATTTTCTCATTTTTGGGATATTTGTATTGACGCTAGTGATAAAGTTAAATTAACAATATCAGCCTTAATATGAGAACAAATCTAAAGAGTTGATTAATTTGTCTAATTAGCAGGTGTGTTGATGAAAAAAATTCAGAATAGTGTAACTTTCCTGTTCTTTGGTAGTCTAATTAATAAACAACTTTATGAAAGGAAGGGAAAATGATGAAAAACAAATGGATAACCATTTTACTCATCGCCGTACTAGCTATTTTGCCAGGAACTTTTTCGTGGATGGCGCCCCCGAAAGCGGAGGCACAGACAGCAAGTGCGGGTATGAAAACGCATAGCTGGCAAGTGTCCTTTACGGAGGCATTAAAGGAAAGCGAAATAACGGATGTCAATGTATACGTAACAAATAGCAAAAATAAAAAGGTGCAAACAACAATAACAATGGGGGACGATAAAAAAACACTTATCGTTAGCGATTTAGCGCCTGGTAGCTATAAATTACATGTGAATAAAGAAGCATTTGCATTAAGCGGAACTAAAACAGCCTCACAAGTAATACCATTTACAATCATTGATAAGCTAGAAGCGGTAAAATCAGAAAAAGAGCTGCAACAATATTTTGAAGCACTTTTAGCCAACCACTCACAAAAAGAATTGGAATATGAAACAACCGTAGAAATGGCAAGCAGAGAAGATAAAGCGAGCACAAACAACGCCTCTACAACAAATAATCAAGTCGAAGGAGTAGAGGAAGGTGATATAGTTGTTGTCAAAGGCGGCTTTATTTATGCAGTAAAAGATCAGGGCATTACTGTAGTAGATGCTAAAGATCCGAAAAATTTAAAGTTAGCAACAACTATCAAGTTGAAGGGGTCACAATATATATCGAAGCTAGCAATATATGATAATTTGCTAATAGCGATTGGAGATGAATATTTAGAAAAAGTAGGCACAAGCATGTCGACAGCTACTTTATATGATATTTCAAATCCAAAGAATCCGAAGCTAATACGTGAAGTAGGGCAAGAGGGGTATTTACAAGATATTCGAATTGCAAATGACACATTATATTTAATCGGAAATATGTATCCAAATTACTGGATGCTTAGAGAGAAAAAAACGCTGGATTTGAAACCGAAAATATTTGATAGTGTAGAAGGGAAAGAGTACGAAAGCTTACCTATAGAGAAAATTTCTATTTTACCAAATACAATGGATGGAACATATAGCTTAATTACAGCAGTGGATTTAAAAAATGGTGCCAAAACAACTGCGAATACTAAGGGATACTTAGGTGGTACTAGTGGACTTTATATGTCGGAGAATGCACTTTATTTAACAACACCAATTTATGATGGGAATCCAGTGCCTGCTACTGGTCGCATCATGGATATGATCTGGATGCCAAGAACAACTGATACACAAGTTTTTAAATGGAATGTTGATGGAACTGCCATGAACTTTGTAGGTACTACGGAAGTAAAAGGATCAGTGTTAAATCAATACTCAATGGATGAATATGAAGGTAATTTCCGCATCGTTACGACTGAAGGAAATACATGGGATGAACAAAAAATATCACGAAATCACCTATTTATTTTAGATAAAAATTTACAAGCGCTCGGTGCTGTAAAAGATTTAGCTCCTGGTGAAAAAGTGTATTCTGTACGCTTCATGGGCGAAAAAGCATATGTGGTAACATTCAAGCAAGTGGATCCACTGTTTGTTATTGATGTGGCAAATCCGAAAAAGCCAACTGTGCTAGGAGAGCTAAAGATTCCAGGCTTTAGTAACTATTTGCATCCACTTGACGATACACATTTAATCGGCATTGGCTATGATACCGAGCAACGCTATGATGCCTATTCGAAGCGTAATTTTACGGTTACAACTAATATGAAAATGTCATTATTTGATGTTTCAGATTTCAAAAATCCAAAGGAACAATCAACAGTAAATATCGGTGGAAAAGGCTCGTACTCTGATGTTCAATACAATCCTAAAGCGCTATTCCACAATAAGGAATACAATTACTTTGGTTTCCCAGTTGTTCTTTATGATGCAGGGAAGGGTGATGAAACCGTCTACAAAGGTCAAGGCGCACAAATCTATGAAATCACTGCAGATAAAGGAATCGTACTAAAAGGAAATATTGTTAATAAAAGCACTAGTGATCAATATGAAAGTTGGGAGCAGCGTGTACAGCGAGTAGTCTATATAGATGACGCTCTTTACACAGTAGCTAACAATGAAGTAAAGAGTTATCAGCTAAAAGATTTTAAACCACTTGATACATTAACAATTAAATAAAATGAAAGTCCAATAAACTCAATCTTGAGTTTATTGGACTTTTTCTTGGTGGGTTATTTTTGACGATATTGAAGGATTTCCGATACTGTCACGAATTCATAGCCTTGCCCTTGTAAATAAGCAAGTACGGCATCAAGACCATCGGCAGTCGATTGATGAATATCATGCATTAAAACAATGGCATTATTGTGTAAATTATTTTTGACATGAGGTAGTAACTGTTGCGCATTGCGATACTTCCAGTCTAATGTATCGATCGTCCATAAAACAACAGGAATTGGAATTTGAGCGTTAATAGCATCGTTTGTTGCTCCGTATGGCGGTCTAAATACAGTTGGCTTTTGATTAATGGCTTTTTCTATCTCCGCAACTGTAGATGTGTATTGCTTCACTGCCGACTCTAGTGGCAGTTTTGTTAATACAGGATGGTTCCATGAATGATTACCTATTTCATGTCCTCGTGCAAGTACATCTTTAGCGATATTAGGATAATATTGTACACGGCTACCAAGCATAAAGAAGGTAGCTTTTGCATGGTATTTATCGAGAGTATCTAAAATCTGTTCAGTAACCTTTGGATGTGGGCCATCATCAAAAGTTAAGGCAATACGTTTTTTATTTGGATCACCTGTAATAATTGGCTTCGTTGGCTTTTCCATTGCAATTTGGAAATCAGAGGCTAACAACGGATTAATAAGTGAAAGAGGAAGCTTCACAATTGGCGGACCAGCTGCTCCGCTAGCAATCTCATACTCATCAAAGTAGAATTGTAACGAATTATCAACGATAGCAAAGCGTTTGAAGTTAGACCACTTTGGCTCAGTGGACTTTATTAACTCATCCTTGAAAAGCTCATCCTTTAGCTCAAGGTTTTGTTGTAAGTCATTACGTACATGAGTAGCTAATGACGATAAGCTGTTTTCATCATTGTTCAATAATGTTTTAATGGAAATTAGATCACCAGTTTCAATATTAATGAAGAATGTTTTTGTTGAAACCTCGTGATTGGCTCCACCTATATACAGCGTTTTTGTTAGCACAAAGGAATAGTAATGCTTTTGATATGGGAAAGTTTCTAGACTAATATTAAGCTCGCCCATTGCCTCTTTATCTTTATTTTTTTTCATCGATGACAGATAGTTTTCTTTTGAATCCGTTATGTACTGTAGTACAGCATCGTTAAAAGCTTTATTATCTGTTTCTGGATAGTGAATAGCAAAAGGTGTTCGCTTATCGTTAGAAACATCTGTTACAATACGTATACCTGGAAACGCAGAGCTTTCTGTGGATAGATTACTCGATATTGAATCTGAATTTGTCTCTTTTGAGGCACTAATTTTTTGAAACTTAAAGTCATCCTTTGATAGGATGATAACTAAAATAATAGTTGTTAATGTAATAATGAGGCCAATTAATAGAAAATCAATCATTGGGCCGCGTCTTTTTCTGCGTTCCGGCATTTTGATGGATACGCTCCTTTCCTTATTTATTTTTCTATACAATCAGACGTGTTAGTCATTGAAAAAGTTATACGAATCTACGAAGTTTTGCTATCAAATTATGGGAAACCAATTTTCATAAATAAATTATCCATTAGCTTACCATTTCTAACTTATGAAAGCCAAAGTACTTTTGTTAAAAGTTAAAATTTTTTGTTGAGTTTTTATTTGCAGTTCGATACTATTGGCAAGGAACCTTAACTTCTTTCGGCGGGTGCCAAACACCCGTTGTAAGAAGTTAAAGCCTCCGGCGGATGTCACGGAATCGGAAAGGAGTTCACATAGGATGTTAGCCTAAAATCATCGCATCCATGCGATAACGGCTAACTGACCTGCATCACGCAGGCCTAAGCACAAAGCCGATTCCAGACGCAATTATGCCGAGGCATAATTGAGGGAGGTAGATAACTGTAATGGTTTTACATGAAGTGGATAATGAATTTACGATGGACTGCTTATTGCTTGCAGGTCGAATTATGATTGAAAGTGGTGCAGAAACATACCGTGTGGAGGATACAATGCTACGCATGGCACATTCTCAAAATATGCTAGATGCGCAATGTTATGCCACACCTACAGGGATCATTTTTTCGTTGGGCAAGACACAGCCGACGAGAATTAAATCAATTTCCAACAGGGTAACAGATTTACAAAAAATAGCCTTGGTAAATTCAGTATCTCGGAGACTCACATCTCACATGATAACATTAGAAGAAGCTTATGACGAGCTAAAGTCGATACAAAAAACAAATTATTTTTTACCAATATATATTCAAGTCATATCAGCGGCTCTTGCGAGTGGTTGTTTCCTTATAATGTTTAAGGGAGGATGGTCTGATTTCCTTTATGCATGTTTAGCAGGGGGAATAGGCTTCCTAGTACTTTTATTGATAAATGATTTAACAAAAGTGAAATTTTTCTCGGAATTTACGGCTTCATTAGTAGTAGGATATATTGCAGTCTTTGTAGTGGAATATGGCTATGGTACGGAATTAGATAAAATAATAATTAGTTCCGTTATGCCACTGGTACCGGGTATTTTAATTACGAATGCAGTTCGGGATTTAATGGCAGGTCATTTTATGTCAGGGATGGCAAAGGGCGTAGAGGCCTTTTTAACAGCTTTTGCAATCGGTGCAGCTATTGCCGTCACTCTATCGTTTTAGGAGGCAGAGGACATGGACTATATTATACAGTTGGTTCTTAGCTTTTTTGCGACTGCAGGTATCGCAATTATTTTTAATGTACCTAGAAAAACCCTAATTTATTGTGGTTTTGTTGGGGTAGTAGGCTGGATGATTTACTTCGTCCTAACAGAGCATGGCATGGATATTGTAAATGCCTCATTCTTTAGCTCTTTCGTAATTGCTATCGTTGCTCATTTGTATGCTAGACGCTTCAAAATGCCGATGATTATTTTTATTGTTGGTGGTATTATCCCGTTAGTTCCGGGGGGCATGGCTTATAATGCAATGAGAAATGTTGTAGAGGATGATTATGTACAAGGGCTACAGTATGGATTAAAGGCATTTTTAATTACAGGTGCCATCGTTATAGGACTTGTATTTGCAGAGGTGCTTATACAGCTTATTTTCCGCTCTGTCCGTTCTAGTAAAGCGACATTAAAAAAAGTCTACAAGAAATAAGGCTTGGCTCTACAATAAATGTAGGGTAAGCATGGCGTATAAATATAAAGAAGGAGGTTACATTCTTAAGTGTAACCTCCTTTATAATATAAAAAAGCTTTCCTACAGATAAACATTATTGTTGCTGAAGCTAGTTAGCCTTACGCTTTCACACAGACAAACCCCCTCGCTTTGCGTAGAGCCATACCTTAATTAATATGATACTTTCAATGACATAAAAGTTTTTCAACAACAAGAAGGAGGTTACGTTCTTAAACGTAGCCTCCTTCTTTAAAATTAACTATTTAACGAGTAGTGCTTCAATTTCCTCGGCGGGAACTGGCTTACTAATATAGTAACCTTGAATAGCGTCGCAGCCATAAGTAATCAAAAGGTCTGCTTGTTCAGCAGTTTCGACACCTTCTGCTACAACTTTAAGTTCCATAGATTTTCCGAGTTGCACCATACCGTTCATTAGCTTTTGGGTTTTTTCAGATTTTAATAAAGAACTTGTAAATGTTTTATCGATTTTTAATGTATCTATTGGTAAAATTTGCATGTATCTAAATGAACCATACCCGGTACCGAAATCATCTAGTATAAAGGCAATGCCTTCATTTTCAAGCTTACGCATTTGCTGTGTAATAAAGGTAGCAGCTTCTGCTTCTAGGGCGAATTTCTCTGTTATTTCGATTTGAATTAGGCTTGCAGGGCAGCCTGTCTTCGCTAACATTTCAAGAATTGACTTTGCCATGTTTTTATCACGGAATTCACGTACAGAAGAGTTAATGGATACTTTTAAATTAAGACCAGCATTTTTCCAGATAAGAGCCTGTTCACAAGCTTTTTCTAGCATAAAGGAACCAATATTATTAATAAGACCAGTTTCCTCAGCAATTGGAATGAGCTCATCAGGTGAGACTACGCCTATTACTTCATCTTCCCAACGAACTAGTGCTTCTACAGCTGTAATTTTGCCTGAATAAACATCAATTTGCGGCTGATAGAGGACTTTTAGGTTTTTTTGGTCAAGAGCTTGAAGTAAACGTTTTTCAATTAAAGCTTTACGATTTAATGCCTTATGTGATGCTTTTGATAGTGAGACGATTTTATCGCCACCTGCTTCACGGACAGTTGTGATAGTAGCAATGGATGCCTTCATTAGTTGGGAGAATGTAGTTTGATCTTCGGGATAACGTGTAATTCCGCCACTAATAGAAATAGGGACAGCAACATTACTGTTATAAATTGGATGCTGTTGTAAGTAAGACAGGAAGCCTTGAATAAACCATTCGCTTAATGGTGTAATCACGACAAAATCATTTTCGTTAATACGTGCCATTGTGCTATCTTGGAAGTACATTTTTATACGATTTGTAAACTCTACAATAAGGCCTTGATCGATTTGCTGGTCGTGTAACTCTTTTAATGTATAAAATTTATCTATACTTAAATAAACAAAAGAGAAGCTTCTCTCATCCTCAATCATTTTGGAAATCACTTTTTCGAGTCTATGAGCATTCATGAGACCTGTTTCTGTATCGATATAAGCGATTTTTTCAAGCTGATGTTGTATTGTTTTTGACTTCGTGATATCTTTTTCAATTAAAAAAAATTGTTGCTCATTTGTTTCAAGATTAAATGTTGGGATAGCTGTGAGTAGCACCCAATAAGACTGACCTGTTTTTGTAACTTTTTCGACTTCACCTTGCCAAGTTTGGCCATTGTTTAAATTACGCCAGATAGTATTTGTGATCTTTTCACTTTCTGTATTATCAGGGAATAGCTGCCAAAATGTTTTACCAATAACGCGTTTTGGTGTCCATTGACTCGTTTTTAGAAATTCAGCATTACATTCTAAAATGAACCCATCATAATCCAGTGTTACGGTCATAAATGCGGAGTCTAAACCCTGTTTTAAGTCTACGAGAGTGTTGCTACTTGAGACAGAATTAATCATTAATTCTGGCAACATAAACATCATAAGAATGAAATGCTCTCCTTGTTCAGTAAATGGTTTAGCTAGTAGCGCTGTTGTAATCTCTTCATTTGTATATGTGTTCAGTTGAATTTGATTTATATACGTGCTGTCATCATTTTGTAAAATAGATTGGAACGTTTCTAATGAAAGTTGACGTAGTAAATTCTCATGAATGAATGAAGCGGTATTTTCTTTAATAGTAGTAGCTGAAAAACCAAATAGCTGTTCAGCAAGTTTTCCCAAAATTATAGCTTGTCCATCTTGATTCATGACAATTGCAGGTAAAGGAAGTGAATTTAAATAATGTTCATCAATCGTAAATGATTTATGCATATGACTCATGATTATTCGATCTCCTTGAGTAATCTATATATACTATTATTATAGTTAATTCTCGGGAAATAGTCATTATGAATATGATTGTAAAAATTTGATAATGAAAATAATGGGACTTTTTTAGTGAGATATAAGAGAAGATTTGAAGAAAAATAACATTTTTTAGTATGTATATAGGAAGAGAGAATTGTATGAACCGGATAAAAGGAATAGTATTTATCGTCTCTGGTGCGATGTTATGGGGAGCAACTGGACCTTTGATGGAGTGGTTACTCAACCATACGCCATTGACAGTCTCCTTTATGTTAACAGTTCGTTTATCGGTGGCGGGCATTTTATTACTTACATACTTATTGTTAACAGGAAAGGATATTTTCAGAATTTGGCAACAAAAACTATGGAGTAGACAACTCCTTGTGTTCGGAGTAGCAGGAATGTTGGGCGTTCAGTTTGCTTTCGTGGCGGCAATCAACGAAAGTAATGCTGTATTTGCTACCTTATTACAATTTCTAGCACCAATATTTGTTGTTGCTTATGTCTCTCTTAGTTTAAAGAAATGGCCACCAAAATATCAAGTGATAGGTATTATTGGCACGCTTTTAGGTCTTTTCCTCCTACTAACGAACGCTTCATTTGATGCTTTATTAGTTAGTAGAAAAGCCTTATTATGGGGAGTTGCTGTTGGTCTTACGTTTGCCTTCTACACGTTGTATCCTGCACGTTTGATGAAAGAATGGAGTGTACTACTTGTTGTCGGCTGGGGAATGCTTATAGGAGGATTTGCATTAGGAATTATTAGTCGTATTTGGCAGTCAAATCTGTGGTTAGTCTTCACAGATCTTAAGGTTACATGCTTTATGATTGCTTTAATATTCTTCGGAACTGTGGCTTTTGTGTTGTTTTTAAGCAGCATGAAATACATTACAGCAATTGAGACAAGTATTCTTTCTAGTATTGAACCGCTAACGGCAATGGTTATTTCTGTTATCGTGTTTGGTACATCGTTAGGTTTCTGGCAATTAGTTGGTGTGTTCGTTATGCTTGCTTGTGTAACATGGCTTTCTGTAGGTGGAGGAAAAGCATAAAAATACTATCTATATAGGAGTTAATCACTACGCTTGAATTTTATGGAACTCCTTTATTAAGAACGAGGGGGAAGAATATGAAAGAAATTTTTTCCTATGTAAAGCCTTATAAATGGACTGCATTTATTGCGTTATCTTTAATGCTGTTGGAATTGTTTGTGGAGCTCGCTCAGCCACTTATCATGGCTAAAATTATAGATGATGGAGTACAAGCTCAAAATCAAGGGATGATTTGGCAATGGGGAATAGTTTTACTTGTTTTATCCTTCGTAGCCTTTATAGCTGGTGTCGTTAATTCATATTTTTCGTCGCATACAGCACAGAGCTTTTCCTATGATTTACGAAATGCATTGTTTGAAAAAATACAATCCTTTACATTAGCTACTTATCAAAAATTTTCAACGGCTTCCCTTATTACAAGGTTAACGAATGATGTGACGCAAGTTCAGACGGTGCTGTTTATGAGTTTGCGTATAATGCTTCGTGCACCACTTGCCGTTGTTGGTAGTATTGTCATGGCTTTTATTGTAAATGCAAAACTAGCATTGTTTTTAATTTTTGGCGCACCGATTATTTTTATCTTTCTTATTTTTATGGTGACAAAAGGTGTGTCTTATTTTGGAGTTGTGCAAAAAAGAGTAGATCGTTTGAATCGAGTACTACAGGAAAGTTTACAGGCTATTCGATTAGTGAAGGCTTATTTACGAGGTGCATATGAATCCTCTCGTTTTGATGAAGTTGCCTCACGCTTAAAAATAGATACTGTAAAGGCTTTACGCACAATGGAGTATATTATGCCTGTATTGTTATTCATCATGAACATGAGTCTACTTGCAGTGCTGTGGTTTGGGACGAAACAAATAGCTTCCAATATAACACCACTAGGAGATGTTGTTGCCATTGTCAATTATGCAATGCGTATGACAGGCTCGTTTTCGATGTTTGCCTTTATTATTATTTTTTATGCGCGTGCAAAAGCCTCAGCAGAACGTATGTCAGAAGTTCTTTCAACTGAGAATGAGATTGAGCTTACATCGTCTTCAGAGAAAACATCGAATGGCTTGAATTTTGGAGAATTAGCTTTTGAGCATGTTAGCTTTACTTATCCTGGGGGAGAATCGCTTGTACTCTCCGATGTAAGCTTCCGAGTGAAATCTGGTGAAAAACTTTCCATTATGGGGGCAACAGGTTCAGGGAAATCAACGTTGTTACAGCTCATTCCTCGCTTCTATGATATTACAGAAGGCAAAATAGTAGTAGAGGGAAAAGATGTGCAGCAATGGGACTTACAAGAACTACGTGAAATCATCGGCTATGTTCCACAACAGTCCTTATTATTTACAGGAAGCATTGCTGATAATGTTCGTTGGGGCGATGCAGAGGCTGAAATGGATGCAGTGCTACAGGCTACAATGCAAGCGCAAATCCATGCTTCTGTGGAGGATTTCCCAAATGGTTACGAGACAAGAGTCGGTCAGAAGGGCGTTAATCTTTCAGGTGGTCAAAAACAAAGATTATCTATTGCAAGAGCGTTATTAAGAAAAGGGCATATATTAATGCTGGATGATAGTACAAGTGCACTTGATGTTAAAACGGAGCAGGCATTATGGGAGGCATTGAGTGAAGAACAAGCAACGATGCTGATAGTTACTCAAAAAATTCGGACAGCTAAAGGTGCAGATCGCATCTTACTCATTGATGCAGGAAAAGTGGTCGCATACGGGACGCATGAAGAGCTTTTACAAAACTCAGTGCTTTATAAAAAAATCGCAATCTCCCAACAGGAGGTAGAGGAATAATGGGATTTTTCCAAAAACCTTTTGGCTATGAGCCGATTTTGACGAAAGATGATGTGAAGCAAACTGTTAAGAAAAAGAAGGGACCTCGTGCGACAGATTGGCAAAGTACATTACTACGTTTATGGAAAATAGTTGATGAACAACGTGTACTACTAATTATTGTGCTATTACTTGTCTTGGCGAGTTCCATTTTTACTCTCCTTGGGCCGTATTTGATCGGCAAAATGATTGACATGTACGTAATGCATGGAGAGCTTACAGGGCTAGGTAATGGAATTATGTTGTTAATCGGCATTTATGCTCTATTAGCAGTATCATTATTTTTACAAAACTATTGGATGATTGGTATTGCTCAACAAACCATTTATAGATTACGAACGAGTGTATTTACCCATTTCCAAAGACTGCCGATTGCCTTTTTCGATCGTCGTCAGCATGGAGAATTAATGAGTAGAATGACGAATGATATTGAAGCAGTTAGCTCAACATTAAATAGCTCTTTTATCCAAGTGTTTTCTAGTGTATTAACGCTTACGGGAACAGTGATTATCATGCTAAGTTTAAGCCCTTTATTAACGGTAATAACGATGACGATTATACCAATTATGTTTTGGGCAATGCGTTGGGTCACACGGAGAACCGCACCATTATTTAAGGAACAGCAAGCAGCCATAGGAGCTCTGAATGGCATGATTGAAGAAACGATTTCGGGCCAGAGAATTGTGAAAGCTTTCTCACAAGAGGAACGCATGAAAGAGGAGTTTCGCGAAAAAAGTTTACGATTAAAAAGTACTGGCTTTTGGGCACAGACATACTCAGGATATATTCCAAAGGTCATGAACTTTTTAAATAATATGAGCTTTACAATTGTGGCTGGTATTGGCGGTGTTCTTGCTCTTTATGGTCATGTATCAATCGGAGTAATTGTAATTTTTACAGAATACGCAAGGCAATTTACACGACCGTTAAATGATTTGGCCAATCAATTTAATACCGTACTCTCAGCGATTGCTGGTGCTGAGCGAGTATTTGCTTTATTGGATGAACAGCCTGAAGAGGAAGCAGCTTCAGCGCAGAAGTACAAACTATTAGGACAAGTGAGCTTTCAACATGTGTATTTTAAATATGAGCAAGAAGCGGAAGCTTACACTTTGAAGGACATAAATTTTAATGTAGAACCCGGACAAACAGTAGCTCTTGTTGGAGCCACTGGAGCAGGCAAAACAACGATCTTGCAGCTTATTGCAAGATTTTATGAAGTATCAAAGGGTGAGGTTTTATTTGATGGTGTAAACGTTCAGCAAATAGAACGACAAGCATTGCGCTCACAAATGGCTTTTGTGTTACAGGATCCGTTTTTGTTTGAAGCATCTGTACTTGAAAATATTCGTTATGGTAGATTAGATGCTACTGATGAAGAGATAGAGGAAGCGGCAAAGCGTGCAAATGCACATGACTTTATCATCAAGCTAAAGGATGGCTATGAAACAGTACTTGCGGCAGATGGTAGTGGAATTTCGCAAGGTCAGAAGCAGTTATTGTCAATTGCACGGGCATTGATTGCCGACCCGAAAATTTTATTGTTAGATGAGGCGACAAGTAGTATTGATACCGTTACGGAGCTTGCGATTCAAGAGGCTCTTAATATGTTAATGCAGGGACGCACTAGCTTTGTTATCGCTCACCGTTTAAATACAGTGCACAATGCCGATCTTGTGCTTGTTATGCACAAAGGTGAATTAGTCGAAGCAGGCACCCAGCAAAAATTAATGGAATCCGGTGGCATCTATGCGCAGATGTTACAATCTTCATCCCATCATCTTGATGAGTAGGGTGGAAAGCAGTAAACTCTATAATATTAAAGATAAGCAAATGTACATTACTAAATTTAACTTCTTTCAGCGAGTGTCCAAACAACTGCTGAAAGAAGTTAGCTTCCGGCCGATTCCGGACGCAATTATGCAGAGGCATAATTGATTATTAGTAGTGTACATTTTTATTTTGTCTTTCGTCTAAATACTAAATTGGTACAAAAGATATTTTTAGCTGCCGCTTAGCTTTCGCTACAAAAAACATTTGTAACTGCCGTTTCACTTACGTTACATAAAACATTTGCTTAAAGAAGTTAAATTATTTGACTTTACAAAAAATTTGAATGTAATTCGTTTACAAAAGTAGTATAATTATGGTTAAATATTGGAAGTTGTAAGTGACATATGATATATATTGATTTCGTCCGTCGGTTAGATTGGAATAATAGAATCAACTTCAAGTTGAGATTCCGAGAATGAGTATAGGAGAGAAATGATAATACGTTTGTTGTCCAGCATCTTTTTGCTTCTTATTGCTCATCGTATATCATCTAAAAATCCTAAAGTTATGGTGAGGGGAAATGAAGAATTGAAATATCTGAATATTTCAAAAATGTGATTGGTAAGCGTATAGTATGGTGATTTTCTACCTATTGATTCTAGTAATTTTCAGTCATTATAACTACCAATAGTCATATAAAACCTTTAAATTTCACTATATTTGAGGTAAAATTGTTAATAATTAGAAGCGACTAGTATAATTTGTTGCCAGCTTATTTTCTTTCTTGCTACAATAGGCAATAGTCTTATATAAGAACGGGGTAAATGATGAATATTTCAGTGATGACAGTGTCTTTTCCGTTAGATGGAGAAACATTAAATGAATTAAAATTATTGTGTGAAGAAGCGACCACACATGATTATCGTGTATATGAAACTGTTATGGGTTTGCCCATGGCAAGTTCCTTTGAATCGAAGGGCTTTATGGTACTTGCTTATGAAGATGACAAAGATGTATTAGTTGGTGCAGCTAGTGCAATAGATTTAATGGGCCTTCATACATATGAATGGTCTTTAGTTGTAACACCTACGTACCGTCAAAAGGGAATTGGAACCGCTTTAATAGATGCTTTACAGACCGGACTCAAAGAGCGTGGGGCAGAAGGTCAATTGGCGGTAGTGATAGATGGATCACCTTTCGGACACACATTTATTGAAAAGAAGGGCTTTACATATAGCTTTTCAGAGGCCACTTTAGAAACAAGAGCAGAGTCAGTAGAGTTAAAGAATGATATTGAAATCATTCCTTATGCAGGTGAACAGACAGAGCTAATTGCCATCTATAGTGCAGCGTTTGGAGACCTACCTGAAGAGTCTGAGGAGCTAATCGCTTTTAATACGTCAACGAACGGAAGAAAGCTGTGGATAGCGCGTAAAGATGGAGAAATTGTTGGAACAGTGGCGACTGCCCTGGAAAACGAAATTCAATGGGTAACAGCATTGGCAGTCCACCCAATTTATGAGGGGCAAGGGATAGGTACTGCGATGCTTTCATTCTCTAAAGATTATGCGAGCAAAATTGGAGCGAAAATCGTCATGCTGGATGTAGAAATTGACAATAGAAAGGCGCTTTCTGTTTATGAGAAGGCAGGCTTTATGAAGGCTCAGCAAATAGACTATTATGTAAAACAATAAGTGAAGGGTGAGGAGTGATATGTTATCATTCCTCACTTATTCTATTCCGCCAAAAACCTCTCTAACTATTCCCTTTCAAATTGAAAATATCTTGATTGATCATTGCATGAAAGTAGCTATCCATTTCCTTTGCTGAAACATCTTTTCTATTTTGTAACCACCATGCACTTAACGTTGTAAATACACCTGAGTGGAATTCGATAATCAACTCTAATGGTATCGTATGATTTTTACAAATTCGTTGTAATTCTTCATTCTCTTGTTTCTTCATTTCACGAGTTTGATAGGTCATAAAGTTGAGAAATTGTTCATCATCCATTTGCGACTCTAATATTTTACCAATCTCTTTATGACGTAAGAATTGTTCTATCACTTGAAATGGCTTCGTTAATCGATCTAAAAGTGGTACTGTTAATGCCTCTTCTTGATTTTGTCTAAATCCAAATGCCAATAATGAATTTTTATCCTCAAAATGTTGATAAAAAGTTGTTCGATGAACCATCGCACGATCACAAATTTGGTTGATAGTAATGGTACTATATTTCTGTTTTGATTGCGTCATTAATTCAAATAAAGATTCCCACAATAATTTATGTGTACGTCTAATACGCAAATCTAATTGCCTCTCCGTAGTTTTCATCTACACTTCTCCTAATCTGTATATTAAATATACAACTATAATAAATTGAATCTGCCTTTTTAATCTACACATGTATATTATATTACATGTGATCTTTTATATACATTTGTATAAATAGTGAAGACAGCAGGAGGAAAATTAATAAATGAATATGACGACCACGAATTCTACAAGTAGCAAAGTTGATCTTTCTAATATTAGACATAAACCAATAATAATCGCATTAATTTTAGGTGCAATGGTCGCGCTTTTAAACGAAACATTACTTGGTAATGCTTTAACCGTACTAATGAGAGAGTTTGATGTAACAGCTTCAACCATTCAATGGCTTTCTACAGCTTACATGTTAGTTGTGGGGGTTTTAGTACCGATAACAGCATTACTTCAACAATGGCTCACAACAAGACAAATGTTCTTAACCGCCATGATAACATTTTTAGTCGGTACATTGATCGCCGGCGTAGCGCCGACATTTACATTTTTATTAATAGGCCGTATTGTCCAAGCAATCGCCACTGGATTAATTTCGCCATTACTAATGAATACAATTTTAATAATTTGTCCACCTGAAAAACGTGGTGCCACAATGGGCTTAATAGCACTTGTTATGATGTCTGCTCCAGCAATTGGCCCGACATTATCTGGAGTCATTGTTGATTCCCTTGGCTGGCGCTGGTTATTCTACCTTGTTATACCTATTGCCATCATTTCGATTTTAATTGGAATGAAGTATCTTCAGAATGTCTCTGAGTTAACACGACCAAAAGTGGATTATTTATCAATTCTTTTATCAACATTAGGTTTCGGTGGAATTGTGTATAGCTTTAGTTCTTCAGGTGAGTTAGGATGGTCAGATGCTAAAGTTTATTACTCTTTAATTATCGGGGTTATATCGTTATTAATTTTTGTTATTCGTCAATTAAAAATTGATAATCCAATTTTAGAACTACGTGCCTTTAAATTTCCAATGTTTACTTTATCAGTTGGGTTAATATTCATCGTCATGATGTCCCTGTTCTCAACGATGACATTATTACCGATGTTTTTACAAATGGTTTTACTTGTTACAGCCTTTAAATCAGGGCTAATCATGCTACCAGGAAGTATTATTAGCGGCATCATGGGACCGGTTGCAGGTAAATTATTTGATAAATTAAATCCAAAGATTATTATCATCCCAGGCATTGGACTAGTAGCTGTTGCAATGTGGCTATTCAGTGGTATTAACTCAGAAACAACATTAACACAAATTATTTTGATGCACAGCGTATTAATGGTTGGACTCATGTTTGTAATGACAGTACAAACATACGGATTAAATCAATTGACACCAGAGCTTTATCCACACGGTACAGCGATCTTTAATACGTTATCGCAAGTAGCCGGCGCAATTGGAACAGCTATTTTTATATCTAAAATGACAACAGGTACAAATAAATATATGGAAAACTCGGTAAATCCAATGGATCCAGTTGAACAATTAAATGGTTTAACATCTGGTTTCCAAGGGGCATTTACGCTTGGGTTAATCTTTATAGGTGTCGCTTTCGTTGTATCGTTTTTCTTAAAAGGACAAAAAAAGAAAGCAACAACCACTCAGCTCTTACGCAATGAAAATTAGAAGAGCCTAAATTTTGTATTGTAATTTAATATGGCTAATAACCATAAGTTATGGCGATGGGTCTTTTAATATGGAGGGATATGAAAAAATGGATATGGGACAACTAAAACAACTAACCTCATGGCGTCCTAGAGGGTTTATTCAATGGTTACTGACGGTTCTTGCAGTAGTTACATTTTCCTTTATTTTTATTCTGACATACTATATTTGGAATCCAGTCGGCCTTCCGAACATAATGAGTCTCCTTGGAGCGATTGCATTGGTAATGCCTACGTTTTTATTAAGTATAAATGTTGTGGTATTAATTTTATTAGGGTTAGCTGTCTGGAAGAAAGCTTTAATAGCTTGGTCAATCTTGATTCCTTTAGTTTTACTATTAAGTTTTCTAACCGTAGAGCCAATCATTAAAATGTTAAATTATGCTAAAAATGAAAATGTTTCCATATCCCTTAGTTCTCATTTTTTCGGTAAAACAGAAATAACATCAAAATTCACACAGGACGTCGTATATGGAACAACTCCTGATGGCGTGGAATTAAAGCTTGATGTGTGGCCAGCTCATGGAGATTCAAAAGAATCTCTTCATCCTGCTGTTGTAAAAGTGCATGGGGGCGGATGGGTTTCGGGGAATAGAGGGAATACTCCTAATTGGAATCAATGGTTAAGTGAATTAGGATATACTGTGTTTGATGTAGAGTATCGCATGCCTCCTCATGCAGGATGGAAAGATGAAGTAGCTGATGTAAAATCAGCAATAGGGTGGATAGCAGAACATGCGGATGCTTACAACATTGATCCCGAAAAAATAAACTTAATGGGAGATTCAGCAGGTGGGAATCTAGCAATGCTAGCTGCCTATAGTATGGGAGATATAAAATTACCTCCTTCAACCAATGTGCCTTCCGTACATGTTAATTCTGTGATTAACCTATATGGACCGGTAGATATGACAGAGTTTTATAAGAACGATCCTAGCCCTGACTACGTGCAGAGTGTTATGGAACAATATATAGGGGGTACACCTTCACAATTCCCGGATCGTTATAAGATACTTTCTCCAATCAGTTACATTCAGGAAAACACCCCTCCTACTATTACACTTTTAGGAACAAGTGATCGAATTGTTCCAGAAGAACAGGCTGAAATTTTGAATAGAAAACTAAAAGAAAATAACGTTCCCCATGAACTTTATCTTCTACCAAGAGCAGATCATGTTTTTGATGCAGTACCAGATAGTTTGAGTGCTCAATTTGCTTATGAAAAAGTAAAAGCCTTTCTTCAAAAGAATAATAAATAAACATAAAGAAGCGTCATTCAAAGGTATGTATTAAATATGATTCTCCTTAGCGGGGGAATGTCATTTTTTCTTTCTCATAAAATGAGTAGACAAATGTGTCTGCTCTTTTTTATTTTTTGTTCGGGGGTCGCCGGTAGGAGATGGGGCATGAACGTATCTATATTGGTAAGCTATTCTTTTTATCATAAATTTGTAACTATCTTCATATAGTATTAGTAAGCCTATGAAAGGAGTCGTTATCATGCGCATGCCGGCACTACCTAAAAAGAAGTCTCCTCCAAGGGAAGCACCAAGGTCATGGTGGAAAGTTGTGAAAGCGTATTTATCCAGAGGGAGGTTTTACCGTTTACCGCCTCGGAATCGATAAATGAGCATTGAATGTTCGATGCTAAAAAAAGTCGCTTTAAAAGCGACTTTTTTATTTACACCTGTTCATTCTCTAATAGAAATGTATTTTTTGTTGGACCAATTAAATAAAGCTCATGCATTGCTCGAGTGAGCGCCACATAAAGTAGCTTGCGATCAATCTTCGTATCGTAGAAAGGTGTATCGAAGGCAGCTACGATAACAGCATCAAATTCAAGGCCCTTTGCTAAATGGCTCGGAACAACAAGTAATAATTCCTGATTGATGGATTCATTTTCAGTTAGGAGTTGAGAAGCAATTTTATTGTCTTTTAATGCTTGCTGCATTGTAATTGCCTCTGCAGTTGTTTTACAAATTAAAGCAATGGAATGATGTCCATTGGCTCGAATGGCTTCAAAAATTCTTTTAATTTGCTGGGCATCAAATGATTGAGCCTGTATATAGGTTGGTACATTGCCATGACGAACAACTGGCTCTACTAATGGAAGCTGTTCATCCATTTGTGCTAAAACCTTGTTAGCAACCTCCATAATTTCAATTGTTGTTCGATAGCTTTTTTGAAGGGTTCTAAAACTTGCTCGCGGAAAAAGATTTTGAACAGGCTCCCAGGCAGTAAGAGAACGATAGCTGTGAATTCCTTGTGCTAAATCGCCGACCATCGTAAACATATCTGTTTCAAGCCCTGTTTTTAAAGCAGCAAGCTGAAATAAACTATAGTCCTGTACTTCATCGATAAAAACAACTCGCATTTTCCATTCATCTGGAATGCCTTTTATACGAGCTTGTAAATAATAAAGTGCAGCCAAATCTTCAAGCACCCATTGTTCTTTAGCATGAGCCTGTAAAAATTGCTGTTGCTCAATGTAATGCCATTCTGGAGCAAGCTCTGCTAAAAGTTCAGCATTTGTTAGAAGCGTACGATAGAGAGTCTTGATGTTATGTTTAGTAAAGCGTCGCATATAAACAGTTGCTGTTGATTTTGCCTCTTTTTCAATGGCAGGAATGCGTTCATCACGTTCATCAATAAACTTAGTGACAACACGACGACGTTTGTCATCATCACGAAATCCATCAAGTGCTTTGCCAAGTGCTTCATCATATTTTTTATGAAGCGTATTTAAAATAGCTTGTTTCTTTTGACGGGCATGGCTTGCTAGCACTTTTTTTATATGTGCCAGTCGTTTTTCAATCGGCATATAAGAAAATTCATATAAAAATAGCTTCTTTAAATGGGAGGCACGCATAATGCAATATTTTTCAATGAAAACATCCTCAAATTGGTTGGCAATTTCCTGCTCAATCTTTTGAACGTATCGTTCTATTACATCACGGTAATAAAGAGAGCCTTTCATTTCGGATATCCATGAAGCTGCCTGTTGGGGTTCACCTGCAACAAGAGATTCTAACTGCTCATTAGGGTTTTGAAGTTTCAGCTTTAGCTTAGTTGCAGCTAGAACGTAATCGGTAAAGGTTGTTTGACAAATTTTATCGACGCCAAGCTCTGGTAAAACATCACCAATATAATCGATAAATAACTTATTCGGTGCTAAAATCATGAGCTGCTCAGGGTTAAAATGCTCGCCCATTGTGTAGAGGAAGTAAGATATTCGGTGTAGGGCAATGGTAGTTTTTCCGCTACCAGCAGCACCCTGTACGATAATAGGCTGGCGAAGATGTGCTCGTATAATTTCGTTTTGCTCCTTTTGGATGGTGGAGACGATTTCTGTCAAGCGCACATCTGCTTTTCCAGCTAACGCTTCTTGCAGTAATTCATCGTTTGTTGTTAAATCAATATCCCGTATATCAAGCAATTCACCATCTTTGATTTTATATTGTCGCTTGGCAAATAGGTGTCCCTTATGGATTTCTCCACGAACATCATATTCCATATCTCCAAGGCGACCATCATAATAGACGTTTGCTACCGGTGAACGCCAATCGACTATAATAGGTTCATGGGTTTCTCGATGAAACAAAGAAGTCTTGCCGATATAAAGAAATTCTTCAGGATCTCCTTTCTTTTGAAAATGAATTCGGGCAAAGTAAGGCTTTTTTTGAATAGCCTCTAAGCCTTCCTTTTGGTTTCGAGCCATTTCAAAGAAACGAGCATTTGCTAAAATATTAATATAGCCCAAACTTGAATCTAAATAATCAAGATCTGCCATCGACTTACGAATATTCTCCTGAGCAGATTGCAAACCTCTTTGAGATTCATTTAAAATTTGCTGCATGTAATTTTTGGTGTAAGTTAACCATTCCACTTCAGCCTGAAAATCTGGATGTTGTGCAGTCATTTTTTAGCACCTCCTAAGTACTTACAACTTTAAGTAGATTCTCATACTACTATATATAATATTTACCATCAAGTGAAATTGTAATAGGCTTATTTGTGGAGTTAAGTTAAATTAAATGTAGAAATTCGTTCCACCAACTGACTTGTTCAAGTTTTTTTACTAATGGTGAGCGAACTAGGAGGTTATCGAATTTGGATATTTTTGCACATAGAGGCGTTTCGGCACATTACCCTGAAAATACTATGGCTGCTTTTGTGGCTGCATCAAGGCTTCCGATTACAGGGATTGAACTAGATGTTCATTTAACAGCAGATAGGGAGTTAGTCGTTATTCATGATGAAACGATCAATCGCACATCTAACGGCTCTGGCTTCGTAAAGGATTATACGCTACAAGAGCTTCGTGCATATGATTACGGTTCATGGTTTTCTTCTAAATTTGAGGATGAAAGCATTCCAACCCTAGGAGACATTTTAGAGCTATTTGCAGGCACGAATCATCGTATTAATATTGAGCTCAAAACCGATGTATTTCCATACGATGGGATAGAAGCACTTGTTATTAGGGAGGTTGCTGCATATCAAATGACAGAGAGAGTGATAATTTCCTCCTTTAATCATGAATCTATTCAGATCGTCTCACAAAGGGCGCCATATATTGAAAAAGCGGCGCTGTTTGCGGAAATTTTAGTCGGTTTTAACGACTATACAGCTCAAATTCCGGCAGATGCTATACATGTCAGCCTACCTACAGCATTTCGGAGATCCATTCAAGAAGCTCTTAATGAAGGAGCAACTGTCCGTGTGTATACAGTTAATGATGTCGAGCACGCGAAGCAATTACAACAGCTCGGTGTACAGGCAATATTTACAGACGACCCGGAAAAGATAGTATCTGGATTGGCAGAATAGAATAGTCAAAGTGACGGAAAGAAGAGCCAAGGCGACGGATAGAAACCAGAGCGACGGAAAGAAGAGCCGAGGCGACGGATTGAATAGTCAAAGCGACGGAAAGAAGAGCCGAGGCGACGGATAGGATTCAAAGCGACGGAAAGAAGAGCCGAAGCGACGGATAGAATAGCCAAAGCGACGGAAAGAAGAGCCGAGGCGACGGATAGAAATCAAAGCGACGGAAAGAAGAGCCAAAGTGACGGATAGAATCGTCAAAGCGACGGAAAGAAGAGCCAAGGCGACGGAAAGAAATCAAAGCGACGGAAAGAAGAGCCGAAGCGACGGATTGAATAGTCAAAGCGACGGAAAGAAGAGCCGAGGCGACGGATAGAAATCAAAGCGACGGATAGCCCCGTCAAAGTCGTGGATAACCCCGCCAAAGGAACGGATAGGCATAGGCTTTTTCGGATTTAACGCGCTGAGAATGTGCGAATGTCAGTGCGTTAAATCCTAGTATGAGAAGAATATAGCAATTAAAGTTTCTGTTGCTACCATTTTACGCGGTTTTCTTCGATACTGCCTAGCATTTGTTTGATTACAAGTGTTTCGCCATTGTCTAGTAGTACGGAGCCGTCGTAATAGCCAAACATTTGATGTACTTCAGATTTTATGAGACCAGCTTTTGTTACGGATACACGCTCGAAGATTGGGGAGAATGTTAATGTAACTTGGTTAGTGAATTTAGTCTTAATTTTCCACCGTTGCATTAAATCCTCTTGATTATAATTGAACAGTACATCCTCATGTATTTTTGTCATTTTACCTTCAACGAAAACAGCATTTTCGGTCATTCCCGTTCCGTCTGTCCATTTACCACCTAAATTGAGTCCGATTCGTCTACCTCGAACTCGTTGTGAGGCCATTCCCCAGTTCCATGTGGATGTGCGAGGCCAAACGCCACGACTGTATTCTAGTACAGCGAAGTTTTCCTCAGGTGAAAATGTAAAATGGCGAGTACCAATTGTTACAACTCCGGAAGTAGGAAGTATATGATGCTTACCTGTAAATTGGAATGTTTTACGGTTCCAAGGAATGACTACATTCAATGACTCATCTGTAGGTGGATGCTGAATGACAAGCTTTGCACGTAAAGCATCTCCGTCAAAGTCAGGGATTGAAACTGATAGATGCGTTTCATTTTGCATATATGTCATATCAATCATCATTTCACTATTTTTGAAGGATACCGAATCTAGAACCTGTGTAGGCATTTTTAACTTTCCGCCCAATGGAATTGTAATTGTTTTTTCAAAGTAGCGCTGTGTTTCATATTCAAGGAAATAGACGAAGCAGACCGCTGCGTAGTCTAGATGGCTAATAGTAGCAGAGAAGATGATCTCATCACCGTAGACACACCAATAATTCCATTTCTTTTTGCGCATGATATGGCCACTTAAATTGCTGTTTATGAGAGGTTTACGTGCAAATCCGATGGCAGCTGGATTTAAATTACCTTTTTTATCGCATAAAAGAGTAGGTTGTATAATTTCTTTCTCAGCATGCTGCTTCACATTCAACATCCCTTCTGATTCAAAAAATAAAAATCTATAATCCTTACCCTTATTGTAGCAAAAACTATCTTAAAATTGGCAAAGATGGTACCAATTAAGACCACTTTCGTCATTTTTATGAATAAGGACCTAGCTAATAGAAATAACCCTTTATACATATGTTTAACATAAGGAGGGGAAGCGTGGCAAAAATGTATAACAGACAGGCCGCTGTACAGTATGCGAACTTGTGGTGGAACAGGCGTAATCCAGCATTTCCGAATTTTACTGTTGATTGTACGAACTATATATCTCAATGTTTATTTGCCGGAGGAGCACCAATGCGGGGTGCTCCAAACAGAGGGAAAGGTTGGTGGGTTCAACATGGAAATTGGAGTTTTAGCTGGTCTGTTGCACATTCCCTTAGATGGTATTTGGAAGGCTCTACAATTGGGTTGAAGGGTAGGCGTGTACAATCTGCTGAAGAATTAGAACTAGGAGATCTCATTTTTTATGATTTCCAAGGGGATGGGAGAATTGACCATTCCGTAATTGTGACAAGTATTCAAAATGGAATTCCATATGTCAATGCACATACTTCAGATAGTATTAATCGACCATATTTTTATGAAGATTCAACGGCCTATACGCCAAGCATGACTTATTATTTCATTCATATTGAGGATAGTTTTGCTTAAGTTGATAGCAGTGTTAAAGCTCATCAATTTGTGATAATGTGAAGGATAGAAGATATCATTTTTAATTATTGTAATGTTATAGAAGGAGATAAGAGTATATGAGCGAACAATATTTGTCTGTTAGGGATGCGATTATTAAGCGTCGTTCTATTAAAAAATTTAATGGCCAGCCGGTGGATCGTGAAGATTTAATGGCCATTATTGACGATGCAGTATGGGCACCGAATCATGGAAATCGTGAGCCTTGGCGTTTAGTAGTTGCTTGCGGTAAGGAGTTATCTGCTCTTCATGATTTATTGCGTGATCTAGCGATACCGAAATGGCAGGAGCTTTCAAGTGAAGATTTAGCGAAGCAAATGACGAAGTTTACATTACCAGGTGGCTATGCTTTTGTGATCGTTCCAGAGGATGCACGCCAAAAAGAGCGATTAGAAGATTACGCAGCGGCAAGTATTTGTATTCAAAACATTCAATTGCTAGCTTGGGATAAAGGAATCGGTTCATGCTGGAAAACACCTGCGTTCCTAGATAACCCAAAATTCCGTGAAGCCTTAAAGGTTCAGCCGGGTGAGCGCGTGATTGCGATGCTACAAGTTGGCTATTTTGATGAAGTGCCAAAAGGGAAAGAACGTAAAACATCAGCAGATATTGTTACGATTTTTGGAGAATAGCAAAAACAAGATCCCCTCGTTATAATAACGAAGGGATCTGTTGTTTTACTTTTGTAATTCAGCTACTTCAAATAAATAATCACTTAAAACACGTAGTCCTTTATCGAAGTTTTCTAAATGGAAGTGTTCATTTGGTGCATGGAAGTTTTCGCTTGATAAGCCAAAGCCCATTAGCACCACTGGTAACTCTAAAATTTCATCAAAGGCAGCCACGATAGGGATTGATCCTCCTCCACGTGTGTAAGCAGTTGGTACATTATATACTTTTTCGTATGAGCGACCAGCAGCTTGGATAAATGGATGATCAAACGGTGTTAAGAATGGACGCCCTTTATCGAATTCAGAGATTGTCACTTCAACGCCTGTTGGCTTATGTTTTTCAATGTGTGCTTTTAAAAGTGCAACAATTTCATCTGGCTCTTGATTTGGCACAAGACGGCATGTGATTTTTGCGCCAGCCTCAGCAGGAAGCACTGTTTTAATGCCTTCGCCAGAGAAGCCGCCAAACACACCATTGACCTCTAAAGTTGGGCGAGCCCAAGTACGTTCTAAATAGGAATAACCAGCTTCACCGAATAATTCCTTCACGCCAACTTCATCCTTCACTGATTCTTCATCGAAGCCAAGTGCACGGTAAGCTTCGCGTTCCTCCTCAGATAATGGTAGAACTTTATCGTAGAAGCCCTCAACTTGAATTGTGCCATGCTCATCGCGGAAGGATGCTAAAATGTCAGCTAATGCATGAATAGCATTTTGTACACCGCCACCGTAAAGACCAGAGTGAAGGTCTCCTTTTGCACCACGAACATCAATTTGAATACCAGTTAAGCCACGTAGTCCATAGCATACAGCAGGCTTACCAGGACCGTATAGACCAGTATCAGAAATCAAAATTAAGTCAGCAGCTAGTTTCTCTTTATGTTCTTCAACATAGGCAGGAAGGTTAGGACTGCCAATCTCCTCTTCACCTTCATAGATGAATTTCACGTTCACTGGTAAAGTACCAGTTGTCGCAAATAATGCTTCAATCATTTTTAAGTGCATAAACACTTGTCCTTTATCGTCACTTGCACCACGAGCAAACAATTTATTGTCACGAATCGTAGGATTAAATGGCTCGGATTCCCATAAATTTAATGGATCAACAGGTTGTACATCATAATGACCGTAAAATAGAATAGTAGGTTTACCCTCTGCATGTAACCAATCAGCATAAACAACAGGGTGACCTGCAGTTTGCGTAATAGAGATGTTTTCAAGATTTAAATTTTTAAAAGCATTCGCAAGCCATTCAGCGGCATTTTGAATATCTCCTTTATGCTCTGATAAAGAACTAATACTTGGAATACGTAAAAATTCATTTAATTCATTTAAGTGTGCATCGCGATGTTCTGTAAAATACGCATCTAATTGCTGTAAATTTGTCATCTAGCATCCCTCGTTTCAAATATTTCGATAATGGAAATAGTATAGCATAATGTGGTTGGGGAATCTTGTTATAGCAATGGTTTTGGAGATTTTTATTAATGATTAGCCCCAGTTTTATACAAGTACTACGAGAACATCAAGTGAAGATTATTGGCAAGGTGATTGAAAGAAGTTTCGTGGGAAAAGAAAAAGCCGCAGCGTTGGCAGACGCTACAGCTTAAATCCATTCTTATTTGTTGGTCATTCCATATATCATTCCAGATATATAAGGTATTAACCAAATGAACCATACTAATATACTTAACGTATGGAATTTCATCATCATTTTTGAGTCTTTTTTTATCAATACAATAGAAGCCCAAATTGCATGGAATAACATTAACAAGATTGCTAATAAACCTGTTATGCCATGGAAACTAAATAGAGATCCTTGTGTGGCCATTTTTTCCATCATAGTAGTTCCAAGTGTATCGCATAGTAAGCCTAGCCAAAAAATAATCACATGCCATAACTTTAATGTTTTTTGGAACTTTTCTGCCCATACTCCTACGGAATAAAAAATTAGTGCTGCTGTAATAAATATAGTAGCAATTATTAGCATTTCAATCACCCGATTCATAGCACTATTTAAATGTCTTTTTCCTAAAAAAAGAATATATACACCTATTGCTCAGACTTATTATAAAAAAGCAATATGAACATCAGATGAACAACAACATAGAAATTAGCTTCTACATGTTGGAGTCCAGACAGCAAAAAGCAAATATTGTACGTTACTGAAACTTTTCGTAATTAAACTTCGTATATATAATTAAATGTTTTATTTATACATTAATGGGAGTTGTTATTATGAGGGAATTCAGTAGTCCGGAAGAAGTTATAGATATTTGGTTAAAAGAAGGTTACGAAAAAGTTTATGATGCTACATCAAAAGAGTTTCAGAAGATAGTCACTTTAGAACAATTTATTGAGCTAAGCACATCTTTTAATAATGGTGTTAAAAATTATCAATTAGAAACAAAGACGGTATTACAAAATTTAACACATTATGTATGGGTAGATGATAAACGTGAGAAAGCAGTTGTAGCTTCCTTTGATAAATTCAATCAAATACAGGGTTTTTATTTAACGCCTTTTACTGTTTTTCAAAAAACGGATCAACAATATACAAAAAATAAATACATAATGCCAATTAGAGATGAGTGGTTTGTTTTTTGGGGTGGTACGAATGAATTTGTAAATTATCATTATTTATATGAAAGTCAGCGATATGCTTACGATTTAGTAAAAGTTCAAGATGGACAATCTTATCAAAATAGTCAAATTCGAAATGAAAATTTTTATGCTTTTGATGAAGATATTATAGCGCCAGCAGATGGTAAAGTCGTAAAAGTTGTAGATGGAATAAAAGATAATGTGCCTGGTGAAATGGATGAACATAATCCAGCAGGAAACTATGTCGTGATTGAACATGCAAATAATGAATTTAGTATGATTGCACATTTTAAACAGAACTCGATTTTAGTAAAATCAGGTGAAATCGTAACGGAAGGGCAACTTATTGGGAAATGCGGAAATTCTGGTAATTCTTCAGAACCTCATATTCATTTTCAGGTAATGGATACACCGGATATTGTAAATGGGAAATCAATTCGTATTCTATTTAAAGATGGTAAAGAGCCAATACAAGGGGATACGATATCTAATACATACGAATAAAAAGATAGTTTGACAGAAATATTATAAATCCTAAGAACAATAGGTCGGTTTTAATAACGGAGGCTGTTTTTAACGATTCGTATGAAGAACTAATAAAAGCAGTGAGCAGTGCCAATATTGGAACTTGCTCACTTTTTTAGATGCTCACAAAAGCAAAATGAAAAAGGATTAAGTCCGGTTCAAAACCGAACTTAATCCTTAAGAGCTACTTAACTAAAGAAGCGGCATAGGGGGGCACTTCAAAATGAAGTGACCTTCTAATCATTAGTGGCAAATCATATTAAACTCGGAATTGAGCAGCTAAGTCTCTTAACTCTTCTGCCAAGTTTGCAAGTGCATAAGCAGATGATGAAATTTCCTCCATTGATGCCATTTGTTCTTCAGATGTAGCAGAAATACTTTCTGTGCCAGCGGTAGTAGATTGAGTGATGGAGTGGATTGTATTCATACTACCAACAATTTCTTCAGTTCCTGCTGCCATTTGCTCGACCGCCGCAGATACCTCTTCTACCTGCATCGTAACATTTTGAATGGCATCTTGAATTGAAGCGAAAGTTGTACGTGTATTTTCGGTTGTTTTAACCCCTTCTGAAATTTCCGCTGTTACTAACTTCATTGATTCAACAGCCCTATGAGTATCTTTCTGTGTCTCTGAAATCAACATTTCAATTTGGTTAGAAGAAACAGCAGACTGTTCTGCTAATTTCCTAACTTCATCTGCAACGACGGCAAAGCCTTTTCCATGCTCGCCAGCACGTGCGGCTTCAATTGCGGCGTTCAGGGCAAGGAGATTTGTTTGTTCAGCAATTGCTGTAATTGAATCAATAATTTGACCGATTTCATTAGAACGTTTGCCTAACATGTCGACAACTTCGGATAAGCCATTTACTCGTTCTGTGATGTCCATCATTTGTTGATTCATTTGATTCGCGGCATCTATACCATTTATCACCAGGGATAAAGAATCACTTGAAAGTTCGGTTACAGCTTGAGCATTTCCAGCTACTTGTTGTACACCTGTTGAAAGCTCATTGACAGTATTGACGGTGCTAGAGACATTGTTTAGTTGCTCTACTGAACCATGAGCGATAGTTTCCATCGTATTTGCAACCATCTCTGTTGCTTTCGTAGTTTCAGCTGCATTAGCATTCAATTCTTCAGATGCTGCGGCTACATGATTAGCAGTTTCAGTCACTTTAGTTACCGTATTACGAATATTATTAAGCATCGAATTAAATGATAGGGTTAATTGACCAATTTCATCTTTGGATGAATAGGTACCTTGTACAGTCAAATCTCCATCGCCTGCTTTTAACATATTAGCCTGCAACTCTTTCACTGGATTTACAATTAAACGTGCAATCCATGTTGCCAATGTAATAAAGAAAATAATGGCTAAAACAGTGAGAATGGCAGAAATAAGCATAGTAGTGTATAGACTTTGTTCATTTGCTTTATTCAACTGTTTAGCATCATCAGAACATATAATCATAAGATCACGTGCATCATTTGCCACTTTCTCACGAAAATCCTGCATAGATGTAGTGTATAAAGAATAAGCTTCCTCGTTTCGGTTTTTACTAGCCAAATCAATGACCTCTGTCATAGTACTAAAATAACCGTCGAGATTGGATTGAATAGATTCTAACAGTTTTCGTTCATCTTCATGTCCACTGTAAGAGTCTTTGAATTCTACAATTGTTTCTTCAATATTTTGAGATCTTTCTGTGACGTTCGCTTGTAGCTCGGTATTACGTTTAGTATCCATAGTAATCATAAGCTCTAAAACGAAAGAATCCATCGCACGAATGTCAGTTCGAATTTGACCGAGATGTTGGATTGGCAAAAGAGACTCGCTGTACATCTCCTTGGTTTTTTTTGCCATGTCGTTAATGTAATAAAAACCTGCACCTGAAAGAATTAGCAAAAAAATAACAGCGGACGTAATGAGTGTTAAAATTTTCTTTCTAATAGAAAAGTTTTTCAAAAATATTTCCTCCAATGTCTAGATTATCTTCAAAAAAGTGGTATATACTAATAACTTTGGATATATTGAGTAATATGTATTTTGTGATAATATACCACATCTAAGGCGTTAATAAAAAGAGAGTGAATTATGGGATTTTTATGAAAAAAACAAGTGGCTCACCGGACGCGCTCAGTCGGAACGGATATCAACCACACGTTATGGTAATGAGCCATTTATATTTAATGGATTTACAAAAAGGAACAAGATGACGTTTTTAAAAATATTCAAAATATTAAGTTTTGTGTTAAGGTATTTACTGAACTATATTTTATGAGGGGGTTTTTAAATGTCTTCTACGACAACTTTAATCGAAGATTTTCAAAGTTTTTTTAATCGTTTTCAAAATGTATGGAATGGTTGCAACGCAGATGAAATGAATGCTTTGATTTCACCGGATATAGTAGTACGGTGGGTAGGACCTGGTACTGATATTTCAGATTGGGGATACGAAGAGACTTGTAAAGGGTGGGTAGAGGCATATAAACATTATGAAGGTCATGATCCAAAATGGCATTTTAAAGAATTGCACATTACACCTGCATCTGACAATGAAGTGATTGCAACGTTTTGGGTAACTTTTGAAATGGATGGGAAATTTATAGATGTAGTGAAATTATTCGTTCAGAGATTTAGGAAAGAACGAAATGATGAATGGAAACTAATAAGGGAATATTGTGAGCACCTAAGTTCCATAGCTTTAACATAAAACTAAAAGGATTAAGTCCGGTTCAATACCGAACTTAATCCTTTTAAGCAAGGGGGTCACTTACAAATGAAGTGACCCCTAAAGTAGTAAATGTTAGGGTTTTGAACATCATTAAACTCGGAATTGAGCTGCTAAGTCTCTTAACTCTTCTGCCAAGTTTGCAAGTGCATAAGCAGATGATGAAATTTCCTCCATTGATGCCATTTGTTCTTCGGATGTAGCAGAAATACTCTCTGTGCCGGCTGTAGTAGATTTAGTTACGGAATGGATTGTATTCATACTACCAACTATTTCTTCAGTTCCTGCTGCCATTTGCTCGACTGCTGCAGATACTTCTTCTACCTGCATCGTAACACTTTGGATGGCACCTTGAATTGAAGCGAAAGTTGTACGTGTATTTTCTGTTGTTTTAATTCCTGCTGTAACTTCCGTCGTTACCAACTTCATTGATTCAACAGCCTTTTGAGTATCTTTCTGTGTCTCTGAAATCAACACTTCAATTTGGTTTGAAGAAACAGCAGATTGTTCTGCTAATTTCCTAACCTCATCTGCAACGACGGCAAAGCCCTTCCCATGCTCCCCAGCACGTGCGGCTTCGATTGCGGCGTTCAGGGCAAGTAGATTTGTTTGTTCAGCAATCGCTGTAATAGAATCAATAATTTGACCAATTTCATAAGAACGCTTTCCTAACAAGTCGACAACTTCGGATAGACCATTTACTCGATCTGTGATGTCTATCATTTGTTCATTCATTTGATTCGCTGCATTTATACCAGTTATCACCAAGGATAATGAATCCCTTGAAAGCTCACTTACAGATTGAGCGTTTCCAGCTACTTGTTGAACACCTGTTGAAAGCTCATTGACGGTGTTGAATGTATTAGAAACATTATTTAGTTGCTCTACAGATCCATGAGCGATAGTTTCCATCGTATTTGCAACCATCTCTGTTGCCTTTGTAGTTTCTGCTGCATTAACATTCAATTCTTCAGATGCTGCGGCTACATGATTAGCAGTTTCAGTGACCTTTGTTACCGTATTGCGAATATTATTAATCATCAAATTAAATGATTGAGTTAATTGACCGATTTCATCCTTGGATGAGTAGGTACCTTGCACAGTCAAATCACCTTCGCCTGCCTTTAACATATTAGCCTGTAACCCTTTAACTGGATTCACAATTAAACGTCCAATCCATATTGCCAAGGTAATAAACAAAATAATGGCTAAAATAGTGAGAATGGCAGAAACAAGCAAAGTAGTGGATAAACTTTTTTTATTTGCTTCATTCAGCTCATTAGCATCTTTAGAACATAGAGACATAAGATTGCGTGCATCAGTTGCCACTTTCTCACGATAGTTATCCATATCTGTAGTGTATAGGGAATAGGCTTCCTCGTTTCGGTTCTTACTAGCCAAATCTCTGACCTCTGTCATGGCACTAATATAACCGTCGAGATTAGATTTAATAGATTCTAATAGTTTTTGTTCATCTTCTTTTCCAGTATAAGAGTCTTCGAATTTTCCGATTGATTCTTCAATACTTTGAGTTCTTTCTGTGATATTAGCTTGTAGTTCGGCATTACGTTTAGAATCCAAAGTAATCATAAGCTCTAAAAGGAAAGCATCCATCGCACGAGTGTCAGTTCGAATTTGACCGATATATTGGATTGGCAAAAGTGATTCGCTATACATGGATTTGGTTTTTTGTGCCATATCATTAATGTAATAAAAACCGCCACCTGAAATAATTAGCAAAAAAATAACAGCGGACGTAATGAGTGTTAAAATTTTCTTTCTAATAGAAAAGTTTTTCAAAAATATTTCCTCCAATTCCTCGATTATCTTCAAAAAAGTGGTATATACTAATAACTTTGGATTTATTGAGTAATATATATTTTGTAATAATATACCACATCTAAGACGTTAATAAAAAATGAGTGAATTGTGGGATTTTTACGAAAAATGAAAGTTACAGCTTATTGCAATCGAGTTTACTGACGAAAAAAACTTAGTTGAAATGAATGAAAAACTATACAAAACATGAACCATGATTTTCGAGGTTCAATTAGATAAAGATCAATTTGGGACTCTGCAAATTTGCAAACTGCTACTTATGGCAAAATCAGAGGAGTTATCATTCTTTGGCAAAATTGTTATGAATTTATTGGCGGTGGCGTAGACATAAAAAAGTTATTTATCATTAGCATTAGAAAATTGCTTCGCTTCAAAGCAATGTGCTTTCGGTAAAGCACGCGATAAATAGATGCTGTTCTTTATACACTTTCAAGTTACTCATATTAGAACAATTACTTCGGTAGTTATTTTTATTTTCAATAAGTGTTCACTCATATTGTGTGGTCTTTTTAATCAATTTCTCCTTATTATTGTTCATCAACAAAAGTTGTGGATGACATTTGTTAAGAATTATACCTTCTATATAAGTTGATCTTCGTTCCGGCTGGGCGACTCCTTGGGGTTCAGCAATAGAGGAACGGAGGCTAAAATCATCACGTCCTGTGATAACGCCTTCGTGACCAACATCGTGTTGTTGCCGCTGCCGCTTCGCTTTAGATAAAACCCTTTTGCTGTCTCTTCGCTTTCGCACAGACAAAACACGTTGCTGTCGCTACGTTTGCACTGCGCTTTCGCACAAAAAATATCTGTTGCCCCGAATCGCCAGGAAAGCGCCCAGTCGGAACGGAAATCAACCCCTCGCTTTACAGAAGAGCTTTATTTAATAAGACACATTGACACAATAATTTTTCAACAACATGAAAAAAACACCTTTATTGACGTGTTTTTTTTTATTTCATCAAGCAAATTCAATCAAAGGAATGGTGTGAAGAGACAGCGGGAGGGCGTTCTTATATAAATTGAAGGGCGTACTAGAATTTTAAAATATATAGAAAGCAATTGAATTATTAGTTGTCATTAAAGTTTGATTATATATGTCTAAATTTTATTTTAAAAAACTTTTGACTTAATTTGTTTTTATTTCCAACCAAAATATGGTTCCATTAACCTTGCTTGATTCCTTAAAATGGATTTTAATGAAGGTTATGAAAATAAAAATAGTACAAATACCTGATTTTTCTAATAAAGTAGTTATATAGTTGTGTTTCGGTGAAACTTAAAATATTTCCAGTTTCTTTAGTAGCATGTTATATTACTTTAAGTGATTTTTGATTATGTTATTGTGAGTTTAGTTGCTTGTGAAATTTAATATTATAATAATTTTGTTTTATATCATATTAAATACATGGACTATGGTGTTTTTCTTTCACTAAAACCCAAGCATGAAATGTTTAATGAAATAATATGAATCACGTGAAATTTAATACTAGTATGTTAGAGGGAATCTAAATACAATGCTCTGAAATTAGAAATTCAAACAGGAGGTTTATAAATCATGCGAAGTAAGAAAATATTTCCATTATTATTATGTTTTGTAGTCGTACTATTTCAAACAATTGTACCCGTGATCGGAAAAGCACAAGAACTAAACAAAACAGGGTTTATTGATAGTGTGGAAATTAAAAAAACAGATTTATCATACGGTGAACAAACAGGGATTTATGTAACATTTAGTGAAAAACCTAATCTGAGATTAAAAACAGGCGATACAATTACGATGACATTGCCACCTGAATTAAAAGGTTTCAATTCGAATATTAATCTAGAAGATTATGGTTCATGTAATGTGACTAGCGGACAAGTCGTATGTACGTTCAATGACAAAGTAGAGAAACGTGAAAATATTAGAGGTTACTTTAACTTTACTATTCAAGCAACAAATGTAGAATCTGGAGTTACAAAAACGATTCATACGGATTTTGGAACAGATTTAAGTGAGCAAGCTGTAACAATTACGCATCCAAAAAGTAATGGTTCTTCACCAGGAATATTCTTTCATAAATCAGGAGATATTCAGCCCAATAACTCAGATGAAGTTCGCTGGTTCCTAAACTTCAACTTAAAGAAAGAATATCTTGATAGTGATATCGTGTTACAAGATTTTTCAAAAGACGGTCAACAACTACAGAAAGATAGTTTCTTTATCCAAACAAGCGGCCCGTATGGTAATCAGCAATTCACACTTGAAGAGTTTCAAAGAAATGGGCTTGGATATGTGGGTTTTACGAGTGATAATTCATTTAATGTAGTGATTTATCGAGGGTATGCAAGCTTAACATCATTCACTGTAAGTTATAAAACGACTATTACAGCTGAAGGGGTAAATGAAAAATATCTGAAGAATGAATATGATTTGGCTTACAAAGTCAACAACCAAGCCCCAGTACATGAGAAAAACGTTGCTCAAGTAAAAAATATTTTTGCTAATGGTTGGGCTGTAGGAGATTTACCAGACAAAGGTACATTAAGAATACTGAAATATATAGATGGTAATAAAGAGCAAGTCATTCCAGGGGTTCAATTTAAAGTTTTCTCATCAGATGATCAACAAATTGGTGATTATTATACAACCGATGAAAAAGGAATTGTAGAAGTACAAAACTTGAAAGCTGGTGAGTACTATGTACAAGAAGTATCAGCTCCTGAATATGTAACATTTGACGCAAATAAGAAAATTCCATTTACAATAGAAGCTGGAGCTCTAAAAGGTGTAGAAGTACCGATTAGCAACAGTATGAGAAAAATCTCAATTGAGGGAACGAAAACTTGGAGCAACGATAGTGAACAAGATCGCCCTTCAGAAATCAAAGTAGATTTACTAAAAGACGATGCGGTTATTTCTACAAAAACAGTAACAGCAGAAAATGGTTGGAAATATAACTTCGATAACTTAGACCAATACACAGTAAACGGTAAAGAAATCAAATATGCTGTGAAAGAGCAAGCGGTCGAGGGCTATGAGTCTAAAGTAGATGGTTATAATATTTTAAATACTAAAATAGAAAAAACAGTAGAACCAACAGAAAAACCAGTGGAACCAACAGAAAAACCAGTGGAACCAAGTGAAAAACCAGTGGAACCAAGTGAAAAACCAGTGGAACCAAGTGAAAAACCAGTGGAACCAAGTGAAAAATCAGTGGAACCAACAGAAAAACCAGTGGAGCCAACAGAAAAACCAGTGGAACCAAATGAAAAACCAGTGGAACCAAGTGAAAAACCAGTGGAACCAACAGAAAAACCAGTGGAACCAACAGAAAAACCAGTGGAGCCAACAGAAAAACCAGTGGAACCAAGTGAAAAACCAGTGGAACCAACAGAAAAACCAGTGGAACCAACAGAAAAACCAGTGGCACCAACAGAAAAGCCAGTGGAACCAACAGAAAAGCCAGTGGAACCAACAGAAAAGCCAGTGGAACCAACAGAAAAACCAGTGGCACCAACAGAAAAACCGGTAGAACCGACAGAAAAACCAGTCGCACCAACAGAAAAACCGGTGGAACCGACAGAAAAACCAGTGGAACCGACAGAAGAACCAGTCGCACCAACAGAAAAACCGGTGGAACCGACAGAAAAACCAGTGGCACCAACAGAAAAGTCAGTGGAGCCAACAGAAAAGCCAGTGGAGCCAACAGAAAAGCCAGTGGAACCGACAGAAAAACCAGTGGCACCAACAGAAAAGTCAGTGGAACCAAGTGAAAAACCAATGGCACCAACAGAAAAAACGGTGGAACCAAGTGAAAAACCAGTGGAACAGAGTGAAACGAAAGACTCCGAAGATACAGGTAAAGAGGAACAAAAAATAATTCCAGAGAAACAAGAAGAGCAACTGGCAGAACCGATTGAAAAAACAAATGATCTAAAAAATGCGGGTAATGTAGTAGAAAAGCATATCAACAAAGCTGTACAAGATCTAAAAGCTGACAAAGAGAAGCAACAAACTCCAAATAAAGCTGAACGCTTGCCTCAAACAGGGGAAAGTAACACAACTTTATACCAAGTAATTGGTTTAGTCTTAGTAGCTTTAGCATGCTTGTTATTACAACGTAGAAGAAAAGAAATTTAAAATATAACCCCCTGTTCCAACGAACAGGGGGTTTATTATGTTAAAAAAGCTCTTTTGTAGTTCGGTTTTTGTACGTTTCAGTCATTCTTCTCGAATAACCAATAGTACGCCACTAAAGATTAATACAGTTCCAACCCAAAAAGATACGCCGATTTGTTCGCCTAGTAATAGCCATCCTAGGAAGGTGCCGACGATTGGTTGAAAGAAGAAAAATAAACCACCACTTGCGGCATTGAGCATCTGTAATCCACGATTCCAGAGTAAGAAGCCACACGCAGTAGAGATAACGCCTAAGTAGAGTAGGCCACCCCAGATTGATGGTTCTGCCATAGCATGGAAGTCTAAATTTATTAATCGTGGAATGGCTAAAGGTGTTAAGACAATGACAGCGACAAGTGTTCCGTAGCTAGTGACAACGATTTGTGAATACTGCTCCGGTACCCGTTTAATAAGGACGGACATCAGTGACCAGGTTAGGGCAGCGATTAGTAGAGCAACCCCGCCTAATTGATGTGAGGAATCGATATGTGCATTACCTACTATCATATAGACTCCAAATGTCGCTAGAATAATAGAAACAGCTTTTCGTAAGGTGAGTTTTTCTTTTAAAATGAACCGCGCAAAAACAACCATAAACGCCGGTGTTGTTGCAGTAATGATGGCTCCCATTTGAGCAGTAGACAGCATAGTACCTATCTCTTGGGCAACGATAGAAATCGTATTTCCGATTAGCCCAATCATAAAGATTAACAGCCAGTCCCGTTTATCGATTCGCCACGATTGTTTTGTAATAATGCCAATGATGAACAAGGCAATTATTGCAATCATATAGCGCAGCCAGACTAATTCTAAAGGTGGAATAGTATCGACAATTACTTTAACTACTACATACATGCCGCCCCAAATGCTAGCAGCAAGTGATAAATATAAGGAACCTAATAAGGTTTTTTTCATTTTTTCCCCTCCGTTATCTCTAGACAATGCCTGTCCTTAACGGAGATATGAAGATTCTCCGTTAAGGGAGAATAACTTCAGGTACATCGTGTTCAAATAATGGTGAGAAGATCATAATAGCCAGCTCCTTTTATAACCTATTTTATTTATCATATAACATTTTTTTGTATTTGATTAGAAAAAAATGATCCAATTCAGATCGTGTTATGTCACTTACGCCTCCTGTTACGATTGCTACTTTATCTTTTAGTTTCATATTTAATCCCGCCTTTTATTTTGCTGTTGCTTCACCATCGATGACGAATTTGGCACCTGTTGAGAATGAAGACTCATCAGAGGCTAAAATTTGCTTCTCCTTTTCTTATTGTTCTCCACACCTTTAGTTATTTGAATAATCCGAACTTTATTTTGGCAATTTAAGGGAAAGTTATTGAAAGTACAATAAAAAAGAGGTGGAAGGGCGTGTTAAGAAGCTTTCTATCGAAAAAGAAGTATAGTAATAAAACAATATTTACGAATATTACAAGTGAAAGCATCTAAGCTTACACGATTGTAATGTAATTGAAAGCCAATACGATAGAGTGTAATACATTATTTTGCGAGAATGTGTATAGAAGCAAGAACAAGAAGCGGAGGAATACACAATGAATGAAAAATTAGAAGGCGTATATGAGGAATACAATCGTTACATATACCACTTATGTTTAAAACTTACTCGCAATAATGTAGAAGCTGAAGATTTAATGCAAGAAGTATGGGTAAAAGTTGTGCGCTATGAGGATAGCGTTGCCGAGGTGGAGCATATTAAAGCTTGGCTTACAACAATTACAATGAATACATTTAGAGATCGCTATCGTAAAAAAGCACGACGCAGTAAATACATGATGAACCAACCTGAAACATTAGACGTACCGATTTTAGATTTGGTTCCCAACAATGACATTTCAACTGAAGAAAAAATTGAAAAAGATATTGTAACTAAATTAGTACAGGATAAAATGGGTCAATTAGATGGGATATATCGTAAAACATTATGGTATTTCTATATAGACCAATATTCACTTGCTGAAATTTCTTCAATTATGAAAGTTTCAATTGGTACTGTGAAATCTCGTTTATTCCGTGCAAAAGCTCGTTTGAAAGAAATGCTTATGGCTGATGTATCAATAGTAGAGTCTGTGCTACCAGCATGATAACATGCATTGGTCGCACTAAATAATTACTTAGACGGAAGTATTCGTTCGGCCAATTCAAAAAAGATGTATTGCAAAATTACTTTGCGATGCATCTTTTTTTGATTTTATCGCTGGTAAAACAGAGAACAACGCCGGTAAAAGTGCTGGAATCCTGGTAGACCGAGTCAAATCCTTAATATTGTGTAAAATTCTATACAAAGTTTTTCAACCCTGACTTTAGTTTCGCTAAATTTTCCAGCTTATATTGGATTTCGCCGCTAAACCTATGAATTGCGCCGCTAACCAAAGGAGAAGCGCCGCTAAACCTCGAAATCCCACCGCTAGTTACACGACTTTAGTCAAACATCGCTGATAAAGCGCCAGAATCGCTGATAAAACCTCGAACATCGCTGATAAAGCGCCAGAATCGCTGATAAAACCTCGAACATCGCTGATAAGGCGCCAGAATCGCTGATAAAACCTCAAACATCGCTGATAAAGTGCCAGAATCGCTGATAAAACCTCGAACAACGCTGTAGAACCTCGAATTTTCACTCACTCACTTAAATGCAGGGCTAAATGAATCTCTAAATAATGTGCTGGATTGTGTAAATCTCGATCTAATAATTGCTCAATTTTTTCGAGTCGATGGTAGAGTGTATTTTGATGAATGTGTAAAGTAGAAGCTGTTTTCGAAATAGAACGATTTTGATGAATGTAACAACGAAGTGTTTTAAGTAAAGTTTCATCTTTTAACTTGTATAACGGAGCTAATATATCATGAACAAATTGTCCGAGCTCTTCTTCGCTTTGCTTGCTAAATAATCGATTAATACCTAGATCTTCATAACTAATAATTGTTACTTCATCTTCTTTTTGTGCGTGGTGCAAAGCTAGCCTGAGTGCTTGCTTACTTTCTTCTGCACTCTGAGCGACCTTTAGTAAGTGATCCTGTACAGCCCCTATGCCAATTGCAACTTGTTGATGATAAAACTGAACCCAACTGATGATTGCTTGCGTTAATTGTTGTTTTATTTTTTGACGAAACGCTGTATCTCCTTGTAGTACCCAAACGACCGTTTCACGCTGTGTAAATATAAAATGCTGATCTTTAAAATATTGCTGTACATGTTGAATAAATTGCATACTATTTTTATGAGAAAAGTGTTTTAGCTTAAATTTTACGACGAATGTTGGCTTCTTGATATCAAGTCCTAACTCATCATAACGAGAATCAACGAGAGGGGCTCGTCCAGAGATAAGTTGTTGGAAAAGCTCAAAACGTTCTTTAAAATTCGTTTGTCCAGCTGCTTGTATTTGTAATGATTTTAAAGTTAAGCTCATCGCCGCGTTTTCAATAATCATACGTTGCTGACTCGTTAATTGCTCCACACCCTGAATAATTATATAGCCAAAAGTTTCTTTTTCATTTCCGATCGGAAAAACATAGCCTATATCAATTAATTGTTCCTCGTTAATTGTTGCGAGCTTGTCCATCTTCTCCAGCTGTAAAAACGTTTTACGATCTGCTAAATTTACATATTGAACGTCTAATTGTAATAATTCCTTCGTTGTTTGAATGATTTTCATTTCTTGTACATTTTGCAAGGATAGTTTAATAAAGATTTGATGTATTTCATCTTGCTTTACAAAGTAAGCATTTAGCCGTTCTATTTCTTCATATGCTTCCGCATTTCTTATAGCAACTGCTGCCTGCGATGCGAAGCTTTCTAGAAGTCTTAAATCACTTTGTTGAAAAGCACGCTTATTTGTATATTGATGGACAACCATCACACCTAGTTTTCTTTCATTAAAGGCAATAGGAACAGCCATCGATGTAATATTCTCGATTGATCCTAAATGTACAGCTTCCGTTAATGCGTCTCGATTAAATTTCGTGATATTCCTCATGATCTCTAATGCTTCTTGATAGGTGTAAATGTCTGATATACCTGTTTGAAATGTATAACCTGCCATTCCCTCGCCTAATTGCGGGGTATAATCAAAGATACGTTCTGTCACACCCGCACTAGCTACTGTAATTAAACGCTTCATTTCAGGGTTGAATAACATTAAAAATCCACGATCAATTACTGGAATAGCTAAAATGGCAAAATCCATGATCGTTTGCAATAGCGTTTTGATTTTCAAAGTTGAATTCATCGCACCCATTAGCTGAATGATTGCTAATTTTTGTTCACGTTGTTGTATGAGGATTTTCTGATAGAAGGTCTTTTCTAGCTGCCAAGCTAAAAATTGCTCATCATAGCCTGTAAAATCTCCAAAAATGATCCCTTGTACCATATACTCATTTGGCTCAGGTATGTATAACGTTGCACTGAAGCGTTGCTGTTGCTTATCCCAATGTATTCCTTTAAGGTCGGGGTTTATATTACAGGGCTGACCAGAAAATAAAGACCATTCCTTTGTTGCACTATAAATATAAAAGCTACAATTGTCATCGTTCAATATAAATTCATGTTCCCCTAGAGACATCGTTATTTCGACTCCATTCCCTAAATTTCAGAATATATTCTAATGAACTTTTATAAACATTGTAAGATATTCTAATGATTTCGTCCTTATTTTTTCTTAATATTTAGATAATTTGATGAAAGGGGTGGAGTTATGAATGTCGAACTGAAAAAACGCAGTAATTTAATTTTAGGCGTTTTGTTCTTTGGATGGATGGTTTCTTACATTGACCGGACTGCTATTAGCCTAGCTTTAATTAGTATTAGCAAAGATTTGTCCTTATCAGCCACTGAACTAGGATTTGTTTTAAGTGCGTTCTTCTTTGGATATGCTGTGATGCAAATTCCTGGTGGATGGCTAACGGATAAGTACGGACCGATTAAATTATTAATTGGTGCCGTTGTTTTTTGGTCAGTTTTCACTGCATTTACAGGGCTAGCTTGGTCACTCACTTCATTGCTCTTAATTCGATTTTTATTTGGTATTGGGGAAGGGGGATATCCTGCCGCAAGTACAAAAGCAATCTCTATATATTTTCAGAAAGAACAACGTACAAAGGCTCAAGCGACAATGATGTCATCCAATATGATAGGTAGTGCTATCGCTCCTATTATTTGTGCTCCTCTATTATTGCTAATGGATTGGCGCAATGTATTTTTCTTAATTTCTGGTTTAGGACTTATTTTTGTAATCGCTCTTTTGTGGAGTACGAAAAATGCACAGACATTTATAGCAGAGGAGCGAAAGGAAAGCGAAGAGAAGGGCTCTTTTAGCAAAGTATTAAAAAATACTTATCTAATGCGTGTGCTTTTTATTTTCTTCTTTATTAATATTGCGAACTGGGGATTGAGCTCATGGATGCCAACATATTTAATGCAGGTGCATGGTTTAGATTTAAAAAATGTAGGATTCATTGCTGCTATACCAGCTATTTTCGCAGCTATTGGAATGATTATCAGTGGTCGGATCATCTCAAAGCTAGGAGGACGTTCAAAATATGGCGTAATTTTTGGAGCAGTTGTGCTAGCTGTTTGTTTATTTCTCATGTCTACAGCCGCTTCTGCAGCACTAGCTATTACGTATCAATCAATCGCCTTTATATTTGTCTCTTTTATGGCCTCTTTTATATTTACAACGCCACACCGTGTTGTCAATCAACAAAATGTTGGGACAGCTTTTGGTGTAGTAAATTTTGGTGGACAAGCTGCCGGGATTATTTCGCCAATAATTATGGGTTATTTAATTAATGTATCAGGTGGTTCCTTTAAAACATCATTTATATTTTTAGCCATTATGTGTGTAATCGCAGCTGTAATCGCTGTTACGTTACCAGTTAACCATCAGCAACAAACAAATATAAAATCTGTGGAGGGATACTAATTATGAAGAAGCAATTATTTAATTGGATGCAACTACATGAAGAAACTTTCAGTCAGATGGCAAAGAAAATTTGGGACAATCCTCAGCTAGGCTATGAAGAAACATTTGCTTCCTCGCTGCAACAAGATTTTTTGAAAAAAGAAGGATTTGATATTGTTACGCCGATTGATGATGTACAAACTGCCTTTTATGCACAGTGGGGATCAGGTAGTCCGTTTATTGGGTTTTTAGGAGAGTTTGATGCGCTTCCAGGTTTATCGCAGAAAGTCAGTTCATTATATTCGCCTGTAGAGGAGGGGGCACCTGGTCATGGTTGTGGTCACAATTTATTAGGAACGGCTGGAGTAGAAGCTGTAGTTGCCTTAAAAGACGTGATGAAGCTTAACAATTTACAAGGAACGATTCGTTATTATGGATGCCCAGCGGAGGAATTGTTATCTGGAAAATCGTATATGGCACGTGCCGGTGTTTTTGATGATTTAGATGTTGTCTATACGTGGCATCCATTCACGTTTAACATGACTGCGAACTTCTCTATGCAAGCACTCACTGCCATTGAATTTTATTTTTCAGGTCGGACAGCACATGCTGCTGGTGCGCCACATTTGGGGAGAAGTGCGCTTGATGCTGTTGAATTGACGAATGTCGGAGCCAACTATTTACGGGAGCACGTGCCAGATGGTTCTCGTATTCATTATCAAATTACAAATGGTGGCTTAGCACCTAATATTGTTCCAGATAAAGCAAGTGTCTATTATTACCTACGCGGAGCAAATCGTGATGCTGTCAAAGATTTAGAACGCAGACTCATTAAAGTGGCAAAAGGGGCAGCGATGATGACAGAAACAGAAGTGCATTGGGAGCTGAAGGCAGGGTGTTACGATACATTACCGAATTTCACATTAAATGAGCAAATGTTAACGCAGTGGAACGAGCTACCACCATTATCTTTTACAGAGGACGAGCTCACTTTTGCAAAATCACTACAGTCTTCATTAGATCCTTCTGTTCTTGCAGGTACCGCCCAACAATCTTTTGTACCGAATGAAATAAGTGAAGAGGTATTGGTGGAGCAGGTATTTCATATGCCACAAACTTTTCGCCAAACCATGCAAGGTTCTAGCGATTTAGGGGACGTTTCGTGGATTGCACCTCTTGGTCAGGTATTTACAACTTGTGCTCCATATGGGGTCCAAGTGCATACTTGGCAAGCAACTGCTGCTTTTGGATCTTCACTTGGTATGAAGGGGATGCATTATGCGGCAAAAGCGATGGCAGGAGCTGCTCTTGATTCCTTACTAGATCCAGATGTTATTAAAAAAGCGAAGGAAGAATTTGTGAATTTAAGAGCTGGGAAACATTATGAATGTGGTATTCCAGAAGAAGTAAAAGCGCCAAATTCCGGTTTAAACTAAGCGTCTAAAAATAGTTTGGGTGGGGGGATCTTTGGAAGCATAAAAGGCTAGTAGGTGAGTGCCCCGACAATCCTGTGGAAAAACTGGAGCGCAGAGACTTTATATTATGTCATACAACCGATGAAGCTTGGCAGTCGGTGGTAAGGGGGATAAACACCAAAATTTGGCCAAATGAAAAACACCTTAAAAAGTTAGATGCATGTCTAACTTTTTAAGGTGTGAAAATGAAGCGTTTACTCATATCGATTAGGTTCCGCATTGAGTAATTTTGAAAATATATCACGTAATGTTTGTACTTCCTCAGCTGTCAGCATACCAAACATATTGTGTATAAGGTCGCTAACTTGCAGACGGGATTCTTCCAAAATATTTTCGCCATCCGCTGTAATTTTCAATTGAGATGCTCGTCGATCTGTTGCATGCTGTGTTTTTTCAATAAAGCCAGCATTAATGAGCTTACTTGTTAATACAGTAACACCACCAGTTGTCACTTTTAACCGATCAGCAATGGCAGAAGGGCGCTTTGGTCCCTCCTGCGATAAGTAGTCTAAAATTAAAATATGGGATTTTGAAAAGCCGAGTACATTATGATTATTCCACTCGTTTGCCCACTTACGCTCAATGGAAGATACTACTTCAAACAATGAGGTAATGGCTCTTTCTTTTTCTTGATCCATATAAGGTCAACTCCAAAACTGTTTTAACTTTCTTGTGCCAATCTTGTCATCGCGTTTAACTCATAAGCACGTACTTTGCGTGGAATAAAACGACGGATGTCCATCTCATTGTACCCAACTTGAATACGTTTTTCATCAATTAAGATAGGGCTTCGTAACATTCTTGGGTGAGCCTGGATGATTTCAAACAACTCTTGAATAGAGAGCTGCTCAATATCAATATTAAGATTTTTAAAATCATTTGAGTTAGTTGCAATAATTTCGTCTGTTCCATCTTCTGTCATGCTTAAAATCTCTTTAAATTCAGCAAGTGTTAGTGGATGTGAAGTAATTCGTTTTTCTTTATATTCGATGTTGTGATCTTTTAACCATTTTAGTGCTTTTCTGGATGAAGAACAGCTCGCTTGTGAATAAATTGTAACTGTCATTCTTCATTCCCCGCTTTCTTTTTAGGATTATATTTAATATATATCTTATTAGTAAGTTAATTAGGTTATACATATATCTTACTAGTAAGCTATATATAAATCAATAGTTATTTGAAAAAACTTAAACAGAAATGCTATTTTTTTAACTATATTAAAATATACGCACGAAGGAGCGAAAAGTTTCGCAAATTCAGCTTACAATGATGTAAGTTTATCCAATATTAATAATAGATGCTAATAGAATAAAGAGAGCTGTTCTAATATAGAGAGAAATAGTCTGAATTAATGGAGATAGATATATTGTTAATCCACTCATTATTAATATGATTGAATACAGGTTTTTATGCTTAGATAAATAAACTTTTTATTTGGGGCTGAGAAGAGGAGTGTTTCCAAGAGTTCGGGTGGTTCAGGGAACTGATCGGGTTGGCCAAGTAACTGCTCGGGTAGATCGAGAAACTGCTCGGGTTGACCAGGGAACTGCTCAGGTAGGTCTGAGAACTGATCGGGTTGGTCGAATAACTGCTCAGGTAAGCCAAGTAACTGCTCGGGTAGACCAAGAAACCGCTCAGGTAGGTAATATAACTGCCAAAATGATACTACCCATATCCGATTTTAAGCACAAAAAAGAGGGCAGCACCGAGTGATCCTAGAATCACATCGGTAACTGCCCACATTAATAATATTCCTAGCTTTGTTGCCCTGAAGTAAACCAGTCTTGGACATTCCAAACTTTTGTTGCTAAACCTTCATAGAAATCAGGTTCATGGCTTACTAACACGATTGTGCCTTTAAATTCTTTCATGGCACGCTTTAGCTCATCTTTTGCATCGACATCTAAGTGATTTGTCGGTTCGTCAAATATGAGCCAGTTTGCCTCTTCCATCATTAACTTACATAAACGTACCTTAGCTTGCTCACCACCAGATAAAGAATTAAGTGGGCGAGTAATATGCTCCGTTTTTAGTCCCGCACGTGCTAATGCTGCACGCACTTGTGCTTGCTCCATAGAAGGGAAGGCATTCCATACATCATCGATTGGTGTAATTTTGTCTGCCTTTACTTCTTGTTCGAAGTAAGATGGGTAAAGATAGTCCCCACGAATAACTTTTCCATCCAGTGGGTTTATTTTGCCTAGCATCGTTTTTAATAATGTTGATTTACCGACACCATTCATACCGACTAGAGCAATTTTTTCCCCACGTTCAATCTCAAAGGTAAGCGGGGGAAGTAACGGCTTTTCTTTGTCGTATCCAATGACTAAGTTTTCAGCCTCTACTACATAACGACTTGAAGAACGTGCCTCTTTAAAGCCAAATTCAGGTTTTACAGCAGTTTCAGGACGATCGATACGCTCTAAGCGGTCAAGTTGCTTGGCGCGAGATTTTGCACGGCCAGTAGTTGAGTAGCGAGCTTTATTTTTCGCAATGAAATCCTCTTGTTTTTTAATGAATTCCTGTTGTTTTTCATAGGCATCGATATGCTGGCGCTTGTTGATTTCAGCAAGCTCTAAAAACTTTTCATATGTCGCTGTATAGCGAGTTAGTTTTGAAAATTCTAGTTGGAAGATAACATCAACCGTTTCATTCATAAACTCTGTATCATGCGAAATTAATAAGAAAGCGTGTGGATAGTTCTTTAAATAGTTTTTCAACCATGTAATATGCTCTTCATCAAGATAGTTCGTCGGCTCATCTAGTAATAATACTTTTGGTTTTTCAAGTAATAGCTTAGCTAGTAAAACCTTTGTACGTTGACCACCGGAAAGAGCAGCGACATCACGTTCCAAGCCGATTGCATCAAGACCAAGACCTCGTGCAACCTCCTCAATTTTCATATCAAGGGAATAGAAATCACCTGCATCCAAAGCATCTTGCGCTTCTGCCATTTGCTCTAGTAAAACTTCCAATTCTTCAGGTGTTGCTTCAGCCATTTTTCCTGTAATTTCATTGAGCTCTTCTTCTTTTTTATATAAAGGAAGGAAGGCGTCACGTAATGCATCACGCATTGTTCGACCAGCTGTCAATACAGTGTGCTGATCTAAATAGCCGTAATGTGTTCCAGGAAGCCATTCAACTTTCCCAGTATCGTGGATAGCTTGGCCTGTAATGATGCCCATTAATGTTGATTTACCAACCCCATTTGCACCTACTAGACCAATATGATCACCTTCAACTAAACGAAAAGAGACATCTTTAAAAAGCGTGCGGTCACCGAATGAATGACCTAAATTTTCTACTGTTAATATTGCCATATATGTTCCTCCGAGATAGCGGTTAAGCTTTTTTATAACCGCTAGATATTTTCATTTTTAAAGATCTGCTAATTGTTTGTTTAATTCCGCTAGTGTTGCTTCCATATTCGCAAGGCGTTGCTCTGCTTTTGCCACTTGATCATTATGACCTGTAGATTCAAGCTTCTCAATGTCGCCTTGTAAATTCATATAATCCATTTTTAGCTCTCTAATTTGATATTCAATATCACTTTTTGATGGCATGATGATTGCTCCTTTTTGTGTATATTTTGTATAACGAATGCGTATATCAATTATGCCTCGGCATAATTGAGTCCGGAATCGGCTTTGTGTTTAGGCCTGCAGGATGCAGGTCAGTTAGCCGTTATCGCATGGATGCGATGATTTTAGGCTAACATCCTTTATTAACTCCTTTTCGATTCCATGACATCCGCCGGAGGCTTTACCTTCTTTCAGCAGGTGTCTAAACACCTGCTGAAAGAAGGTAAAAGCGATGGAGGTTTTTTATCCCCCACCGCTTATTAGTTAAAATCAATCGGGTACTTAAGATGCTTGAATCCACTTCTTGTTATTGAAGATAAACGAAAGTGAAAAATTCTACTATATTGTATCATATCCACCTTCAAAGAATCACTAAGTAGAAGCGATATTATGACGATCATAAGCGAAATCTAAAAGCAATGACTGTAGCGCTTCATTGTTACCTGTAAGATTAAGTTGTCGCTGTTTTTTAACAGCCCGTTCGCTTCGAGCCTCGTGTAATAGAAATTCCATTACAGCATTTTGAATTTGTGATTGCTTCATTTTGCGACCAAGTCCAAGGTGGATAAAGCCGTTCAGTTCACGAGGGAATGCATGTAATAGCTCAGCTTCTGTTTGTGCAAGTGTAATACAAGGTACACCATAAGAGGCGATTTTATAAGGTGTATAGTTAGCATTACAAATAATAACATCTGCTTTTGGTAATAGTTTTAGGAGTGCGTTTTTATCACGAAGAATGGCAGTATTACGACGACTAAGCACCATCATTTGCAAATCATCTGTTGCATGTCGATAGCTATCGTCAATCATCACTGTAATTTGTAGTGGGATTTGTAGCTGCGTTAAGTGTCGAAGAGTACGGTAGGTTAAGTTATGCTCGTCCCCATCCTCAAAAGCAACGACAATATGAGGTGGGTTTTCAGGTGTTTTACTGTCTGGTCTATCATCAAAATTCTGGAAGGCTTCTGGTAATGCAAAGTTGAAGCTTCCGCCAATATAATGAGATGGTAAATAGTCTTTAACTTCTTGATAGAGTGCTAACAATACGCAGTCACAGGCTTGACCACCCTCACCAAAATCATCAAAATGAATGATTGTTTTGCAGAACGGTCGTAAATTTTGTACTTGCCAGCTTTCGGAGTTACGGCCATCTCTTACAATTAAATCAGGCTGAATACCTTTCATGTGCTTTGGTAGCTCATCGAAATGTTCAAATAAAATCGGCGAGAGCTTTTCATTCATTAAAATTTGAATCCCATCATTTGAAGGGGTCTTTACAAATATGAAAACTTTTTCATTTGCAAGTAGCTTTGCCAGCGTTGCAACCCGTTCAAAAGGATACAGCCCTTTATCAATACAGCTTTCAATAATGAAAACAATCGTCTTTTTTAGTTCCATTGCTTGAATTTCGTTTTGCAAATGTATCCCATCCTTTCATCCGTCTATTTAAACTATGGTGAATGATGGGCAAGTATGTGTAAAAAATTAGGATTAGATAATTTATGTCATATAAGTAGTTTTTGAAAACTCCTAAAATTAATTGAGTAAGAGCTCCTTCTTTGACCGATAAATAAAGTAGAGTTTGCGGGAAGATACATATGATTGTTTCGGTTTTTTAATAGAAGCTTGCTGATTTTGTTCCAGCAGTGCGACTTCTAGAGCGAACGGATCTTAGAAGGGGGTACAACCAATGGGAATGCGCGCAGCGATTGTTGTAGGGGCTACTGGATTAACAGGTGCCTCTCTTGTAGAACAATTATGTGAAAATGATGAATATGTTTCAGTGACGGTTATTGCACGAAGAGCACCAGCATTTTCGCATCCAAAGCTAGAAGTGAAAATTCGTAATTTTGATACTTTAGAGGAAAAAGATATCGAATTTGCACATGAGCTGTATTGTTGTTTAGGGACAACGATTAAAAAGGTAGGATCTCGTGAGGAATTTGAGAAAGTTGATTTTGAATATCCGCTAACTATTGCCTCGTTAGCAAAAAATCGAGGAATCCCACATATGCTTGTCATCACAGCAATGGGAGCAAAAGAAAATTCTCCATTTTACTATAATCGAGTAAAAGGAAAGCTTGAACATGATCTTATGGAGCTGGGCTTACAAAGACTTTCCATTATTCGCCCATCTTTATTAGTAGGGGAGAGGGAAGAATTACGCTTAGGTGAAAAGGTGGGAGAGAGGGTTTTAAAGTTAGCAAAGCCACTTTTAGTTGGGCCATTAAAGCGTTCAAGAGCTATAGAAGCTTCCCAAGTTGCGAAGGCGATGATCGTTATTGCGCTGTACGGCGATAAACAGCCAGTTACAATTTATCCATCTCAGGAATTGGCTAAGCTAGATTTCCCTGAAACACAGGATGAGGACGTTTCAAGGGAGCAATTATTTAATTGGAATAATCGTAAATTATCGAGTACTAGCGATGAAGGAGATAAAGTAAATCGTGAAGTCGTTATTAATCGAGATAAATATAAAGTAGAGGAAACCTTTGTAGATAAAGAAGTAAATTTCCAACATCGTGAGGATAAATAATGGGCTCATCTCCATAGCGAGGGGTTTTTTCCTGTTCCTCTATCGCTAATCCCCAAGGAGTCGCCCAGTCTCCACTCCAATCAACTTATACATATGGTATATGCTTTAACAAATGTCATCCTTAAATTTTTGTTGATGAACCAAATAATAATGAAAATATCAGGCACGTCGATTAGGAAAATATAGGTTTATAATTGTCTGAAAAGGGATTTATTATTGACATTTTCGTTATATATATTCATTTTTCGCTGATTGTAGCGGAGGGCTACTTGACTCCCGCGGGAAAGCGAGAAGACCCTGCACGGAGCGAAGTGGAGGAAGCGGCTCGACGCTCGCCCGCAGCTAAAATCAGCTTCTTCTAACTATGGATAAGAGTGGTTAACCAATTCATCTGTGAAAATAGTATTTTAATAACAAGTAATCGACATGCCAAAGTTTCTTTCTAAAGCGATATTTCTTGCATAGACTACATTCCGCCTAAAGACTGAATTTACGGTTTTAACCACTACAATTCTTCCCGTGCCTCTTTTCATTTGTTACAATATTATTGTAGAAGATAAATGTGGAGGCAAAGTGAAAATGAAAATTTTACTCGTTGATGGCACAATGTTTGGTCGTAAAACTGGTGCTATTTTAGAGCAAGTGGAGCAATATATTAAAGAATTAGATGCTAGTTTCGAGTTAGAAATTATGCATTTTAGTCAATATAAGCATCAAATTGTAGACGGTTCACCGTTAAATGATGACATGAAGGAAATGATTCAAAAGTTTGAGGAAGCGGATGCGTATATTATCGCTACACCGATTTTCCAAGCATCAATTCCAGGCGTTTTAAAAAATGCATTTGACTTCTTGCATCCGAAAACAATGCGCTATAAGCCAGTATCGATCGTGGCCAATGGTGGCACATATCAGCACCATTTAGTAGTAGAAAATCAGTTAAAGCCAATTTTAGACTACTTCCGTGCACTTGTAACTCCGAACTATGTATACACACACACATCTCACTTTGATGCAGATAATAAGATTGTCGATGAAGATGTTCATAATCGTTTACGTGAATTGGCTCGTGTTTTTGTGCAGTATTGTGAAATGAGCAAAACATTGCCGAAAGAACCGATTGATCAACATTAAAATAAAATTTATCCCTTGTGCAGTGGAAGGAAATCACTGTGCAGGGGATTTTTCTTTTTAACTTCTTTCAGCTGGTGTTCAAACACCCGCTGAAACAGAGGAACTCAGTCTAAGAACGCCACGTCCTGTGGCAACGACTGAGTGACCAACTTCGTGTTGGCCTAAAGCCTCCGGCGGATGTCACGGAATCGGAAAGGAGTTGTTTGTGCAGGCACAAAGTCGATTCCGGACGCAATTATGCCGAGGCATAATTGATGTATCCTTTTACGATGTGATAAAATTGCATTTTAGTGAAACGGAAGGGAGGGCTGCTCATGCAGGACATCGCTATACTAGAAAAACAACGCTGTAGTCTAATATTGACTAATAAGGCGAAGGAAGCGGTAGAGGAATGCTCAGCAAATGAGCATGCCTTTTTTGCCTTACAAAATACATTTACCGTCTATATCGAAAAGCGCAAAGCAAAAACAGTTGGTGAAACATTTTTATCGATTTATTTTAATGCGGAGCAAAATGAAAAGTTAACCGACGTCCTTGCTGAGAAAACAGCCATTATGGATTGTGTGCTAAAGGTTGAGGGATTGCTAGCTACAAATATTCGTTTTGTACATATGCGAGGTCCAATCAATACAAACCGACGCTTACCAGCAGCCTTACAATTAGTTACAAGACCTAATAATGGAGCAGGGATTCCGCTCGATCTTCATAAAAAAATAAGAGAGCTACCGATAGCCGAGGAGCGCACAGAATATGTGAAAAAGCGTATCTCGAGCTGGGAAGGCTATTTAAAAATTCAAGAACGTGATGCGACCATTGATGATATTCATACAGAATTTAAGCAAAGCTATTTTAATGAAGATTTTACTAGGCTGACAATTGTCTGCCCTTATATAAAATCGAAGGAATGGAAGAAGCTTGAAGGCTTAAGTGTGAATATTCAAGGGGTACGCGGTGAAATTGGACAAGTATTAAAGGCTAATGCAGGGAAGCAGACAGTAGAAATTGACTTAAAGCCTTTTGTGCAAGATTTAGCGCGTAAAGATCAACTTAACCTTCGTTCAAAGCAGGCGAGCTTTAGTAATTTTGCGACATTAAGCCAAATTAGACGATTACGCAATGGTTTTACAAAGCTAGAAAAAGGCGAGGCAGTTAACCCTAATTTAGAGACAATACTATTTGAAAAACGTCCAACTGTCCGAGCATCAAAGCTTCGAGAGGATATTGTTTTTCACAATAATTTAAACGAATATCAACGACGAGCTGTTTTAGGAGCATTGTCTGTTGAAGATTTATATGTGATTCAAGGACCTCCTGGTACAGGGAAGACAACCGTTATTTCTGAAATTTGTCAGCAAAATGTCAAGGCTGGCTTAAAAACACTCGTTGCCTCTCAATCAAATTTAGCCGTGGATAATGCTTTAGGACGACTGCTTTCCAATCAAGAAATTCGAATTTTACGCTATGGTAGAACGGAAAGTATTGAAGAAGAGGGTAAAAAATTTATTGAGGAGAATGTTGCGCTGCATTGGCGTGAGCAAACTCTCGCAGCGATTGAAGAGGAAATCACAGCTTTTACAGACCGTGAACAAGAACTAAAATTAAGTATTACCAAGGCCGAGGAAGAGCTAGAAAAGCTTGAGGCATGGCTTGAGGAACTAACAAAGGAAATAGCTGCAAAAGAACAGGCTGCAATTGACGAGCCAATTTTACAGCAGGAAATACAAGCGTTAAAGAAAGAATTAAAGGCTGCAAAAGTTGAGCAGCAGGAGAGCGAAGCACATAAAGAGCATTACGAAAAACAGCTGGCGCAAATCGAGCCTGCTGTAAAGTCGCTTGAGCAAACCCTTGCTGAAAGCCCATCTATAGAGCAGCTAAAGCTTACTATAGAGGAAACTACTCAAAAAATTGAGCAATTGGAAGCGGCTTCTCAATATAAGGAGCTGCAAGAGCAAAAGCAGCATCTAGCACTGCAGTTCAAAGATATCCAATCGAAATATGAAGAGGAAAATAATCTTCTTCGATTAATGAAGGAAGCCGAACAATATATCAGCACTTTAACGTCCTATGAGCGAATCCAACGATTTTTACAACATTATCACATTCGCCCATCTTATGTGCTATCACAGCAAATTAGTCGTTTGCAGCATTTAGAGGATGCCAAAGATTTAGAGGCATGGGCAACCATCAATTCACGTTTACAAAAAGCGATCGCAAAGCTTGAGTCGTTAGTATCTTATGAAGAAAAAGAACATGCCCTTGCTAAAAGTAGATTGCAGCCAGTTCAATCGTTTTCGTTGCAAAATCTAACAGGTGTTTTTGCACAACTCAATACTGCCTTTCAAGATGATCAAACACCACCTGTCGCGCAACTTGAGAGTTTCTTGCTCGGATTATATATGCGTCGTGATTTTGTCTGGCAAAAAGGTATAGCTCTTAAACAACAACAAGATCATAAAGATCGGGAGTTTGAGTCCTTGCGTAAAGGTATTGGTGGCTTATTACATCAAGAGTGTGCAATTACCAGCTTCGACGTTCAAAGCATACAGCGACAATTACAACCATATTTACAGCATACAGAACGACTGCAGCAGCTAGTTGAGACATTCCGAATTGATGCTGAGCCAGAAGAGTCTGTAGAGCATTTAAAAATGCTTGTATCGCAATCAAAATCTTCTCTTCAAACAGTACGTCAAGAGCTTGAGGCAGTTGAGCATGCTAATACACAGCTCCTACCAAAGAAAGCGGCACTTCAAACAGCGCAGACTAGCTTACAAGAGATTGAACAACAGCTAACACAATTAGAAGAAAACATTAAAGAAATTAATATAGCTGGATTGAAGAAGGAGAAGCAGCTCACAGCTTGCACAAAGCTTCTACAATCAACACCAGAGCGCACTTCCGAGGAAGTAGTGGAAGCAATTGCAGCCTCGAAAACAGCAATAGTGGAATTACAGCGCAAGGAACAGCAGCTCCCTCTTCGAAAAAAATTACAAGAACAATGGCGTGACAAGCTGCAAAATGCTACTGAATATGATTTAGATGAAATCCGTAAATTATATGTGCGTCATGCGAATGTTATCGGTACAACATGCGTAGCTTCGGCAAGTAAGGAATTTATGGAAAACTACCCGACGTTTGATGTTGTCATTATTGATGAAGTATCAAAGGCAACACCACCAGAGCTATTGTTGCCAATGCTTAAAGGTAAAAAAGTTATTTTAGTGGGCGATCATCATCAGCTACCTCCATTACTTGGAGATGATACGTTGGAGGAAACGTTAAAAGTAATGCTCGATGAAAATCCAAACTTTGACGGCGCACAAGAATTAAAAAATTTACTGCGTGAATCGCTGTTTGAACGTTTATTTAATAATTTACCGCAAACACATAAGCAAATGTTGGCATTGCAGTACCGAATGCATGAGAAAATTATGCACAGTATTACACCGTTTTACGCGAAAGAGGAAAATGGTCTGCAATGTGGTTTACCTGATTCAGATGCAGCACGAGACCATTGTCTAGAAGGACAATTTGTAAACCGTGATGATCATTTGCTATGGGTTGATATTCCAACCGAAAAACCTTATCTAGAGGAGCAGGTAAAGGGCGGAACGAGTCGTTACAATGAGGGTGAATTACAAACAATTCGACGCATTTTAATAGATATGAATAAGGCTGTTATTGAAGCTAAAGCAGCGGGACGCATACCTCAGGATGCACAAAAAAGTGTTGGGGTTATAAGCTTCTACGGGGAGCAGGTAAAGAAAATTAATCGCCTTCTGCAACAGGAATTACAGCTACCACATCTTCAATTTAGAACCGGGACAGTCGATAAGTTCCAAGGTATGGAGATGGACGTCATATTAGTTAGTATGGTACGTAATACGCCTAAAGGGGGAGACGTTGGCTTTGCAAAAGATTATCGCCGCTTAAACGTTGCCTTATCTCGTGCCCGAGAACTATTACTACTTGTCGGAAGTGCTGAGATGTTTGCCAAACGTGCGAAGCATCAAGATACGCGAGAGATGTATAACAATCTGTTAGAGACAGTGAAATCCTATAACGGCTTGCGTAATCATGAAGGACAGGTGATGTAGATTGTCAAAATTACAGCAGCGCTTAATGCGTGAACTTCAGCAAAATCGAAATATTAAAATCGTTAAAACCAATGAATGGTGTATTCCAATCCGAACAGTAGAAGCGACCTATGAGCCAATTCGTCGTTCCACTATGGATGTCTTGATGACAATGCTATTAGTCAGCATACAGGAAGCTGATTTTGCAAACGCACAAGAATTAAGTGAGTTATTGCTAGTCGATCCATTATTTATTGAGGATTTAGTATCATTAATGTCTCGAGTAAGTCTTATTGAGCAAACGGAAGGCTTCTATAGATTAACCTCTAAAGGACAGCAGCAACTGGAACGTGGCATCTTTGAAGAGGAGCTAGATGTTGAAATGGCCAACCTTTACTATAGCCCATGCCATCTTGCATTTCTTGCAGTCGACGAGGACAATATGGAAGAATATGATGATCTACCAGAGCTATATCGTTATGTCGATGAAGAGGCTGAGAAGCAAGAGCATTATGAAGAAGCGATGTTAATAGAAGCGTTACAGCAAGAGGATGACGAAGAAGCCGGAGCCTCTCAAAAAATAATTGCAAAGATTGTTCAAACAGACGCAAAACAAATTAATGATATCCCGTGCTTTGAATTTGTCCTTCACGATAAAGAACAAGATATTTTGTTCGTTCGTGTATGGAATGCCCTGTTAAATCAATGGGATTCTCACCTAGAACAACAGCTCACAGAAAAAGAACAACTAAAGTGGCGTGAACAATACTTATAAGACAAAAAAACGAACGTGTGCAACGTTCGTTTTTTTGTGCTTTTTGGGGTGTATGTCGATAAAACGGAAAAGTTGGGTGATAAAAACAAAAAGTTAGGTGACAAATTAAAAAAGTTGAGCGATAAATTCAAAAAGTAGGGCGATAAAATGGTAAAAAGCCTCGATAAATTTTTGAGCTTGCATATATTATTACAAAAAAAGGAGGGGGCAGATGTTTACGATTAGTTTATGTATGATTGTCAAAAATGAAGAATGTATTATTGAAAGATGCCTAGACTCCGTTCAACATTTAGTGGATGAAATCAATATTATTGATACGGGCTCAACTGATCGTACAAAAAATATCGTCCAAAACTATACCTCTCGAATTTTCGACTTTACTTGGTGTGATGACTTTGCCAAAGCTCGTAACTTTTCTTTTCAGCAAGCTACGAAAGATTTTATTTTATGGCTCGATGCTGATGATGTGATCACAACAGAACATCAGCAAAAGTTCCTACAGCTTAAACAATCGCTTTATTACCCTAACGTCGACGCTGTTTCAATGGATTATTATGTAACGCTCGATGCTGATGGCTGTGTAGAATCAAGTGAAAAAAGATTTCGTCTCGTAAAACGTGCACGTAATTTTCAGTGGCGGGGTGCCGCCCATGAGTATTTAGATGTAACAGGCCAGCGCTACCATAGCGATATAGCAGTTACACATTTGCCAAGAAAAAGTGATATCCATCGCAATATTAATATTTATGAGCGTTTGAAGAAAGAAGGGCACCCATTTTCAGCTAGAGAAACGTTTCATTATGCAAATGAACTAAAATTCCATCAGCGATTTTTAGAAGCAATTAATCACTATAATATTTTCCTAGATTCCACAAATGGAACTGCTGATGATAATATTGAAGCTTGCTTAAATTTAGCGGATTGCTACCAACAGCTACACGATTCAAAACAAGCAACACAAGTTATTTTACAATCATTATTATATGATCGACCAAGACCAGAAACATGCTGTCGAATTGGTCATTTTTTTATGGAGCAATTGAAAAATAAAGAGGCCATTTATTGGTATTCGCAAGCATTACAGCAGCCTGTAGAACAAACGATGGGTATTCAAAAGTATGCTTATTCCACATGGCTTCCGCATTTTCAGTTAAGTTTGTTATACAATCGCTTACGTCTCTATGAAAATGCACATCAGCATAATGAAGCAGCGCGTAAATTTAAGCCAAAAGATCAGCGCATACTAGACAACCGAAAATACTTGTTAAGTCAGTTAAAGAAGTAAGGCCGTCATGGAAAGGGAACATCAATAAAGTTTATATATATTCCGTAACCAATTAACACCGATACAAAAACAACAATCGTCATACAAATCACATTCCGAGGTCTGAAAGTTCGAGCATCCATTCATTCATCCCCTTTCGATTTTGTGAACATTCTGTTAACTCAACATATGTTTTAAGAGTTTGAGTATGCAATTCCTCTTCGATATTTTTATTTGAAGCATAGAAAAGAAGAGCAAATTCACGCTAATTGTGAATTTGCTCTTTAAATTAATCTTCTACCCGATCAGATCTGTGGGGAACGTGATCAAATTTCCAAGCTACCCGAGCAGTTATCGAGCGTACCTGATCAAATTTCCAAGCTACCCGAGCGGTTATCAGGCTACCTGATCAATTCTCTGAAGTACCCGATCAGTTTTCATCACTACCTAATCATTTCTCCGGCAATGACTATTATGAAGACTAAGTAGATGGCTCTAAATAATTTCTGCCCCGAACTTATGGTATATTAGACAGTACATAGTTAGTAAAGGAGTACGAATATATGGTTAAAAGTGTAGTTATTGCTGAAAAACCTTCAGTTGCACGTGATATAGCAAATGTTTTGAAATGTAATAAAAAAGGGAACGGATTTTTAGAAGGTGACAAATATATAGTTACTTGGGCATTAGGTCATTTAGTGACATTAGCTGATCCAGAAGCCTACGATAATAAATATAAAACATGGAATTTAGAAGACCTTCCGATGTTGCCAGAACGAATGAAGTTAGTCGTTATGAAGCAAACGGGTAAGCAATATAATGCGGTCAAATCACAGTTAACTCGTAATGATGTCAATGAAATCATTGTCGCTACTGATGCTGGGCGTGAAGGTGAATTAGTTGCTCGATGGATTATTGACAAAGCAAATGTGAAAAAGCCAATTAAACGTTTATGGATTTCATCTGTTACAGATAAAGCGATCAAAGAAGGATTTGCTAATTTAAAACCGGGGAAAAACTACGATAATTTATATGCTGCTGCTGTTGCTCGTTCTGAAGCGGATTGGTATATCGGATTAAATGCGACACGAGCATTAACGACAAGATTTAATGCACAGCTGAACTGTGGCCGTGTTCAAACTCCAACTGTTGCGATTATCGCTGCACGCGAAGATGAAATTAAAAACTTCAAGCCACAAACGTACTACGGTATTGAAGCACAAACAGATTCTTTAAAGCTTACATGGCAAGACGCAAATGGTAATTCACGTAGCTTCAATAAAGAAAAAACCGACGTTATTGTTAAAGCGTTAGGTAACCAAGATGCAAAAATCATTTCAATTGACCGTAAGCCTAAAAAATCATTTGCCCCAGGTCTGTATGATTTAACAGAATTACAACGAGATGCCAATAAATTATTTGGTTATTCGGCAAAAGAAACATTAAATATTATGCAAAAGCTATATGAATCTCATAAAGTGCTGACATACCCTCGTACAGATTCACGCTATTTATCATCTGATATTGTAGGCACATTACCTGAGCGTCTAAAAGCATGTGGCAACGGCGAATATCGCACATTAGCGAATAAAATTTTAACAAAACCGATAAAAGCGAATAAATCATTTGTAGATGACAGTAAAGTGTCCGATCACCATGCCATCATTCCAACTGAAGGCTATGTGAACTTATCTGCATTCAATGATAAAGAGCGTAAAATATATGATTTAGTAGTAAAACGATTTTTAGCTGTATTATTCCCAGCACAAGAATACGAGCAATTAACAGTACAAGCTCAAATCGGTAATGAGAAATTTATTGCCAAAGGGAAAACAGTCACTATTGCTGGTTGGAAAGAAGTATATCAAAATCGTTTTGATGATGAAGAATCAACAGATGATGTCAAAGAGCAACTGCTTCCTCGTTTAGAACAAGGACAAGTGTTAAAAACAAAGCTAATTGCCCAAACGTCTGGTCAAACAAAGCCACCAGCACGTTTTACAGAGGCAACATTACTATCAGCTATGGAAAATCCTACGAAGTATATGGAAACGAACGACAAGAAGCTTGTTGATACGTTGAAATCAACAGGCGGGTTAGGGACAGTTGCAACACGAGCAGATATTATTGAGAAGCTCTTTAATTCGTTCTTAATCGAAAAACGCGGCGGCAAAGAAATTTACATTACATCTAAAGGTCGTCAATTACTTGACTTAGTGCCTGAAGAATTACGTTCTCCTGCAACAACAGCCGAGTGGGAGCAAAAGCTTGAGCTAATTTCAAAAGGTAAGTTGAAAAAAGACGTGTTCATTAATGAGATGAAAAAGCACACTCAAGAAATAGTCGCTGAAATTAAAGCAAGTGATAAAAAATATAAGCATGACAATATCTCAACAAAATCATGTCCTGATTGCGGTAAGCCAATGCTTGAAGTCAACGGTAAAAAAGGCAAAATGCTTGTCTGCCAAGATCGTGAATGTGGTCATCGTAAAAACGTATCACGCGTCACAAACGCACGATGCCCTCAATGTAAGAAAAAGTTAGAACTACGTGGTGAAGGTGAAGGCCAAATCTTCGTATGTAAATGTGGTTATCGTGAAAAGTTATCTGCATTTGAAGCCCGTCGTAAAAAAGAAGGCGGTGGAAAAGTAGATAAGCGTAGTGTACAGAAGTACATGAAGCAACAAGAAAAAGAAGCTGAACCGATTAATAATGCGTTTGCGGATTTATTAAAAGGGATGAAGTTTGATTAGCGCGGATAAAACACATAGTTAATATCATAAAAAGAAATTGAGACAAAACCTCAATAAATAACAAAGCAGCCCAGAAAATTTTACGGACAGTAAAATCTTCTGGGCTTTGTATTGCGGAGAAATAGGGTGAAGAAAATAGAATGACGAGAAAGCGAACAGGCTCGACTTCTCTTGACCCTGCCTCTCTTTGTTAATTTTTTTTTGTAGCTATTTAATAGGAAGTTTTTCAATGAAATGAAAAATGTATAATTTTTTTTAGAAAAAGTGTTGACCTTTTTAATATAAGCGTGTAATATTAGAAAAGTCGCTAAGACATCTACAGATAAACAATTAAATTAAATAAATTAATTGTTGACATTGAGTTTGCGACATGATATTATATAAGAGTTGCTGCTAAACAAGTGGTAATGAAATGAACCTTGAAAACTGAACAAGCAAAACGTAATCAATAAAGTTTTTAGTAGCTAACCTTGAGTTAGTGAACGAAACAAAATTTTGGACATC
>NZ_JBNNTL010000019.1:40178-73755 GCF_050278745.1 Lysinibacillus sp. NPDC094403 | reverse complement strand
AAGCGACAGCAACAACATGGTTTTGTCTGTGCGAAAGCGAAGCGACAGCAACAACATGGTTTTGTCTGTGCGAAAGCGAAGCGACAGCAACAACATGGTTTTGTCTGTGCGAAAGCGAAGCGACAGCAACAACACGGTTTTGTCTGTGCGAAAGCGAAGCGACAGCAACAACATGGTTTTGTCTGTGCGAAAGCGAAGCGACAGCAACAACATGGTTTTGTCTGTGCGACAGCTACAATTATGCTAAGGTGAAATTGATGGTATAATAAATGTCACGAAGGAGTGAAAACATTGTTAAAAACAGAAGTATTTGAACAATTAAAACAGGCAATGAGAGAAAAGGATGTATTAGCAAAAGGCGTATTATCGCTTCTGAAATCTGCCCTAGATTTAGCTGAAAAAGAAAAGGGAGAGGCTTTATCGTCTGAAGAGGAAATGGCTATTATAAATCGTGAAGTGAAGCAAACAAATCAGGCTTTAGAGGGTGCTCAAAATGCAGGGCGAGCTGACTTAATTGAAAAAGAGGAAGCGAAATTAGTACTATTAAAATCATTTTTACCGAAGCAATTAACCGAAGAAGAAATTGAAGAAAAACTTGTGACAGCTGGCGTCGTGAAAGGAATGAACATGGGGGAAGCGATGAAAATTGCAAAACCTTTGTTAACTGGTCAGGCTGAAGGCTCTGTTATTTCAAAAGTTGTGAAGGGTCTAATTTGATTGTCGTTAGGAACAAATCTCTTACTTCAGTAGTAGGAGATTGTTTTTTTGAGTTCACACACTTTTTTGTTTCACGCTAGGTTTTTATTGCCAAAAAATGAAAACACCTTTATACTGTTTATTAACCACCGGTCAATGAGGAGGGTAATATGTCGCCACGTAAGCCGTCAACAAAAGATTTGACGAAAGAAATGATAATAAATGAAGCACATAAGCAATTTATCACGAAGGATTTTCACCAAGTATCAATGCGTAGTATTGCTAAAGAGCTTGGTTGTAGTCATGGGGCTATTTACTATCATTTTAAAAATAAAGCAGAAATATTCTATGCTATATTAGGTGATTATTTTTCTGAACTAAATAATACTTTAGATGAAAATATGAACGGTCCTGAAGATCATAATACTAAACTGCTAAAAGTTTTTGTAGGCTATATGGCGTTTGGTTTAAATAATCAAAGCCAGTATGAATTAATGTTTATAATGAGGAATAACGAAATTGATGGGCTTTCGCAAGAGGCAGCGAATCTTAGTTATGAGAAATTTGCACAATCTGTACAGTCCTTATTAAAGACTGAACTGTTGATTTCAGATATACATTCTACATTTATTGCTCTTCATGGATTTGTGGCACATTATCGTCATTATGTAAAAAATTATGAGGAAGCAAAAGAAGCAGTGGATGTACATGCTAAATTTCTTATCAAGGCTTTAAATATTGAGAGTAGCTCTAGTTAATAAATCTAGAGCTTTCTTTTAAAAGTTATTTGACCAGTGGTTAATTAGTGAAGGGGGAATAATTTTTGCAAACAGTATTAGTTATTGGGGCCTCTGGTGGTATGGGTTATGCTCTAGTAAATGAACTAGTAAGTCGAAATATACAGGTGAAGGCATTTGCTAGAAATAAAGAAAAGTTAGTTGCACTTTTTCAGCATCATAAAAATGTCGAAATCATTTCGGGAGATGCATTTAATGAACAGGAAATGATGAGAGCTTCAAATGGTGTGGATATTATTTTTCATGCTATTAGTTTCCCATATCAAGATTGGGAAAAGCTACACATGCGATGCTTAGATATGGTGATTAACATAGCCGAAAGGCAAGGAGCGAAGATTGCACTTGTAGATAATATTTATGCATATGGAAGACAATCGACAAATCCTGTAGTAGAGGAAGCTAGGAAGGAACCACAGACGAAAAAAGGTAAAATTCGTTTAACGATGGAAAATAAACTAAAAGACAGTGATGTACCCTCGTTAATTGTACACTTCCCTGACTTGTACGGACCAAATGCAAAGAATACAATACTCTATGAAACACTAAAAAATGTTGTACTAGGTAAAAAAGCTAATTTTGTAGGAAATATGCAGATGAAAAGGGAATTCCTTTATACAGTTGATGGTGCAAAGGCTATGGTAGAACTTGCTTTACGAGATGACACATATAATCAGAATTGGAACGTGCCGGCTGTTCATCCAATTGCTGGGGTTGAACTAGTGAAAATCTTACGTGAAATTACAGGCTACAAAAAAGGTATTCGTACAGTTACTAAAGGGATGATACGTTTAATTGGAATATTTACACCTTCTATGCAGGAAGTGGTTGAAATGTTCTATTTAACAGAAGAACCGGTCATTTTAAGCGGGGAAAAATATGAAAAAAAAATAGACGCTTTACCACGTACTTCATATAGAGTAGGGCTAGAAGAAACGATTGCATGGATGAACAAGAGTACACTAAAATAGGTGTGCATTTAAGAGCCAATAAAAAAATCCGCATAAACTTCTGTTGGTAGAAACCTATATACAGAAAGCAAAGCGGATTTTTATTATTAGTTTTTCTTATAGTTGAAACTTTTGTATAATATTACGAAGTTGCTGTGCCATCTCAGCTAAATTATTTGAAGAGGCAGTAATCTCTTCAATACTAGCAGATTGCTCCTCGGAAGCGGCAGCCACATTTTGAATGTTTCCTGATGATTGAACGGCTACAACACCAACTTCCTCTACAGAAGTTGCAATGCTGTTAACCCCATCATTAATATTTGAAATGATGTTATTGACAGAATCCATTTCTTGAGTCAATTCAGTAATATGCGAATATATTTCTTCAAATGCTTGACCTGAAGCATTAAAGGCAGTTGAGCTTTCTGCAAGATTACTACTACTAATTGCCATCGATTTCACAGCTTGTGTAGACTCTTCCTTAATCGTCTCAATACGTGTTCGGATACTGTTCGTCGCTGCTAATGATTGGTCAGCAAGTTTACGTACTTCTTCAGCTACAACTGCAAAGCCTTTACCATGCTCACCAGCACGTGCAGCTTCAATAGATGCATTTAAAGCGAGTAGATTTGTTTGATCGGTAATCTCATTAATTAAGGTTACAATGTCGCCAATCTCATTTGAGTATGTGCTTAAACGTTCCACAACCTTTGAAGACTCTTGAATAGCATTAGATGTGACAACCATCTTTTCTGTAGCACTTTGAATCGTCGTATTGCCTTTTTCTGAAATAGAGGATGCACTAAATGCTTTAGAAGTAACATCATTCACGCTCGATACAACTTCTGACATCTTTGTAGAGATTGTCGTAATATGATTTTCTACTTCTTCAATAGAGGAAGTCTGTTTTTCTGATCCTGCAGCTACTTCTTGCATTGAAGATGTAATTTGTTGAATAGATGCACTTGTTTGCTCAGAGCCTGCCGTCAATTCTTCAGACATAGCAGCTACTTGCTCAGCATTTTCAGCAATTTGCTGAATAAGTGAGCGTAAGTCTTCTGTCATATTTTCAATGCCTTCAGAAAGCTGTGCGATTTCATTAGAACCCTTTATATGAAGTGGTTCAACAGCTAAGTTTCCTGTTGCCACCTTACTAACATAACTAGTCATATTTTTAATTGGTTTTATAATGCCTTTACTAATGAAATAAGCCACAATAATACCGAATATCACAAAAATCACGGTCATAATGATAGCATTCAAAATAATCTGTGTTTGAAGTTTGGAAATGAAAGAAGCGTCCATATCTAACCCAAAAAGAATTTCAGAATCTTTAAATGGTATAAAAATCGATTTATGGGTTCCGTATTCATCATCATAAATTTCACTAGATTGGATGGTTCCAGTCTTTAATGCTTCATTCATGTCCTCACTAAAAACATAGTCCTTTTGATAATCATCTTTATTGCTCAATGCCACAATATGATCTTTCCCATTTGCACGTGAAAGAATGTAGGCATTTTGAATATCATACTCTTTAAGTGTTTCATTTAATCCCTTTAATATTTCTTCATATTTATCCTTATCGCCGTCATCTGCAGCTTTGACGTCATTTTCATCTATTTTATCAAAAATTGTTTTAGATATAACATCTAAGGATGACTCAAATTGTTTAATTACAAAATTATCGATAATTTGATTACACGCAAGAAATAATGTGATGCTAAATAATAATGAAATAATAGCAATTGGAATAGTAAAACTTGCAATATACTTATAGAGTAAAGAGCTTTTAAACTTTTTGACTATACTCAACTTTAGCATCCTCCAATACTTTCAACTTTAGTTGTAAGAAATGAATCATATCACTAATATGTTCTGTCTCTGTATAAGGAGAGATTGAAAAGAATTTTGCAGCAGCGACTGGAATTTGTTGTTTTGTATCGCTAGTGTTGACAGTGCAAACACGTGTCGTATCACCGAAAAATACTTCGTCGCGACCTTCTCCTATAATTTCAAATAAAGAAGCGTTAAGGCCATTAATATATTCAATCTGATCTTGTGAATAGCTACCTGCCTGTTCAGATTTCCAATTAAAGCCTTCAGGATACAAACGAAAAGCTGTGACTGGTCCAATATTAGACTCATTGACTACTTGTAACATTGGAGTTTTTTCTGCTAACTGCGCACGGAATGCTAAGTTTACACGCACATAATTAGCTAATATTTGTTGGTAGCCTTCTTTACCAAACGCCTGTAATGCAGCATAAATAGCAATTGAGCTACCCATACGAGAGCACTCTAATGTATAGCCTGTATGATAAGAACCATAGCCTCGATTGCCAACATAAGGTGTGTCGAAGTCTTCAATATCTAATAATTGTAGATGTTTTCCTTCTTTTATTAAGAATAAGCTTGTTAAATACGGTGTTTGACCAAGCTTTTGGAAGTCGAAGCAAAGGCTATCTGCAATAGGTAGGTATTGCATACGTTCTTTAATTTGTTCTAGTGCTTGTAAAACATTAGCCTCTAATTGAAGTGGATTTGCCTTAAAATCATAATCGTTGAAGAATGCGTAAAAACCACCTAAAGCTGAATCAGCGTGAATATGAATAGGTTTTAAGGAATGTTTTTGTTCAAGGTCAGTTGTAACTTTTTTGATTGCTTGTACATCATCAATGGCAAATTGATCTGTTGCGCCTGTTGTAGCAACTACATACACTGGAATACCACCATTTTCGATAACCTCAGCCATACGCATACGTAAGTCTTCGATATCCATTGAATGGTCTTTTCCAGCTTTAATACGAATTAAATGCTTGCTACCGATGCCGACTGCTTCAATTGATTTTAATAAGCTGTAATGAGCATTTTCTGAAGCGAAGCAATATAAATTATTTGGTACGCCATCTTCTTTTGCGTTTGGGAATTGTTTAGCGATCGCAAGACGAAGTCCACTGAAAACAGCCCCTTGTCCACCCCAAGTTGTGTAACCAAAGCTTTGTGTATAGTCGTAGCCAACTAACTTCGACATCATTGCTACTACCTTTACCTCACATTCTGCGGCAGCAGGTCCGTATACATCCCATAGATTGTTACCGTTAAGTAGAGCATTCGTAAATTGTCCTAATATGCCTGGAATGCTAGCCATTGGTAAAACATTTGTTACAAAGTTGCGTGTATGGTAAGGATGTCCTTGCATCAATTGTGTTAGATCATTTACAACCTGATCAAGTCCGACACCTGAAGTTGGTACTTGATTTTCTTGCATTAACTCTTTATAGAAATTGTCAGAGCGCTCTTTCATTGGTCCAAGAGTTGTTGTTTTTGGGTTTTTTAACTCATCTAAAGATGAAACAATTTTCTCCAAAAGGGATAAAAAATTCTCTCTGTGTTCGATATTTCCATCTTCGCTTTGGAATAATTGTTGGATTTTTTTCATATTCATCGTCCTTTGTAGTTCGTTTTTACTCTATTTTCTATTTCATAAAAATAGGTCGTTTTGCTAAAATTATAATAACATAAAATAACAAAAAATGATTTTATATTTTCTTAGGAAATTAATTTTCGACATTTCTAAATACTCTAACTTGTTATTGGGGAAATATATCGAGAAAATTTGGTAATAGATTATTTTCATAAATGTTGAATTTAAAGTGTTTTCATGGCTTTTTTTATGAATTATTGCAAATTTAATGACGGGGAAGTGTTATAAGGTGGTAAATCTTTTATAAAAAATTACTATGAAAATAATAGTTTTAAAACGATGAATATTCTGTTACTTTATGACTATTAAAGGAGAATATATAAATATTATTCTACTTTTAGTCAAAAAAAGAATCTGCAAAAATGCAAATTTTTTGATTACTGATATCGTTGTTAATGGTCTTGGCAACTCTGCGGAACATCTCTGATAGATATTTGCCTTTCAAAACATAAATACTCTTAACAATACCGATAATTTTTTCGATATTAAACCATACTAAACTGGAGGTGAAAAAATGTTTAAATTGCTATCGCATAATGATTTAGATGGAGTAGGTTGCGGGATATTAGCCAAGCTTGCATTTCAAGACCAAGTGAAGGTAAGGTACAATTCAATTTCATCGTTGGATCGTGAAATTGAGTATTTTTTAGACAATACCCTACAAGATACATTTTTGTTTATTACCGATTTATCTCCAAACGAGGAAAATGAAAAGAGATTAAATGAGTATTATACCGCGACTGGTAATGTTCAACTGGTTGATCATCATAAAACAGCTTATCATTTGAACGATTATGAATGGGGTAAAGTAATAGTAGAAGATGAAAATGGATATTTAACATCAGCAACTTCTTTGTTTTATCAGTATCTTGTTGCCCATGGATTTTTAGAACAAACGATTTCCATCTCAGAATTTGTAGAGTTAGTGAGACAGTACGATACATGGGAATGGGAAAAGAATGATAATCAGCAAGCACGCCGGTTAAATACTCTCTTTTTTTTAGTATCAATCGAGGAATTTGAAGAAAAAATGCTACAACGTTTAAAGACAAGCGAACATTTTGATTTTGATGAATTTGAAAAGAAAATTTTGAATATGGAAGAAGAGAAAATAGAACGGTACATCCGTCGGAAAAAAAGGGAGCTAGTGCAAACAGCGATAGGAGAATACTTTACAGGTGTTGTTTATGCAGAATCTTATCATTCTGAGCTTGGTAATGAATTGGGAAAAGAAAATGTACACCTTGATTATATAGCTATATTAAATATGAGTGGCAAAAAAATTTCCTTTCGTACGATTCATGATCACATAGATGTTTCAGCAATTGCAGCAGAATTCGGAGGGGGAGGGCATCAAAAAGCAGCAGGTTGCTCTTTAACAGATGAAGCTTATGAGCAGTATGTGGCTCAAACATTTCATATAGAACCAATACCAGAGGATGCGAAACGAAATCGCTATAATTTAAGATTTTCTTCCTTTGGGACATTGTATAAAAACCTAAAGGAAGAAATTTTTCTTCTATATTCAATAAGTGATTTTGATTGGATAATTGAAAAAAATAAACTTCCTTTAGATCAAATCTTCACAAGTTTTTATGAAGCGGAATGGTTTTTAAAAAGAAATTATCAAGCATGGTTAGTGAAAGATGAGTTATTTGTAGATTATTTAATGGAAGAGGCCAAAAAGGTTCGTCATCAAGAGTAATGGTATAGCTCTGCGGCAAAACGTGGGGATGATTTCCGTTCCGACTGGGCGTCGAAAGCGAAGCGAGAGCAACAACATGGTTTTGTCTGTGCGAAAGCGAAGCGACAGCAACAACAACATAAGCGAAGAAAGTGGATTGAAGTTTGCACACTGAAAAGAGAGACCTTTGAAACATATATTACTCTCATTTACAGTGCAATCACAAATATTCCCTTGATCATTTTGTTCTTCAAGTTTTTTAACAACATTAAAGGAATATACATTATTCCTTTAGATACATAATGAAATTAGCCAAACCTAGACATCGTTAGAGGTAATATAATGTACAACTGAAAACTACAATAAATAAAAAGCATTTTGTGTAGACATAATTTCTTAAAATGAGGTGTACATGATGTCCAGTGATATGCTTCTAGTCGAGGCTCAGCTTAAGGAACATCGAGGACGCAAAATATGGTTTGTTGTAGTATTGCTTTTGTTGGTAGTTACTTGTGTATTTGTTTTTTATTTTTTGTTTAATAAGGATTTGAATTTTGAAGCCTACAAAACAGTTGTCGGTAAAACTACTGAAAATAGTCTAGGACGTTTAACGTTAAATGAAATAATTATTGACGATAACCAAATATTATTGAATGCTACCTTTAAGCCAGAAAAGGACTTAAATTTTGACTATCAAATTTTTTTCTTTCCTCAGGTTTTTGTGAATGGAAAAGAGTTCACGGTTAGAAACGGAGGACAGTCAATCCAACAATCCGATAAAACCTATACAATCTATAGTAGTGTGAAATTAAGTGAACTACCAGAGGATAAAACATTAAATTTAGATATTCGTTATGACGACTGGAATGTGGAAAAAAAGATTGACGAGCCGTGGGAATTTCAAGTGGAAGCTTCACAAAAGCAATTACAAGAAGATAGAAAGGTCTTCCCTGTTGAGAAAAAAGTAAAGCTGTTAGATGGTCAGGAAATAACAATAGAAAAGGTTGTTTCTACACCAATATCAACAACGATTTACTTTTATTCTGATAATAGCTTATTAAATGAAACATTAAATTTTAAAATCCAATCAGCAACAGGGGAATCTTGGCCCTTTAACTTAGCGTATCCTTTAAATGAAGATTATACGAAGTGGGGAGTTCGCCTCGATGCTTTATATTTAACGGGGAAGAGCTATGAGCTGATTCCGATTGCTGCTAATGGAAGTGAGCTTGGTTCGGCTGTTAAAATTGGAGATAAATAACGAAACCTGATTATTGTATAAAAACTTTACAATATCTTAAACCAAAAGGATGATTACCCCATTTAGTATCAATATATATGGAATGGAAGGTAGTTGAAGATATTGCGAAGGTTATGGGAGATTTTTTTAGTTTCTCTTAAATTAGGTTGCACATCCTTTGGAGGTCCAACGGCACATTTAGGGTATTTTCAAAATGAATATGTTCAAAAGCGTAAATGGTTATCTGATAATGACTATAGTCAGCTTGTTGCGCTCAGTCAATTTTTACCCGGGCCTGCATCGAGTCAGGTAGGAATGGGCATTGGCTTATTAAGAGGCGGTTTGTTCGGCAGTATTGTGTCATTTCTTGGTTTTACATTACCGTCAGTTTTGCTGCTTATGGCATTTGCCTATTTTTCTGCACATACGGGGATAGAGATGGGCTGGATTCATGGCTTAAAATTGGTGGCTGTTGCGATTGTTGCGCAAGCTATTTTTGATATGTCCAAAAAATTAATCATTAGTATTCGCCATTGTATAATCGCTTTATTGGCTCTTGTAGTAGTTCTTTTATGGGTCCATCCACTTGCTCAGGTGACTGCTATTATCGTTGCTTCTTTTATAGGCTATTATTTTTTGAAGAACAGTAATCAAAGAGATGACCCAAAAGAAACGGTTGTACCTATTTCAAAAACGACTGGTATATGTTTTTTAGCGCTGTTTGTAATACTTCTTGTTGGTTTACCAATTGTTAGCCCACGTATTCAAAATGAATGGTTTACGATCATTGAAAAGTTTTATCTATCAGGTGCATTAGTGTTTGGTGGAGGTCATGTCGTATTGCCTTTACTAGAGACACAGTTTGTCCAAAGTGGATTAATGAGCTCTTCAGATTTTTTAGCAGGATACGGAATGACGCAGGCAGTCCCTGGTCCATTATTTACGTTCGCCTCCTATATAGGTATGGTCATTGCTGGAGTACCTGGGGCCATTATAGCTACGATAGCCATTTTTTTACCCGCATTTTTGCTAATAGTAGGGGCAATGCCTTTTTGGCTAGCTCTTAATCGTTTCGCCGGATTAAGAGGGGCAATGGCTGGTGCAAATGCAGCAGTTGTAGGAATATTAGCTGCAGCTTTTATTCATCCGATTGTTACACAGACAATTCAAAATGGTTTAGACGTAGTAATTGCAGCTGTTTTTTTATGGTGCTTAATGCGTTGGAAAATTCAACCTTATTTGCTTGTGTTAGTTGGCATTTGCGTAGGGATTGTATGTTATTAAGGACACATAAAAAATCAAAACCATTATTGCTGTGGTTTTGATTTTTTTGTGAAATGAATTGAATACTTAGATAAACTCTTCTTTTTGAATGGCTAGTTTTTTCATATGATACTGCAGAGATTGGCGAGAAATATTTAATTGTTTAGCAGCGGCTGAAATGTTTCCTTCACATAGCTTTAAAACTTTACGGATGTATTGCTCCTCATTTGTATGCATAAGTGCTCTTAGTGGACGTTTATTAGATGGGACGGCTTTTGTTGATAGTTTATTTTTTAAATAGCGTGGTAGCATATCTTCTGTAATCCAACTTTCTGAGCTTGCTTGAATCACAAGGCTTTCAATCAAATGTTCTAATTCACGAACATTACCAGGCCAATCATAATCTAATAGTAACTGATAGAGCTCGGGTTTTATTGTCATATCTGCTTTCATGTACTTAAGAACATTTTTATGTAAAAAATGTTGGATAAAGAAAAGTATATCATTTGGTCTCTCACGTAAAGGAGGAATGTATACACTCGAATGGGCGATACGGTAAAATAAATCAAGTCGCATTCTGCCACCAGCTGTTAGTAGCTCAGGATCTTCGTTGGAGGCACTAATAACTGTACATTCGATTGGTATGAGTGTATTACTCCCTACTCGTCTAACCGCACGTTCTTGTAAAACACGCATTAATTTAGGTTGAAGTTCCATTGGTAAAGAGTTGATTTCATCGAGAAAAAGTGTGCCATCTTTCGCATATTCAAAAAGCCCTTCTTGATTTGTAGCTCCAGTGAATGCACCTTTTACAGAGCCAAATAATGTACTTTCTAATAGTGTAGACGGGATAGCAGCACAGTTTATAGCTACAAAGGGTTTTGCCACTCGAGGGCTTAAATTATGCATGCTCTGAGCAAATAATTCTTTACCTGTACCTGTTTCACCAATAATAAGTGTATCGGTATTATAATTCGCTATATTTTTAGCTTCGGCAATAGTTTGTAGGAGCTCTTGACTGTCCCCTTTTATATCTTGAAAAGTATAAATGGTGCCATTGTTTCTTTTTACAACTTCTGATATTTCCATGGAATCACGTTTCGAATCCATCGTTTGACGCAATTGATTCCGAAGGCTTGTTTCGGTATGTGTAATTGAAAATACACCAATTGTTTTATTATCCTTTTGAATAGGGAAAGAGCTATAGCCAACAAATTTTGGCTCATTTTCTGAATAGGCATGAGCTCGATATTTCGTATAGATTGGCTTAGCTGTTTTTAAAATATGATTATGCTCTGATAAGCGACGATCTTGATAATTGTAAGCACCCCAAAGCTTCTTTCCAATCATATCTTCTTTGTTATGCTCCTCCATTTTAGCAAGTGCCTCATTGTAGTAGACGATATCCCCATACTCATTACTGACAATAATTCCTTCATCTAAATGCTCTATAATTTCCTCTAATACATACACTTTATTTTGTAATGAGTGCTGAAAATCTACTAAATTTTCTACTAAAACAAAATAATATTGCTCCGTAAAAAAGAATGGTTCAATGATAAAAGATAAATACTGCTCCTGAGTTTGTAGCTGTTGTGGATGATGAAATAACATGACATCAATGTCAGCGATTAAATCGATAGGCATATTAATTTTTAAATCTAACGAGATACTTTCGTTAAGATGCCACCACTTCACTTGAAAAGAACTATTTAATGCAATGATATTAGCTCCCAATATTGTTGCAAAGCGTCTTAATTCCTCGTTCACACAAAAACCCTCCCTCATTATTTTGCATGCAAAAAATTTCTGCTTTATTAAACATCGTATCATACGTGTTTTCAGAAAAGAAACAATATACAGAAAATATAGCGTGGTGCAAATTTTATCTGCATAAACAATTAGTAGTTTTCATATTTTCGGGCTTATTACCAAAAAAGATTGATATTTTATAAACCTAGTCGGAACCGATACTCTCATCACTTTCTCTAACTATATTTAAAGAATTTTTAAAAGTTGGCACGCTATTTGCTTTATTAAAGTGTAGATGTAAAAAAGGAGGAATTGTCAATGACAAAACCAGAAATCTTATATTCAGTAAAAGCTCAAAGAGGAAACACATTGAGATGCAAAGGATGGCGCCAAGAAGTAATTTTACGAATGTTAGAAAATAATATGGAAAATGCTGAAAAGCCTGAAGAGCTAGTGATTTACGGTGGCATTGGTAAAGCAGCTCGTAACTGGGAGTCATATCATGCAATTGTAGATTCCTTAAAAAGTTTAGAAGATGATGAAACGCTAGTAGTGCAGTCAGGTATGCCAGTAGCTGTCTTTAAAACACATAAATATGCACCTACTGTTGTCATGGCAACAACAAATATTATGAAGGCAGATTGGCCAACATTTTACGATTTACAAGAGAAAAATTTAACGATGTATGCCAATTATACAGCCGCACCTTGGGAATATATCGGCACGCAAGGGGTTATTCAAGGAACATTTGAAACATTATCTGCAATAGCTAGATTACATTACAATGATTCACTTGTCGGAAAAATTCTATTAACTGCTGGTGCCGGAGGGATGGGTGGCAACCAAACACGTGCGATGACGATGCATGGTGGTGTTGCAATTTTATGTGACTCCAATATAGAAATTATTAATCGACGAATTGAAAAGGGCTTTATCGATGTAGTGGTAGATTCTTTAGAAGAGGCAATAGGGCTTGCTAAGGAAAAAGCGGCGGCAGGTGAAGCGCTTGGTATTGCTGTAGTTGGAAATGCAGCTGATGTATTTGAGAAAGCCTTAGAAATTGGATTTTTACCAGACATCGCGACATCTATGACACCTGCACATGATCCGATTGCCTATCTACCTGCAGGATTTACAGTTAAAGAAGCTGAGGAGCTTCGTGAACGAGATCGTCTTGAATATTTAGAAAAAGCGCGTCAAACAATGATTCGTGAGCTAAAAGCATTAATAGCCTTCCTCGATAAAGGTGTGCATTCATTTGAATATGGTACAAGTATTCGTAAAGAATGTATTGACGCTGGATTTGACGAAAAAGAGGCGAAGCGTTTACCAGGATTTGTAGCAGAATATATACGTCCATTATTCTGCGAAGGGCGTGGACCGTTCCGTTGGATTTGTATGTCAGGGGATCCAGAGGATTTACGTAAAATTGACGATATGATTTTAGAAAAATTTAGTGATGATTTACTAGTGACACGTTGGATTAAGCTTGCGAAAGAGAATATTCCAATTGAGGCGTTACCTGCACGTATTTGCTATATGGGCTTCGGACAACGTAAAAAGTTTGCATTAGAAGTCAACGATATGATTCGTCGGGGAGAGCTAAGTGGACCTGTAGCATTCTCTCGCGATAACTTAGACTCTGGTTCAATCGTTAATCCAACATTTGAATCTGAAAATATGAAGGATGGTGGGGATTTAATTTCTGATTGGCCTGTATTAAACGGCCTACTCAATGCTGTTGGAATGTGCGACTTAATTGCACTACAGGCCAATTATTCAATGGGTGAGGCAGTTCATACAGGTGTAACGATGATTGCAGATGGAACAGAGGAATCTGATATGCGCTTGGAAGTGGCAATGACGGTGGACTCTGGTATTGGTGTTGTGCGTCATGCACAAGCAGGCTATGAGAGTGCTAAAGATGTAGCGAATGGTAAAGGTAAATTAACAGATGAAAGCATTAAAATCCCATTATGGTGGGAGCCAACAGCAACCTTTGGCCCAAAAGATTTAGTCAAAGAACAAGTGTAAGCAGTTTAATAGAGGCCAGGGCAATGAGTAAAAACAGTATCTGGCCTCTTTTCCTATAAAGAAGGAGGAATGTCATGAAAAAAGCTGATACGACGCATTTGGATTTTGACAATGTTTTAGAAAAAGCACCTCATATTTATCCGAAATCGGCAGTCTACAAATTTTTTGGCTTTAGCTTATTTGGCATTTTTATGTTCTTTATCACTATTACGTTAAATGGAAAAAAGACAATACCGCTTGACCATTTAGTGACGTTTATCCGTACACAGTTTTCATCATTGATTGTCTATTACATTTTGATAATCGTCATTGCTGGAGCTATTTATCCTATTTATAAAAAAACTTGGAATAAATCCACAGTTGAGATGGTTATTTCAGCATTGAAAATAATTGGTGCTATTGCATCTGTTCTAGTTGTTTTTAAAATTGGACCAAGCTGGTTATTGGCTGATGATATGGGACCATATTGGTATAATTCGCTCCTTACTCCAATTGGCGTTCTGGTTCCGATAGGCGCCATATTTTTAGCGATGCTCGTTGGTTATGGCTTACTAGAGTTTGTTGGGATATTAGTGCAGCCTATTATGCGACCAATTTGGAAAACACCTGGTAGATCTGCCATTGACGCTGTAGCATCCTTTGTTGGTAGCTATTCAATAGGATTATTAATTACAAACCGTATCTATAAGGAAGGGAAGTATACAACAAAAGAAGCCGTTATTATTGCTACAGGGTTCTCCACTGTTTCTGTTACTTTTATGATTGTTGTGGCAAAAACTTTAGACCTGATGAATATTTGGAATCTTTATTTTTGGATTACTTTCTTAGTGACGTTTTTAGTAACAGCGATTAGTGTGCGTCTTTGGCCAATTCGCAATATTAGTAATGAATACTACAACAATATGGATGGCGATAAGGAGAAAATCGTAAAAGAAAATCGTTTACAGCATGCATGGAAGGAAGCGATGCAGACCGCGGAGAAAGCTCCGAATCTGTGGCAAAGTATAAAAGAGAATGTTAAAGATGGCTTAGTAATGGCCATGGGGATTTTGCCTACGATTATGTCGATTGGACTTATTGGTTTATGGCTTGTCAATCATACACCTATTTTTGATTATGCAGCTTATTTGTTTGTACCTTTAACGTATCTATTACAAATGGCTGAGCCGTTAATTGTTGCAAAGGCAGCAGTTGTCAATTTAATCGATATGTTTTTACCTTCCCTTGTAGTTGTTGAGAGCGCTATCGAAACACGTTTTATTGTCGGTACTTTATCGATTTCTTCTATTCTCTTTTTCTCTGCACTTATTCCTTGTATTTTATCAACGGAAATTCCAATTTCTTTAGGAAAAATGATTGGAATATGGTTTGTGCGTAGCGTCTTAACCTTAATTATCGTTACACCAATCGCCTATTTATTATTGTGAAGGAGTGATTATGTGCTAAAAAAACCGAACTATATTATTAAAAATGCAGCACAAATTTTGCCTTGTACAGGTGATGAGATGCAGGATTTTCAAGTTTTGACTGATACAGCAATCGTTATTGAGGGTGAACGAATTATTGATATTTGTTCGGATAAGGAACTGAGGCAACGCTATGTGATGGATGATACAAATAGTATTGATGCAGAAGGTAAGGTTGTTGCTCCGGGCTTTGTCGATGCTCATACACACTTAGTTTTTTATGGTAGTAGGGTCGAGGAGTATGCTGCTAAATTATCTGGCAACGTTGAGGGAAATCTGAAAAAGATTGCAATGACAATAGGGCCAAATCGTACGATCGAGCTTACACGGGATGCTCCGGAGGAGGTGCTTTTTGAGCTATCAAAAAAACGTATTATGACCATGCTTAAACATGGCACAACTACAGTTGAGAGTAAGAGTGGTTATGGACTAACCCCTGAAAGTGAAATAAAGATTTTACGTATAGGGCGTCAATTACAAGATAATACGCCTCTTGATGTTGTTAATACTTTTTTAGGGGCACATGGTATTCCGGATCATTTAACGAAGGAACAATATGTCAATGAAATTGTTGACGTCATGATTCCGCAGGTAGCACAAAACAATTTAGCGGAATTCTGTGATGTTTGGTGTGATGAAGGCTATTTCACTGAGCAAGAATCCGAGCGTATTTTACAAGCTGGATTAGCGTACGGATTATTACCCAAAATCCATGCTGATGCCTATTCTTATATTGGCGGTTCAGATTTAGCAGCGCGAATGAAAATAGTATCTATTGATCATCTGAATTACACACCAGAATCATTAATAACACAATTAGCCGAAGCGGGTGTTATCGGTGTATTGATGCCAGCATTAGATTTTGCTGTTGCTCATAAACGTCCTTTTGCTGCTCGTAAAATGCTTGATAGCGGTATGCAAATAGCCCTAGCGACTGATATGTGTCCAGCTTGCTATACAAGCTCAATGTCTTTTGTCATTAATCTAGCTTGCCGACTGTATCAATTTACGGTCGAAGAAGCAATTAAAGCCTCAACAAAAATAGCCGCTAGAGCATTGAATTTAACAGATCGTGGAACGTTAGAAATTGGCAAAATTGCTGATATTCAAATATGGGATGTGCCGAACTATAAGCATGTAGCATATGAGCTGGGAACGAATATTGTGGAAACGGTTATTAAGCGTGGTCGTGTCGTAATAAATGAAGGAACTTGGGCAAAGGAGAACACATTCATTTAAAGGGGAGAGGTACGAATGAAGGTTGAGTTTGCGTCAAAGGCAGCAGAAAAAGTGAATGAGGAAAGATTAGTTAAATTATTTTTAGAAATGGCAAAAATAAATGGTCCGAGTAGCAAGGAAAGTCTAGTTGCAGCATTTTTAAAGGATGAATTACCGAAGTTAGGTTTTCAATTAACGTTTGATGAAGCACATAAAAATTTTAATGGAGAAGTAGGTAATTTAATAGCCTGGCATAAAGGAACTGATGACACTATACCGCCTCTATTCTTTTCTACACATATGGATACAGTATTACCGACGGAGAATCTAAAGCCAATTATGAAAGATGGGGTCATTTACTCAGATGGTACTACGATTTTAGGGGCTGATGATAGAGCAGCACTTGCGTCTTATATAGAGGCGATGCGTGCCATCATTGAAAGTGGTATTGCACATGGACCGATAGAGCTGATATTAACAGTAAATGAACAAGCAGGCTTAGTTGGTGCAAAATATATGGATTATCAAAAGATTAAAAGCAAAAAAGGCTATATTTTTGATAGTAGTGGCGATGTAGGGCAAATTATTTTGCAAGGTCCATATAGTAGTAGAATTTGGTTCACGGTTAATGGGAATGCAGCACATATTGCTTTAAATGCTGATGCCGGAAACAATGCTTTTCTCATTGCTTCTGAAGGGCTATTAAATATGAAATTAGGTGAGATTGATAGTGAAACGCTTGCAAATATAGGCATTATTCATGGTGGAGAGCTGACATCGATTATACCAGGATCAGTTACACTTGGAGGAGAGGTAAGAAGTTTTTCTAAAGAGAAATTAGATGCTCAATTGGAACATATGCAGAAGACGATGGAAGTAGCCTCTAAGAAATATCAAGGAACTGTAGAAGTAAAAATTGACGAGAAATATCTGGGGTTCAATGTTTCTGAGGAAGATATACTAGTTCAAGCAGTAACAAAAGCAACAGATAACATTCAAGTATCCTCCTATTTAACAAAAACATTAGGTGGAGCAGATACGAATGTTCTAAATGAAAATGGATTAACTTGTATTACGCTTGGGAATGGTTTTCAGAATATTCACTCTTTTAGGGAGAATATAAGTATTGAAAACTTAGTGAACACAGGTAGATTAACAGCTGCACTAATAGAACAGTGGTATGTGCAACATAAATTTCAAATAGAGGAGGAATAGATATGTTAACTACATTAAACATTACGAAAGAGTTAGAGAAAATGGTTCCGCAAGTACTACAGTGGAGAAGATATTTACATGAAAATCCAGAATTGTCGTATAAGGAATACTCTACGTCTGATTATGTCTATAGCCAGTTAATGTCTTTTGGGAATTTAGAGGTCACTAGACCAACAAAAACTAGTGTTTTAGCTATTTTAAAAGGAGATTTACCAGGAAAGTGCTTAGCTTTAAGAGCAGACATGGATGCTTTACCTATCCAGGAAGAAACAAACTTGCCTTTCGCTTCTAAAGTACCAGGTGTGATGCATGCTTGCGGTCATGATGGGCATACGGCTATGTTGCTTGGGGCAGCAAAGATTTTATCTACTTTGAAACATGCCGTAAAAGGAGAAATTCGCTTTATCTTTCAGCATGCAGAGGAGGTATTTCCGGGTGGAGCCAAAGAAATGGTTGCAGCTGGGGTTATAGAAGGTGTCGATCAAATCGTAGGATTACATTTATTCTCTATGCTTCCTACAGGGAAAATAGGTATTTGTTCGGGTCCTATTACAGCAAATTCTGATACGTTCGATCTTGAAATTATCGGAAAGGGTGGGCATTCTTCTCAACCGCAGGATTCTATTAATCCTATTTTAATTGGGGCGCAAATTACTAATCTATTACATCAAATTGTACCACAGAAGGTTGACGCGAAAGAACGTGCTGTCATAGCTGTAACAGAGTTTAGTGCGGGGAGCGCTAAAAATATTATCCCTAATCGCTCGTTGTTAGGTGGAAGTGTAAGGACTTTTTCACAGGATATCCGAGAATTGATTGCTAAACAGATAGAATTTCAAGTAAAACATTTCACTGCAGTACATGGCGCTGATTATAAATTTGAGTATCACTATGGTTATTCTTCTGTCGTAAACGATGAGCAATTGACTTCATTAATTGAAAATATTATTAGAGAAAGTCTAGGTCCAGAATATATTTTACACATTGATCCAATTATGGGGGGAGAAGATTTTTCGGCGTTTTTGACGGAAGTTCCTGGCGTATTCATAGGGATCGGTGCAGCCTTTGAGGATGAATCATTAAATTATCCGCATCATCACCCTAAATTTTCAATCCATGAGGACTCATTAGAAGTTGGATTGAAAGTGTTAGTTCATACAGCTTTAACACTCAACTCTTAAGGGGGGAGAAAAAATGCTTCAAGAACCAGTAATTGCAACAATGATCGTTCTAGGATTAGTCGCACTTGGAGAAATTATTTCCGTTATTAGTAATGCAAGAGTACCAATGCTTTTTGTAGCAATGATGGGCTACTTAGTCTTGTTATGGCTAGGTATTTTTCCGAGTGATTTACTTGCCAACTCGACATTTTTAACAGTAGGAGCAGTATTAGGGACAGCACCAATCTTAGTTCACATGGGAACATTAATACCGTTAAAAATGATTCGCTCACAATGGAAGGCTGTCATTATTGCGATAATCGGCATGTCTTTTGCTACACTTTCCATTTTAACAATTGTTACTTTCCTTTTTGACTATAAAACGGCTGTAGCTGGAATAGGGCCTTTAAATGGCGGAATTATTGCTGTATTAATTACTTCAGAAGGATTGAAAGAGCTAGGTTTTGTCAGTTTACTTACAATCCCAGCTCTTATCATGGCGCTACAATCACTGATAGGCATTCCGGTCGCGAATCTTTTGTTACGAAAACATGCGGTGAAAATTCGTGAAAAAATTCATAGTGGCTCTTTTGTTGCATCCAATAATGCCAGTTTTGAAGAGGAAGATGATAATTTAATCATTCCTAAAAAATATCGAACGCCTTTAGTGTTATTGTTTATGCTGTTTATTGGAGGTGCGATTGCGGTTGCTTTAGCCAAAGTGACGGGTATTCCTTATAGCTTATGGGCGTTAGCAATAGGTATTATTGGTCGCTTAGTGAAATTTTACCCAGAGCGAGTTATGGAGAAATCAAATAGTTTCACAGTTGGAATGGCGGGGATCATTTTTATTGTTATAGGAATGATGAACGATATTACATTTGATATGTTTATCGAACAGCTGCCTGCAGTTGCAACTATCCTTATTCTTGGGGTACTAGGTATTCTGTTTGGTGGTTTTATAGGAGCAAAATTATTTAAATTGGATTATTTTCTAGGTATTCCAGTAGCGTTAACAGCTACATTTGGTTTTCCGGGAGATTACATTGTATGCGAGGAAGTAAGTAGAAGTATTGGAAAAACGGAAGATGAACAGAAAAAAATCTTCAATGAAATTTTAACTCCGATGCTGGTAGGAGGATTTACGACTGTAACATTGGGAAGCGTTATTATTGCTAGTATTTTAATTAAAACAATTTAACAAAGATAGTGGGGATGTAAATGTTAGAGAATCCTGTTTTAATCTCAGTGATTGTTTTGTCTATTTTAAGTTTAAGTGGGGTTCATGTTTTATTTGCATTAATAATCGCAGCAATTGTAGCAGGGCTTGTCGCGGATTTATCGTTAACTGAAACAGTATCTATATTTATTGGTGGCATGGGAGGGCAGTCAGAAACTGCTTTAAGTTATGTATTGTTAGGAATATTTGCAGCTCTAATTGCCCAGTCAGGTTTGGCTAATATTCTTATTCAAAAGCTTCTATCATTAAAAAAACCAAATAAATATATTTTAATTTTCACTCTGGCAATTATCGCGTGTTTGTCAGGCACACTTATCCCGGTACATATTGCGTTCATTCCAATACTGGTACCACCACTATTATTCTTCTTTAATAAATTGAAAATAGATCGTCGTGCCTTGGCATCTGCCTTAACATTTGGCTTGAAAATGCCCTACTTATGGATTCCAATTGGATATGGGTTAATATTCCAAGGAATTATCGCACAAGAGATGACAGCAAATGGTATGGCGATGGTACAGAGTCAAATTCCAAAAGCTATGGCAATTCCGGCAATTGGAATGTTTCTGGGCTTAGCCATTGCTGTATTCATTTCTTATAAAAAACCTAGAGAGTATAAACAACTTGAAGAAGATATCCATGATTATGAGAATCCAAAGACAGAAAATACTGAGGCAAAATTGGATCGTAAAAGTTGGATAGCGCTCATAGCAATATTTGCAGCACTTGTTATTCAATTATCTTTAAGTTCATTAGTCTTAGGCTCATTATCAGGGATTATTGTAATGTTTGTTGGTCGAGTTGTCTTCCTTAAAGACAGTGAAGAAGTTGTACAGAATGGTGTGAAGCTTATGGGAGCTATCGCTTTTATTATGCTAATTGCTTCAGGCTATGCAACGATTTTAAAAGAAACTAATGCAATTACAGAGCTAGTAGAAGCTATGACGGGAATGACAGGACAAAGCAAGCTGATTACTGCCACTTTATTATTGTTTATCGGTTTACTTGTCACAATGGGGATTGGTACATCATTTGGAACGGTACCGATTTTAGCTGTTGTGTTTGTGCCGTTATGTGCAGCAGTTGGATTTAGTCCGCTCGCCACAGCTGCGCTTATTGGAACTGCTGGTGCTCTAGGCGATGCAGGCTCTCCTGCTTCAGATAGTACACTTGGCCCTACATCCGGTTTGAATGCTGACGGACAACATAGCCATATTTGGGATACATGTGTACCAACATTTGTACATTATAATATTCCATTATTTATATTTGGTATTGTGGCAGCAATGATTTTATAGAAATCAAACATGAGTAAGAAGCATAGGGGTGAAATTTTAAATGGAAGTTATTTTGCTGGATGGTTACACATTAACAAGAGAACAAATTGAAAAAATTGCTAAAGGCTATGAACCTGTTTCGCTAGCACCGAGTGCGTTAGATCGAGTTAGAAAGAGTCGCGCTCGTATTGAAAAAAGGTTATCCGAGGGCCAAGCTATATATGGTGTAAATACAGGCTTCGGTAAACTGAGTGATGTTCAAATTGCTGAACAAGATAATGAACTATTGCAACTCAATTTGCTACGTTCTGATGCAGTTGGAGTGGGCACACCATTAGAAACCTCAATTGTACGCACGATGATGGCTTTACGAGCCAATGCTTTAGCAAAAGGCTATTCGGGTATTCGCGAAGAAACGCTTCAATTATTAGTTGAATTAATCAATAAAAATGTACATCCTATTGTGCCATCGCAAGGTTCCGTTGGTGCTAGTGGTGATTTAGCACCATTGGCACATATTGCGTTAGTACTTGTCGGAGAAGGAAAAGCAGAGTATCAAGGAGAGGTCATATCAGGACAGCAAGCATTAGCTCGTGCAGGGCTCACGGCAGTTCGATTACAAGCTAAAGAAGGACTTGCATTAATTAATGGAACACAAGCGATGACAGGTATTGGGATTATTACAATCAATGAGGCAGAACGTCTCGGGTACGCGGCAGATATGGCAGCATGTCTGACAATGGAGGCATTAAAGGGAATCATATCAGCCTTTGATGAAGATTTATTAGCAGTGCGCCCTCATGCTGAAATAGCAGATGTTGGAGGTCGGATACGAAAGTGGTTGGAGGGAAGCAAGCGTATAACAACACAAGGAGAAATACGTATGCAAGATGCTTATTCGTTGCGCTGTGTACCACAAGTTCACGGAGCTTCGTGGCAATGCTTCAATTATGTAGAACAACGCTTGCAAATAGAGACAAATGCCACAACAGATAACCCGGTTGTATTAGAGAATGGCGAGGTACTATCTGGAGGGCATTTTCACGGACAACCGATTGCACTTGCCATGGATTTTTTAAAGGTAGGTGTAGCAGAGTGGGCGAATATTTCAGAACGAAGGACGGAGCGCTTAGTGAATCCGCAATTAAGTGGATTATCTCCGTTTTTAGCAACAAATCCAGGCCTTGAATGTGGATTAATGGTTGTTCAATATGTCGCTGCATCGCTCGTTTCTGAAAATAAAGTCCTTGCCCATCCGTCAAGTGTGGATTCTATTCCGACTTCAGGCAATCAAGAGGATCATGTAAGTATGGGAACTACTGCAGCGAGGCAAGCAAGACAAATTGTGCATAATAGTGCACGAGTGCTTGCCATTGAGTTAATTGCTGCCTCTCAAGCAATTTTTTTAGAAAAAGCAGAGCATCAATTAGCCCCAACAACACGAAAATTTTTAGAAATAGTACGTTCATTCTGCCCACCATTAGAAGGTGATAAGGCCATTGGTGAAGAGACCGAAGCTCTTGCTCATTATTTATTAAGTAGTAATGATATTTTAAGCATTGAATAAGACAAAATTTGGGATATCCCTAATGAGAAAAAGTATGCTTGAAGGTGTCTTCTAGCATACTTTTTTGTTACTAAGATAATAGTCTCGAAGCTCGTTATTCTCGCAAATGGAATTATTGCCGAAATCCCGTAATATAGAAAACGTTTTCATAACTCCTTACGTTTGCTTGCTGCTGGTATTCCTAACTCTTCTCGATACTTGCTAATAGTACGTCTAGCCAAATGGATTTGAAAAGAGCTGGCTAGGCTTTCAGCAATCTTTTGATCGGATAGGGGCTTTTGTTTATTTTCAAAGGTGATTATTTTTTTAATCATTTCTAAGATTGAAGTTTGAGAATGCTCTGATTGAGTGCTTTCAATTTTAGAAGAAAATAGATCTTTCCATAAATATGTTCCAACAGGTGTTAGTATTATTTTATTTCGAATTGCTCGACTTACTGTTGACTCGTGCATGTCTATTTGTGTTGCGACATCTCTTAGAGATAAAGGTTTTAAATAAGATAGCCCATGATAGAAAAATTGTTGTTGATGCTGTAGGACAACTGACATGATACGAATAATTGTTTGATGGCGTCGCTGTAAACTATGGACGAGCCATTCATAATGCTTATATTGCTGTTTTACATATGCTTGTTCGACTATGGGTAGTAAAGATGCGACATTTTTATAGCTATCATGAAGCTGAATAGATGGCAGTGAGCGATCATTTAAGCTGAATTGTAATGTGCCATCTTCGATCACAACAACAATATCTGGTGTGACATATTCGATATTATCTATTGAGTTCAGAGCGCAAGGTATTGGTGTTAGTTGCTGTAGCCGATTAATTAGTGCTAATAACTGTTCTTTAGAAAGTTTAAGAGATTTCATCAATTCAGGAAATTTACGTTCAGCTAGTAGGAACAGCCCTTTTTGAATAAGTCGCTGTAAATCATAATCATTCTCTTCGATTTGCAGCAGAAGACATTCTTGCAGATTACGTGCACCAATTCCTGGCGGCCCGATTTGTTGTAAAAGCTGAATACCATAATAATGTTGCTCATCTGCAATATTAGAAAGGTGTGCTGGAGAATAGCCCTTGTTATCTAACTGTTCAATAAGAAACCGCACAATTTGTAAATCATTACCTGCAAAAGTGAGTGTAGCTAGTTGCAACAATTCCTCTCGGTAGTTTGGTTCTGCAATTTTTGTATATAAATCATTCTCAGTTGTTCGAACTGGAGAATGTGAATTACCAAAAATACGTTCTTGAAATGATGGTGGTTGAAGTTCTATTAACGGATTCTCTAATTGTTGATCATACAGAAATTGCTCGAGTTCAAGTGTTGAATATTGTAGTAATTCAATAGATTGCTGTAATTGAGGTGTCATCATCATTTTTTGCTGCTGTTGTTGCTTTAAAAACATGTCCATCATGATTCCTCCGTTTTTAGCTTTTTATTAGCATATCATAAAAGTGATAGAATTTTCGGACTATTAACAGAGATAAACAGTGTAAAACTAAAATCTATTCTGGATTAAAAAAAGTAGTTGGTATGAAAGCGTAGAGTAGGGGGAGGCTAGTGCCTCTGTAGTTTTGCTTTCGTCGAAGAGCAAAAGATTCCTGCAAAAATAGCGTGAGAATTGTGACTACACAGGAGCAAAGTATGAGCGACGAGGAGTCCCAGGCTACACCCACAGAAAGTATCCTCTCAGAGTGGAATGTGCAGTTTAGTACATAATTTGTGGAAAATTGCTAATACTATATTATTGTTTTGATTTAGTTATTTTACTAGTTGGATTCATGGCGTTCCCTGCCTTGATTGTTTATAATGAGGAAATGGAAAAGACTAACGAGAAAGAAGGGATAGCTATGGCACGAGGTGTTTACATTCATATTCCTTTTTGTCATCAAATTTGCAACTATTGCGATTTCAATAAATTTTATTTTAAAAATCAACCAGTGGATGAATATATAGAAATGCTAGGCAAGGAAATGGAGCTAGCGACAAAAAAATATCCCGAGAGTTTTAAACAAATCGAAACGATATTTCTTGGTGGCGGTACGCCAACAGCGTTAACACCTAAACAATTAGGGAAACTTCTTGAGCTTATTCGTGCGTATATTCCAATGGACAATGTGACAGAATTTACATCAGAGGCCAATCCGGACGAGCTATCAGAAGCAAAATTGAAGGCACTATTTGATGGTGGTGTAAATCGCATAAGTATGGGTGTACAATCTTTTGATCAAGAGTTGTTAAAGAAAATTGGTCGTACACATAGCAATAATCACGTCTATGAAACAATTGCCTTGGCGAAAAAAGTAGGTTTCAGAAATATAAGTCTGGATTTAATGTATGGTTTGCCAGGTCAGACGATGGCACAATGGAAGGATACTTTAGAAAAAGCGTTCGCCCTTGATCTACCGCATTTTTCCGCTTATTCACTAATAGTGGAGCCAAAAACGATTTTTTATAATCAATTCACAAAAGGTAAGCTCCATTTACCAACTGAAGATCTTGAAGCGGATATGTATGATGTACTAATGAACCAGATGGAGGCTCATGGGCTTCAACAATACGAAATTAGTAACTTTGCTCAATCTGGTTTCAGTTCTAGACATAATAAAATATACTGGGAAAACGATGAATATGCAGGCTTTGGTGCCGGTGCACATGGATATCTAGCTGGTGTGCGCTATTCAAATCATGGACCATTGAAAAAGTATATGGATGCAGTAAGTGCAGGAGAACTACCAATTGTATATGAACATGTTGTAACAAAGGATGAGAAACGAGAAGAGCAAATGTTTTTAGGTCTGCGTAAAACGGAAGGAATTTCACACACTATATATGAAGAAAAATTTAATGAATCGATACAGAAGCATTACACACATGTCATTGAAAAATTAGTTTCAGAAGGTCTTTTGGAACATGATACTATAGGAATTCGTCTTACGCGAAAAGGTCGTTTTGTAGGTAATGAAGTTTTTCAACAATTTTTACTAGAAGATTGAGCGATATCGTTGACATAAAATGTAGGATTTGATAACTTAATAATAGTATTAGCACTCCTCTTAGTTGAGTGCTAACAGAGGTGATAATCATGCTAACAAATCGGCAATTACAAATATTGCAAGCCATTGTAGACGACTTTATTATGTTTGCACAGCCGGTAGGTTCTCGCCAAATCTCCAAAAAGCAAGAGATTACATTTAGTCCAGCCACAATTCGAAATGAAATGGCGGATTTAGAGGAATTAGGCTTCTTAGAAAAAACGCACACTTCCTCTGGTCGAGTGCCTTCGGAAAAGGGTTATAGATTTTATGTAGATCATTTGTTGAATCCACAAGGCATTAATTCAAGGGACATTCAGCAAATCCAATCAATTTTCAACGATCGTTTAGTAGAAGTAGAGCATATTATCCGAAAGTCAGCCAATATTTTATCAGAGCTGACATCGTATACATCGATTCTTTTAGGACCAGATGTTCAAAGACATCGTATTAAACGATTCTCAATTGTGCCACTCTCTAGCGATACAGCAGTAGCGATAATCGTAACGAATAACGGACATGTTGAAAATCGCATGTTTAGTTTACCCCCTAATTTTACCGCTTCTGATTTAGAGAAAATGGTTAATATCTTAAATGAACGCCTTGTTGGTGTGTCATTAGAGGATATTCATAAAAAACTGGAAGCTGAAGTGCTAGCAGTATTACAGCAGCACGTTCGATCAGCGGATGATTTTATTCAAGCTCTCGTTACAGCGACGATGCATAATTCAGAAAGTAAAATTTTCTATGGTGGTAAAACAAATATGTTCAACCAACCGGAATTCCACGATTTAAATAAAGTCCGTATGATTTTGGACTTAATGGAAACGACTAGCCAAGTGCAATCGCTCTTTCATCCTAATGAATCGGGCATTCATATTCGTATCGGCTCGGAAAATAAACAACTAGAAATGGAAAACTGTAGTGTCATTACGACCACTTATTCTATTGGTGAAGATCAGCAAGGAGCTATAGCAATTATTGGTCCAACACGTATGGATTATAAGCGTGTTGTTGCTTTACTAGACGTAATGCGCATGGATTTAACACAAGCCTTTACGAAGAATCGTAGTGATTGATAATGAGGAGGATTCAAGTGACGGAAACAACTGAAAACAAAGACCTTGTACAAGAAGAAAAGGAAGTACAAGCTGAAAATGTAGTAGAAGTGGAAGAAACAGAAGTTAAAGAAGAAGTAAAAGGACAAGAAGCTGAGTTAACAATCGAAGAGCAGTACGAAGCAAAGCTAGCTGAGTTACAAGCAAAGCTAAACGACGAGGAAAATCGTCATCTACGTTTACGTGCTGACTTCGATAATATACGCCGTCGCAATCAACTTGATCGTGAGGCTGCTGATAAGTATCGAGCACAAAGCTTACTGTCAGATTTATTGCCAGTAATCGATAATTTTGAGCGTGCCTTACAAGTTGAAGCAACTTCTGAAGAGACTGCTTCTATCGTAAAAGGTATTGAAATGGTATACCGTTCTCTGTTAGAAGCTACTGAGAAGGAAGGCTTACAAATTATTAAAGCTGAAGGTGAGCAATTTGATCCAAATGTTCACCAAGCTGTCATGCAGGAGCAGGATAGTGAAAAAGAGACGGGAGTTGTCTTACGCGAGCTTCAAAAAGGCTATATGTTAAAGGATCGTGTATTACGCCCAACTATGGTATCAGTAAACGAATAGTAATAGCACTATTTAGTCAATGACATTTAATTAGAAAACGCATCTTTTGCGTTTAAATAATAGGAGGAAATTTTTATGAGCAAAATTATCGGTATTGACTTAGGAACAACAAACTCTTGTGTTTCTGTACTTGAAGGTGGAGAACCAAAAGTAATTCCAAATCCAGAAGGAAACCGTACAACACCATCTGTTGTTGCGTTTAAAAATGGCGAACGTCAAGTTGGTGAAGTAGCGAAACGTCAATCAGTAACAAACCCTAACACAATTATTTCTATTAAATCTAAAATGGGTACATCTGAAAAAGTTAAAGTGGAAGATAAAGAATATACTCCACAAGAAGTTTCTGCAATGATTCTTCAATACTTAAAAGGCTATGCTGAAGACTACTTAGGTGAAAAAGTAACTAAAGCAGTTATTACTGTACCTGCTTACTTCAACGATGCTCAACGTCAAGCTACAAAAGACGCTGGTAAAATCGCTGGTTTAGAAGTTGAACGTATTATTAACGAACCAACAGCTGCTGCACTTGCTTATGGTTTAGACAAACAAGATACAGATCAAAAAGTATTAGTATTTGACCTTGGTGGCGGTACATTTGACGTATCTATTCTTGAATTAGGTGACGGTGTATTTGAAGTATTAGCAACAGCTGGTGATAACAAACTAGGTGGGGACGATTTCGACGACGCTATCATCGAGTATCTTGTAGCAGAATTCAAAAAAGAAAACGGCATTGACCTATCTAAAGATAAAATGGCTATGCAACGTTTAAAAGATGCAGCTGAAAAAGCGAAAAAAGACTTATCAGGTGTAACATCTACTCAAATTTCTTTACCATTCATCACTGCTGGTGAAGCGGGTCCATTACACTTAGAAATTTCTTTAACTCGTGCAAAATTTGACGAAATTACATTACCATTAGTAAACCGTACAGTAGGTCCAGTACGTCAAGCATTATCTGATGCAGGTCTTTCAACATCTGAAATTGACCAAGTTATCTTAGTTGGTGGTTCTACTCGTATTCCAGCTGTACAAGAAGCTGTACGTAAAGAAACTGCAAAAGAGCCACACCGTGGTGTAAACCCTGACGAAGTTGTAGCAATGGGTGCTGCTGTTCAAGGTGGCGTACTAACTGGTGATGTAAAAGACGTAGTTCTACTTGACGTAACTCCACTTTCATTAGGTATTGAAACTATGGGTGGCGTATTTACAAAATTAATCGATCGTAACACTACGATTCCAACATCTAAATCACAAGTATTCTCAACTGCAGCTGACAACCAACCAGCAGTAGATATTCATGTACTACAAGGTGAACGTTCAATGGCAGCAGACAACAAAACATTAGGTCGCTTCCAATTATCGGATATCCCACCAGCACCACGTGGTGTACCACAAATCGAAGTAACTTTCGATATTGATAAAAACGGTATCGTATCTGTTAAAGCGAAAGATCTTGGTACAAACAAAGAACAAACAATTGTTATCCAATCTGATTCTGGTTTGTCTGAGGAAGAAATCGAACGTATGGTAAAAGACGCAGAGGCAAATGCTGAGGCGGATACTAAACGTAAAGAAGAAGCAGATCTTCGCAACGAAGCTGACCAATTAGTGTTCCAAGTTGACAAAACTATTGCTGACTTAGGTGAACAAATTACAGAAGACGAGAAGAAATCTGTAGAAGATGCTCGTGATGAACTAAAAAAAGCGCTTGAAGCTGGCGAATTAGAAGGCATTAAATCTGCTAAAGAAAAACTAGAAGGCGTATTACAGCCATTAGTTATGAAAGTATACGAACAAGCTGCAGCAGCTGCTCAAGCAGCTCAAGGTGGCGATGCTGGTGCAGATGCTGGCGCTGGTAAAAAAGATGATATCGTAGACGCTGACTTTGAAGAAGTAAAAGACGATAAATAATAGTAAGTTACACAGTTAAGTGAAGAAGCCAAAGACCGCTTGCGGCTTTGGCTTTTCTCTTTATTTTTGAGCTATATCCTTCACTCAAACAGACACACACACATTGAATCGTCTAGTTGCATAGGTTATCAGCGAGAAAAGTAAAAAAAATGTGATGCAACATTTGTAATGAATAATTAATAATTAAAATAGAGGCAGTTTTTTTAACTGCATGATACAATAGATTTTATGCAAAAAGAGCGGAGAGTGAATCATGGAGAAACGCGATTACTACGAGGTGCTTGGTTTAACGAAATCGGCTTCTAAAGATGAAATTAAAAAAGCATACCGTAAATTATCAAAGCAATATCATCCTGACCTTAATAAAGAGCCGGGTGCAGATGAAAAATTCAAAGAAATCGCTGAAGCTTATGAAGTGTTAAGTGACGATCAGAAAAAAGCACGCTATGATCAATTTGGCCACGAGGATCCAAATGCAGGCTTTGGTGGTGGTGGCTTCGGAGGAGGCGGCTTTGGCGGCTTCGAGGATATTTTTAGCTCATTCTTTGGTGGTGGAGGTCGTCGTCAAGACCCGAATGCACCACGCAAAGGTGATGATCTTCAATATCGTATGAATATTAAATTTGAGGAAGCGATTTTCGGGAAAGAAACCGAAATCGAAATTCCTAAAGATGAAGAATGTGGTACTTGCCACGGTTCAGGTGCAAAAACAGGTACTAAACCTGAAACATGTTCAACATGTCAAGGTGCAGGTCAAGTAAATCAAGCTGTGGATACACCTTTCGGGCGTATGATGAATCGTCGTACTTGTTCTACATGTCATGGTACAGGTAAAATCATTAAAGAAAAATGTTCAACTTGTCGTGGTGAAGGAAAAGTTCAAACACGTAAGAAAATCAAAGTAACGATTCCAGCGGGTGTTGATGATGGTCAGCAAATTCGTGTGTCTGGTCAAGGTGAGCCTGGTATAAATGGAGGACCAGCAGGGGATTTATATATTATGTTCCGCGTTCAAGGACACAATGAGTTTGAGCGTGATGGAGATGATATTTATTTCGAACTAAAACTGACATTCCCACAAGCATCTCTTGGTGATGAAATTGAAGTTCCGACTGTCCATGGGAAAGTAAAACTACGTATACCAGCGGGAACACAGTCAGGTGCGCAATTCCGTCTAAAAGACAAAGGTGTCAAAAATGTACATGGCTATGGCACAGGGAATCAATATGTAACAGTAAAAGTTGTAACGCCAGAAAAATTAACAGAAAAACAAAAACAATTACTACGTGAATTTGCGGAAATCAGTGGTGATATTCCTGAAGAGCAAGGAAGCTCACTATTCGATAAAATTAAGAAAAAATTCCAAGGTGAATAATTAGAGGAGCTGAAGAGCTACGTGAAGTGGTCAGAATTATCCATTCATACAAAAAATGAAGCGGTAGAAGCAATTTCGAATATTTTGCATGAAGCAGGGGCAAGTGGTGTGGTTATTGAGGATTCTGCAGAATTTGCTAAACCACGAGAAGATCAGTATGGTGAAATATATGCGCTAAATGAAGCTGATTTTCCGAAAGATGGTGTTATTGTTAAGGCTTATTTATCGGAGTCTAGTTTTTTAAATGAAACAGTCGAAGAAATTAAGGCAGCTATAACAAATCTAACGAACTTTAACATTGATATTGGCGATAATGTTGTATCGATTGTGGAAGTTAATGAGGAAGACTGGGCAACAGCATGGAAGCAATACTATCATCCTGTAAAAATTTCTGAACGCTTTACAATTGTACCAACATGGGAAGAATATGTACCAGTATCAACAGATGAATTAATTATTGAATTAGATCCTGGTATGGCTTTTGGTACAGGAACACACCCTACAACTGTTATGTGCTTACAGGGGCTTGAGAAGGTTGTAAATGAGGGAGATACGGTTATCGATATTGGAACGGGTTCAGGCGTTCTATCAATTGGTGCAGCCTTACTAGGAGCTAAGAGCGTACATGCACTTGATTTAGACGAAGTAGCAGTACGTTCAGCACAAGAAAATGTTGCGTTAAACAAAGTAGATGATAAAGTATCTGTATTCCATGGGAACCTACTAGATACAGTTAAGGAACCAGCTGATGTCGTTGTGGCCAATATTTTAGCAGAAATTATTATGTCCTTTACTGACGATGCATTTTCAGTTGTCAAACCGGGTGGATTATATGTCACTTCAGGCATCATTGCCGCAAAACGTGATGATGTAAAAGCAGCTCTAGAAGCTTCAGGCTTTGTAATCGAAGAAGTATTACTAATGGAAGATTGGGTAGCTATCATTGCCCGTCGACCACAATAAGTGGACTGAGGAAGCGCCAAATCGTGAGCCGTGTGCTTGCGATTTGGCGTTTTCTCTTTTTGCTATAAAGGAGTATGGTAAAATGCAACGTTATTTTATTGAGACGACCATTGAGGAAGCACGTATTAGCGGTGAGGATGCACGACATATTGAACGAGTAATGCGTATGAAAGAGGGCGACAAAATCGTTGTAGTTGCACAAAACACCGCCCATATTTGCGAAATTGTAGCCTTCGAAGCAGATGAGGTACACGTTCAAACTACAGGCGAAATTGTTCCTTCTCCGGAGTTACCTGTTCATGTAACAGTGGCATGTGGTTTACCAAAGGGCGATAAACTAGAACTTATTACACAAAAGGCAACAGAGCTTGGAATGTTTGCCCTGTTGCCATTTGAAGCGGAGCGTTCCATCGTTAAATGGGATAAAAAGAAGGGTGCTAAAAAGCAAGAACGTCTACAAAAAATTGCAAAAGAAGCAGCTGAGCAATCCCATCGTACACATATCCCTGAAATTTATGAACCAATCTCTTTTAAACAGCTAGTAGAGCAAGTGGGCAATTTCGACGTCGTTTTTATAGCAGATGAAGAGGATGCAAAAGCAGAAAAGCGCACAAGGTTTGCGGAGAAGCTTAAAAACGCGTACGACAAAAAGTCGAAATCAATACTTATTATCTTTGGTCCAGAAGGCGGCATTGCTAGAAAAGAAGCGGATGCCCTACTTCAAGCCGGAGCCCAAACTATGTCATTAGGACCCCGAATTTTACGAGCAGAAACAGCGCCACTCTATGCACTTTCTGCAATATCTTATGAATTTGAATGAAATAAGCGTTTAGCCTTGTCAAATGTGGCTTTTTATGTAGGTCAAACCCACGCTTAATGACTTCTAATATTAGATCCTATCAAAAAAGCCGATTCAAAAAATTTTGAATCGGCTTTACTATATGCCCATCCCCATAACGTGTCGTGATATGACAGTCCAACTGTAAAAATATGTTACTCTAATTTTTGGTAACGAATTCATAAAAATCCTTCTTCTTATATAATTCAGATTGAGGAAAATAAAATAATTAAATTTTTGAGGGAAGCAAATGAATAAATTAATTATCTCATTAACTTTTTTTGTAATTGCTGCTATGATCTATTGTGCTACTTTAATAGCAACAGGTTTATATACTGTTTCATTTCCTGAATTATTTAATATTCGGTTACTTGAAATAGGTAAAATACCAATTACAATTTCAATATTAGCTTTTAGTATTGGGGCCGGATTTGGCTACGGGAAAATAAATAAAAACGTAAATTGGGAAAAGATAAGCGAGTAATTCAGTTATCTAATTGTCTCAGCATTCAAGCAAGGATCAAGTATTGGAAAGCTTTAAAATATAAAACACAAGTAAAAAGAGTACCTGGCATTTTGTTTTCATTTTTTAATATCAGTAAAAAAAACTAGTATACACGTCTATTCATAGATTTAATTGCTACATATTCTATATGGAGAGCTCTCAAATACTACAAAAATGAAAAGAGGGAAATTTTTTGAGTAATCAATTAGATCCAAT
>NZ_JBNNTL010000019.1:0-40079 GCF_050278745.1 Lysinibacillus sp. NPDC094403 | reverse complement strand
ATTTGGCGAGTTAGTAGCTGCAAACTTCTTTGAACTTGATTTTTCACCAATTATGACAGATCCAGAAGGCACTTTCGACACATTACGTGAAAAAATTGTACTAGACCTTACTGTAAAAGTACTGCAAGTTCAACAAATCCGCCTTGGAGCAGGCACTAATGTAATAACTCCTAATCTTACAGGGCTTACTCCTCCAGTTAGTCCTAGTGTAGATCCTCCTGAATCTTGTTAATCTCTAATTTTTAGAGGAGGAAATTAGATATAATAGGACATTTGAGGGTACTGAAAAAATCCAATAATTGAGTTGGTAGTTGGAAGTTCGATTAAATCGAATTTTCAACTGCCTTTTTTCTATAATAATATCGATCGTAAATGCACTGTAGTTGCTATCAAAATAATCGAGTTGAAAAAAATAATGTAAAGATAAAATTTTAGTTTTTACTACGCAATCGTCTCTCAAACGCATTAGTATCTCAATTGCTACTGAGATTTTCGAAAGTACTCGGTGACAAAAGTAAAAATAATGCATAAAATGGATTGTAATTATAAGTGCAACACTTAGATCAAAATAAAAGTAGCTCATAATGATATCGTTTGAATTTTATTTGACAATATTTGAAAAAAGAGGTATTCATTTTAAGCTATACACATCCATCATATTTCGAGCAAAATAAAAGCAAAAGTGTTTAGCTGTTATCAGATATTAGAAAAGGAAAAGGAAATCGCTGTTTTTAAACAATCTATTCATCAAGGTAAGTGGAAGAAATAAGAATGAAAAACGGGTTACTTCTTGAGTTTTCCCCTGAAGAAAACGGATGTTGAACAAGTCTCTCTAGAAGAATTCATAAAATCTTATCATAAAAAATCGACCAAAATGACTTCTTGGCTGGAAAAATGCGTAAGAATTTTTACGGATTAACTGTTGCACTTTATTTGTCAAAACATTATTTGGGAGTGAACTAATGAAAACTCCATGGATTAATTATAGAGAGATGAAAGAAATAAGTTCCAAGCAAAAAGTTTTCGTCTATTGTAATAGCCTCCTTACTATAGAAAAAGAAAATGAAACTAGCCTTGCAGCGCATTTAGATCCCGATCGTGAGTTACTCATTACTTCTGAAGTTGATGCTGAGGATGAAATGAATGATCTCCTTGATATAGAAGAGGTGGATGAAACCAATTCTGTAGAGAAACAGGAACTTGTAGCGCATCTAGACTCCGCTTGTGGGCTACTTATCCCTTCTGAAATTGATGTTGAGGATGAAAAGAATAATCTCCTTGATATAGAAGAGGCGGATGAAACCAATTCTGTAGAGGAACAGGAACTTTCAGCGCACCTAGGTTCCGATTGTGAGCTACTGATCCCTTCTGAAATTGATGTTGAGGATGAAAAGAATAATCTCCTTGATATAAAAACGGCGGAAGAAACCAATTCTGTAGAGGAACAGGAACTTTCAGCGCACCTAGGTTCCGATTGTGAGCTACTGATCCCTTCTGAAATTGATGTTGAGAATGAAAAGAATAATCTCCTTGATATAAAAACGGCGGAAGAAACCAATTCTGTAGAGAAACAGGAACTTGCAGTGCATCTAGGTTCCGATTGTGAGCTACTGATCCCTTCTGAAATTGATGTTGAGGATGAAATGAATGACCTCCTTAATATAAAAGAGGTAGAAGGAACCAATCTTGTGGAAGATCAAGATTTTGCATCTCAACTAGACTCTAATCTTGAATTTTTAAGTCCTTCTGAATCTAACGGGGAGGATGAAATTATGAGTCCTATTGATACAGAAGTGTTGGGAAAAAACAATCCTGCGGGTCATGATAGTGCATCTACTGGGTCAGTGCAAGGAAAAGTATGTTCTATAACAAAAAAAATTCTAATTTCTACTCACGTGGAAATTGATGATTTTCTTCATGCTCCTATCTGTGGTGAGAGTGTTAAAAATACATTTGATTTTCTTGATCTAGACAATCATCTTACTCCTCAATTTGAAACCAAACTATTTAGTACTACAATGGATTATCCTGAACAGCCTGATTGTCGGCTGGTTCATTCAAAAATTAATGAAATTGTATTTTTAATGAAAACTCATACTTATGATCAACATAATCAGAAGAGTTATCCATCTAAATCAGTTGGAATGCCCTTACATAACACACAATCATTTAAACAAGGAAAAACAAATAATCACTCTTACAGTTCAGATGACTTTATGCACATTAGAGTTCCGGTTGTAGTAGGTGAATATAAAATAGAAATATGCCTTGAAGAGAATATAGTATTTGAAAAAGGAATTGTGGGAATTAAAGATATCTCGAATGAGGTAGTATTGACCAATTGTAAATTCGTTCCTAATCAGTTTTCTCAATCATTAGGTAATGGGACATGTTCAGCATTGAAGGGGAATTTATATATTGAAGGTTATATTCATCAGGGAATTGAATATACTGCATCTCACACTCGGAATGTACCTGAACAGAATGGGTCATTAATTCATGTAAATCAAATGTGTCAAAACATAGTATTAGAATTAATCATTCAAATGCTACAAGTACAGAAAATTCGAGTGCCAAGGATCTAGAGGATACTTGAAGCTTATCTTTCTGCTCAAAAAACTCTTTTTTTTAAAAAACTAGTGTATATGTCCATGTTTAGATTAAATCGCTACATATTCTAGCGATATGAGAGATGTCTCATAAAAACAATGAAAAGAGGTTTTTTTTTGAGTGAACAATTGGAAAGTAAATTAGATAGTCATGTTAATCATTGCGAGCCTTGCCCAGTAAAATCAACTGAACAATTACCATTAACTAGTGCTACTACTCCAGTAATCGCTACACCGCTTACAACTCCAACTATTAAAGTTCCAGTTGTACTAGCAGAACCAACACTTCAAATAGTTGTGGAGTCAGATATTACCCTTACCCCTGCAGCAACTGAAATCAAAAGAGTGAAAAAAAATGTATTCCTAAATCAAGTTAAATTAGTACCCGTTAGCTTTTTACGTATTGATGGCACTGACTTTTTTAGGGTAACAAGAGCTAAATTATTTGTAGCGGGACATATGCGCAAAAATATAGAATATGCTTCATCAGCATGTAATGGGGCACTTCGAGATAGAATTGCTGATGTTCAATTTTCTGGTTTTACAGACCTTACTTTCCCACAAACACCAGGAGGCCCTACTCCAATCTTAGGAATTTCTGAGTTTGCCGAAGCGAACTTCCTTAATGAAAAAACGCAAATGGATGCTCGATTGGATAAAGCGTTCTTCCAAAATCTTGTTAAATATAATGAACAACCATTTGGTGAGTTAGTAGCTGCAAACTTCTTTGAACTTGATTTTTCACCAACCATGGTAGCACCAGAAAGTACTTTCAGCACAATACGTGAAAAAATCGTGCTAGAGCTTACTGTAAAAGTACTGCAAGTTCAACAAATCCGCCTTGGCGCAGGTACTAATGTAATAACTCCTAATCTTTTAGGGCTTACTCCTCCTATGTGTCCTTAATAACCCTAGTTTTTAGAGGAGTAGAACAAGAAAAAAAGGCAGTTTACTGCAAAAAAATGTAATCGAAAAAATAAACATGTAATATTTATTGCACTTATAAAAATCCAATATTTATTGCACTTATAAAAATCCAATATTTGAGTAAGGCTGGGACAAAATCCATCTCTAAACTAAAAAGCCGGTGAAATTTTACGATCAGTAAAATTTCACCGGCTTTAAATTTTTTTTCATAAAAAAAATAAGGACCACTTCTGATAAAATTAAGTCACCACAACAAAATTATACAGAAAGAAGGATCCTTATGTTTAAAGATTATAACATGAATCAATTAGTTTTGCCTTTAGATTTAGAAGTGAAGCTACAAAAGAATGATATTGCCTTCCATGTCCACTGTTTAGTCGAAAGTATCCCGCCCGAAGCTTTTCAGGTTCAAAGTTCACCTGATTTCATCAAAGCAAAAAATGTTCTATTCAAAATAGCTATGGATATTAAAGAAGGTGTACTGACAGTAACAAGTACATTAAGAGCTGTATTCGAAGGGGCTTATAACAAGACTGTAGGGTGTTTAGGTAGTAAGGAGAGTTAAATCATCATATATAGAAAAAACTCCTTATAAAGAACGTCCAGTACCTTTCTATAACTGGATAGAGGAAATGGATAGTCGTTTAACTATATGTGATAAATCAAATATCGAGAATTGGGTAGAATGGTAGATGTGAGAAATAATGTTATAGAAAAACACACTGCCTTTGTTATATTTTTACATTCTTTGGTAGAATATTAGATAACTAGTATATAATAGTAAGATATTGTGTTTTTTTTAAATATAGGGGGAGAATAATGAAAAAATTATTTATTGTGTTACTAGCAGCATTTGTAATAGCGGTAGTAAATCCAACAAAATCAGAAGCAAAAGTAATGTATGATGGAGCAGAAGTTGTAAAAGGGCAAACCGGAAAAATGACCTTTAAAAAAGATATCAAGGTATACAAGAAAAATCCAGATGGTACATTTGATTCGCTGATGGTTAAGCGTAATAATTTCTTTAAAACGTATGATATTGAGAAATATGATGGAAAAACATTCTATCAAATGGGGCAATATCGGGTACAAGCAACGGATTTGGTAGTTTTCAAAGAAGTACCAATCGATATTCGTGCATCTTTCTATAACAATCCGGCATTTGTCATGATTAATCATCTTGGTGTTGAAAATCCTGGATATCCATATTCCTACATCAAATATGGTGAGTATTTAAAAGTTGGAAAACGTGAAGAGGTTTGCACTCCATCATTATTATTAGTTTCTATTGAGAAGGGCAAATTATATCGCCATTATTGTGCAGGAGATATTGAAGGAGGGCCTGTAATTAATACCGGTATTCTTGATAGCACTGATATTCGAATTTTTGAAAAGATAACAAGAAATGAAGGTTCGTATATATTAACAGAAGATACAGAGCTATACAATGGTCCAGTAATAACAAGATACTATGGAAAAGAGTTGAAGGGAACTGTCTTTTATTCACCAGGAATCGAGATTAACGGTTATTTGATGGTGGGAGATCCGAATTTTGGTTTTATTCCAGCAAATCTACTAAAGCCAGTCGGAGATAAGTGATAGACTTTTGCGGAATCTAATTTTCAGTGATTGGTTTGCTTTCTATGACACATTACATTTCAACTTATTTACTGTCTTTTTGGTATAGTACTTCTTGTGCCTGGAATAATAGGTGCCGTAAAAAATATTTTTTCACCAAGCTCTACATAAGTAAAGACTATAATAAATGGCGTCTAGTAATAAATAGGAATGCTTTAATTAACTAATTTATAAATGACCACTCCATGAAGGGTGGTTATTGTTATTTATATAATAGAAGGAATGCAACTATTATTATAGGTGCATTAAGAGTTTGTATTTGTGTATAGTTAGTAGTGACAACTTCGAATGCTGTTGGTTTTTATGCAATAGAGAAGTGTGCATTAAGATGAATAACTTTGATAAGAAAAACAAACAAATGTGATTAATTTACTGTTTTTAAGATATGCAATAAAATGAGCATAGCTAAAAAACTAGGCTCAATACATTTATTTGTGCTATTATAAGACACGTTAATAATTTATTGTAGTGTACTCTTGAAAGGATGATATATATTATGAGTAACGAGCGACCAAAAATCGTGAGTTTCCATACTCTAGGTTGTAAAGTAAATCATTATGAAACAGAAGCAATTTGGCAGCTATTTAAAGAAGAGGGCTATGAACGTACAGAGTTTGATCGTCAAGCAGACGTTTATGTCATTAATACATGTACAGTAACAAATACAGGGGATAAAAAATCACGTCAAGTTATCCGTCGAGCTATTCGTCAAAACCCAGACGCTGTCATTTGTGTTACTGGATGTTACGCTCAAACATCTCCAGCAGAAATTATGGCGATTCCTGGTGTTGACATTGTAGTAGGAACACAGGATCGTACAAAATTACTTGGCTACATAGACCAATATCTTACTGAACGCCAACCTATTAATGCTGTACGCAACATTATGAAAAATCGTGTCTATGAGGAACTAGATGTGCCTGCATTTACAGATCGTACACGTGCATCTTTAAAAATACAAGAAGGCTGTAATAACTTCTGTACGTTTTGTATTATTCCATGGGCTCGCGGATTAATGCGTTCTCGAGACCCTCAAGAAGTATTAAACCAAGCACAACAACTAGTGGATGCGGGGTATCTTGAAATTGTCCTAACTGGTATTCATACAGGTGGCTATGGACAAGACTTAAAAGATTACAACCTAGCACAATTACTACGCGATTTAGAGGTGAATGTGAAAGGCTTAAAACGTCTTCGTATTTCTTCGATTGAGGCGAGTCAATTAACAGATGAAGTGATTGAAGTACTACGTGAATCAAATATCGTTGTCAACCACTTACACATTCCAATCCAATCTGGCTCTGATACAGTTTTAAAACGTATGCGTCGTAAGTACACAATGGAGTTCTTCGGTGAACGCTTAACTAAATTACATGAAGCTTTACCAGACTTGGCTGTTACTTCTGACGTAATCGTAGGTTTCCCAGGAGAAACTGAGGAAGAGTTCATGGAAACGTATAATTTTATTCGTGATCATAAGTTTTCTGAATTACACGTATTCCCGTTCTCTCCACGTACAGGTACACCAGCTGCGCGTATGGAGGACCAAATTGACGAGGACATTAAAAATGAACGTGTTCACCGTCTAATTGCGTTAAATGACCAATTAGCGAAGGAATACGCTTCTCGCTTTGAAGATCAAGTACTAGAAGTAATTCCTGAAGAATTCGTGCATGATGGAAGCGATGAGGAAGGGCTTTTAACGGGTTATACAGATAATTACTTAAAAGTAGTCTTTGCAGGTTCTGAAAACCTAATCGGTCAACTTGTAAAGGTGAAAATTACCCAAGCTGGATATCCTCATTCTAAAGGACAATTTGTTCGTGTATTAGAAACTGTAAAATAAAATAGAGTACCTATGAATAGAAACACCGTTCAAACAAGCTTTGGACGGTGTTTTACTATATTTTTGTTTATAGATATCACGTATTTGTCTTCTAAGTACACTTATTGAATTCACCTAACTAGAAAGAAATTAGACGGCAACGTTAAAAAATGTTATGATTTCAAGAGGTACGTACAACTTGTTGATAGAGGAGAGTTTAATAAAAATGGAACAAAATTTCGCTCGTATGATTGATCACACATTATTAAAGGCTGAAGCAACAAAAGAACAAATCGAAAAACTGTGTGCAGAGGCAAAACAATTTAACTTTGCTTCTGTTTGTGTAAATCCAACTTGGGTAGAATATAGCAGTGAGCTTTTACAAGGCTCAGAGGTTTTAGTTTGCACTGTAATTGGCTTCCCTTTAGGTGCTAACACTCCAGCTGTTAAAGCATTCGAGGCGAAAGATGCGATTGCTAACGGTGCTAAAGAGGTAGACATGGTTATAAATATTGGTGCGTTAAAGGATAAAAACTATGACCTTGTGCAAGCAGATATTGCTGCAGTTGTTGAAGCAGCAAAAGGCAATGCACTTGTAAAAGTAATTATTGAATCTTGCCTTCTAACTGACGAAGAAAAAATAAAAGCATGCGAGCTAGCAGTGGTAGCAGGTGCTGATTATGTGAAAACATCAACTGGTTTTTCTACTGGAGGCGCAACTGCAGAAGATATTGCGTTAATGCGTAAAACTGTAGGTCCAGATTTAGGTGTAAAAGCCTCTGGCGGTGTACGAAGCTTAGAGGATATGAAAAAAATGATCGAAGCTGGAGCAACTCGTATTGGAGCAAGCTCTGGTGTAGCTATTATGAACGGATTAATTGCAGATTCTAATTATTAATGGAATTCTTATAGTAAATGTTACGGGGCGGTTCGTTATGGACTAGCCCCATTTTCATGTAGAATTTGATAATGCCTTTTAATTACTTTCGGCGAGTGTCTAATAATGGAAAATATTCATTCAATTCATCAACATGTTCTCTTAAAAACTAATTTTCAACTCAAATAATCAAATTTTTAAGACCTCTTTACACTTGAAATCTCACAACAATAAAATTTAAGCTAGTTGTTAAATTTCCTATTATTTAGTGATGATTTATATCGATTATTTAACCAATCGATTTATTGTATTTGTTCATCCACAATACACCTCTTTTTAACTTATAGTAGATGATGTATTATGAAGAGTAATTGCAAAAATGTATAGAGAGGAATATTATAATTTTTATGGTTCTATCATTAAGTTTTTTATAGATGAAAAAATCTTGGCTATTGGACTAATTTATTTTTTCTTTATAAGAACATTGTATAGATACGAACCGAATTCTTACATAACTTAGTAACATCGATAACATAGGTTATCATAAGATTGAATGCGTTGAATTAACAGGCTAATCCTCTGTTAAATACTATTATTTAATCGACTGCCTCTACGTTTAAATGTTCATTATAGGTATTAATTCTTAAGGAAAAAATGGAGGAATATATGCTGTCTAATGATAAATGTAACGAATTGTATTAAAAAAGGAGAAACTATCCGTGGAATTCATAAGTAGTTTTATAAGTCAATATGGATATCTTGCTATATTTTTACTCTTATCTTTAGGGATAATAGGCTTACCTATTCCCGATGAGATTTTGATGACGTTTGTGGGATTTATGTGTCATGAGGGGCATTTAAACTATCTATTGAGTATTTTCTTAAGCTTTCTTGGCTCGTCTACTGGCATGATCATTAGCTATGCAATAGGAAATAAATTAGGGAAGCCTTTAATATTAAAGTATGGAAAATGGATCGGTCTCAATAATAAACGGTTTACTAAAGTTGAACGTTGGTTTCATCGTTTTGGACCATGGACGATTATTATAGGATACTACGTTCCAGGTATTAGACATGTAACAAGTTACATGTCTGGAATAACCCAAATGAAATTAAGAACTTATCTAGCTTTCGCTTGTTTTGGAGCTTTGACATGGGTAATTATATTTATTTCTATTGGATACTTTGTTGGTGTAACTATATAAAGATACGGTCAATATACTAAAATGCATGAATAAAAAGTACAGCTCGCGTTTTTCGAAATGCGAGCTACTTTATGTGGTTGTGCAAACTTAATTCGTCTGAGTGTAGTGTACTTTGAGCAAAACATTAACAGTTTCTAACATCTTTTTCTTAGGACAGAACAAGTGTCGAATGTTACTTTCATATCAAGTGCTATGCAAGGGAAGTTTTACATCTCATTCTGTGACTTCTTCCAGATCATAACACTAGTCGTCTGAATAATAATTTAATCTACCTCATATACTCCACTGATGTAATTGATTACAGAAGGGAGGATACAATGTTTAAGCAATATAAATATTGGAAGCCTTATATTAGCCCATTCGATCCATGTCCACCTATAAGAGTTAAAAGTTTTTCTACACCGCCTCAATTATATATGGGTTTTCAACCGCCTGGGCTACCACAATATCAAACCCCTAGAGAAGCTCTCAGATCTGGTACGTTATGGCCTCAATTATTTAGCCCCTATCCAAATCCCCGAGAAGGAGGGATGAAGAGTGAGTAAAGAGATGCCACCCGAATTTTATAAGCTACTTGAAGAAATACAAGCCATTGATTTTGTAATAGTGGAATTAAATCTTTATTTAGATACTCATCCTCACGATTATGATGCCATTCAACAATTTAATGAAAACACTGAAATAAGCATGCGACTTAAGGTTGAATTTGAGCAAAAATTTGGTCCACTTATGAATTTTGGGAGAAGTTATTCAAATTATCCTTTTAATTGGGTGGATACACCTTGGCCATGGCAAGTCTAATTTCTTTCAGCTAGGTTTAGACGTTCTTTGTGCGAGCACAAAGCCGATTCCGGACGCAATTATAGCGAGCCTAAATTGATTATGAGTACCTAGGAGGAATTATTTTTGTGGTATTACGAAAAGAAACTCCAGTATCCAGTAAGGGTGAGTACATGTAACCCTATGCTAGCTAAGTATTTAATTGAGCAGTATGGTGGTGCAGATGGAGAATTAGCAGCAGCACTTCGATATATGAATCAGCGCTATACTATTCCTGATAAAGTAGTTGGATTGTTAACAGATATAGCAACAGAGGAATTTTCTCATTTGGAAATGATTGCCACGATGATTTATAAGCTTACGAAGGATGCCACTCCAGAGATGCTAAAGGAAGCAGGTCTTGGAGAACACTACGCTAATCATGACAGGGCATTATTTTATCAGAATGCAGCTGGATCACCGTTTACGGCAACATATATTCAGGCTAAAGGGGATCCGATTGCTGATTTATATGAGGATATTGCCGCTGAAGAAAAAGCGCGAGCGACATATCAGTGGATTATTGATTTATCTGATGACACTGATCTGAATGATAGCTTGAAATTTTTACGTGAACGAGAAATCGTCCATTCTCTACGTTTTAGAGAAGCTGTAGAGATTTTAAAAGATGATCGGGATAGCAAGAAGATCTTTTAAAAGAGGTGAATAGGCTGCGTCAAGAGAAAACTCCTTTTGACACAGCCTATTTGACTATTATTCAATATTTGAAAATAAAGCAAGATCCTTCCGGTGACCAATCATTACTAATAAATCTTCCTCTTCAATAATCTGCTCAGGGGAGGGAGAAATGATAATGTCCCCTTCTCGAACAATGGCAATGACACTTACATTATACTTCGCACGAAGGTCTAAATCTCGAAGATTTTGTCTAGCCATCTTTGAAGGAATCATAATTTCTTCTATACTGTATTCTTTTGATAATTCAATATAGTTTAACATATTAGGTGAGAGAAGCTGATTGGCAACTCGCTCTCCCATATCTCTTTCAGGATAGATAATCCAATCAGCTCCTACTTTATCTAAAACTTGCCCGTGTCTTTTTCCAAGAGCCTTTGCAATCACCTTTTTGATTCCAAGTTCTTTTAATAATGATACGGTTAAAATGCTCGATTGCATATCATTGCCTATTGCCACGATGACATAATCGAAATTGCCTATTCCTAAAGAGGTAAGAGCTTTTTCTTCTGTCGTATCAGCGACTACTGCATGTGTCACATATAGTTCAGCATCTTCGACTCTTTCCTCATTAATGTCGATTCCTAAAACTTCCTGCCCAGCTTCATGTAATCTGCGAGCTATACTTGTTCCAAATCTACCTAGGCCAATTACAGCATATTGTTTGATAGCCATTGCACTCCACTCTCCTTTATGTGATTACCCAATCATAATATTTCCCTTAGGATGACGGAATGCCTCAGATTTCCGTCGTTTTGTTATGGCAAAAGCAATTGTTAATGGACCTAATCTACCAGCAAACATTGTCAATATGATGACTAGTCGACCACCAGGTGATAGCTCAGGAGTTAATCCCATAGAAAGTCCTACTGTACCAAACGCAGAGGTTGCCTCAAATAAATACATCATAAAACTATGTCCTTGCTCAGTAATACTTAAGACAAACGTGACGAGTATAACAATCATCATTCCACACATTGTGACTGTTAAAGCCTTTAAAATTGTTTCGTTAACTATTCTACGTCTAAAGAGAACAACATCTTCTTTTCCTCTAATTTGTGACCACATCGTAGCAACTAAAAGCGCGAAGGTTGTTATTTTTATTCCCCCAGCTGTGGAACCGGAACCTGCTCCAATGAACATCAGCAAGATGATTAAAAATAGTGTTGATTGTGCTAGGTCTCCTATAGGAAGAGTATTTGAACCAGCAGTTCTTGGAGTAACAGCTTGGTATAATGAACCAAGAATTTTGCCCCATTCAGACAAAGGTCCAAGTGTTTTACTATTTCCATATTCAAATAAGAAAATTAAAAGCGTCGAGCCAACTGTTAAAATAAGCGTTGTGGTTAATACAATTTTTGAATGCACGGAAAGGCGTTTTGTTTCCCGATATTCATATAGTTCATTGATGACGATAAACCCTAAGCCACCAATTGTAATAAGAGCACAAATAGTTAAAACGATAAACGGGTCGTCTACATATTTGGTCAACCCATTAAAGCCTCCCATTAAATCAAATCCAGCGTTATTAAAATTCGAGATGGAATGAAAGAAGCCAAAATATATAGCTTTACTTACAGGCATATCGAACGAAAAACGAATAGATAAAATTAAACCACCTATTAATTCAATTAGTGCAGTAAATAGTAGTATCCTTCTAACCAGTCTAACAAGACCAGCCATTGTAATATTATTGAAGGCTTCTTTTAATAAAAGTCTTTCTTTTAAGGAAATTTTTTTTCCTAATAGTAAAAAGAATAGTGTTGCAAACGTCATAAAGCCTAATCCACCAATTTGGATAAGAAATAAAATAACTAATTCTCCAAATATAGAAAATGTATCACCAGTATCTACAACAATCAGTCCTGTTACGCACGTTGCAGAAGTAGCGGTAAATAAGGCGTCTAAAAAAGAAAGTCCCTCACCATTCTCCGTTGCAATAGGAAGAGTTAACAAAAACGTTCCAATTAGGATAATAGTAGCAAAGCCCAAAACAAGTATTTTAGGAGGATTTAATTTATTTTTCACTGTTTTCATCGTATTCTCCTCAATGTTTGGATAAAGATTTTTAAATCACTTATAAAATGTTAAATTGACATAATAAAAAGACCAACTGTTTTTGTATGTTTCAAGGCATAAAAATAAACATACTCATAAGTGGTCTAATATGACCTCCTTCGCTTGAGCCGACGAAGTTAGCTGACGGGTAGAATGGCGAAAGAGTTTCTCATTCCTTCTGCAATGCAGAATTAACCCCAAAATACTGGGTCCTCCGTTCTCATAAATGATTGAGATTTGGCTACTATATAATTGAATGTGATAATTCTACGCCCATATTCTATTTTTTGTAAACCCTAAATTTTTAGGTAACAATACTATTGTTTATTGTGGACAAAATGTAAGCCGAAAATTCCTAAAGAAATAAAACCAAAAATTCTCGATATTAATTCGTACACTTTCTATTGACCATTTTTAGACAATACGTTATAATTCTTTAGTACACAGCAGATGGTTAATAGCCTATTTGTGTATTGACGTGTGTTCGGAGGGAGGGAAAGAGAGATGTCAAAAACTGTCGTTCGCAAAAACGAATCGCTTGAAGATGCTCTTCGCCGCTTCAAACGTACTGTATCAAAAAGTGGTACAATTCAAGAAGTTAGAAAGCGCGAGTTCTACGAAAAACCTAGCGTAAAACGTAAAAAGAAATCAGAAGCTGCACGTAAACGTAAGTGGTAATTTAATTTCCCATTAAAAATCCCTACGTTCATAACACGCAATTGTATGATTCACTGAGCAGACAAAAATATACCTGAAATTAATCACATTTCGATTAATTTCAGGTATTTTACATTAAGCTCAAATTTACGTACATATTGAGAAGCCGAATGTGATCCTTGTGATTCATTCGGCTTTTATGTTTACATAGCTGTTTAGATTGTACAAGTTAAATACGGTTAATAAAGCCCACAAATTAAATATTCACTGTATAATAAAATTATTAAGAGATTTGTGAAACTTTTTGCATAGTCAGTCGTATATACAGTAGAGAAGCATGTTAGAAGGGAGGGAAAAAGATGCGGAGACGGAGAATCCTCAGTTATTTATTAGTTATTTGGGTGACATTTTTGTTAGCGTTTCCATTAACGTCGGCTTTTGCAAGTAGCAAGGTCTACCACATACCTATTCATAATGAAGTAGAACGAGGACTTCACGCATTTTTAGATCGAGCTTTTAAAGAGGCGGAAGAAAACGATGCAGAGGCGATTATTTTAGACATTCATACGCCTGGCGGTTTCGTGAATGCAGCAGGTGATATTGCTATGCTTATGGATGCAACGGATATACCTAAGATTGCGTATATTAACAAAGACGCGCATTCTGCAGGTGCCTTTTTAGCCTTACATGCGGATAAAATCTATATGGTGCCAAATGGAACGATCGGGGCGGCTGCAGTTATTGACTCAGCAGGAAATGCGGCAGACTTAAAGGCTCATAGTGCATGGGTTGCTCAAATGGAAGCAGCTGCAGAAACAAAAAAACGCAAACCAATATATGCAAGAGCAATGGCTGATGCATCTGTTGATTTACCAAAATTTCGAGCAGGAAAAGGGAATTTATTAACTTTATCTGCTTCGGAGGCAGAAAAAGTTGGTTATTCTGAAGGGACGGTTTCGAATTTCCAAGATCTCTTAGAAGAAACGCAATTAAAAGGCAGTGACATCGTTTCAGTAGAGCCTACTTTTGCTGAAAAACTTGCTCGTTTTATTACGAATCCGATTATAGTTCCGATTTTATTGTCGATTGCAAGTTTGGGACTTGTAGTTGAGCTTTATTCACCAGGTTTTGGTGTTCCAGGTATAATGGGATTGTCAGCACTTGGATTATTTTTCTTCGGTCATATGGTAGCGGGCTTTGCAGGTTATGAAACATTACTTTTATTTATTGTAGGCTTAGCGCTTGTAGTTGCGGAATTTTTTGTCCCCGGAGGTATTGTTGGTATTTTGGGTGGTGTGCTAATTTTACTAAGTCTAATACTGGCAGGTGCAAACATGATGCAAATGATTATAGCAATTTTCATTGCGCTTGTTGTAGCGATAATAGGAATGGTGATCCTGATGAAATTTTTCGGTAAAAAATTGCATGTTTTAAACAAGCTAGTCTTGATGGATGCGACAACGACGGAAGAGGGCTATGTATCTAACGTGAATCGCACAGAACTGCTTGGGAAAGTGGGTACAACGATTACACCGCTTCGTCCAGCAGGTACAATGCTATTTGGTAATGAACGCATTGACGTAGTATCGGAAGGTGGCTATGTTGACGCTGAGAAACATGTAGAAGTTATTAAAGTAGAGGGCTCACGTATTGTTGTGAGACAAACAGAAAAAGAGATGGAGGAATAGCAAATGGGATTTGATTTAGCTTTAATTGGTCCAATTGTAGGGCTAGTCTTATTATTCATTGTTGTAGCGGTATTCTTTACCTTTGTACCAGTGGCGCTGTGGATTTCTGCACTTGCAGCAGGTGTCCGAGTTAGTATTTTCACATTAATCGGTATGCGTTTACGTCGTGTAATCCCATCACGAATTGTGAACCCATTAATTAAAGCACATAAAGCAGGGTTACCTGTGACGATTAATCAACTAGAAAGTCACTATTTAGCAGGTGGTAATGTTGACCGTGTAGTAAATGCGCTAATCGCGGCTCACCGTGCAAATATCGAGTTAACATTTGAACGTTGTGCAGCCATTGATCTAGCAGGTCGTGACGTATTAGAAGCGGTACAAATGTCTGTTAATCCTAAAGTAATCGAAACACCATTTATTGCAGGTGTTGCTATGAACGGGATTGAAGTAAAAGCGAAGGCACGTATTACTGTGCGTGCAAACATCGAGCGTTTAGTCGGTGGTGCTGGTGAAGAAACGGTTATTGCTCGTGTAGGTGAGGGGATCGTTTCTACAATTGGTAGTGCCTCTAGTCATACGACAGTTCTAGAAAATCCTGATATGATTTCTCAAACTGTATTAGCAAAGGGCTTAGATTCTGGGACAGCATTTGAAATCTTATCGATCGATATTGCAGACGTTGATATAGGCAAAAACATCGGTGCTGAATTACAAATTGAACAAGCGCAGGCAGATAAAAACATTGCCCAAGCGAAAGCTGAGGAACGTCGTGCAATGGCTGTAGCGAACGAGCAAGAAATGATTGCACGTGTACAAGAGATGAAGGCAAAAGTAGTGGAAGCTGAAGCTGAAGTACCACAGGCGATGGCAGAAGCTTTACGTTCGGGTAATCTTGGTATTATGGATTACATGAACTACCGTAATATTCAAGCTGATACAGCAATGCGAGACTCCATTTCAAAAGTAAGCTCAGATAAGTCTGATACAAATGAACCTAACGCATAAAAAAACGGAAAGGAGCGGTACTAATAAATGGAACAATTAATTATATTAGCGATAATTGCCATAGTCAGCTCTATTTTCGGGAAATCAAAAAATAAGAAAGAACAAAAACCAATGCCACCTTTTAATAAGGATTCACATGTTGAGCCTCCTGTCATAGAAAAAGAAGAGATGACTCCAAAGCAACGTCCTACTTCTAAACCGCAAAGCTTTGAGGATTTTGCACGTGAATTTTTAGGTGAATGGAAAAATGAACAGCCTAAAGTTGAAGAGCCGAAAAAAATTGTCGAAGAAACAATAAATGAGAAAGCGCCAAGCTATGTAGCACCACCGTTAATCCCAACTGAGAAAGTGAGCCGTACTTCGAATCGAGGAAGTATAGGTCGTTTGGCAGCTGAGAAAAAAAACGTGGTAGGAGCTGAATCACAATCGGCTTTTCAATTACCAAAATCAAAAAAATCATTAATGCAGGCTATTGTAATGGCAGAGGTTTTAGGTCCTCCAAAAGCAAAAAGAAAATAACTAGCATGTCCTCCTTTTTCGAAGCATATATTGCCGAAGAAGGAGGCATTTTTTTATGAGAAAACTATTTCAATTAACGCCGCTACTTGAATTATTACAATATGAAACATTAAAAATTATTGGTCCATATCGTTTTCTACATGCCGATGCTTCGTCATGCTCTTTTATCTATGCAGGCTATCATATTACTGTGCGTGGAAAATCAGTGGAAATAAATGCGCTTAAAGAAGAAATGCTTCATCTTTCTGTAGAGGGTTTACAAGAGCTTCATATGAAAATGACAAAGGATATGGGTGTGAGCGATAATGTGGAATAATCGGCCAATTATCATACGTATAAAGCGCCACGAAAATGTTCATCCTTTTATTCAAGCATTGCATGCACAACATGTACCATTAAAACATGTTGTCTTTCGTGAGCAAGAGGTTGCCTTTGAAACAACTATGCACTATCTACCGAAAATTCGTCGCGTACGTAGGCGTTATCGACTTAAAATGGATGTCTATTATGCTGATGAGCTTCACGTTTTTCGAGCACAGCTTTGGACTTTGCTTGGTTTAGCGTTAATGATATTAATACCATTGCTATGTGCACAGATTATTTGGCGTGTCGATATTGAAGCGGCTTCTCCAGAGTTAGAGGAACGTCTAGGAAAGACCTTTCAAGATACATTTCAATTAGAAACGCCCATGTCTAAAAAAGCACTACCCTCAGATGCTGTCATTCGTCAGAAGCTATTAGAAGAGCATCGAGATCTTTCATGGGTGCATATTGAAAAGCAGGGCGGACGTGTAATTTTACGACCTCAGGAGTCTCCGAAACAAACTAAACAAACAAATGAAAAATTAGCATCGCATTTAGTAGCAACAAAAAGTGGTGTTATTACTCACTTTAATATTCAAAATGGTGAACGGAAAATTTCAGTGAATGATACTGCTTACGAAGGTGATGTTCTCGTAAGTGGTGTAATTGAAAGTGGTGAAAATCAAGTCTTTGTTGGTGCAAAGGGAGAGGTCTACGCTGATTATTGGCTTGAATGTTCATTTAAAATTCCAACAAAGCTAACGATGGAAACGCTACAACAGAAGCAGTGGCGTGTATTAGTGAAAGGCATTCATAAAGAAAAAGAAAAAGTTGACTATGTACAAAAGAAAGATTTACCTATTTGGCTCGATCCGTATGTTTCGATTGTTGAGGAGCAGAACACTAAAAAAATACAAGTAGAGCTTGATGAGTCCAAAATAGATTCATTACTCATACCATTGCTTCATGAAAAGGTACTACGTTCATTACCTGCGAAAACGGTTATTAAAAAAGAAAACCTTTTACAGGTAAAGTGGGGGAATGGTACAGTTGAAGGGAAAGTTCTATTTTTAGTCAATGAAAACATTGCCAGTCCAATACAAGGCCTACAAGGAGAATGATTATGTCAGAACATTTAACTGTATTACAAGTGGATAATCCAAACGAAGCGGTCATGCTACTCGGAATTTCAGATGCAAATATGAAGTTAATTGAAGAGGCTCTACAAGTCCACATTATTACACGTGGTGAACAGATTCAGCTTGCTGGTGAAGAGGATTCAAAGGAACAAGCGACATTCCTTTTACAAGCTCTTTTAAAGGTCATTCGTAAAGGAATTAATATTGATCAGCGTGATGTTGCAACAGCTATTGAAATGACACAAAAAGGAACAATTGAATATTTTGCAGAACTTTATGATGAAGAAATAGCACGCACGACGAAAGGAAAGTCTATTCGTGCAAAAACAATCGGTCAACGAGAATACATACAAGCAATCCGTCATAAAGACGTTGTTTTTGGTATCGGACCAGCCGGTACTGGGAAAACGTATTTAGCGGTAGTCATGGCAACACAGGCGCTAAAAAACGGGCACGTTAAGCGTATTATTTTAACACGCCCTGCAGTAGAGGCAGGCGAGTCTCTAGGCTTTCTTCCGGGGGATTTGAAGGAAAAGGTAGATCCATATCTACGCCCTCTTTATGACGCTCTAAATGATATTTACGGGGCAGAACAAACGCAAAGACTTATTGAACGAGGCACGATAGAAATTGCACCTTTAGCGTATATGCGCGGCCGTACATTAGATGATGCCTTTGTTATTTTAGACGAAGCCCAAAATACGACACATCAGCAAATGAAGATGTTTTTAACACGACTAGGCTTTGGCTCAAAAATGGTCATTACTGGCGACAAAACACAAATGGATCTACCGAAAAATACAGAATCTGGATTAATAGTTGCGGAACGTACACTAAAGTATGTAAAATCTATACATTTCCAAATTTTAGAACAAGGTGATGTAGTACGTCACCCAATAGTAGCAAAAATCATCCAAGCCTACGAAGAACAGCAACTTTAATATGACCGCTATGCGGTCATATTAAAGTCTGCACCGAAAGTGGAGTGAAACGGAACGTCAGGTGCAACGGGTTTAATAAGTCTGCACCGAAAGCGAAGCGAAACAGAACGTCAGGTGCAACGGGTTTAAAAAGTCTGCACCGAAAGCGAAGTGAAACAGAACGTCAGGTGCAACGGGTTTAAAAGTCTGCACCGAAAGCGAAGCGTCAGGTGCAACGGGTTTAAAAGTCTGCACCGAAAGCGAAGTGTCAGGTGCAACGGGTTTAAAAGGTCTGCACCGAAAGTGGAGCGTCAGGTGCAACAGGGTTCAAAAGGTAACAAAGTAACGAGATATACAAAACTTCACAAACATGAAAATGGTTGTAAAATGGAAAAATTTGTGACAGCTATACAATTTGTATAGCTGTTTTTTTGCTTTCTTATACATTTTTCGGGAAAAATGTTTTTTGAATTGGTATGATAGTAGGTAGATAGAGGAGGTGCCAGATGGAAAAACAATTAAAAAAATTTACAGAACTTATTGGCTTCCGCTACTTTTTAATTGTCGTTCTCATCTTAACAGGAGCCCTACAATTTGCTTTAATGTATGGCAATGTTAAAGGTGTTACATATGATTTTAAACCGTTACAACTAGCGCCTGAAACAGTACGATCTACTAAAACGATAGAAGATACTTATAAAACGCAACAGGAACGAGAAAAAGCAGCAAACGCGGTTGCACCAGTTTATCATTTTTCTGAGGATGTTGCTAAACAGCGAGCTGCGATTGTAACGTCTTTATTTGACTATGTTCTTGACGTAAAGGCGGATGTTGAGAGTAACAAAGAACCTGTTCCGATTGCCGATCAAGTGGCGCAGCTCCGCAAAAAATTTGAATCTATAGATTCAGAGCAAATGCCAATTATCTTTACCGATTCACAGCTAGAAGGATTGTTAGTACAAAGTGAAGCAGATTTAAAAAGAACAAGTACTCAATTATCAAAACTCGTGCAGGAATATTTACAAAAATCCATTCGACCAGAAAATGTGTTTGCGGATCAAAATGCTTTTGAAACAAAAATTCGTGGACAACGAGGCTATCCAGATAAAATATTTAATACAGTAGTATTAATTGGTCGAACGAGTATTATCGAAAATGAAACGATAAACGAGGAACAAACGAAAATTCGAAAGCAACAAGCGAAGGATTCGGTTGAACCAACTCGAATTCTTCAAGGTCAAATCATTGTACAAGAAGGTCAAATCATTGATAATGAGGCGTTCCGTCAATTAGAGCTTCTAGGTATGGTGAGTAATAAGGCATCGATGAAACCGATTGCAGGGCTGATTATTTTAATACTTCTGGAAATGATGTTCATGTTTGTTTTATTTGAACGTTGGGATGCTGATGAGCACAAGAAACGTAATGCCTTGCTGGTTACAGTAATTGTTTATAGTTTATCCATCCTGCTCATGAAATTTATTAGCCTAGTCTCAGGTGGCTTCGATGTTACTGTTGCCTTCCTTTTCCCAACAGCTTTGGCAACAATGCTTGTACGGCTATTAGCAGATGATCGTGCTGCGATTCTTATTACTGTTATGACAGCGGCATCTGCGGGTGTTATTTTTCAAGAGGGTTATTCGTCTGTCATGCAGATGGAAATTACACTGTATATAATTTTTGGAGGCTTTGCGAGCATATTCTTTTTGGGTAGTGTGGAAAAGCGTTCGCATATTCTACATGCTGTAGGTGTCATAGGGTTAGTAAATATGTCGTTTATCGCATTTTATTTATTGATGACACAATCTTCCTACGGTTTGTCAGAGTTGTCGTTTTACTTTATCGCGGCAATGATATCGGCACTTTTATCAGGGGCTCTTACAATGGGGCTCTTACCATTCTTTGAATCAGCATTTAGTTTATTGTCGTCGTTGCGTTTAATTGAATTATCGAACCCAAACCATCCATTGTTAAAAAAATTACTAGTGGAGGCTCCAGGGACATATCATCATAGTGTGATGGTGGCAAACTTAGCAGAGGCAGCGTGTGAGGAAATTGGAGCAGATGGATTACTGGCTCGAGTAGGATGCTATTATCATGATATCGGCAAAACGAAGCGTCCTGCCTTTTTCATCGAGAATCAAATGTCTGGTATTAACCCACATGATTCATTGCCTCCAGAAAAAAGCGCGGAAATTATTATCGCGCATACAACCGACGGGGCTGAAATGCTAAAACGTTATAAGATGCCACAGGAAATTATCGATATTGCCTTGCAGCATCACGGATCTAGTCTGTTAAAATTCTTCTACTTTAAAGCGAAGGAAGAAGGAAAATGTTTAGATGATACAATGTACAGATATCCAGGTCCGAAACCACAAACGAAGGAAGCAGCAGTTATTAGCGTTGCAGATAGCGTTGAAGCAGCGGTTCGATCGATGAAGGAACCGAATGCAGAGAAAATTCAAAAGCTGGTACGAGCAATTATTGATGATCGAGTACAAGACAATCAGTTTGATGAATGCGATATTTCAATAAAAGAGTTAAAATGTATAGAGCGAGTACTTTGTGAAACGTTGAATGGAATTTTCCACTCACGAATAGAATATCCAAAGGCAGATAAGTAGGAGGATCTATGATTTTAACAATTGATTTTACAGATGAAACAAATGAAGTGGCTGCTGAGCACATGGAGCTCGTTGCAAAGCTTTTACAGCATGCTGCGAAACTAGAGAATATTGAGCCGGAAACAGAAGTGTCAGTGACGTTTGTTACAAATGAAGCGATTCAAGAAATAAACCGAGAATATCGTGATAAGGATCAACCGACAGATGTTATCTCGTTTGCCCTGGAGGAATTAGGTGAGGGAGAAATGGAAGTAACATTTGAAGGAATGCCTCGTATCTTAGGAGATATTATTATTTCAACGGATCGTACTAAAGAACAAGCAGAGGAATATGGGCATACATTTGAGCGAGAATTAGGCTTTTTAGCGGTCCACGGTTTCTTGCATCTACTTGGCTATGATCATATGGTGCCAGAAGATGAAAAGGTGATGTTCGGTAAGCAGGATGAGATTTTACAATCTTTCGGCTTAGGACGAGAATAAATGAATTTTCGCAAATTTGTACGCTCTTTTGGGTATGCCTTTAAAGGTATCATTACAGCCTGTACTGAGCAAAATTTTATATTTCACTTGCTAAGTGCGGGAATAGTTATGATTGCTGGCTATTTTACGGATTTATCACGTATGGAATGGTATATTGTGTTGCTATTAATAGCGCTAATGTTTGCACTTGAAATGATTAATACTGCAATTGAACGAGTAGTAGATTTAGCTTCACCTAATATCCATCCACTTGCTAAGCAGGCTAAAGATCTTGCAGCCGCCGCAGTACTTGTATTTGCGATATTCAGTGCTATAATCGGATTACTCATCTTTATACCGAAATGGTTTTGATATTACAAAAAATTATTAATCGGTCATGAAGTAGTAGCAGTTGTGCTGAAGAAGAATAATGATTTAATCAATTACGCTGAGGCAAAATTGATTATGTAGAGGAGAACATTGATGACAATTGATATGCATGCATTACTAGAGGAATCAAAAAAAGCGCGTGAAAAGGCTTATGTACCTTATTCTAAATTTAAAGTTGGCGCGGCGATTTTAACGAAAAATGGAGAGGTTATTCATGGCTGTAATGTTGAAAATGCTGGCTATAGTATGACCAATTGTGCTGAGCGTACAGCGTTTTTCAAAGCCGTGTCAGAAGGTATTTATGATTTTGAGGCGATTGCTATTGTTGCTGATACGGATGGACCATGTGCGCCATGCGGAGCTTGTCGTCAAGTGATGATGGAATTTTGCAAACCATCAATGCCTGTTTATTTAACAAACTTAAAAGGTGATGTCACGGTAACGTCTGTAGGCGAATTACTACCGTTTGCATTTACAACGGAGGATTTAGAGAATGCTGGAAAATAACAATGGCTACAAGTCAGGTTTTATCTCGATAATCGGTAGACCAAATGTAGGGAAATCAACATTTTTAAACCGTGTCATTGGTCAAAAAATCGCGATTATGAGTGATAAACCACAAACAACACGAAATAAAGTACAAGGTGTACTGACAACAAATGATAGCCAAATGATTTTCATAGATACACCAGGAATCCACAAGCCGAAGCATAAGCTAGGGGATTTTATGCTAAAGGTTTCGAAAAATACATTGCGTGAAGTGGATGTTATTATGTTCATGGTAAATGCAGAGCAGAAACTTGGGAAGGGTGACGAATTCATCCTTGAAATGCTGGCAGGTAACCCAACGCCTGTCTTCCTAGTGATAAATAAAATCGATCAAATCCATCCTGATGAATTAATAGGGATTATTGAAAGCTACAAAGAGCGATATGACTTTGCAGAAATAGTACCGATTTCTGCATTACAAGGGAATAATGTAGAAAATTTATTAACAACACTAGCGAAATATTTACCAGAGGGTCCACAATATTACCCAGCAGATCAAGTAACGGATCATCCTGAGCGTTTTATTATTTCAGAGTTAATTCGTGAAAAAGTGTTACATTTAACGCGTGAAGAAATACCTCATTCGATTGCTGTTGTTATTGATAAAATTCGCCGTGATGAAGAAAATGAAGATAAAATTCGTGTAGCAGCAACGATTATCGTGGAAAGGGATTCTCAAAAAGGGATTGTCATTGGTAAACGTGGAGCGCTATTAAAAGAAGTAGGGATACGTGCAAGAAAAGATATTGAAATGCTTCTTGGTTCAAAAGTGTATTTAGAGCTTTGGGTAAAGGTACAAAAGGATTGGCGAAATAAATCAACACATTTACGTGACTTCGGTTTCCGTGATGATGAATATTAATAGGTAATGCTGTTATGTTACGAAACGACTTCACATCATAACCATGTATCTCTGTAGTTTTAAATGGAGCTGTCCAAAGTTTTTGGAGAGCTCTATTTTCATGCAAAGCTAGTAGAAAGGAGGAGGACTAGTGCTTTATAAATGGGAAGGGATTGTTCTAAAGGTACGTGCCTATGGAGAATCAAATAAAATCGTGACATTACTAACAAGAGAAGCGGGGAAGGTTGCTACGATGGCTCGAGGTGCCAAAAAGCCTTCCAGTAGATTGGCCTCTGTGACACAGCCATTCACGTATGGCATGTTTATGGTACAACATCATACTGGTATGGGGACATTGCAACAAGGTGAGCATCTTAATTCAATGCGCCATATTCGTGAAGATATAATGGCAACGGCATATGCAAGTTATATAATGGAACTTGTCGAGCGTGTAGTAGAAGAGGGAAAAGCTGAGCCACTTGCATTTGATGTGCTTCTTCAAGCATTACAAGCAATTGAGGAAGGTTACGACCCAGAGGCTATTACATTGTTCGTAGAATGGAAAATGCTACCCTATACAGGTGTGCAGCCTATATTACATGCTTGTGCTGCTTGTGGTTCAGTAGACGGTGAGTTTGCATTTTCTTTTGCTCAGGGAGGTTTTTTGTGTCATCGTTGTTATCAGCATGATCCTTATATCATTCGATTAACACCGACCCAACTTAAGCTTATCCGAATGTTTTATACAGTACCGATTGATCAGATTGGTAAATTAGAATTGAAAAAGGAAACAAAGTATTTTATAAAAAAAATTATTACAACAATTTACGAGGAACAAACAGGAATTCGTTTTAAGACTAAAAAATTTATCGAACAGCTTGAGAGAACGCCTGAATTTCAGTTAAGAAGTACTGATCAAGAAAAAACGCCAGAAGACCATTAATTGATCTTCTGGCATTTTATTTTTCACTTACTACATTTCATTAAATTCTTCTGGATCATCCATGAATTCATAGTAAGTAGCCCATTTACCACCGATTTTTAGAATTTCAATATAGAGGTAGGCAGTTTCACCATTTTTACCTGTAATATGTAAAATAGCGGGACCTTCTGCTATTGGTGTAACATTTACGTTGTTATCCTTTATTGAAGCTTTCACAGTTGCAGGTTGAGAATTTAATTTTTCCAAGGCAACACTTGCTGGCTCGAACGATAGATCTTTACTCGATAACGTTAACTCATCTGTCATTGTAACTTGATACAAATCAATACTACGCACGAAATCATACGTATCGACATCAGCAGCCATTATTTGTTGTTGTGTACCATTGGTGAATGTTATTATATATTGCCCATTTTTATAGATAGAAAGTGTAGCTGTATTATTGGCTGATTTAAAATTATATAATTCAGGAGATAAATCTTGACCATCTACAGTTTGAATACTCACCTCTGTAGGAACAAATTTTAAATCGCTGTCCGCTAAATTGAGCGGCAAGTTTTCTACATATTCCTCTTCATTCACTTTTTGAAGTGTTGTTTGCAGCTTTCCATTTACATTCTTCACTTGCACTAAGTAAAAGAAATCAGTAATTTCTTGAGTATCTTCATCGAAGCCTGAAATTACTAATTTTCCTGTGCCTTCTTTTAGAGGTTTAATTGTAATGGACTCCGTCATGAAATCTTCTTCATCTTCATCCCATGTAAAAATATCCTTTGCAGGCTTAATGCCGCCATAAGAAGCAAAAATATAATCTTGATTAAATTGACTAGCATGAACGGTAGCGTTACCTTGAGCATTTTCAGCACGTACAACAAAAGATGCTAACTGAGAGCGTTTTACATTATTTTGTGGTCCGAAGGTAGTAGGAGTTGTACCTTTTGTGATGCTGTTGGCAAATAGCGTTTTTATATATGGTTCGTATTCATTGCCTGCCTTGACGTCATTGAAAGGAATGTTAATGCCGTTTGTGATTGTTAAGTTAAAGCCTTTCACAATCATTTTTGACATTTGTCCACGTGTAATATTTTTAGTAGGGTAGAAATAGCCATTGGAGCCACTAATAATACCTGCGTTTGCTAAAGCAGCGATCGCACCATAATTTTCATCGCCAGGTTTTATATCCTTAAAATTAGGGTTTTTTACATGAACCGTATCTAGCTTTAATATACCAGCTAAAATTTTTGCAGCTTGTGTACGAGTAATGGGATTCGCAGGTTTAAATGTGCCATCTGGGTAGCCTGAAATAATGCCGCGTTCGGCTAAGTTAATAACAGCTTGGCCTTCCTTGGTTGACGCATTTATATCGGGGAACACCGATGCAGCATTTGCTGGGGGGGCAATGACAATGGCGCTTGTTGCAAGTGCTGAGGCCATTGCGATTTGATAAAAACGATGAGTCTTCAAATTATTTCCTCCAAAGTAAGTAATAAAAATTAGGAGCCTCCTGTTTTCAATTTCAAATTTAAGAACGATTGAATATTAATAGGTTGGAATCTCCGTGAAATGTTAAATAATTGTTATTTAACATTTAAAATCTACTATATCAAAATGATGAAGATGAGAATACAGGGAATTTTATCCTATGTACCTAAGTAAATGCAAAAAACTTGTATATCGCTATGACGTTGGATGATTTCCATTCCGCTTGCTAGGGCGTCTGATGAGTTACTTGGGACAACATGTGTTTATTGTGCGAAAGCGAAGCGACTACACAGGAGGTTAATCACGAGGGCGCTATCATTAAACTTGATGCTTTTTAGACTTCGGTCCTCTAGGGGGCATCGGTGACGCTGATTCTCAGGGAATCACTCCGCCTCTATTCCAATCAACAAATGGCATACATAATGAACAAATACCATCGCCAACTTTTTATTGATGAGCCAAAAGTTAGACACGATACAAAAAAACGATTAATTTCTAGGTATTTCCAGATAGATATTAAGTGGTTATTTTGTCGAAATGTTAATATTTCTATATTATTATTGATTTTTTATTAATAGCTTTAGTACAAATTGATTAATCTTTTAGATTTTACAGAAATATTATTTATAATAGAAAATTAACTGATGCTTATAAATATACATTTTTATATTTTGAAATATAGGTCTTTATATCTTTATGGTTTCCGTTTGATATCTGTTAATAATTGAATTTATTGAGTATAAAGTATTGATTTCAGAAGAGTTTTTAACATAAACATAGTAGTAACTATTCATTCGAGTACCATATACTAGTTGAAAAGGCATTTTAATCTATGATATTGTAAATGATATAGATGATATTTAAACTATTCTTGTATTCGTATCTGTTTTGTACCAATTGAAACTAAGCCAATTTATATACATCTGACATGCATATAAATGTAAAACATGCCTCTATCAGCAAAAGCGTCGTTTTTAGAACAACGCAGTCTTATGAAAGAAGGAGGGAGTCACATAATGCTTGAACATTGCGTATGTGGCAGAAAATATGCTAAGAAAAGTGACATTAAGTATTGATGAAGTTGAAGCAAATGATATATTGGCTGAAGATATTTTTTCTGAGTATCGTTTACTAGCTAAAAAAGATCTAGTTTTAACGGAACGAATTATTGCCTTACTTAAACTTAGAAAAGTAGATGAATTATCTGTCTTTTTACCATCTGATTCAGTCCGAATTGTTCATGATTTAAGTGTTCAGCGTACAAAGGAGTACGAGGATGTATTTGCACCACTAATGGATACAAAGGATGAAGTAGATGAGTATAAAGAAACAATAAGTAACCTTTTCATGACAACATTAGAGAATGTTGTGCATGAATTGCGCTATGGTCAAATTTTAAAAAGTATGCAAGATACTGCTTATGTACGAGGTGTTTTTGAAAGAATTTTAGAAAAAAAACATCGCTATGAATTACTCATACGATTAAAAGAATGGGATGAATATTCTTTTATTCATTCATTTGATGTTTTCGTTTTAGGTACAATTTTTGCGCGCTATTTAGGTTTAACGGATATTGAAACGCTAGCAAGGGGCTATTTGTTCCACGATATTGGGAAAGTATTTATTCCGCAAGAAATATTGAATTTAAAACGAAAATTATCAGAAGATGAGTTTGACATTGTCAAAGCTCACACGACTAAAGGTTATGAACTGCTAATAGAAAATGGGGAAGAGGATATTGCCTATTTTGCACGGGATCATCATGAGCGCTTTGCTGGTCAGGGTTATCCGAATCAGCTTTGTGAGGATGATATGTGTGAGGGCGTTCAATTACTGCAAATTATTGATGTTTATTCAGCATTGACATCAAAGCGTGTATATCATTCTGGATATGCTGCAACAGATGCATTAGCTGTTTTATATCGTGATCGACATTTATATAACGAGAAATATATGCATAAATTTGTAGAGTGCTTAGGAATTTATCCTGTCAACTCAGTTGTTCAATTATCTGATAATCGAAGTGCACAAGTGGAACTTGTATATGATTTATTCCCAACGTTACCTAAAATTAAATTATTGGATGAACAAAAGTCTATGATCTTACCTTTGAATTATAGTGTGAAAATTGTGAAAATGATTGATTATCGTGCCAACAGCTTTGAAGAAATTTTTAACTTATTTATAGAACAGTTAATTCGTTGTGACGAAAATAGTTTAAGAGTCTACTTTAATAAATTAATAGATCATTTACATCCTAAAGAAATTGTTTTAAAAATATTTTTACCTGCCTTTCGAATTCTACGTTTATTAACAAGAGAAATTCAAACGGATATGACAAAATATAGGAATTCTATTAATATTCTAAAGAAATTATTAGAAGAGCAATTAAATGTATTGTATATGGATTATCAGCATGAGCAAACAACTATATTAGTTGTGGAATCTTCACTTCGTGAAAATTTCTTCATTAAACTTGTACAAAGTATTTTGTATATTGACAAAATTGTACCGTTCTTTATTAATCCAGAAGATGACCAGCGTATTACACAATTAATGGAACATTGTAACGTAAATATAGCTTATTTTATAGAGGATGAGCTGACAGTTGATAGACGAGTTCGCCCGATGAGAGAAGGAACATTCCTTTATTATTCGCTTGCAGATATTGAGGAATTGCTCATTAGCTTAGTCGGTATGAATATGAAAAGGTTTTCATTTGAGGAGAAGATGCAAGAGCGCTTGTTTACATCATTAAAGGCATAACAAGAGGGAGTCGCATTTAAGCGACTCCCTTTTGTTATACTTATTAATTTAGAATTGAAGATGTTTTTCAATGTATGCTTTAACATCTGTAATTGGCATACGAACTTGAGACATTGAATCGCGATGACGTACTGTAACTTGGCCATCCTCTTTTGAGTCAAAATCGTATGTGATACAGAACGGTGTACCAATTTCATCTTGACGACGGTAACGTTTACCGATTGATTGAGACTCGTCAAAGTCAACTGGGAATGCTTTGCGGAGCTCTGCCCAAACATCAGTAGCCTCATCAGAAAGTTTTTTAGAAAGTGGTAGAACTGCAGCTTTAAATGGTGCTAGAGCTGGGTGGAAGCGTAAAACTGTACGCTTATCATCGCCTTCAAGCTCTTCCTCATCATAAGCATCGCAAAGGAATGCTAATGTTACACGGTCTGCACCTAAAGAAGGTTCGATGCAATATGGAACGTAACGTTCGTTTGATACTGGATCGATGTAAGTGAAATCTTCACCAGAATGCTCCATATGCTGTTTTAAATCGAAATCTGTGCGATCCGCTACGCCCCAAAGCTCGCCCCAACCGAATGGGAATTTAAATTCGATATCAGTTGTAGCATTTGAGTAGTGAGACAATTCGTCATCTTCATGATCGCGAAGGCGCATAGACTCTTCTTTCATGCCTAAATTTAATAACCAATTTTTACAAAATTCTTTCCAGTATGCGTGCCATTCAAGGTCCTCGCCTGGCTTACAGAAAAATTCAAGTTCCATTTGTTCAAATTCACGTGTACGGAAAGTGAAGTTACCTGGAGTAATTTCGTTACGGAATGATTTACCGATTTGAGCAATACCGAATGGTGTACGTTTACGCATAGAACGTTGTACGTTTTTAAAGTTTACGAAAATACCTTGTGCTGTTTCTGGGCGTAAATAAATTTCGTTTGTAGAAGATTCTGTTACACCTTGGAATGTTTTAAACATTAAATTAAATTGACGAATATCTGTAAAATCAGCTTTACCACAATCTGGGCACACTACATCATACTTAATCATCGTTTCTTTCATTTGGTCAAATGTCATACCATCAACAATGATTTCATCGCCTTTAGCTAGCGCAGCATCCTCGATGATTTTATCAGCACGATGGCGCGCTTTACATGCCTTACAATCAATCATTGGGTCATTAAAGTTACCAACGTGACCAGAAGCCACCCATGCTTTTGGGTTCATTAAAATTGCAGCATCTATCCCAACATTGTGCTCCGATTCTTGGACGAATTTTTGCCACCATGCTTTTTTAACATTGTTTTTTAATTCAACACCTAGTGGACCGTAATCCCAAGTGTTTGCTAAGCCTCCATAGATTTCAGAACCAGGGAAGACAAAGCCGCGATGCTTCGCTAATGATACAATTGTTTCCATTGATTTGTTAGCCATAAAAATAGCCTCCTTCATAGTTTTCACAGAGTGAATATTTTTTAGCGAATTTATACAAATAATTGTTGAAATTCGCCAGAGATAATTTTTAATTTAGTAAGGACTAAATTAAAAATAGCACCCGTCTCCGGGCACAATGAATGCCCAGGGACGAGTGCTAAGACCCGCGGTTCCACCCTGATTGTTTTAAACGTGTTGTTTAAAACCTCTTTTCAAAAAGTTAGCTCAAGGAGTGCCTTTTCTCTGTTGCTATGTAGACTTTCACTATCTTCTACTCGCTTTAAAATGGAACAGATACTTTTTTCCCATCATCGCCTGTATAACGCAAATCGCTCGAAAATACATTTAGAGCAAGCGTATGTGTCAATATTGTAGCATGTAGTTCTTTTCTTCGCAATAATTATTAAAATAGTATATAATAATTGAGCATAAGTATAACACTATTAGATTTGAGGCGGTGAGTCCAATCGAACTCAATAAACGTCAGGAAGACATTTTACAAATTGTGAAAGAAAACGGCCCAATTACAGGCGAACATATTGCAGAACGTCTCAATCTGACAAGAGCGACTTTAAGACCAGATTTAGCTATACTCACAATGGCGGGCTTTTTAGATGCTAGACCTCGTGTTGGCTATTTCTATTCAGGTAAAAAAGCATCCGTTACATTGATAGATAGTATTCACAATTTAAAGGTGAAAGATTTTCATTCAGGACCTGTTGTTGTACCGGAAACAATGACTGTTTATGATGCGATTTGCTTCATGTTTTCGGAGGATGTAGGAACACTCTTTGTCGTAGATAAGAATGAATTTTTGACTGGGGTACTTTCTCGTAAGGATTTACTACGTACAAGTATTGGGACACAGGATTTAAACAAAATTCCTGTACATATTATTATGACACGTATGCCAAATATCTCGTACTGTGAGAGATCAGATTCTTTAGTTGTCGCAGCGAATAAACTAATTGAACGAGAAGTTGATTCGCTACCAGTAGTAGAGCCACAAGATGGTGGATTGACAATAGTTGGTCGACTTACAAAAACGACGATTACACGAGCATTCTTATCACTTGCACAGAATGTCTAAATATTTGAAGGAGAGCAGCATGAAAAGACTACGGGTTTTTGTTGTATCTGATTCAGTCGGTGAAACTGGTGATCAAGTAGCGAAAGCAGTTATTAGCCAATTTCGACCTGGTTTGGAAAACACGGCAATTCGTCGTTTTCCTCATATACAATCAGAGGAGCTCATTCGAAAAATTGTGTGCCTTGCAGCAAAACAGAAGGCATTTATTGTGTACACGCTTGTTCGACAGGATATGCGATCGTTATTACATGATTTATGTGAGCAAGAAAAAATATATGCTGTCGATATTTTAGGACCTGCTTTAAAAACTATGGCAACATTTGTGGAAGAATTCCCATTAGAAGCACCAGGGATCGTTCACCAGCTAGATGATGATTATTTTAAAAAAATTGAGGCTATTGAATTTGCAGTAAAATATGATGATGGTAGAGATCCACGTGGTCTATTACAAGCTGATATTGTGTTAGTCGGTGTTTCACGCACCTCTAAAACACCGTTATCACAATATTTAGCACATAAACGCTATAAGGTGGCGAACGTACCTTTAGTACCAGAAGTGGAGCCACCCGAAGAACTATTACTAATTGATCCCAAAAAATGTTTTGGTTTAATTATTTCTCCTGATAAATTAAACTCAATTAGAAAAGAGAGATTAATGTCTCTTGGATTGAATGACGATGCTATCTATGCGCAGCATAATCGAATATTAGAAGAAATCCAGCATTTTGAAAAAATTGTCGCTAAAATTGGTTGTAAGGTTATTGATGTGACAAACAAAGCAGTTGAAGAAACAGCAAACGTCATTATTGAGCATATCTCTAACTGTAAATAAGAAACGAATGATGATAAACCACCTCGGTTGTAAGAGGCGGTTTTTTTGAGTCGGTTTTGAAAATAGTATAGATAAAAACTAATTTATGTTTTATAATAATAAAATTGTGGTAAAAATATTTATTAAGAGAAAAATCCTATTTTTTTGTCGAGAAATAAAGGATTTTTAAATCGGATAGCGAATTGTGTTTTAGAACGTTATTTAAAGATGGTGATGGGTTTGGCAGGGAAGATTCCTGAAGAAGTGATTGAACAGATTCGCACACAATCAGATATTGTAGATGTCATAAGCGAATACATGCAGCTTACAAAGCGTGGGCGCAATTGGTTTGGTCTCTGTCCATTTCATGGAGAACAAACGCCATCTTTTTCTGTGTCATCAGACAAACAAATTTTTCATTGCTTTGGTTGTGGTGCAGGTGGTAATGCTATTACTTTTGTCATGGATATAGAAGGTGTTTCTTTTCCTGACGCAGTCGTGAAACTTGGTGAACGTGTTGGCATACATTTAGATGTTGGGCCAAGTTTACCTGAAGTAACGAAAAAGGTATCTAAAGCAGAAGAAAGGATGAAAGAAGCACACGCTTTTGCAGCAGATTTCTTTCATCATTTACTGTTAAATACGGAAGATGGTGAAGAACCTTTAAATTATTTGCTAGAAAGAGGATTTACAAGGGAACTTATAGAATCTAATAGCATTGGATGGTCTCTTCCAAGCTTTGATGCATTAACGATATTGCTTGAAAGAAAAGGTTATAACTTACAAGAAATCGCGGAAAGTGGTTTAATAATCAAGCGAGAAGGGGAAGAACGCTATTTTGATCGTTTTAGAGGGCGTATTATGTTTCCCATTCGTGATGAGAACGGTAAGATTATAGCATTCTCAGGACGAATACTTGCATCGACTGGTGAAGAGGCAAAATATTTAAATAGTCCAGAATCACCAATTTTTCAAAAGAGTGAAGTGCTATATAACCTAGATAAAGCACGAACCTCAATTAGAAAAAATCGTCAAGTAGTATTGATGGAAGGATTTATGGATGTTTTAGCAGCAACCTCTGTTGGTGTAACGAATGCTGTAGCAACAATGGGCACTTCGCTTACGAATCAGCATATCACAAAGCTAAAGCGCTTAGTAGAGCAGATTACGATTTGCTATGACGGTGATAATGCTGGTTTTGATGCGGCAAAAAGGGCGGCACAGTTACTTCAAACGGAACGTATGAAAGTCAATATTGCGGTGTTACCAGATAAGCTAGATCCCGATGAATACATTCGTAGTTTAGGTGGACAAGCATTTAAAGAACAAATTTTGGAAAACCCTCATGCGTATATTGCTTTTATGATGATGCATGCTAGACGAAATAAGAACTTTCAGTTTGAAAATGATACGCTTCAATATATTCAAGAGGTTCTTGAACAACTGGTAGGAAGATCATCACCAGTTGAACGAGATTTGTATATAAGACAGCTATCGAATGAAACAAATATCTCGGAAGAAGCGATTTATGCTCAATTCCGAAAGCTAGAGGCCAATCAGGTCCGTTCTGCAAAAGTAGAAATGCCTGTTCAAACGCCTTCGATGCCGGTCACTCCGCAACATAAGCCTATGGACGCAGCCGAACGTGCCGAACGTTTATTACTGGCTCATATGCTTCATAATATAGATGTAGTGGACAGGGTATTACGTAGTGAGCAAAAAGATCCGTTTGTACGAGATGCCTATATGGCAGTTTTTGTTCGCTTAGTAGGATTTTATGAGGAATATGGTCATCCTGATTATCAGCGTTTTGTTGAGATATTAGATGACTCTGAATTACGAAAGATTGTAATGGAAGCGGCTTTAGCGGAACGGGATCCCGACCAAGCAGAGGCTGAGGTCGCAGATTCAATACGTCAGCTGCAAAAATATAGAATTGAGCAAGAAATTCAACAAAAGATGCATGAGTCAAAGGAAGCGGAGAAGATGCATGAGTATGTGCGTGCACTTGAAATCGCCCAACAGATTATTCATTTAAGAAAATCGTTATCGGCGATTTAACCCGATTCGGTTGTTAGAAGGAGGAAGGTTTATGGCGGACAAGTCAGAACGTTCAAAAGAGGTAGAAGTAGAAATCACATTAGATGAAGCAAAAAAATTACTACAAGAAAAAGCAAAAACAGAAGGTGAAATTTCTATGAAAGAAATTTCAGAGAAACTAGCGCCTTATGAATTGGAGAATGAAGAGATTTTCCATTTTGCTGAAGATCTTGAAAAGAATAAAGACATTCAAATCATCGGAAAAGAAGAATTTGAAGAAGAGAGCTTAATGAAAGAAGAAGCTAATGAAGAGACTTTCGATTTAAATGATTTGAGTGTACCACCAGGTGTTAAAATAAATGACCCTGTACGAATGTATTTAAAAGAAATTGGTCGAGTTGATTTACTTTCTGCCGAGCAAGAAATCGCATTAGCGGAGCGTATTGAGCAAGGTGACGAAGAAGCACGTAAACGCCTAGCAGAAGCAAACTTACGTCTTGTTGTATCGATTGCGAAGCGATATGTTGGTCGTGGTATGCTATTCCTTGATTTAATTCAAGAGGGGAATATGGGGCTTATCAAGGCTGTTGAGAAATTTGACTACCGTAAAGGCTTTAAATTCTCCACTTATGCAACATGGTGGATTCGCCAAGCAATTACACGTGCAATTGCGGACCAAGCACGTACAATCCGTATTCCAGTGCATATGGTAGAAACAATTAATAAATTAATTCGTGTACAACGACAATTATTACAGGACTTAGGTCGCGAGCCATCTCCAGAAGAAATTGGGGAAGAAATGGATTTAACACCTGAAAAAGTACGTGAAATTCTAAAAATTGCGCAAGAACCAGTATCTCTTGAAACACCAATTGGAGAAGAAGATGATTCACATTTAGGAGACTTTATTGAAGATTCTGAAGCTCAATCTCCATCTGACCATGCAGCTTATGAATTGTTAAAAGAACAATTAGAGGATGTGTTAGATACATTAACTGACCGTGAAGAAAATGTCCTTCGCTTACGTTTCGGTTTAGATGATGGTCGCACACGTACTTTAGAAGAAGTAGGGAAAGTATTTGGTGTAACACGTGAGCGTATTCGCCAAATTGAAGCTAAGGCGCTTAGAAAATTACGCCACCCTTCTCGTAGCAAACGTTTAAAAGACTTCTTAGAATAAAGATAAATAGGTTGGGGCTATCTAATTAGGATGACTAATTGGGTAGCCCTTTTTATGATTCTTTGGAATCAGGAGAATACTCGAGTAAGCAAAGTTTATCAAAAGAAAATATCGTTTAGAAAATATTTATATCGTGTATTAGAGTTAGACAATCAAAATATTTTTGCTACTTTATACAGATGTGTTTTTTAATATTTTGAGATAAAATTGTAATAACAACCATTATAAAGCAATGTTTGGAGTAAACACTATGACAAATCCTCGAAAAAAAATAATCTTGAATGAGATTTTGTTTTGGAAGCAGAATAAGCTATTACCAGAGCATTACTGTGACTTTTTAGCGGCTCTTTATGCAGAGGGGGAAGATCTAGAGGAGTTAGAACCAGTACATCATAAACAAGCCATATTGCCTTCAGAAAAGAGAAAGCTGTTACTCTTAATTGCAAGTATATGTATTGCAATGATTGCGCTGCTAACTATTTATTTTACAATATCATCTTTAACGTTAACGTTAATTTTAACGATTGTCGTTGGAATAGCTTCCTTGATATTATTTCTAATGGCGTTTCGAACGGCACAAAAAAATGATTTATTAGCTCCTGTTTTCCATTTATTAGCTGCAATTTTATTGTTTAGTATGTCTATTCGTATTTACACTACATATTTTAATGGAAATAATATTGCCTTGTTTTGCTTGATTGCAGCAAACTGTGGGGTTTGGCTTTGGTCAGGTATAAAAATGAAGCTACTTTATTTCACGGTCTCAGGTGTACTAGGTTTACTAGCACTGATTGGCTATTATATCATAAACTTATTATAAGAAATTCACTTCGTAAATTAGTTTCACTGACAAGACAAGAATCTGTTTGCTTTTAAAAAGCTTACGGATTCTTTTTTATATCGAAATTTGTGTTTGAAATGATCTTACATTAACTTCCCCTAAAAGCCTTATTGTAGACTAATAATCAGTGAGATGAAGAAAACCCACTAGTATTTTGAGATAATAATTTAGCTAATGTAAAAAAAGATATTTTTATTTTCTTGGTATATGAATGTGCAAAGAGAGGAAAGATAAAAGCATGTAAAGAATCTAATTGTTAAAAAGGTAACTGTTAGTCCAAATATTGGAGATTTCAAGACATATTTTATCCAATAGTTACAGAAATGTCGAATTTGTTACAAACAAAGGAAAACTTAGCGAATAGGGCTTTTCGTTTCATTGTTAATGAAGTACAATATTAGATGTTGACTGATTCTATATTATCATAGAAGTAGATTTAAAATGAGGAGGGGAAACATATGAAAAACAATCCAGTCGTTCCTTACATCTTAATTTTAGCATTTGGTATTGGCCTTATTTTCTTCATGTCTTTAACAGGCGCAGAGAACAAAAAAGAAATCGCTGCTGAAAAAGAAGGTGGTGGCGAAAAAACAGAAGCTACTGATGACGGTGCTGCATTAGTACAATCTTGTATTAGTTGTCACGGTGCTGACTTAAAAGGGGCTTATGGTCCAAATCTACACGGCAAAGATGAAGCTCGTATCGTTGAAGTTTTAACAAAAGGTATCCCAGGAACTCCAATGGAGCCTGGTATGAAAAACGAAGCGGAAGCAAAAGCAATCGCTAAGTACATTTCAACTCTAAAATAGTCTAAAAATGTAGCTGTACTGAAAGCGTTTAAGCGTAATCGGTACAGCTACAATTTATTTACCTTCATTTCAATTCATGAAAAAAATGGAGTTGCTCAAAAATTTGAGTCAACTCCATTTGTTTTTTTTCACGACATCATACATACTAAGAATGGACACTATTTAAGACAGGCGGTAAAAAAATGAATGCACAAAAATTATCAAAACGATTAGAAACAGTAGCAAAATATGTACCCTCTGGTGCGGTTGTAGCTGATATTGGCAGCGACCATGCATATTTACCATGCTACTTAATTCATAAAGGTATTGCTTCTTATGCGATAGCTGGGGAAGTTGTGAAAGGACCATTTGAATCAGCAGTAGGACAAGTACAAAAGGAAGGCTTAACAGAAAAAATTACAGTAAGACTTGCGAATGGTTTAGCGGCAGTGGAAGAAGCTGATCACGTAGATACAGTTACTATTGCTGGGATGGGTGGACCTCTTATTGTCTCCATTTTGGAGAAGCATCCTGAAAAACTGCAAGGGGTAACAAGGCTTATTTTGCAACCAAATATTCATGCTAAAGTGATTCGCGAATGGGCATTAGCACATAATTGGGCAATACAAGACGAAGAGATTTTAGAGGAAGACGAAAAAATTTATGAAATTCTTGTATTGCAAAGAAGCTCAATGACGTTAACGGAACCAGAAATTTTATTTGGGCCGAAATTAATGCAACGAAAATCACCAGCATTTATTAAAAAATGGTTACGTGAAAAAGAAAATTGGCAGCGTGTATTACAGTCCATAGAAGGGGCAGATCAAACACCTGAAATTGAAGAAAAACGGGCAGAATTAGTGGCTCTACTAAATTTAGTGGAAGGGGTTCTGTGAGATGAAAACAGTAAACGGTCAGGAAATTATACAATTGTTCGAATCATGGTCACCTAAAAAGCTGGCCTGTATGGAAAATGACCCAATTGGTCTTGCAATCGGTACATTAAATAAACCTGTAAGTAAAGTATTAGTCACATTAGATGTTAATGATGCAGTAGCTGAGGAGGCTATTACTCAAGGATGCGAGCTAATAATAGCGCATCATCCACCAATTTTTAGACGTCTTTCGAATATTCGTACTGACAGTCCAGCGGGGCGTTTATATGAAAAGCTTATAAAAAATGATATTGCAGTGTATGCAGCACATACGAATCTAGATGTGGCTGAGGGTGGTGTCAACGATTTACTAGCAGATGCTCTACAGCTTGAAAACCGTTCTATTTTAGAAGAAACTTATGCGGAAAATATGTTGAAGCTGGCAGTTTTTATACCGACTGCAAATGCCAATGAGTTACGAGAGGCATTAGCAAAGGCAGGAGCAGGTCGTATTGGAGATTATGAAGCGTGTAGCTATACTACATTGGGAGAAGGGCGTTTCCGTGCTCTGGCAGGTGCAAAACCACATGTAGGTTCTATTGGTGAATTACATGTTGAAGAAGAAGTGAAGGTAGAAGTGGTTTTTCCGGAATCCATAAAAAATCGTGTATTAAAGGCAATGTTAAACGCACATCCATATGAAGAACCTGCCTATGATATCATTCGCCTAGACCAGCAAACGAATATAATGGGCTTAGGACGAGTTGGTTATTTACCACAAGAAATGACACTTCATGAATTTACACAATTTGTTAAGCAACAGCTAGATGTACCTGCTGTCCGAGTTGTTGGTGATTTACAGTCAAAGGTGAAAAAAGTCGCACTTGTTGGTGGCGACGGCAATAAATATATCTATTCTGCGAAACATGCTGGGGCAGATGTATTTTTAACGGGAGATATGTATTTCCATACTGCCCAGGACGCTCAAGCAATTGGTCTACAAATCGTAGATCCAGGTCATCATGTAGAGAAAGTGATGATTGCAGGAGTAGCTAAAAAGATGGCAAGAATGTGTGAGGATAAAAAATATTCTGTTGAATTTGTCCAATCTACTATTCATACAGAACCATTTTTATTCGTGTAAGAGAGGGGAATAGGCTGTGGCGAGTGAAAGACCTGCTGGCAATAAAGCCGGCAAGTTATGGATTATGATTGGTTTGCTAATTGCTGTGTTTGGCGTAGGTATGACATTCATGACGAATACGATGAATGCCAAAAAAATTGATGCTATGACCGAGCAATGTGAAAAAGATGGTGGAGAAGCCATTGTTTCAAAGGAAAAGAATTTTCTATCAACAAACTATTCATTTAAATGTAACCAGTAATTATAACAAGGCTGAATTATAGAATTAATTATAATTCAGTCTTTTTAATGTTAAAAACAATATTCAAGGAAATCTTGGTGAATGTTTTGTACTTTAAATGAGGGTGATTTCCATTCTAGGCTACTCAATTTCCTGTGTGGCGAGCGTCGACCCGCTTCCTCCGCTTTGTTGTTGCTGTCGCTGCCCATTCGCACAGACATAATCAAATTGCTAAGGTTTTGTTTCATCATTATAAATTAGAGAGACATGCCTGAAAATTTATGCTATGTGAAGTAGTTGATTGGAGTGGAGGCTTGGCGACTCCTTGAGGATTAGCGTCACAGATGAGACCCTGCAGCGCAGCGGATGTTTTCTGTGCGAAAGCGTAGTGCTAACGTAGCGACAGCAAATGTTTTATCTGTGCGAAAGCGTAGCGACAGCAACAACGAAGCGACTCATCGGACGCCCCCAGGAAGCTCTGCTCTGCACGAAAGCGAAGCGTCAGCGGCAAATGTTTTATCTGTGCGAAAGCGAAGCGTCAGCGGCAAATGTTTTCTGTGCGAAAGCGTAGCGTCAGCAACAAATGTTTTCTGTGCGAAAGCGTAGCGTCAGCAACAAATGTTTTCTGTGCGAAAGCGTAGCGTCAGCAACAAATGTTTTCTGTGCGAAAGCGTAGCGTCAGCAACAAATGTTTTCTGTGCGAAAGCGT
>NZ_JBNNTL010000018.1:0-77034 GCF_050278745.1 Lysinibacillus sp. NPDC094403 | reverse complement strand
ACAGATAAAACATTTTGTTGCTGTCGCTTCGCTTTCGCACAGATAAAACATTTTGTTGCTGTCGCTTCGCTTTCGCACAGATAAAACATTTTGTTACTGTCGCTTCGCTTTCGCACAGATAAAACATTTTGTTGCAGCCGCTACGCTTTCGCACAGAGCAAAGCTTCCTCGGGGCGTCCGATGAGCCGCTTGGCCAAAAGGATGTTGGTCACGAAGGCATTATCACAGGTCGTGATGTTTTTAGCCTTCGTTCCTTTGCCTGCTCTCTCCAGGGTCTCGGGCCAACACGACGTTGGTCACGAAGGCGTTATCACAGGATGTGATGCTCTTAGCCTTTGTTCCCCTATCACTGATCCTCAAGGAGTCACCCAGTCTCCACTCCAATCAATTTAAATAAAAGATATACTTTTTAACAAATACCATACTCAATTTTCCGTTATTATCCTTTATTTCATCATAAAAGAATGTAATTTTCACAATAATGTTATTTAACATTCGTCTCTATTTGTTAATCTTAAAAACCATTCAAGAAAGGATTTGTCTCCATTTCTGCACCGACCGTTGTATAATTACCATGACCAGGGTAGATAATAGTATCCTCAGGTAGTGTCAATAGCTTATCATGAATGGATGCAAGTAATATTTTTGTCGAGCCTCCAAGTAAATCTGTACGACCTACACCTTGCTCAAATAGTGTATCACCAACAATAGCGAAGCCATCATTTTCAAATATATATGATATACTACCTGGTGAATGTCCTGGCGTAAAAATAGCTTTAAAACAAAAATCGCTTATTTCAAATAGCTGTTCTGCTTTCAAAATATTTTCTTCAGCTGGGGCAGCGACAATATAATCTGGTAATGCTGCGTATTTACTAGAGCCATTTTTCGATGGATCTCCTAACCAACTTACTTCTTTTTCATGAATCCATACCGGAACATTAAAAGCCTCGCGGACAGCATCCACTGCACCGATATGGTCGAAATGTGCATGTGTTAAGAAAATGGCTAATGGTTTTAGACTATTACTACGTATAGCCTTGATGATTCGATCCGCTTCTTCTCCTGGATCAAATATTAAGCATTCCTTATTTTTATTCGATACGATATAACAATTCGTTTGGACAGGTCCAAGTGAATAACTTCGTACGTTCATCATTGTTATCACCTCAATCTTAATTATACAACCTTTGCCACAATTTGACGATAAATGTTCATAGTTTAAACTATTTTAGTTCTCGACAAAAACAGGTAGAACGTTTACAATTAAGGAGGAATATTGTTTACGACATTCATTTTCTGATGTCGAAAGGAGTGTCAATTTTTAATGAACTTATTAATGGTTATTTTTGGTCTAGTAGCAATTTTAGCTGTAGTCGGTACATTCCAAGCAATTAAAGAAAAGAACCTTTTAAGCGTTGTTTTCAACTTACTAAGTGCTGCTGTATTCGGTTGGTTCGTAGTTATGACTGTCATTAATAGCGGATACCCACCAAAATTACACTAAAATTTAGACAGAAAAAAGAGCAGTCTCCATTCCGAGACTGCTCTTTTTCTATCCATTTTCTTGATTGAGACCCGAATTGTAATATCTACTGTCTGAACAGTTCTCTCTTTTACCCAAGCAGTTTCCACACTTTACCCTATTCATTCATCATTCTCTAAGCATCTAACAGGCTTCCTAAGCGTTTAAATTTCTAGTTTAATGATATCGCTTATGTTACCATGTAAATATTTCCATACAGCTATTTAAGAACAAAAAAGAGATCTCATTAAACATGAGATCTCTCTTTTTGTTATTTGACTGCCTCTTGCTTCAAGTTACCTGTCTTTGTGTCATAGAAGCGGAGTAAATCACCGTTAATGATGGCATCAGAACTTTCTAGTTCTTTCGTAGCTCGATCTGCGTATGGCTGACATGGCTTACCATCAATTTCTTCACCAGTTGCTTTGTCATAGCAAGCTTCACCAGCATATACATATTTATCTGTTACAAAACGACCGTCGCGGAAAACAACGAAATCTTCATGCTCTGGTGAGAATAAATCTGCACCAAGTTGCATATCTTTTGAAGTTTCAACGCCAAGAAGGTGTAGAATTGTTGGACGTAAATCCATTTGTCCTGCAATCTCTGTCATTTCTTTCCCATCACCTGATCCAGGGATATGGACAAATAAAGGTACTTCTTGTAGTAATGCATTATCAAATGGTGTAATGCTATCTTTTCCTAAATATTGAGCCATCGCTTTGTTGTGGTTTTCAGAAATACCGTAATGGTCACCATACATTACAATAATAGAATTATCATATAAACCTTGATCTTTTAAACTTTGGAAGAAGTCTTTAAGTGCTTCATCCATATAGCGAACTGTTTGGAAATAACGATTTAGTGTACCTGAGTTTGAAGTATATTCAGGAATCATTACATCTTCTGGATCCAATGTGAATGGATAGTGGTTCGTTAAAGTAATTAATCGAGAATAGAACGGCTGTGGCATATCTTTCATTAATGCTGCTGATTGCTCTAAGAATGGAATATCTTTCATACCCCAGTTAACAGCTTGCCCTTCGCCAATCTTATATGAATCTATGTCATAGAATTTATTAATGTGTAATGATTGATACATCATGTCACGATTCCAGAATGATTTATTATTCGGATGCATGACATTTGTATAGTAGCCATTATCTCCGAGGCGTTCAGCCATTGAGTTGTACGTATTTCCACCATGTGTGAAGAATACCGCACCACGACCTAAACCGAACAATGAGTTTTCTGTAATAAACTCTGAGTCAGAAGTTTTCCCTAATCCAGTTTGGTGATAGAAGTTACTGAAATAATACGTATCTTTATCTTTTGTTAAAGAGTTTAAGAATGGTGTAATTTCATGACCATCCATTTGGTTATTAATCACAAAGTTTTGTAAAGACTCCATTGACACAACAATCAAATTTCGACCCTTGTATTTACCAAACATTTGAGGGTTGATCGCTGCTTGATTAGAACGAATATAGTTGTTCACTTCTACTAATTGACTGCCATCCGCTAATGCACGTTGAGCAGAAGATTTTGATTGAATATAAATATCATACAAATGGTAGTTGTAAGTACCAATGTTTTTCACTAGTAATTCACGGTCAAAGCTACGAGTTAACAATTGTGGGCGCTCTGTTTCAGCTAATCCTAAGTTTAAGAACGAAACAGCAATCGCTAATACGAAGTACGCGCGACGGAATTCCACGTTGACTTTTATTGCATCTTTCATTTTAGGCAAATATTTATTAGCTAAAATTAGAATAAGTACATCGATAAAATATAATAAATCCCAAGGGCTTACAATCGCTGCTACGGAAGTTCCTAAATCACTAAAGTTACTTGTTTGGAATAATACTGGTATCGTAATAAAATCGTTGTAGAAACGATAGAACGCCACATTTCCGTATAAGACAATCGATAAAATAACACTAATAGTAATTATATAACGATTTTTAACTTTTGGTGATTTAAAGAATAACGATATACCATAAGCAAATAGCAAGAAGCTTAATGGATTAATAAACAAAATAAATTGTTGCATTGCATTTTCGATTTTCATCTCAAAGCTCGTGTGATAAACAATGACCGTTTTAATCCAAGTTGCTACAATTGCTAGTATCATAAATGAATGTTTAGGCCACTTTATTGATTTCATTCCTAACATCCTCCCTACTTTCTTACAAAAAAAATTAATAATTTTTAACAATTTGTTACTGAAACAAAATATATCTTAATCTTTTTTTTACAGATAATCAATAGATATATTTTAGGAAAACTGTTCTCCTTGTTCGTACATGCGCCAGATAGTAATATATACGTTTTTATTTGTAAAAAGTTTCATAAATCATAAAAACAGTGGAAAACCACTGTTTTTTAAGAATATTACATACATGTTACATTAGTTTTACAATACCACAAATGGATAATAATTAAAACATTACTGATTATTCTCTTTCATGCGAAGCTTTGTTGTTTCTTGTCTAATTAGTAATAATGCCATTTGGTAATCTTTAATATCTAGTACATTCGCTTTATACAGCTCACGAATTTCATCCTCCATTAACATCAAATCACCAATGGGATCTCGTGTGTAAATATAAGTGCCATATATTTTTAATAATTCATAAATATCTAACATTTTGTCCATTTTAGTTCGCTCCTCGTTGTGTTACACAGTCAATACGTTTTGTCGGTGTCACAATGATATCTACTGGGCAATCGTGCACTTCTTTAGGTACATGTTCATATAGTTGCTCATTAAATAACAGAGACATGAGCTTACCCTTTTTACAGTTTAATACATAGCGATCATAATAACCACCGCCATAGCCTATTCGATAGCCGAACTTATCAAAAACAACTCCCGGAACAAGGATGACATCCATTTCATTTGCGTCAACAAACTCACACTTCTCTGGAATTGGTTCACGCAAATGCATATAAACAGTTTCAAGCTGGGCAAACGATTTAATGGCGTAAAACGACATTTCTCTTGTTTTTGGATTGCATTTAGGCACAGCTACTATTTTACCAAGCTGCCACAGTTCTTCTATTAATTGAATTGTGTCGACTTCTGGCTTATTAGAAATGGTGATGCCGATTATATTTGCTTCTATTATATATGGTTCCTGCAGCACTTTTTTTACTACAGCAAATGATTGATCATAGTAAGCTACTTCGCTCATCTTGGCAAGAGCTTCCTTTACATCGTTCCGTAAAGTTGTTTTATCCATGCTAAGCTACCTCCTATTAAATTTCGTCTTGCGTAATTGCGGCTGTCGCTTCGCTTTCGCGCAGATAAATTGCCACAGGACGTGGAGTTCTCAGAAACCTCATCCTCATCCTCATCCTCATTCATCTCTCAACCTTTAGAGGTGGCTGTCTTCTACTAAATGTAGATAAAAATGTAGAAAGCCAAAACCACTTGTGGTTTTGGCTTAATGAGCGATTACTTAGTTTCACGGTGAAGAGTGTATTTCTTCTCGCGAGAGCAATATTTTTTAAGTTCAAGACGCTCTGGATTGTTACGCTTGTTCTTTTTAGAAATGTAGTTACGTTCGCCGCAATCTGTGCAAGCTAAAGTAATGTTTACGCGCATTATTAACCCTCCCACTCTATATCAAGAATTTAAATTTTGAGCATGATTTATACGACTAACCTATTATAACATAAACTGAAAAAAAATCTACCTTCATTTCATATTAAGTTTGCATATGGTAAAATACCTTATAATTACATACTTAATGAGGTGAAACTATTGGATTTATCCATCATACTTATGATTGCGGGGATTCTCCTAATTATTGTGTCGTTCTTTTTCAAAAATAGCGCGAAAAAAGTCGAACAAGATGTAGAGGAGCTGTCCATCTCTATTTTTCAAGAAACCAATAATTTAAAACGTCGTCTGAAAATTGTTGAGGAGGAGCTGTTATTAGAGCCAGAGTTTCAGGTTAAAACACCGCCAGCGCAAAATAACACTATACCAAATCCTAAGGTCCAACAGGTCATGCAAGCTGTTCAACAGGCTGCTCAGACATCGACGACAGGCCAAGCTGCTCCAAAATCGAAACCTATCCATCAAATTATTATAAGTCAGGTGCTTGAACTTAATAAGCAGGGGCTTTCTGTTGCCGACATAAGTATCCGTTCAAATTTAACAGAAGAGCAAGTCCGTCAAGTAATTGCAAATGGAGGTCGGTAGTTCATGAATAAGTCCGCTATCCGTGCATTTGGCATTGCACTTTTTCTTGTAGGAGCTTCGCTAGCTTTAGCAGCTCGTTTTGATCTCAATATCGGTCTTCCAACTAAAGCTTCCTCAAATACAGAAAATGTAGAGGAGCTGCAACAAAAGCTCGAACAGGCAAATAAAGAAATTGCATTGTTAAAGGGGCAAGTTAAGCAAGCTCCTAAGGAAAATACTCAGAAGACTGATGCAACTGAAACAAAAGCTAAAGACAACCATGAATCGGTAGATGCCCCAGCGGCCGATGTTGCCACTATGACACTTCAAATTTACAGCGGTATCGCACCGTATACTGTCGCAAAAAAGCTTGAAGATGGTGGCATAATCGAAAATAGTGTTGAAATGGAACTTTTACTTGCTAACCCTAAATACGCTCGAAGCTTACAAATTGGCTCCTACGAAATCAATTCTTCGATGTCATTGGAGGAAATTGCAAAATTGATTACAGGGAAAAAGCAATAATTCAATTGGCTGTAAATATCTAGAATAACAATGGCTGTCACCAAAAATCGCACAACTGATTTTTGATGACAGCCTATTTTGTTTAGTTTATGAAACTAGTTCTAAAAAGGCTTGCATCATTATACTGCCCTCTTGCGTCCCAATGGATTCAGGATGAAATTGCAACCCAAAAAGTGGGTACTCCTTATGTTGAATCGCCATAATTTCACCATCATCATTGGACTTAGCTATAATATTGAAATCCTCATGTAACGTGCTTTGCTCAATAACGAGGGAATGATAGCGCATTACTTCGATGTTACCGTCTAACTGAGCAAATAAGCCTGTTTTTTCGAATTGAATCGTAGATAATTTTCCGTGCATGATATTTTTAGCCTGAACGATGCTACCTCCAAAAGCTTGCCCTATCGATTGGTGCCCAAGGCAAATGCCCAAAATCGGAAATTTCGTATAAAGCTCTTTGACAACATCCACTGTTATTCCTGCATCAGATGGCGTACCTGGGCCAGGTGATAAAATAATGGCTTCTGGTTGCATTTTCTTAATTTCTTCGATTGTCATTTCGTCATTACGTACTACTTTTACATCTTTCCCAAGCATACTTATTTGCTGATATAAATTATATGTGAATGAATCATAGTTATCGATTAGTAAAATCATTGTTTTACCTCCAATAGCGCACGAGCTTTATTTAGTGTTTCCTCGTATTCAGACAAGGGCACAGAATCATGCACAATACCAGCCCCTGCCTGAACATGGGCACGATGATCCTTTATGATCATTGTCCGAATGGCTAGAGCTAAATCCATATCCCCTGTAGTGGAAATATAGCCTATTGCACCTGCGTAGACACCACGCTTCACAGGCTCTAGTTCATTAATTAGCTGCATAGCACGAATTTTCGGCGCACCTGATACTGTACCGGCAGGCAAGGAAGCTCGGAGAACATCCAACACATGTACATCATCACGTAATTCGCCGATAACCTCTGATACAATATGCATAACATGTTTATAACGCTCAATATTCATATATTTCATAAGCTTCACTGAACCCACTTTGGCAATACGACCAAGATCATTACGACCTAAATCCACTAGCATACGATGTTCAGCGATTTCTTTTTCATCGTTTAGTAACCCTTCCGCAATCAAGTGGTCCTGCTCCACTGTTTTACCTCTAGGCTTCGTTCCTGCGATAGGGTTTGTCGTTACCTTTCGCTCCTTTACCTTGACGAGACTTTCAGGAGATGTTCCTAAAATGGTATACGTACCAAAATCCATATAGAACATATATGGTGAAGGGTTAGACGTACGTAACTGACGATATAAAGCAAAAGGATTACCTGTATATGGTGATGTAAAACGTTGTGATAGGACAATTTGGAAAATGTCACCTTTACGAATATGCTGCTTAGCGCGGTCAACCATTGCTACAAAATTTTCTTTGGCAATCATGGGTCTGAAATCTAGTTCTCCAAACGTCATCGCATCAAACGTTATTCCAGCATTAAGCTGTTCCTCCATTTTAGAAATAACCATCTCCATCGCTTCACGGGAACGCCCCTCATCAAATAAATCAATTGCTGCTAATGTAACCTCTTGCTTTAAATGATCAAAAGCGATGAATGTATCATAGAAAAAAATATGAACATCTGGCATTTCTAAATCATCCTGCAAGTATTCACCTATTTTCTCTGTATAAAATGCTGTTTCGTAACCAAAGAAACCAATCGCTCCTCCAAAAAAGGCGAATGGGTATTGTGCATTATGAAATGGCATAACTTGCTTTAATTTTACTAGTACATTGTCGCTCGATTTTTCTGTTTCTCCACCCTTGGTAAAAGAATAACCATTCCGATCTCCAATCAGTTCTGCAATTGGGTTGATGGCAATAAACGAGTAACGTCCACTTTCTTCATGTTTGGCAGACGATTCGAAAAGCATCTTCTGCTTCCCTTCAAGTGATTGATAAACGGAAATTGGCGTCATCATATCACCCTGTAATACCTTCATGGCAAACTTTCTAAGCTCAACTGTCATACTCCTTCTCTCCTTTTCTATGCTCTGCTCTTCTACACCAAAATGTATCAATTATGCATTGGCGTATTGACGCTGCCGCTTGGTTAGCACTTCGTCTATAAAAACTTTGCGTCCGGATTACGAACTGTGTAAACACTGTTCATTCCTGCCAAAACATATAAAAAGGCCTTTCCATCACAAAAGGACGGAAAAGCCGTGGTGCCACCTTCATTAGTCTTATTATAAGACCCACTTTAAGCCCTTTAACGTAGGCAAACGCTAATCCCTACTTTATTCAGGATTAGAGCTCCGAAGTCCATTCACCATTTATTTGTACTAGTTTCCACCAGCCACTAGCTCTCTATAACAAATAATAATAGCTACTACTCTTCATCAAAGCTGATAACATGTATACATTGTAAAGCAAAAAAACTAACAATTCAAATTATTTTTTATTACGAAGCCATTCATCTTCAGCTGGGCTAGCTAGTATAATATTTAGTTCTTGAAAGATTTGACGAATAGCAAACAAAATATCCTGTCGCACATTCAGCATAATTGCCGTATCATTTGTTGCCACATAGAAACGCACAAGGATGCGATAAGAGGTTGGATAAAATTCATCTATAAATACATGAATCATTTCCTTTTCTGTATTAGCATGTAAATAAATTTCCTTTTGAATAGCACTTAAAGCACTACGTAATTTTTCTTCTTTATTGTCAGCAGCTACAAATAAAAATTGCTCACATTTTCGTTTTTCTCGTCTCGATAAATTATAGATTGGTCGATTTACCAAATAGGAGTTAGGTACATAAACAAGCCCTTTATCACCCGTTTGAATTAAAGTACTTCTTAGATTAATATCCTCAATGGTTCCTTCAATTTTTTGGTCCTCTGTTGCTATCCAATCGCCAATTTGAAACGGGTTATCAAGTGCAACTGACATTCCACCAAAAACATGTGATAAAGTGTCTCGAATACCGAAGGCAATCGCTACACCCGTTAAGCCAATCCCTGTTAAAAAGCCATTCAAGTTATAATTCCAGAAAGAAGCAATCATAAACATTGCCAATATCATGATAAGCACTTTTCCTATACGTAGAAAAAAAGGTAACAGGACATTAGGTTCCTCATCGTTATTCAACGGTAGTGGCTGCTTTGTATAAAAATTTAATACATCGTATACGCCTTTAAAAGCAAAAAATACCATAATAGATAATACAAAATTTTTAGTTGCTACATGTGTAAATAAAAAGGTTTCTAATAATATTGATAAGCTGAGTACAATTACTGCCGACATAAATGCATAGCGAATCGCTTTATTAAATTGTGCGAGTACAGTTGCCTGAAAGTTACGCTGACGATCTCTCAAAAATGTAACAGTACGATTAATAATTTTCTTTATAATAAAATGCTGAAAAAGCCAACCAATTACACAAAGTGCAACGGAAATAATAACTTCCATCCACGTTGGGGCTGAAATATTTGGTAATAACCATTTTAATGAATTCATATCATTCTCCTCTAATTACTATGTATATTCAATGAAAAGGAGCCGATCAGCAAAGACGATCAGCTCCTTTTTTATTGTATAGCATCATCTGCAAAAAAAGCCTTATTAGCAAACCAAAATTGCTGCTCATTAAAATTATGTTCATGCATAGCGATAACCAAAAATTCAGCATGATACTTACGCTTCATTTCGTCAAGTACAGCCTTCGCTTGCTTTCCAACGAGATGTTGCCCATCGATAGGAGTACCTTCTGTAAATATAATTATATCCGCTTCTGTACAATGTTGATTTTCCTGGAGCAAACCCTTTACAAAATGGAGAACAGGTAGAACTGCTGCTTCTCCCTTTGCCTTATATTCAATAAAATCCTTAAAATCGGATAAATTTATATGGCCGTTTTCGAATCGATAATGTACATGAATTTGACAGTCATATGGAACGATATATAAGTCTCGATGTTCACTGTGCGCGTTCATAAATAACGATAAAATCATACTTTTACAAATATCAGTATATGCCGCCATACCATTTGTTTGTTCAAGACAGATAATAATTGGGCCTGTTTCTTTTTTGTTTTCATCAAACGGAATATATAGGATGTTTCCTTTTTTTATTATTTGACGATTTAGCTTTTGACGTCTAGCTACCTGTTGCTTTCTCTCATAATACAAGCGCTGCTCTTTTCCATTGGCCAATCGTTCGGCTTGCTCAATAGCTGGTATATTTTCGCAAATTTCACGCATACTATCTGCCAATTCAAGTGCAAATGCTGCCATATTTCGTAATGTTTCACTTTTGTAAAAATAATCAATAAAAAAATGTTGTTCCTTGTCACTTAATTCCTCAAGATGTAAGTTTTCATATAGAAAACGTAAAAAGTCACGTTGTTCAGATGTGAATTCCAGATCAAATTTCTCTATGAGTGATTCTATAGCGTCTTTCACGAAGCAGCACCTCCTCAGCAAGTTTTTTGGATAATGTCTATAGTATAACCAAAATAATTTTTTGACAATACAATAACACTTGCTGTATTTTGACGCTATTTTTATTAACAATGTTGCTGTTATTTAAAAATGTCATGGAAAACTATATGCCTACAAAATTAAGTATTCTATTAAATAAAGTATGGTACTTTGGTAAAACGAGTGTTTGATTTCCGTTCCAGCTGGGCGCTTTCCTAGGGGCGTCCGATGAGCCGCTTCACTCGCATTGCTCGCTCCAGGGTCTCGGGCCAACAGATGTGCGCGAAAGCGTAGTGTTAACGTAGCGGCAGCAGCACCGATGTTGGTCACGAAGGCGTTATCACAGGACGTGATGGTTTTAGCCTTCGTTCCTCTATTTGCTGATCCCTAAGGAGTCGCCCAGCCTCCACTCCAATCAAACACTCCGCGTAGCATGTATATTCTGTCATTTTATCCCAATTTATGGTGTTAAAACACAACTTCAGCAATGTTTTTATGTGCGAAAGCGGAGCGGTGGCAACAGAAGTGCTTTTGTACGAAAGTGGAACGATAGCAATAACGCAAGCGAAGGAAACGGCTGGATACTCACCATAGGAAAGCGAGTAGCATGGAACAATCCTCATTTAAAGTAACACCATATTTACAATATCTCCTTAACCGTTTGTTTTTTAACACTATGAAAAAAGAGCCTATTATTGGCTCTTCTCCGATTTGCAGACTAATGTTACCCCTAATTGAATTAAGCTGTATTATGATTTAATCGTGAGTCTTAAACAATCAGTATTTTGTAGGAGCGTTGAAATCGTCTCTCTTTTTTACGGTGAGACTTTCTTTATATAGAAGATTAGTCATAATAATATTTTGTTTCAGCTTATCCGCTCATACTAATGATGGGGAGCTGTTGATTTTTCACGGAGAGTGGCGACGCCTGCGGGATGAGCTTGCGCTGAAAGCCCCGCAGGAACGTAGTGACGAGGAAAATAATCAATTATGCCTTGGCATAATTGCGTCCGGAATCGGCTTTATGCATGCACAAAGAACTCCTTTCCGATTCTATGACATCCGCCGGAGGCTTTAACTTCTTTCGTTTTTTGTACCGAAAGCGTAGCGACAGGTACAGGTGTTTAGACACCCGCTGAAAGAAGTTGAAGCCAAGCCCGCGGAAAGCGCCAACTCGGAGTGAAAATCAACCTTTGTTGGATATACACTTTATTCTTATATCGACAAACAAAAAAGAGCCTATCATTGGCTCTTCTCTAACTAATTATTTAATTCATAATGTTTACCTTTGACTAAGTAAAATAAGTGTTCAGCAATATTTGTTGCATGGTCAGCTGAGCGCTCTAAATATCGGCAAACAAATGTTAAGTGTGTGATTTGAGAAATATGCGATGGATTTTCAGCTCCGGCACGTAGCAATAGCGTTATTGTCGCACCATATAAATCATCGACGTAATCATCTAGTTCAGCAATTTCCTTGGCATGAACAGTGTCTTCCTCTGTAAAGGCTTTAATTATACTCTCTAGCATTTCTATAGTCTTATTACACATCGTTTGCAAATTTGTTGTAGGGAAGACAAGCGGCTCTTTTCCAATACGAATCGTCTCTTTTGCAATATTAACTGCATAGTCGCCTACTCTTTCCATATCAGATGCTGCTTTGACAAGCACCATGAGACGACGCAAATCAGTAGCAACAGGCTGCTGCTTAGCAATCATTAAAATAACATGATCATTGATTTCTTCTTCAAGACGATTGATGATTAAATCGTCCTCAAGAATTTTTAACGATGTTTCTAAATCCTGATTTAATAATGCTTCGAATGCTAATTTAAGTGCGTTGATACTACTATTAGCAATCTCGATAAATTGTCCTTGGACTTCTTTTAATTCCTGTTCAAAACGTTCACGTAAGACCATCTAATGCTCCCCCTTAGCCGAAACGACCTGAAATATAATCTTCAGTACGTTGATCTGCTGGTGTTTGGAAGATAACGTCTGTTTTATCGTATTCAACGACCTCTCCATCTAGGAAAAATGCTGTACGATCAGAAATTCGCGCCGCTTGCTGCATATTATGTGTCACAATAATAATTGAATAATCTTTTTTCAACTCTTGTACAAGTTCCTCGACTTTTAATGTAGAAATTGGGTCAAGTGCAGATGTTGGCTCATCCATTAAAATAACATCTGGTTCAATCGCTAAGCAACGAGCTATACAGATTCGTTGTTGCTGACCGCCTGATAAACCATATGCATTTTGATTTAAGCGATCCTTTACTTCATCCCAAATTGCTGCACCACGTAAAGACTTTTCGACAATTTCATCAAGAATCTTCTTATTTTTTATACCGTGGATACGTGGGCCGTAAGCAATATTATCGTAGATAGATTTCGGGAATGGGTTTGGCTTCTGGAATACCATCCCAACACGAGTCCGCAATTCCTCAACAGTATAGCCTTTGTCTAAAATATTACGCTCACGATAAATAATTTCCCCTGATGTTCGAACACTCGGTACAAGCTCTACCATACGATTAAGAGTTTTTAAATAGGTAGATTTCCCACAGCCAGATGGACCGATTATAGCTGTTACTTCATTTTCATAGATGCTTAAATTGATATCTTTTAAACCATGATGATCGCCGTACCATAAATTTAAATTACGTGTATCATATACTACCTTTTTGGCAACATCGGCTGAAGGCTTTGTAGCCGTATGAATCGATTTGACAATTACTTTTTCCTCTTTTAAATCTAGTACCATAAGGTCACCTCATTAATAACGTTTTTGAAATTTATTTCTAATAAAAATGGCGATAGAATTCATCAGTAAAAGTACTATCATAAGCACTAAAATACCGGCTGCCGCTACATTTTGAAATGCCTCTTGCGGGCGTTTTGCCCAATCATATATTTGCATTGGTAAAGCAGTAAATTGACTCAATAAACCATTAGGTAAAAACTGCAAAATAACAGGAATCCCAATAACAACAAGTGGTGCCGTTTCACCAATCGCACGAGACAGCGCTAATATACTTCCCGTTAAAATTCCAGGAATGGCCGCTGGTAACACAACATGCAAAATAGTTTGCCATTTCGTTGCTCCCATACCATAAGAAGCTTCTCGTTGATCATTCGGTACTGCACGAATTGCTTCCTGTGCCGCAACAATAATAACTGGTAAAATTAATAAACTCATTGTTAAACCAGCTGCTAAAACACTTTTTCCTAATCCCAGCATTCGAACGAAAATTGTTAACCCAAGTAAACCAAAAACGATGGAAGGCACACCTGCTAAGTTAGAAATATTCAAACGAATAAAGTCATTTAGTTTATTTTTCTTTGCATATTCCTCTAAATATATCGCTGTCCCTACACCTAAAATAATGGACACTGGAGCAACAACTGCCATCAGCCAAAGCGAACCTACTAGAGCCGCCTTTATGCCCGCTTTATCTGCAAAACGCGAAGCAAAATTTGTTAAAAAGTCGATTGTTAAATAGTCGACACCCTGTGTCACAATACGGTAAAGCAAAATAGCTAGTGTCACTAAGGCAAAGGTCGTTGCTAGTAAAAATAAACCTTTCCAAACTTTATTGAATGTAATACGCTTTGTCATTCGTTTCATGACGACCGTGTCATCAATATAGCGCATGCTAGTAAACCTCCCTGAAGCGTTTCGAAATAAATTGAGCGAGTAAATTCATCACTAAAGTAAAGATAAATAATGTGAATCCAACTGAATAAATAGAATAATAAATTGTCGTACCATAACCAGCATCACCTGTTGCAACTTGGACAATATACGCAGTCATCGTTTGAATCGAGTCTGTCACATTTAAATCGAATTTAGGTGTAGCGCCCCCTGCCAGTGATACGATCATCGTTTCTCCAATTGCCCGGGAAATAGCGAGAACAACTGAAGCGATAATGCCAGATAATGCGGCTGGTAATACTACTTTTATAGCTACTTCAAACTTTGTTGCGCCAAGAGCTAAAGCTCCTTCACGCATACTATTTGGAACAGATGACATAGCATCCTCTGAAAGTGACGTGATCATCGGTAAGATCATAATCCCAACAACAATACCTGGACTAAGTGCATTGAAAAGTTTCAGTTCCGGAATAATTTGCTGTAACATTGGTGTTACAAATGTTAATGCAAAGAAACCATAAACGATTGTTGGCACACCTGCTAATATCTCTAAAACAGGCTTAACAGTACGTCTTACTTTTTCGCTTGCATACTCACTTAAATATATTGCTGAAGCAATCCCAAATGGTACTGCTACGACAACAGCAATAAGAGTGACTTTCAATGTTCCTGCTATTAATGGTAAAATCCCAAATAACGGTTCCTTTCCTGAAAAAGGTAGCCACTGTGTACCAAAGAGGAAATCCGTAATCGAAACACGTTTAAAAAATTCAAACGTTTCAAAAATAAGGGTGAAAACAATGCCAAATGTCGTCAATATAGAGATAAGAGCTGCAGAAAATAATAGAGCTGGCATTGCTTTTTCCACTATTTTCTTTGTTTTATGATTGCGCGAATTTGCAATTAATTGCTGCACAGATGTTGTCTTGTTTTCTTTTTGAGAAACCATTGGGTACTCCTTTCAAATAAGGGAGGGAAAGAGCATACATCTCTTTCCCTCTATGCATGTCTCTTATTTTAAGCCTTCTAAAGTTTTTAAAGCTTCAGCATATTTATCTTTTGTTAGAGGGACATAGCCAACTGCTTCTGACATATCTCCCGCGTGTTCAAGAGTAAATTTGATGAAATCATACGCAGCTGCGTTATCTTTCATCGCACTATTTTTTACATAAGTAAATAATGGGCGCGAAAGTGGCTTATATTCACCATCTTTGATTGTTTCATTTGTTGGCTCAACACCATTTACTTTCACAATACTTAATTTATCTTTATTTTCTAAGTAGTAAGCGTAGCCGAAGAAGCCGATTGCGTTTTTGTCACCTGCTACACCTTGAACTAGCATATTATCATCCTCTGATAATGTTGCTGATTTTGCTAGATCAGCACCGTCTAAAATCACTTCATCAAAGTAATCGTACGTACCCGAGTCAGTACCTGGTGAGTAATACACGATTTTTTCATTTGGCCAAGATGGATCGATATCAGACCATTTTTTCTCTTTACCATCTTCAGCCCAAATTTTCTTTAATTGTTCGACTGTTAAATCCTTCGCCCAATCGTTTTTAGGATTCACGACTACTGATAAACCATCATATGCTATAGGAAGCTCTGTATAAGCAATTCCTGCTTTTTCAAGTTTTGCTTTCTCTTCATCTTTTACTGGACGAGATGCATTAGAAAAGTCTGTCTCACCTGCGATGAATTTTTCAAAACCACCACCAGTACCTGAAACACCTACCGATACTTTGACATCTGGTTGAGTCCCTGCATACTCTTCAACAACTGCTTCAATAATTGGTGCTACTGTTGATGAGCCATCTCCAGCTACAGCCCCTTGCAGTTTTTCGTCAGCAGCGCTTTGCCCTGAGCTCGCTGGTGCGCTTGTTTCTGCATTGTTACCTTTTTGTGCAGAGTCGTTACCACATGCACCAAGCATTAATGCTGAACCCATTACCGCTGTCATCGTTAAGTACTTCCACTTTTTCATCTCATTTGCCTCCGTTACTAACATTTTTATAGTTGTTTGTCTTACAATCTTTACTATAATGACTGAATGTTGAAGTCGTATAAACTGTTCGTAAAAGAGATGTAAAGGAATGTGATGTTTTGTAAACGATTGTAAAGATGAATTTACAATTGCTATCAATATCACCTTGGCGTAATTACCGCTGTTGCACAGACAAATTGCCACATGACGTGGTGTTCTTAGACTGAGTTCCTCTAGACACTCACTGAAAAAGATCCACATCCGCATTCATCTCCCCCTTCAGAGGTGGGAGTCTTCTTTTGAATGAAGATAAACTTGCTTCCTATTGGAAAGATGCTATAATAAGCAATTGTGTCAGGAAATAATCTATGAGGAGTTTGACTTTGTGATTAAACATGCAAATGTACAAAATGCCAATTACTTTAAAACATATTTAACACTTGTTATGGAACATCGGGAATATACTCTACAGGAAGCCGTTGATTTTATGGTAGAGTCTTATTTCTGTAATAATATAGAGCTTTATGGAATAAAGCCGAAACAACAATTCGAAATAGCTATTCAACAATTATCTGTATAAAAAGTCTTCTATATAAAAATAAATAAAACACGGTATGAAAATTGGAATCTTTCATACCGTGTTTTTGCGGGGTCATTCAATAATACTCTGAAACTGTAAAAAACCGCTAGGCATTGAAATGCACTAGCGGTTTCTCTTATTTTTGCTCATCTTCACCAATTTTGTCTTTTGTAATAGCTGGTAAAATTGGTTGTTTTACATCACTATCAGTTACTTTTTCGGCTTTATATTTTTCTTTTAACTCAAAATATTTATCTACAGCTTCTCGAGCAATGACATTATTATTTACCAAATGCTGTTCTATGTTTGTTGTTGCCCATGGAATGACTACTGCATAGGCGATTTCAGGTTTATCATACGGTGCAAAGCCAACATGTGTTAAGTTAATCGTTTTTGTACCATAATATTGTGTTAATGGCCCATAATAAACTACCTCTGCTGTCCCCGTTTTCCCTGCTGCCGTATACGGTGCATTTGCAAATTGTCTTTTTGCTGTACCATTTGCTCCCGTATAAACACGACGTAATCCTTTTTTCACATAATTAATTTCATCTGAAGAATTATCAATCTGATTTAAAATTGTTGGTCCTACTTCTGTTACTAATTGGCCTAGCGATTGCCCATCTTTTGATGGCTCACGTACCTCTTTCACAACATGTGGTTGAATGCGATAACCGCCATTTGCGATTGTCGAGATATATTGTACCAATTGTAACGGTGTATACGTATCATACTGCCCAATCGCTAAGTCAAGTGCTTTACCCCCGTAGGCTGGACCAGTTGGACCTTGTACTCCACTAAATTCATTTGGTAAATCAATCCCTGTATTTACACCTAACCCGAATTGTGCATAAGAATTACGCATTTTGGGGAATGTCTCGTCATTTAAACGAAGTGGCATCCCACGGCTATATGGTGTTCCATTAATAAGCAAAGCTGTTTTAAACATATAAACGTTAGAAGATTGCTCCAAGGCATTTAAACCATCCATTGAAATATAGCCACCATGGTTAAAAATGGATTTTTTTGCATCAGTACCCTTTAACCAGATTGGTTCATCTCCTAATACAGTTGTTGGAGTAATGGCTCCTAATTTATACCCAGTTAGTAATGTCGCTGCCTTAACTGCAGAGCCAGACTCATAAGCTGTTGTAAAGGTTCCATACGAATAATCGACGACTTCATTTTTCCCTGTTTCAGGATTTTTCTCAATCTTTTTACCAACATTTGCTAAAATGTCGCCTGTATTTGGGTCCATCATGACTAAAAAGGCACGATCAAGTAAATAAGAACCCCCTTGTGATTTTAGCTTAAGTAATTCTCGCTCGACTATTTTTTCCGTTTCTAATTGTAGCTCACTATCAATTGTAAGTTTTAAATCTTTCCCAGGCTCACCTTTATAGGTCGTAACGGTATCAATTACCTGTCCTTTTTTATTCGTAATATTTTTAACAACTGATTTTTGTCCTTGCAGTAAATCTTCATATTGCGCTTCAATATAACTTTCACCAACACGGTCATTCCGTGAATAATCACGAGCTAAATAATAATTCAGCTTTTCTTTTGGAATCCCTTTTGCTGGTACTGTTGTGCGTCCTAAAATAGCGAGTGATGATAATTTCAGACGCTTCCAGTCAGTTGTTGTGTTAACGCCTGGTAGTTGAGTTAAACGCTCAGAGACACGTGCAAATTCATCGGCAGATACATTTTCACTCTTAATAATTTGAGGTGATAAATTGTATCCTGATACCATCTCTCGATAGATTGCTAATACTTCCATGTCCTTATCTGTCAATTGCAATAATTCTTCGTTTGTAATTCGTTCACGTACAAGTTTATCAATCTGTGCATTGATTTGACTTTCCGATACATTTTCTTGGGCTTTAATTTTCTTTTTTTCTTTCTCTGTTACCTTTGCATAGGCAGCGTCATGATTTTTTATGATCCAAAAATCCTGTTTATCACGTAAAGTGACACGGTTTGTTGGCTGCTCAATCAATTGTGCCAGCTTTTCGGCTATGCCTAGCATCTCCTTTGTTGTTGTCGTCGACATTTTTGTATAAGTAATGGCATTTTCTGGTTGGTTATCCACTAAAATACGCCCGTATCGATCATACATACGTCCCCTTGGCACGCTTGTATTGACAGCTACCTCCTCTTTGCGCTCTAAATCGCGTACATAATCTTCCCCTTTTACGATTTGCATATAGCCAAGTCTAAAAATTAACATCGAAAATACGATAAATATAGCAAAGAAAAGGACATTCATACGAAATGTTAAATTAGAATGATGTTTTGCTTTAACACTCGTCGCGCGATTTTTTCCCGGTGCTTTGCGCATATGTATTCCCCTCCTCATCTAATTACAATTTAAATACACACGATATTTAGTATACCATTCGAAGGTACGACAGGAAAGCATGCACTTGTGAATTTATGCTTGAAAACATCATTTATTTGACGGCACTTTAAGATGAAAAGTTTCTCTTTTTTACGGATTGCTTGAAAAATAGTTTTTACATTAAATATTAGGAGGGTGAGGCACAATGTGAAGCTTCCCCCAAATGTTCCGGCGACCCCCCCTCCCTTTTAGCTGACTAACTGCGAATTTTTTTAGCAGGGTGTTGGGGCATTCATCTCCATCTTAAATTATATTGGATACTCCAAAGATTATAGAACCTAAAAAAGACAGCAAAAAAGGCTATGCCTCGGTGACTCATCACCTTTGACATAGCCTTCTATTAGACAAAAATTATTTTGCAGCTTGGAATTTAGCTTCCACTACATCCCAGTTTACTACGTTCCAGAATGCACCGATGTAATCTGGACGACGGTTTTGGTAGTTTAAGTAGTAAGCATGCTCCCAAACGTCTAAACCTAGGATTGGAGTTTTACCTTCCATAACTGGAGAGTCTTGGTTTGGAGTAGATGTAACAGCAACTGAGTCACCATCAACGATTAACCAAGCCCAACCTGAACCGAAGCGAGTTGTAGCAGCTTTTGCAAATTCTTCTTTGAATGCATCGAAAGAACCGAATTTAGCATCGATTGCTTTTGCAACTTCGCCAACTGGAGTTTTTGAACCGCCTGGAGCGATTACTTCCCAGAATAATGTATGGTTAGCATGTCCGCCACCGTTGTTACGTACAGCAGTTTGTTTGTCAGCTGGAAGAGCATCAATGTTTGCGATAAGATCGTTAATGTCTTTTTCAGCAAATTCAGTGCCTTCTACTGCTGCGTTTAAGTTTGTTACATAAGTATTGTGGTGTTTCGAATGGTGAATTTCCATTGTTTTTGCATCGATATGTGGTTCTAATGCGTCATAAGCGTAAGTTAATTGTGGTAATTCGTAAGCCATTGTTAAGTTCCTCCCTAAAGTAAAGAAATAATTAGTACATTCATAGATTATCAAAATTGGTCAAACCATTCAACGAAAAATACTTCAAATTGAAGATTTCAGCCTTTTGACTGAAAAACCAATACGATTACTATCTTACCCTGTTGTTTTATCAATTATGCCTCTGCATAATTGATAAACTTCATATGAAAGAAAATCATATCGCTATAAAGAACAAAACGATCATGACGATTTGAATTACTGCTTTTGAAAGTGTTGATGCTAAGAAGCCAACGAGAGACCCAACACCGCTTTTCACAGCCTCCCCAAACGTACGACGCTCTACGATTAACTCTGCAATTACCGCTCCTAAAAATGGGCCAATTAATATACCTGCAACAGGAATGACGAACGGACCTATTAATAAACCTATGGTACTGCCCCACATACCAGCATTTGAACCACCAAATTTTTTAATACCAAAGGCATTTGCTACAGAATCAGCAACAAATATTATGACAACAAATATAATTTCACTCGCCCAGAACCACCAGCTTAACTCTGCAAATGAAAAAAATAATCCATATACTAAAAAACCACCGAGTAAAAAAAGCACACCTGGAATTATCGGGTATACCAATCCAACGAATGAAATGATAAAGCAGGCAATCACTAAGATCCAGCCAACTACTTCCATAAAAAATTCTCTCCTTTGTCTCACCAGGTTAGTTAATTAGAAAACGCTGATCTTCGCTTTAAGCGAGAGCTGAGCCACTTCCACCGCTACAATCAACTAAAAATAGGCTTACATAGCTCAATCTCAAAAAGAAATCCTTTTATCAGTCAATAATCCTAATTAACCCGCCTAATCGTGCAGTGCCTTTCATACGGATTTACAAAGCTAAAGGTTTCATTTATCTTCATTCAGCGGTTGTTTTCTGTAGCGAAAGCGCAGCTATAGCAACAATTACGCCCTAATGTCTAATTCCTAAAATAGAGTCAGCTATATTTACAGCATGATCTCCTATACGCTCTAAATTACTAACGATATCCGTATAGACGATTCCCGCCGCTCCATTACATTCATTTGTATTTAAGCGTGCAATATGCTTTTGTCTTAGCTTATCTTCCATATCATCTATCAAGCTTTCGAGCTCAGTTACTTCCTGTGCCAAACTCAAACTAGCTGTATCCAGAGCCGCTATACTTTTTCGTACAGCTTCAATAGCTAAGCTAAACATGCCTATTAAATCTTGTCGAGCTGACTTACTTAAATTTACCTCATGATGATCTTTATATTGTAAAAGCTCTAAAATATTTTCAAAATGATCACCAATACGTTCAATGTCTCGTACATTTGTTAGAAGTGTATGGTGTCTTACTGAGTCTGCACGAGAAAGTGGCTGCTTAGACACCATCACTAAATAATTCGTGATTTCCTTATCTAAATGATTTAGAGCCATCTCTAGTTGTAAAACTGTAGGAATATGAGCAGCCTCACCTGTTTTCATATATAAAAATGTTTCTTCTAAACCATGAAGTGCATGCTCTCCCATACGTAACACCTCCTCCTTCGCTTGCCCAAGTGCAATCGCTGGAGAAGAATCAATGAATGATGGATCTAAATGCTTCGTTGTCACATCAATATTTCCATCATGGCCAGGAACTAGCTTCGTGACAAGCGCAGCCAATCCTCCGATAAATGGCAGCTGAATCATCATATTAATAATGTTAAATGAGCCATGCGCTATGGCTATTTGCATTTTCGCTTCTAAATGGAATAGCCCGCTAATCCACTGAACGTAATGCATAAATGGTGTAAAGAACACCATGAAAATAAAAGTACCTATAATATTAAATAGCACATGTGCCGCTGCCGCACGTTTAGCATATATAGAAGCACCAAGTGAAGCTAATACTGCTGTAATGGTCGTACCTATATTTTCACCAAATAAAATAGGTAAAGCACTATCTAAGCCAATTAAATGCTCAGCATATAAGCCCTGTAGCACACCAACAGTCGCTGTTGAGCTTTGAACAAGCAATGTAAAAACTGTTCCTAAAAAAATCCCTATAATTGGCTGATCGCTTAGATGGATCGTTAATGATGCAAAGTCCGCTAATTGATGAAGTGTCTGCATGCTTGCACTCATTAACTCTAATCCTAAAAATAATCCCCCGAAGCCAAATAATATTTGCCCGATATACTGATATGTTGATTTCTTAAAGAAAAATAACAACCCAGCACCAATTGCCAATAACGGATAAAAATAAACCCCAATATTAATACCGATAATAAATGCGGTTATTGTCGTGCCAATATTTGCTCCCATGATTATACCGATTGCTTGACGCAATGTTAAAAACCCTGCACTAACTAGGCCAACTGTAATCACTGTCGTTGCAGAGCTCGACTGGATACAAACCGTCACAACAATGCCTACTAACACTCCCATTAAAGGATTTGTTGTAAAACGATTCAGCCATTCACGCAGTCGATCATCTGCCGATTTTTGGAGCCCATCCCCCATGAATTTAATGGAAAATAAAAAGACTCCTAAACCGCCTAAAAATTGAAACAGTATGCTTTGCCAATCTATTGTCAATTGTATTCGCTCCAATTCCTACGTCTCTACTACTCTATTCCTAATCTTTAAATGATAGTATAGAAAAAGTAAAGAAAACCTTTAACTTCTTTACACAATATTAACATTTAATTATCGTATTCTCAGTTATTATTACTTATTTCATATCTTGTCAAAGTTGAACATGGTAAAATAGCGATTGGAGGAGATATGTTATGAAACACTCACAACTATTTATCGATAGCTTAATTCATCCCAAAAAACTTGCTGCCTATCGTATATTACCTATCGGAAAAGTCATTCAATATACCTTTCTTCTAATAACTGTTGTTACAGTTTTCTCTTTTGGTCGTTTTACGGCTGGTATGTCTGTTGATACATTTGATATGAATAGTTTAAATGGTATAACTGAATACATAGAAGGCGTTAAATGGTTATTATACCCCGTGACATTCATCATGCTTTTTGTTTTTACAACGATGCTTATTTTTGCACAAATTGCCCTTTATGCCCTGGCAGGACTATTTATCTTAAAAGTTATGAAGCGTCGCGGAGAATACCGTCATATTTGGCGTACAACAACATTTGCCATGACTTGGGCAGTTCTTATAAGTATGCTATCAGATTATCTACCGATTAACAGTACAATTATCTCTGTTTTTTCTCTACTTTTAACCGTGACTCTATTAATCGTAGCCATCACAAAATATCCAAAACAACCAATTGCAAAAAAATAATGTGCATGATTCCCCTCTCTTCTAAATATAGTGTTAGAAAAGGAGGGGATTTTTTGCGTGCTTTAGTGTTAACAGCTATCATCATTATTTTTGCTTTTGTCGTGAAAGTAGATTTAACAGAAGGATCATTACATTTTGCTACCTTGTATCCGAAAAATACAGAAAACGCCCTTTGTGAAAAGCAGCGAGAGCCAAATTATATCACTATACAGACTATACAAGGCGATACCATTCACAGTTTATTTGCACTTCATCCTGCAAAAGTACCCATGACCTTCCCTGAACGTTTACAGCTATTTTATGAATTAAACCCACACTTACAATTACAGGCACTTATTCCTGGTGAAAATATTAAGCTTCCTCTGTCATTTGAATTTGAAAATAAATGCGGAAAATGAAAAGTTAGCGTTTCTTCCTTGTCCTTATTTTCTTACACTGCTAAAATAAATGTCAGTGACGGTCGAAAGTATGGCCCGAAAAGGAGAGAAAGTTAATGAGTGAAATTTGTCACCGTACAAATACACGTCCCGTGCGTGTCGGTAACTTAACAATAGGTGGTAGTAATGAATTATTCATTCAAAGTATGTGTACAACAAAAACACATGATGTCGAAGCAACAGTAGCAGAAATTCTTCGTCTCGAGGAAGCAGGCTGTCAAATTGTTCGCGTAGCAGTACCAGATGAGCGTGCAGCTGATGCGATTGCAGAAATTAAAAAACGTATCCATATTCCATTAGTAGCTGATATTCACTTTGACTATAAATTAGCATTAAAAGCGATTGAAAATGGTATCGATAAAGTTCGTATTAACCCAGGTAATATTGGGCGTAAAGAAAAAGTGGAGGCTGTTGTTAATGCAGCTAAGGCTAAAGGTATTCCAATCCGTATCGGGGTAAACGCTGGTTCATTAGAGCGTCACATTTTAGAAAAATATGGTTACCCTACTGCAGATGGTATGGTAGAATCTGCACTTCATCATATTAAAATTTTGGAAGACTTGGACTTCCACGATATTATCGTATCAATGAAGGCATCAGACGTAAATTTAGCAATTGAAGCTTATGAGAAAGCGGCTAAAGCATTTAATTATCCTCTACATTTAGGAATTACTGAATCAGGTACATTATTTGCTGGTACTGTAAAATCAGCGGCTGGCCTTGGTGCAATCCTTTCAAAAGGTATTGGTAATACGTTACGTATTTCACTATCTGCAGACCCTGTTGAAGAGGTAAAAGTAGCACGTGAGCTATTAAAATCATTCGGTCTTGCTTCTAATATGGCAACCCTTATTTCTTGCCCAACATGTGGTCGTATCGAAATTGATTTAATTTCAATTGCCAACGAAGTTGAGGAATATATTTCCAAACTTAATGTACCGTTAAAAGTCGCTGTTCTTGGTTGTGCGGTAAACGGTCCTGGTGAAGCACGCGAAGCCGACATCGGTATTGCTGGTGCTCGTGGTGAAGGTTTACTATTTATGAAGGGCAAAACAGTTCGTAAAGTGCCTGAAGAAACAATGGTTGAAGAGTTGAAAAAGGAAATCGATAAATTAGCAGCTGAAATGGCAGAAAAACGCGCAGCTGAAGAAGCAGAAAAAGCAAACGCCTAAGGAGGTGCTGGCATGAAAAAGCCCCGCTTTGGTATTGATATCGATGGAACAGTGACATGTCCTAGTACACTCATTCCACATATAAATAAACAATACAATGTAAATATTACGCTTGACGATGTGTGCGAATATGATTTTTTATCAGCATTCCCCCACCCCGTTGATCGTGTAGCATTTAATACATGGTTTAAAGAAAATGAGCCGTTTATGTACGAAGTATCTGAAGCTGCTAAAGATGCACAAGATATTTTAAATACGTGGAAAGAAAACTACGAACTTTATTACATCTCTGCTCGTGGTGAAAATGTATCAGAGGTTACGGTAAATTGGTTTAAATCACAATTTATTCCGTACGATCATATCGAGCTCATCGGTAGTCATGATAAGGTTTCTGTAGCAAAAAAGCATGGTGTTGAGGCATTTTTTGAAGATAAACATGATAATGCGGTCATGCTTGCGGAGGAATTAAAAATACCGGTCGTATTATTTGACACTCCATATAATCGTCTTGCTGTTCCGGACAATGTCGTGCGAGTTTATAACTGGCAAGAAGCCAACCAATTTATCTCAAATTATTTTAAATAAAAAGAGGAGTCGTGTTCATGCATAGAACACGACTCTTCATCTTTTATACATCAAGTATCCCTCGTAACCAACGCTCCACAAAATTTTCAAAGGTAATGCCATAATTATCATAAACAGCATGGTACACGAAATAAGTTCCTAATCGCTCAAGTAATTCATCATTAATCTTCATCACAAACCGCTCCTTTTCTTTTATCAATTTCGCCTTGGCGAAATTGCGTCCGGATTTTGAATTGTGCCCGCACAATTCATTCCTTTCAAAATCCGTGACATCCGCCGGAGGCTTATCTTCATTCAGCTGGTGCTTGGACACTTACGGAAAATAAACTACACCAGCATTCATCTCACCACCTTCAGAAGTGAAAGTTTACTGTACCTATCGATGCAAAAACATTTGTAGCTAACGCTTCGCTTTCGCCACTAAAACATATGCTGAACGAAGATAATTTTACTAAATTTTCAGATACTTAAACTTCCAATTCCTCGTACATTCTAGTGAAGATCGCATCGTTGCAAAACCGTCACAATCTACCGCCTTCATGCCCTTTCTTCACAGTTTTCTTTTCGTTAATATAGTAGTAACAACTTGCAATATTGGAGGGACTACTTGTGAGATGGATGACAAAGGTAGCTTGTATAACATGTCTTTGTGCGTTGCTAGCTGGCTGTGATAATCGACTATCTGAAATTAAAGAAGCGGTTTCAGGCATAAATTCAGCAGCAGAAACTGCAGCTAGTGCAGTTGGTCGTGATGTACATGCTATACGAGCAATTGACATTAACTATAAAGATACATCTTTTACGGTTAATGACCTATTTAAAACTATTTTACGTGACGTACGCTGGGATTATGACGCTGAAAAAAATGAGCTTCATGTGAGGGGCACATGGCAAGCACCTCTATTTTCTGAACAACCGTGGGATGATTCGATGAAAAAACAACTAGCAGAAACAGGAGTAGTAAGGGTTACGTGCACTATTAAGAACAATAAAATTGATAGCACTCTCACAAATGTAACACTTATTTTTAATGACAAAACTATTCTAGAAATGACTGGTGAAGATGCGCTTCATCACCTATATGATACATATTTACAAAAATAAACTCCGTGGCTTTTAAACAAAGCTGTTTCCTCAAAGATTGTTACTGTTAAAAAAAAGGCAGATTTAATCTACAACGCATGTAGATTAAATTCTGTCTTTTTGTTTTGATATTTCGTGAATCGCAAGAAGAATGTGATGCTAGGTGAGGATATGTATTTTTTCTAAATAATACTTCACGATAGCTAAATATTCTCTGGAGTAGTACTTAATACGATATTCTGAAGGTGTTGCAGCTGGTAAACCGGTAACGTTAAGTCCTAAATCTTCAGCAATGGATTCGGCTCGATATAGATGGAATCGGTTTGTCACAACTACAACTGTGGAATCTTTGTCTATGTAATCCAATGAATACTGAAAGTTTTCAAGAGTGCGAGTAGATTTTGATTCGGTGATGATACGTTTTTCATCAATACCTAATTGCATTAATGATTCTTTAATTACAGAAGCTTCAGACACAATTTCGTCCTGCCCCTGGCCACCAGAAGCTATTGCAATTGTATTTGGATTTTCTTTTAAGTATGTAGCTGCGGTCTTGATGCGCTCGAACAGCAGACTAGACGGTTGATCCCCCGATAAACGTGTACCTAAAATAATGAGGTAATCTGCATTTTCTATCGCAGTATTTTTGCCTTGAGACACGATTAGTAAGTGTAAGCAAAGGAAAAAAACAAATACTGCCGTGAGCAATATAGTGATAAGCTTATATAACTTCTTCATAATAACCTCCCTTATACACTGTAACGATTGACATTATATAAATTATCAGTAGCAAATTTCAATATATGAGATTGTTTTTTTAAGCTGTTTTCTAAAAGATTGTTGCTATTACTACTCTTTATATCTTTTCAAATAGTCTGAGGAATAAATATAAAAAGACAGTTACTGAGCTCAGAATAGAAAATTGTATTGTTGATGTCCAAAATATAATTATAACATCTGCGCCTAAAACAATCTCGCCCGGTGGCAGTTCTTTTGTAAATAAGTCCACTTCCCTCAAGAAATCTTACAATTTAGAAATATCGGGCTCTTCTATTTGAAACTAACTAAACCAGCAAGTTATAATCAAAGTATCACGTGATGGTTTGGAGGTGTTTGCATTGGGACAGAGAAATTAAAAATTGGCGAGCTTGCAGAAAAAACAGGCATTACAAAAAGAACAATCGATTATTATACAACCATCGGCTTATTAGAAGCAGAACGTTCTGCATCCAATTATCGCTACTATGCCCCTGCAATGATTGAACGACTTCATTTTATTGAGCAACGTAAACAACAAGGTCGTTCACTCATAGAAATACAACATGAACTAAACATCACTCCGTATGAAGAAATCAATGTACAAATGCTACGTGTAAAAATGCAAGATTTAGAGCAAGATGTAACTTCTCTACTTGAACAAATAAATAAACAAGATAATAAAGATATTGAAAAAATAAAAAAAAATGTTTCACCCGAAAGTATTGCACTCATGCAATCTTTACTTTTACTTATTCATAATTAGGAGGTGACGTTCTGTTCATACAGAACGACTATTTGGAGACCATACTCAACTTATCGATTTTCACCATTTTATTAACTTTAACTGGATTTTTTGTGGCAACAGAATTTGCCATTGTAAAAGTGCGTTCCTCAAGGCTTGACCAATTGATTGCGGAAGGCAATAAAAGAGCCATTTCTGCAAAGTATGTTGTTAATCATTTAGACGAGTACTTATCTGCCTGTCAGCTTGGTATAACTGTAACAGCACTTGGTATCGGGATGGTCGGTGAAAAAACCTTTGAATTTATGCTACACCCTCTTTTTGATTTGATCGGCATTTCAGATAAATATATGACGGCTTTTACAATTGGGAGTGCGTTTGCCATTGCAACATTTTTACACGTTGTTGTCGGGGAGTTGGCACCAAAAACTGCTGCGATTCAAAAAGCTGAAACGATTACACTTCATTTTGCCAAGCCTATTATGTTGTTCTATAAAGTGATGTATCCATTTATCTGGTTCTTGAATGGCTCAGCTCGAGTATTAGTTGGCATATTTGGTATGAAGCCTGCTTCTGAGTACGAGTTATCACATACAGAGGAAGAAATACGATTACTGCTATCTGAAAGTTTTAAAAATGGTGAGATCAATAAAACAGAGCTAAAGTTTGTAAATAATGTCTTTGAATTTGATGAACGTATTGCTCGTGAAATTATGGTTCCTCGAACAGAGATTGTTGGAATTGAAAAAAATGAATCTTTTACAAATATGATTCATTTTATCGCTGCTGAAAAATATACTCGTTATCCTATTTATGATGGTGATCGTGATGATATTTTAGGCTTCATCAATGCCAAGGAATTGTTTACTCATGGTTTGCTTGAACAACTTACAGATGATTCATTAGTCCTTGAAGATTTCATTAATCCTGTCATACGAGTAATTGAAACTATTCCAATTCAAGACTTACTTGTGCGTATGCAAAAAGAGCGAATTCATTTAGCCATTTTAATGGATGAATACGGTGGGACATCAGGACTTGTAACAGTCGAGGATATTTTAGAAGAAATTGTCGGTGAGATTCGTGATGAATTCGATGATGATGAAATTGCAGAAATCCGAAAAGTAAGTGACAATCACTATATTTTAAATGCAAAAATGCTTATTGAAGATGTTGAAAAACTATTAAATGTGACACTTGAAGCAGAAGAAGTCGAAACATTGGGCGGTTGGTTTTTAACAGTGAATAATGGCATTAAAGCAACTAAAAATATTGAGCTAGCCCCATATCTATTTAGTATTTATGAGCAGCAAGGCCATCGAATTCATTTCATCGAGGTTCGTCCCCTTCGCAATATTATGCCTACTGTATTAGAAGCATAATACGATACAATTTTTTGATAGTTTTTAACAATTTAGCATTACAATTATCATTCAAATAGGGCTATTCCAGTTTTTCCAAATACTTTTTTCTTATTCCATTATTAGGCATATCCATATATAATAATTATATGGATATGATTCTATTTTCAGGGGGTATTACATATGAAATTGTTTAAGCTATATCATTCGGACGGTATTCACATCATTACCGACGTCAAAAAACACAAAACTAACATTGAATTAAAAACAATTACAGGTGAAGTATTATATATTATCGTAGTAACAGATGAAAACTATACGGTGTACGATGATCGCTTTGCTGGTGCTTCAAAGCAATTAAATTCTGTAGAGGCATTTGATATTGACGGAAACTTCCGTAGCTTAGATTTCGATAATATGCGTTTACTCTTCAAAGAGGCATTTACGATGCTATTACAAGAAATTGCAGAATGTGTCAATGATAACGATGAGCTAGTAGATATTGATACACTACGTCATAAAGTAAGCGCTCAAATTAAAGGTATTCATTTCCGAGTTATTTCTGACACGAAAAAATACGAGATTTAAACATCCAACAGATTGTCCCAATGAATAGATTGAGGGACAGTCTTTTTTTTACGTTACAATGATTAACTTCTCTACTCGCAATTTAACCTCAGTTACTCTCGAAACAGAAACCACCTCTTCACACTTTCATGTATAATAGTATTTAACTATCTGAAAGAAAGGGTGTTTGGATGGATCGTGAACAATTAATCACACTTATTTCAGAAAAACTGAAATTAATCCGTACCGAAAAAGATTTAACACAGGATCAAATGAGTGATTTACTAGGCCTCTCTAAAAAAACACTTGTTCAAATTGAAAAAGGTCGTATTCATACTGGCTGGACTACAACGGTTGCAGTTTGTGCATTATGCCGAGAAAGCTCAATTTTACAGCATGAGCTTGGCGGGGATCCACTTGAGGTTGTCGACTTAATCGCTAATAACGGAACACTACAACCTAAGGAAAAAACGATGGGTGGATACATATGGTGGAAAAATCTTAGCGAGTACAATGGTTATCGCTTACAGCAAAATGTCATTAGTCAGCATTTTCGAATTTTAGATACAGAAAACTATCGACTAGTATCAACATTTGACGAGTCAATAGCCAAGCAAGCATGGGAAAAGCTTCAAGAATAATTAAATACTCTGCATAACGTAGAAGCATTACATACAAATACTTTTACGTTATGCACAAGTAGTATTAGCATTGCAAAAACCTTTGTAATGCTACACTTGTGCCGCTATCGCTCTTTTTCTTTATTTATGGCTTCCTCTCCCCCTTCTAGCCCTATTCACAATGCCTTTATACCTTGTGTCTTTAAATTACCTTCATCTCCCGGATTTAGAGGGAGGATATCTTTTTCTTTCGATACAAAAATATCACTGGATGAAGATAAATCTATTTAAAATGACATCACTATTTTCTTCATATTTTGCTGAGATGGCTGTAGCATATAATTCTCTCCCTTCACTATTCAAACCCTAAAGACAAATGAATAAAGAAATGGAATCACTTTGTCATATGCTAAAGTGTAACTAGAAACCGATAGTATGGAGTGAGAAACTTACCTTCAACCTTTTGGTTAAAGTTACATTAGTCGAAATTTGTAAAACTATTCTCTATACTTAATAATAGCTTCTCTAATACTGGAAAGGATGCTCTTTTATGGATCGAATACTAGCAATTAGTGATATACATGGGGAATTAGAACTTTTTGAAGAATTATTATTAAAAGCTAATTATGATACTATGCAAGATCAGTTATTTTTACTTGGCGATTATATTGATAGAGGACCTGCATCATGTGGCGTTTTAAACTTAGTGGGTGAATTGCAAGCAAAAGGTGCACGTGTTCTACTAGGAAATCATGAAGCCATAATGCTAAAAGCTTGTCGCTCTGGCCATCCTAAGCCCTGGAATCATTGGGTGGGACTTTGCGGTGGCGATGCAACACTTGCAAGCTATGGATATCAATTAGACGATTTTAAGGAAGCCATTGAAAACGATTCATTATCTAGCTTTATTCAGACCTTACCAAAGCTCGAAGAACATTTACAACTTATCGAAACTTTTGATACTTACATCGAATTAGAGGATGCCATTTTTGTACATGGCGGTGTTGTGCCTGGAATAGCTTTGGCAGAGACAGATCCTATACAATTTCTATGGATTCGTGAAGATTTTCATGTAGGTTATCAAGGTGAGAAAACTGTAATCTTTGGCCATACACCTACCTATAGACTTCGCCAAAATCCAACAGATTACAGTGTCTATTTTGGTGAAAATAATATTATCGGTATTGATGGTGGAGCTGTTTTTGGAGGTATGTTACACGCATTGGAATGGCCAAGTCGTCAAATAACATCGGTGGAAAAGGAAAAGCCAACAAGTGTAGAATAACCTGTTGGCTTTTCGTGCTAGATATAGGTTTAATACAATTTAAAAATAACACCTACTAAAGAGTATACAATAACTGTTGTAAATAAAATTGTCATATGGATAAGTGAGAAAACAAACATTTTTGTCGCCCACTTTATTTGATCTTTATTACTATGATAACCGTAAATACTCATAATAAGCCACGCAATGCTTAGCAATAGTGCAACAAGCATAATGCCTACACTTAAAGTACCAAATAATAAGCTTGATAATATTAATAAGATTAAATAAAAGTTCGTTTGATAATAAGTTCGTCGCATCCCTTTTACAACTGGAAGCATTGGAACGCTGGCCGCTTCGTAATCAGCGTGCTTACGAATGGCAATGGCATAGAAATGGGGCATCTGCCAAATAACCATAACTAAAAATAGGCCAAGTATCGCAGGATGTGTAATATCAGAAGAAACAGCGGCCCAACCAATATAAGCTGGAATCGCCCCACCTATACTCCCTATTTCCGTATTATAAATCGTATGTCGTTTTGTCCACATTGTATAAGGTACTACATATAAAAATACCCCTAAGAGACCAAAACCTGCAGCTAATGGAGAAGCAAGTGCCAACACGGCTGCCCCGATAATGAGCATGGCAAAAGCTAAAGTTAACGCTGATTTAGCTGACATTTCACCAGTTACTGTTGGCCGACTTTGCGTACGTGGCATTACAGCGTCGATGTCGCGGTCATACACATTATTAAATGCCCCAGCAGCACCAATAACAAGTGCTGAGCCAATCGTTGCGAAAATAATTTCAGGTATATTCTCTACAAAAGTCATTTTATTTTTGTACATACCTAGTGTTAAACCAGCCCACATTGGGATTAAATTGGATTTAATGATTCCTGTTTTTACTGTCTGAGCTAAAATAGAAGAGCGTGAGGACTTCTCCAATGACTTCTTGGAAGATTGTAGTTTCTGCTCCGTTTTTAGATTTTGTTCCATTCATCTTAATTCCTTTTCTCTCTTAATTTCTACACGCTTTACCATTAGAAAGCGACAAATTTTGCATTACATATCAAATTATTATTCTACCTCTTTTAGATAGAGTCTGTCTCAATGTTCACATAAAGTACATGATTTCTTTACTCTCTATGTTCTACCTAATGAACATAGAGATACACGTTCATTCACAACATCTTCTATGATACCACCGACTGACATGAATTTGAACCTAATTGACTTGATTCTTTGCATATTACTATTCAAGTAAAACAATCTACTCTATACTAAGGTGTATGTTTTAACTATATGAAGGAGTGTCTAACACGTGAAATACGGATTTATCGGCCTTGGAAATATGACTACAGCCATTATTAAAGGTATGTGTAAAAGCGGAGATTTTAATTCTACTTTAATTTACGGCTATAATCGTACCAAAGCAAAAACAACTAAATTAGCAACCTCTTACGGTATTCAAGCCGCAAGCTCTATTGAAGATATTATGTCAAATTGTGACGTTATTATCCTCGGTGTCAAACCCCAAATGTTACCAGATGTTTTACCAGAGGTGAAAAAGCATTTACAAGACAACCATGTCATTGTTTCTATTGCTGCTGGTAAAAATATAACATATTTACAAGGTTACCTATCTGAAGTTACCCCTATTATTCGTGTAATGCCAAATATTAATGCGCTTATCGGTGCCTCGACAAGTTGCTATACAGCGAGTGAACAAGTATCAGATGTTCAGCTTCAGCGTGTCATTTCACTATTTGAAACAGTTGGCACAATTATCGAAGTGCCTGAACACTTATTTTCCATATTTACAACGATTGGTGGTGCATCACCAGCATTCACCTATATGTATATTGACGCTTTAGCACGTGCTGCTGTACGTGAAGGGATGCCAAAAAACATGGCGCTTGATATTGCGGCAAATGCAGTACTCGGCAGTGCAAAAATGATTTTACAATCACAGGAACATCCTTGGGCACTTGTAGATCAGGTATGCTCACCGGGAGGGACAACTATTCAAGGTGTATCCTCTTTACAAAGCAATCATTTTGAAACAACGATTCACGATGCAGTAGCTGCCGTGACTGACAAAGATCGAAGCTTATCAAAATAGAGCTTGATTGATCTACTAAAGAAAAAAATGAAACCGAGACATCCTAAATGTCTCGGTTTTTCATTTCATTGAATATTATCTTGTAATTCCTGTGCTAAAAATGCAGTTAGATCACGCAGATTTTCCGGTGTAACACCATGACCATCTGGATACTTTTTAAATGTCACAGTAGCACCAAATTGCTCAAATTTTTCTTTACTTTCAGCACCCCATTGCGACGGGATGACATAATCATAATCACCATGAGAAATAAATGCATGTAAATGATTGACTGGGCGAATTGCATATTCCTCTGTCACGAATTTTGGCGTGTAGCCACTTAATGCTACTATTCCCGTAATTAAATTCCCCATTGCAAAAGCAAGTGACTGTGTCAAAACTGCCCCTTGACTGAATCCAAGCAAGTACACTTTATGTGGATCAATTTGATATTCATCAATAGCCTCTAATATAAATCGTTGTAGAGCAACTAACACTTTATCGAAAATTTCACGGTCTGGTTTACCGACCTCTTGAATCGTGAAAAAGGCATAGCCCGGCTTATGTGTAATAGGTCCACGTAAACTAAAAACATGGCATTGCTCTTTAAAATCCTGCACTAATTGCGGTAAATCATCTTCATCGCTTCCCATTCCATGCAATAAAAAAATCGCTGGATATTTTTTATTTGGGTCCATATTCGTTGGTTGTGTATGTTTAAATGTAAATGGTGTATTCATGATAAAAATTCCTTTCAGGTGAAACTTAGTACCACCTTATTATACTTGGTCAAAAACAGGATGCTTCATTATTCGCCATCCCACAAAGGCTCTTTGCTATTAAAGTTTCACTTTATTAATAATCCCGTCAGTGTGATAAGCAATATAGCCGTTAATTATGCGAATCGTTTCTTGTGGATCTGCGTTAAATAGCACTTTTGATTGTTCTGGTGTCGAGACAAGTACTGTTAATAAATCTACGCGCATTGAATGTCCAGCAGAGCTATAAGCATAATCATAAACAATATCTTCCTCTGTCAAATTTTCTGTCTCATACTGCTTATGGAACAATTCTTTAGCAGCATCCATTTGCTCCGCGACATGTTGACGAATACGCATTTGATGCATTAATAGCTCTTCCTCAAGTACAGTGGTCTTTAACCACTCTTTCTTTTCAAGCATCTTCAAAAATTCGTTTTCCCAAACCTGCTCATTTTCAGTAAAATACAGCATATTCATCATTAAATTATCCCAAAAATCAATTTGAGATTGCGCTGATTTACGTTGTATCTCTATTGTCTCTTTAAAGTGCTCCTCAACCTTCGTAATATTCATATTGCGTACTAAATGATTACAAACATTTTCAATAAATTTATTTGCCACTTCTTGTGCCATCAAAAAACCCGTCCTTTATATCTACAAATCATTTCCCCATTATCATACCATGATTGTAGAACATAAAGAAACGGGTAACGTTTAGCTCTGCAATGTAGATTATCATAGATTTCCGTAGCTCAAAAAAACATCCTCGTCATAAGATGAAACAAGGATGTTGTAAAAAAACACTTAATTATTCAGATACAGTAATTGAATCAGTAATTGAATCTAAAATATACTTTGCATCATTGTGAAGTCTTTGGTAGTTCTCCTGTAATATATTTGGAGGTATTGGTTTACTGAATAAGAAGCCCTGTACAGTATCACATTTGCTTTCTACTAGATACGATAGCTGTTCTATCTCTTCTATCCCTTCTGCAACTACCTTTAACTGTAGATGCTTTGCCATAGAAAGAATCATATCTACTAATGCCTTATCTGTGGAATTCGATTGTATTTTCTGAACAAAGGACCGATCAATTTTTAAACAATCGATAGGAAAATCCTTTAAATAAGACAATGACGAATAGCCCGTCCCAAAATCATCTACTGCGATTGTAACTCCAAGTGCCTTCAATTTATGTAAGATTGTCGTCATATGATCGATGTTGATGGTCATACTTTCGGTTATCTCTAGCTGTAAATATTGTGGTTCTAATTGTGTTTTCTCAAGAACATTAAGAATCATTTCAACTAAATTTTGCTGAAAAAGTTGACCTAATGACAGATTGACTGCTACTTTAATTGGCGGTAGCCCAGCTGCTTCCCACTTCTTCACTTGTTTACATGCTGTTTCTAGCACCCATTGTCCAATAGGAATAATTAATCCCGATTCCTCAGCGATTGGAATAAAGACTCCTGGTGAAATCCACCCCTTTTTGGGATGCTGCCATCTGACTAAAGCCTCCACTGACTTAATTTGACCTGTATGTAAATCTAGTTGTGGCTGATACTCTAAAAAAAGCTCTTGATTAGCTAATGCGTCGTGTAAATCATTTTCTAATAAAAGTCGTTGAGTCGTTTCGTTAGATATTGAAGACTCATAAAAGCGTATACGTGTTGACGTTTTCTGTGCTTCGTGCATAGCATATAGTGCAAATCTGATAAGTTCCTCTTCCCTATAAGAATTTGTTGGAAATAAAGCAATACCAATATTTAATTGGCTATTTAGAGAAAAATGTTGTATTTGGAATGATTCTTCCATGACAAATTGAAGCTGTTGACTTAGGTGGGTCAATTGATGGGTACTCTTCACCTCATCAATATAAACGACAAAATAATCTTCTCTCAGCATGCATAGTAGATGCTTCTCTGGTAAAGCATTTTTTAATCTATGCGCGATTAGACTTATCATTTGGTCTGCATATGTACTACCTAAAGACGCTTTAATAGCAGAAATTCTTTCTATACCGATAGCAAGAATTGCCTTTTGTGATTTAGATATGTATAAATCTCTTTTTAATGATTCCATTAAAAAACGCTCATTGGGTAAATTCGTAATTTCATTATGGTATGCCATATAATGCATCTTTTCACGTGACTTTTCTAAATGTTCTTGTGTATCAACTAACTGCTTAAAAGGTCTTTCAATCGATGAAAAATAAATAGCTCTAAATAAAAGATAAAATGCACCTAACTCAAAAATATGACCAGTGAAGTTTTTTATATCATAAACATCTTTATAAATTGTATAAAGATAATCACTCATTATTAAATAAATCGAACTACATAATAATAAAAATATAATTTTAGGTGCTTTCTTAAAATTTTTAAGCGATATGACCATAATCACCAAATGAAGCGCTATAGCTGTATATTGTAAAGTATTTTTTAAAAGATTAGGACCTTCACCTTCTATCATAAGAGGTGGCAAAATAGGCGTTGGAGCATAAAGAATGCCAAAACAACTAATGATTATTACAAATGGCAAACTATAAATAAGCCACCGATAAATTAATTTGATTTCCTTCTCCTTGACAAAATAAATACAAAGGACACCAATTGATAATAGTAATCGACCAAGCATATAAAACCAAGTTGCCGCATACGGTGTACTTTCAGTAATGAAGAACGGCATTCCTTTATAGGTAAGTGTATGTGCAATTTCTATGAAGCTAATTGTTAAAAATAATGATCCGATATAGAGGACTCTATTTGATAGAATGTACGGCGATATTAACCACGTCTGAATCGAAATAGACATCGTCACCACAATGATGAGAATTTCCATCATTAAATGAATCGCAGAATAGTTGTTCTCACCAAATATTCCATAAAATTTTTCACTTCCTAAACCAATTACGATTAAGAAAATCATTGAGAATAGGATGAATTGAATACCATGCCTCAAAGATGAAAAATTCTCATTAAATTTCCACATTTAACGCCCTCCTATGATCCCAAACATTTTCACAGATGTGTTGATTCACTATATTTACCGTCAAATCGAAAGCTGAATTCACCCAGCTAGTAGTTCTAGAAAAATAACGAGTTTCACCTTAAATAAATCCATGATATCTAATTCGTATAGAAATTTTGGGATAATTATACTTTAAGATTACCATGAAATATCGACTTTTCAATCAAAACTCAAAACCGAAAAGAAATAGGGATAAAATACGGAAAAATAGGCTCATTATCATAAAATATTGTATAATTCTGTTTGACTGTGAGCCTTCATATGCGGGCCCAATGAGCCACTCGAAGCGTAGCGTCAGCAACAGATGTTTTTTGTGCGAAAGCGTAGCGTCAGCAACAGATGTTTTTTGTGCGAAAGAGCAGCGTCAGCAACGGATCTTCTGGCGCCATATCCAAGAAATATTTGAATGACATATCATACTTTGAGCGTTCTACTAGGTCGACGTCTGATACATCATAAATCGCTTTTAATAATAAGTACTTAAACATGCGAATTTTGGGAATGGCATGACGTCCATTGTCTAAACAATATTTTGTTTTTAACTCTTCTAAAATGAATGAAAAATCAACAAGTTCATTGATTTAGCGAAGTATATTATCTTTTGGCACAACAATATCGTAGATCGACATGTATGGACTTAAATGAAGGGTTTCTTGATTTGAAATCATCGGGGACACCACCTATATATTAATTCTTTTATTATGGAAAGTGTGACTAAAATAATAGTATGATAAATTGCGTTGTTTGGAGAAGCATCGCTCGACTCCTGCGGGAAAGCGAGACAAACGAGACCCCGCATAGGAGGAGGCTCGGCGCTCGCCCGCGGAAAGCGAGCGGAATGCTTCGGAAAACAACAGTAGAGTCACAATGCCAAATGAAAAAAGCGAGGTATTCAACGATTTAATCGTTGAATACCTCGCAATGTGAGAAGATATGGACTTTTTCAGTGCCCTCCAACTTATTGAGGCATCTATTGAATGTTATGAAAATACATAGCTATCCATATTATCTATTGTATTTTGGACAGCATCTTTTAATGAACGCTGATGCTCGCCACAATCGGCTATTGCCTCTTCTAATATAATCGCAGCATTTGCCATAAACGGAGCCATCTGCAAATCCTTCGCTAATTGAATAAGGACAAGTGCCTTATTCCATTTCCAACGCGCATTTTTTGAATCTAAGTTAATAGCTTGCTCTAAGTAGCCAAGTGCATCAAATGGCATCCATCCAAAGCGATGCATCGTTTGACCTGTAATGCCCCAATATAGTGCCTTGTTAGGGTTTTCTTTTACTGCTTGTCTAAAACTATGGACACTCTCATTGTAATGATGTGCAAATAAAAACAATTCACCCTGTGTGAAAAATGAATGTGCCTTTTCATATGGAGTACCTGTTGCCGCTACATCCTCTAGTTCTTTAATACGCTTTGAAAACTCTGCTTCATCTTTTATCGCGCGAATTTCGACGACGGTATCCGATTCAGGATAACTTTCATCCGCTCGTTCTGCATGTTGAGTTTCAACGCCCAGTGTAGGCTTTGAATAGCTAGCAAAATCGTACTCTTCTAATAATTTAATATATTTATCAGCTAACGCTATCTCATTATCATTTGTAACTTGCTTAGCCGCCTCATAGCACTTCATTAACTCACCATTATAAAAATAATCATCCATTGTCATTCAATATTCCTCCAATGTACAACTCTTCAGTATATTTAGTATACACTACAAAAATCAATTATGCCTCGGCATAATTGCGTCCAGAGGCTTTTACTAGAAGTTAAAAAAAGACTGATCAAAAATAACTTTTGATACAGTCTCAGCTTTGCTTATTTTTTTAGTACTTCTTTATTAAAAAATGTACGTAAATCTTTTTCTGATAAGGCACCTACAAAACGACTAACCTCTTTACCACCTTCAAAGCGAATGAATGTTGGAGTCCTATCAAAATTGTATTTTCCCCATAAATCATCGAATTCATATACATTTAATTGGGCAATATCAACACCAAGCTCTTTAGCAATCGGCATTAACTCAGGTGTAAAAGCTTTACAGTGCACACAAACTGGACTGAAGAAATAAGCATTTACATCTTCACCAGCTTTTATTTTTTTCTCAAGCTCATCAGGTAACATAATGTTTTGGTAATTTTTGTCATTCAATTGATCGATTGTTTCTTGTTTCAGTTCTTTGTCGCCATAAGGATTATTTTCACTTGCTAATTTACTTTTGTTCGATACATTCGTTAGCACAATAATTGCCACAAATAACAAGACAATAACTGAGCCAATAATTAGTAGTTTTTTCACTAGAATGTATTCCTCCTTTTTCTCACCAAAAAACCCTAGTTTTAGTGTATTCGCGATTGATTATAAATTGTTTTTAAATCCTAGTAAACTAATTAGTCTTTGAAAATAAGTTTTTCCATAATTCAAACATAATTTGGCCCAAGTTTGGGAACATACATATATAATGCTCAATACGAATATGGAGTGGTAAAATGAAACACACTATCCGAAATATTTTTCAAATTTATAAAAGTGATATCCATAATATCTTAACAAACTGGGTAGTTGCTGTCATTATTGGTGGGCTTATTTTTTTACCTTCTCTTTATGCGTGGCTCAATATCTATGCCTCTATGGATCCCTATGCGCATACAGCCAACATGAAAATTGCAATTGTTAATGAAGACACAGGGGCTAATGTTAGAGGAGAGGATATTAATGTTGGTAATGAAGTGGTAGACAATTTAAGTACAAATCAAAACTTTTCTTGGGAATTTACATCTCATGAACAAGCCATTGATAATCTAAAAAACGGTAACTATTTTGCGGTTATTGTTGTCCCTAGTGATTTTTCTCAAAAGCTAACCTCCATACTGTCAAATGTACCTACTAAAGCGCATATCGATTATTATGTAAATGAAAAAATAAATCCAATCGCACCCAAAATTACAATTAAAGGTGCAAGCGGTCTGACGCAACAAGTATCTAGTGAGTTTATCTCTACTGTCAATGGAACACTTTTTTCTATTTTTAATACGATTGGTGTTGAGATGGAAAAGGAAATTCCAGATTTTAAGAAATTCGAAAATTATATTTTTACAATCGAACATCATCTTCCTGATATTGAAACATTTTTAGCGAAGTCTGCAAAAGGCGGAAAAGAAGCTGAGACATTACTGAATCATACGATTACCCAAGTTCCTGAAGTTGAAAAATTAACAAATGATGGTCTAACAACTATTAACTCAGGTTTAAAATTGATTAATGAAGCTGATACATTGTTCAACCAGTTGTCCCCTATCATAAAAAAAGATTTAAAAACTGTGCAAGATATTGCTCAACGATTTACAGATATAATAGGGAAGCTACAAAATGCCAATGTAGATTCAGCTACGATTGCACAAATAAAGGATACGATTAATAACCAGTTAGATGCATCTCGCAAGAAAGTAAATACTAGCATCCAAACGCTTGAAGCACTTCAAAAATTAACACAAGCTGATGCTTCGACTCGTAAACAGCTTGAAAACAAGGTGCAAAACATCCAAACGGCGCTACAGCAAAGCAATTCTGAAGATGTTAAGACGTTGCTAGCTAATAATAAAATTATTGAACAACTTGAAGCTATTCGTGGAGATTTAAAGGCGAATCCTAGTTTAACCGATTATTCTTTAAGCTCTTTAACCGCACTAAATCAGCTAAACACATTACTAACAGACGTTTCAACTAAAGTACAGCAGTTAAATAATATTGATGTCGAAACAATCAGAAAAGATCTCGCTGATGTTCAAAGTGTTGCGCAAAATGCTTCTAACAATCTTCATCAATTCCTTACACATTATAACGATAGTCTAGAGCCACAAATTCATACGACCTTATCTTCTGCGAGAAATACGTTAACAAATGCATCAACTATGCTAACGAATGTAAAAAGTTTTCTGCCTCAAGCAACAGATCGTTTAACAAATGCTAAAAATATGTTAGCAACAGCTAATAAGACAATTGGTACAGTACAATCAGATTTCCCTGCTTTAAGTACAAAAATAAAGGCTCTTGCAGACAAGCTGAGAAAATTAGAAAGTGAAGCTGATATTTCGGAAATCGTTCAATTATTGAAAAACGACGTTAACGCTGAGCGAGACTTCTTTGAGGAGCCTATTAAGCTTCAGGAACATAGAATGTTTCCAATTGCTAATTACGGGACAGCTATGACACCGTTTTACACTGTGCTTTCCGTTTGGGTTGGTTGTTTATTATTAATTTCTCTTTTATCTGTAGATATTCACGACAATAATCAATATAGTATTCGCCAAATATACTTTGGACGTTTATTAACATTTGCAACTTTTTCATTTATTCAAACGCTCATTATTACAATAGGAGATATTGTTCTTTTAGATGGATCAATTAGTGCACCTTACTTCTTTATTCCATTTGGACTATTTATTAGTTTAGTGTTCATTACGGTTGTCTATACGCTAGTATCCGTATTCGGAAATGTTGGAAAAGCGTTAGCCATTATCATGTTAGTGTTACAAATCGCAGGTTCTGGTGGCACATATCCCGTAGAATTACTACCCAAGTTTTTCCAAATGATAAATCCATTTCTGCCTTTCACTTATGCAATTGGAATGATGCGAGAGGCCGTTGGTGGTATCATTTGGTCAAAGGTATGGGCTGATCTTGCCTTTTTATCTTCCTTCTGGCTCATTTTTATTCTATTTGGTTTCTTCTTGAAAAAATTACTGAGTGAGAAAATGGAACTTTTCATGAACAAAACACGTGGATTAGATATATTTCATTGATTTTCACTTGCGCTTCCTATAAATATTTATGCGAACGATGTTATAATGGCAGTATTGTAAACATTAGGAGGCGCTTTTGTTGAAAAAACTTCTATCTATTTTTGTTTTGTCGTTATTAGTGTTAAGTGCTTGTAGTGAAGATAAAAAGGTTGTTGAAAAAAATCAAAATGAAGCGCAAAAAGAAGCTTCACATGAAGAGCATGGACATGCTTCCGGAGATATTCAGGAGGAAACAGCATCTGCTGATGTTTTACCATCGTTTTTAGATAATAAATCAGAAGATATTCGCTTAGTGTATCAAATTGCTGGACAGTCTACAGAAGTTTTAGAGTGGATCCCATGCTATTGTGGATGTGGCGAATCAGCTGGACATAAAAGTAATTTAAACTGCTTTATTCAGGAAAAGCGAGAAGATGGCACAATTGTCTGGGATGATCACGGTACCCGTTGTCTCGTTTGCCTAGAAATTGCTGTACAATCTGCCAAAATGCATAAAGACGGTATGAGCCTGAAAGAAATTCGCCAAACAATTGATAACAAATATAAAGAAGGCTACGCAAAACCAACACCTACTGATATGCCTGCTTAATAACAAAAAAACTCATCGTTATGATGAGTTTTTTTGTTATTTAACGAGTTGTAGCACCGTTTTAAAATGTGGATGATCTGCACGTTGTAGTAACTCGTATAAAATCATTTCCACACTTGTTGGTAAAATTCCAAGTGCCTTCATCTTCTCTAGCCCTATCTCTTTATTGGCCTTAGTACGAGACGAGACTGCATCTGCAACCACTTCAACCTCAAACCCTTGTTCTTTTAGCTGTCGGGCTGTTTGATAGACACAAATATGAGTTTCGATACCTGTCACGATAAATTGAGAACGCCCACTTGCCTTCAATGCATCAACAAATTCTTGTTCCTGGCACGCACTAAAAGCCATTTTAGCAATAGGTTGTTGACTTTGAATATGCTGAGCAATATTTAACGCAGTCCCACCTAAACGACTAGGATTTTGCTCGAGCCATAAAATAGGTACCTCCAATGCTTGCATAGCTTGTACCAGCTTGGCCACATTATCAATCATCGCTTCACTGTCATCAACAATTGTCGCTAACTTCCCTTGTACATCAACGACAACTAAACATGCTTCTTCTATTGTAAACATTTAAAACACCCCTTATATCTATATTCACAATTCATTATACCTAAAGTTACTTGGTTTATGTTGAAGGTTAGAAATTTTCCGTCCATCTTAAAATTCGTTCAAAGATTTTTTCGTTTAGAAACATATAACTTTAATTTTAAATGATAATAGATAGAATTACATAAATAAATAGAACATTTATTGCTAGTGTAAAAACTTAATGAAAGGTAGGCAATGTTGGCTGCTTTTTTATATTCCTTTCTCTCTCTGTAACTATTCCTTTTCAATGTATTAATCCATACCTATAAGAGCTTAGACTACACCCTCATGAAGCGTCCTTCTGGAGTGGAATGTGCAAGCGAGCACATAGTTGATAGGAGAAATTCCATTCGAACAAACACGAACATTTTACAATTTCACTGTTTAAGCAACGTGTAAATCACGAAATATTAACTCATATATGTACACCTATATTTCCGTTTGTTCGTATTTAAACCGAAAAGGCTAATATAAATTTTAACTCAATTGTGTACATTTTGTTGCGAGCCTGTCATTATTCTGCTTGAATAGTGAGAATTTTATTTTTTCTCTTGAAAATTGAGTTATAATCCAGTAAAGTGCTTTTAACGGTCAGTATTCCGCTTAATCTATTATCTATACATGAAAAAAGTTAGCTAGATGACTATGAACTGATTGTAAAAGCCTGATAGATTCAACATCAATTAGTAGGGGCTAAATACCCTATAATTAAGGTTTAACCTTATAAAACAAACAAGGAGTGTACCACTTTGACACAACGAGCATACAATTTTAACGCAGGCCCTTCTGCCCTACCACTAGAAGTATTAGAAAAAGCCCAACAACAATTAGTAAACTTCCGTGACTCAGGCATGTCAATTATGGAAATGAGCCACCGCAGTGCCATTTTCGACGAAGTACATAATGAAGCAATTGCTTTATTGAAAAAGCTTTATGCTATCCCAGAAAACTACGAAGTTCTTTTCCTACAAGGTGGAGCTAGTCTTCAATTTACTATGATACCGATGAACTTCCTACAAGCAGATCAAAAAGCAAGCTACGTATTATCAGGATCATGGTCTGAAAAAGCATTCAAAGAGGCTAAATTATTTGGTACGCCCGTAGAAGCTGCTAGTACAAAAGAAAATCAATATCGCAATATCCCAGCTTTAGCAGACATTCAATTCAATGAAGAGGATGCATATTTGCATATCACTTCAAACAATACGATTTATGGTACACAATGGAAAGAATTCCCTGAAACAGGTAATGTACCATTAATTGCGGATATGTCTAGTGATATTCTTTCTAAACCAGTCGATGTAAGTAAATTTGGTCTTATTTATGCAGGGGCTCAAAAAAATCTTGGTCCTTCTGGTGTAACAGTAGTCATTATTCGCAAAGATTTGTTAGAGAAAGCGAATAAAAATATTCCTACAATGCTTAAATATTCAACGCATGCTGACAGCAACTCTTTATACAATACACCACCAACTTTTGGTATCTATATGTTAGGTGAGGTATTAAAATGGGTAGAATCAAAAGGCGGCGTTGCTGAAATTGCAAAGCATAACGAGTTAAAAGCAAAAGTAATTTATGATGCTATCGACAATAGCAACGGATTCTATACAGGTCATGCAACACCTGAAAGCCGTTCTTTAATGAATATTACTTTCCGTGTTGCTGATGAAGAGCTTGAAAAACAATTCCTTGTTGAAGCAAAAGCAGCAGGATTTGTTGGACTTAATGGACACCGTTCTGTAGGAGGCTGCCGTGCTTCTACTTATAACGCTGTACCATTAGAGGCTTGTGAAGCATTACGTGACTTTATGGTAGAATTCCAACAAAAACATCAATAATAAAAAAATCGACGAATGATTTACTCACGTAATCATTCGTCTTTTTAATATTTGCGGAAAGAAGACAAATACCTTCTATTCAATTTTTAAGGAATACATCTTTTTAAATGCCTAGCGGACATAATACCAATTTCCTTTCACTCAAAAATCATAGATTATTAGAGTATTGCGCAATATTAGTCGGGGAAGACCTTTGTACAAAAAAATTGAAGCTACTCTATAACAGCATAGTTACTATAAAAAAGGGGTAGCTCCAAGTGAAACCTCACTTGGAACTACCCCTTTCTTCAAATATTGTCATTTCAGATTTTACAAAGTTTCATGCTTACACTCTGGACATCTTCCATAGATCTCAAATTTATGATTTTCAATTTCATAGTCTGGCAGCTTTTCTCCAAGCATTTCCATAGGGCAGAGGTTCAGCTCCTTAACATTTCCACAATCCATACAAATGAAATGATGGTGATGATGTTCAGACTCACAATGCATACGGAAATTTCGCTCTCCAGATAACTCAGTTTCCTCCAGTATTCCTAGCTTCACAAACGTTGCAAGGTTGCGATAAATCGTATCGAAACTCATACCAGGAAAATCTTTTTTCAAAACATCTAATAAATCTCGAGCAGTTAAATATTTATCTGTTGCTGCAAACATATCTAATATTAACTCCCGCTTATCTGTTTTTTTAAAGCCGTTTTCTTTTAAAATTTCCCACGCTCTAGAAACATTCACTGCGCTACCTCCTCCCGTTTTGCAGCTATTTTAAATACTATTTTCTTCACTAGTATAACAAGTAACAAAATTAAGATAGAAGTAACGACAATTGTACCACCAGGTGCTAAATCTAAATAAAAAGCACTAACTAAACCGATTAACACAGCCGTTTCGCCAAAGACAATTGCATAGATGATTGTTTGCTTAAAGCCCTTTGCAAGTCGCATTGCAGCAGCAACTGGTAACGTCATAAGTGATGATACAAGTAAAATACCAACGATGCGCATACTTGCAGCAATAACAAGCGCTGTAACGATCATAAATAAGAGATGAATCCAACGTGCAGGCAGACCGCTAGCTTTTGCATATTCCTCGTCGAAAGATAAAACAAAAAGTTCCTTAAAAAATATAAATAAAAAGATAATGACAACAACAGCAATTCCTACTACTACCCATAAATCCTGACGTGATACAGCTGACACTGAACCAAATAAATAGCTCATTAAATCCGTGCTAAAGCCACTTGCAAGCGAGATAAATATAGCACTAATACCAATCCCACCTGACATAATAATTGGAATGGCAAGCTCTTCATAGTGCTTATATAAACGTCTAAGACGCTCAATTAAAATTGAACCGCTGACAGAGGCCAGTATGCCTAAGTAAATTGGATTTAGCATTGCCAAAGCTGTAACTGATTGACTGATATATAAGCTCCCCGCTATACCTGCCAGTGTTACATGTGACAAGGCATCAGCAATAAGCGAAAGCCTGCGAACGACAATAAATACACCTAGTAGTGGTGCAATTATGCCAATTAATAGCCCAGAGAAAAAGGCGTTTTGTAAAAATTCATAGTTAAAAATTGCTTCAATCATTATGCCTTCTCCTTCTAGTGAATCTTTCTCACAGAATGGCCATACCAAGCATCAAGCGCATCGTGAGAAATTGTATCAAATTCATTTTTATAACCGTGGAAGTGTATGGTTTGATTTAAACATGCCACATGACTGATGCGGTTCGATACTGTATCAACATCGTGTGTAACAAGAATCATTGTAATTCCCTGTTCCCGATTCAATTTTGCCAGCATATCATAAAATGACTGCACATTCTCATGATCAATGCCGACAGTTGGTTCATCTAATATTAATAGCCTCGGTTCACTAACTAACGCTCTTGCAATAAAGACACGTTGTTGTTGCCCACCAGATAACTCACCAATATTACGATTCATAAATGCGTCCATTCCAACAGCTTTTAATGCTTCTAACACTTTTTCCTTTGCATCTCGTCCAGGTCTTTTAAATAACCCTAATTTTTTGGATAATCCACTTTTCACTACTTCTTGGACGGTTGCTGGAAACCCGGAATTGAAGGCATTAGATTTTTGCGACACATACCCTATCCATTCACGATGCTTAAAAGTCGTACTCGGTTCACCAAATAACTTTATTTCTCCAGACATTGGCTTTAGTAACCCTAAAATAATTTTTAATAATGTAGATTTCCCTGAACCATTTGGACCAAGAAGTGCTAAAAAGTCTCCCTCTTCTACACGGAAAGAGATATTTTTTAATACTTGCGTATAGTCATATTGAAATGACACATTTTCAATGTCAATTAATGATTTTTTCATGTATATTCTCTTCTTTCTAATTCAAAATCATTACGATTTACAAATTGTAAGTATAAATGAAAGTACAGTTTTTGTAAAGAAAATAAGATTGCTATTCTACTATTTTATTTTTCAAGTTGTTATAGACATTAATTCCGGCACACTAATGTAAAGGATTTCCAAAGCCATTACGACGTTCACAAGAATGATTTTGTCTCAAGAACTAAACAATTTTAAAAGGAGGATTAGCTTTGAGTATTCAATTTTTACAGCAATTAACACAAAGTAGTGATAAGGAAGTTGTTGCGATTGCACGTGCTGAAGGATTTGAAATTACTAGTTCTGAAGTAAGAAAACTCCGGCCTTATTTGGAGCAATTCTCATTTACGTGGCTCTTTTTAGGTATTCCAAAAGATATTCTTGTAGAGGTTGAAGCTGTTTTAGGTAGAAAGCGTTCCAGACAACTAATTGCATTGTTTACGAAATAAAAGAAAGGCCCGAAAATCAGTCTTATGCTAGCTGATTTCGGGCTATTTATTCTATCCTCTTAGAGCATCGATTAACTCTGGTTTAAATTCTCCATTACGAAGCATTTCAATTTCATGCTTATAAGGAGCCGATTTTGATTTGGCATCACTATTTAATGCGACAAATGGTGTTTCTAGGATTTTAGGAATCTCCATTAATTGTGGATGATGGACAATATATTTTAATGCATCAAAGCCAATATGACCAAAGCCGATATTTTCGTGACGGTCTTTTCCTGCACCACGAACATTTTTTGAATCATTGATATGAAGGACTTTGATACGGTCAACACCTATCATTTTATCAAACTCATTTAAGACACCATCAAAATCTTCTACAACATTATAACCAGCGTCATGAGTATGACATGTATCAAAGCATACTGAAAGACGTTCATTATGTGTTACACCATCTATAATTTTAGCAAGCTCTTCAAAGGAACGACCACATTCAGTTCCTTTCCCCGCCATTGTCTCTAATGCGATTTGTACAGGGAAATCCTGTGACAACACTTCGTTTAAACCTTCAATAATCTTGGTAATACCTGCGTCTGCTCCCGCACCTACATGCGCACCTGGATGTAAAACAATTTGTGTTGCTTCCAATGCTGCTGTTCGTTCGATTTCAGTCTGTAAAAAATCTACACCTAGACGGAAAGTTTCGGGTTTTTCTGTGTTCGCAATATTTATAATGTATGGAGCATGGACAACAATATTTGTCATGCCATGCTCTTTCATGTGTAGTAAACCATTCATAATATTAAGATCAGCAATTGCTTTACGACGAGTGTTTTGCGGTGCACCTGTATAAATCATAAAGGTATTTGCCCCATATGAAAGGGCCTCTTTACTTGATCCAAGCAGCATCTCTTTTCCGCTCATTGAAACATGTGATCCAAGTAGCATTTGAATGCCTCCTTATTTTTTACCGCGAGCTTTTAAACGACGTTCACGTTTTTTAATTTTTTCCATTTCCCATTTCATATTACGCTTATAGCCTGGTTTTACTTTTTTCGGCTTACGCACTAATGCTTTAGCCTTCACATCGATTTCATTTTCTTGCTTCACACGATTTTTACGTGCATGGCGCTCTTTTAGTTCAGACCATTCGCCATCTTTTACATCTTTTTGAACAAATGGAATGCCCATTTTTTCAACACGTACTACTGCATCCTCATCTGATGGCTCAAACAACGTGATAGCCGTTCCTTTATTCCCTGCACGCGCTGTACGTCCCACACGATGAATAAAGAACTCTAAGTCCTCTGGAATTTCGTAGTTAATGACATGTGAAATTCCTTGAATATCGATACCACGTGCTGCAAGGTCTGTTGCAACGATATATTGATAGTCCAATTCTCGAATTTGCTTCATCATCCTCTTACGATCACGTGGACTTAAGTCACCATGAATTTGACCACAGCGAATTCCATTTTCATTTAAGTAGCCAGCAACGTGCTCTGCTGTTTTACGTGTGTTAGTGAAAATTACAGCTAAAAATGGATTGATCCCTTCAATAACTTCCAACAAACGTTTGTTACGAGATTTAGAACGTACTGGGACAAGCACAAAGTCAATTCCTTCTGCGACCGGTCGTTTATCGTTCATATGGATATGAACAGGTGCTTCCATATATTTTTTCAAGAAAGGCTGAAGCTTTTCTGGAATTGTTGCTGAGAATACAAACATTTCAAGGTTTTCTGGCATTTGGGAAGCAAAACCATCGATTTCCTCTATAAAGCCCATATCGAAGGCTAAATCTGCCTCATCGACAACTAAAATTGGCGCCGTATGCACAAATAACGCTTGCTCTGATACGAGATCACGAATACGTCCTGGCGTTCCGACAACAATTTGTGGTTGCGTTTTTAACTTATCAATGGAGCGTTGTTTGTCCGTACCTCCAATAAATAGTTTCGCTTGAATAGTTGTTCCTTCTATTAATTGATTTAATGCATCAAAAATTTGTTGTGCAAGCTCACGTGTAGGTGACGTAATAACAGCTTGTACTTCCTGCTTATCAGCATTAATTCGTTGCACAATCGGAATTAAAAAACTATGTGTTTTTCCCGTCCCTGTATGCGCTTGACCGATTGCACTCTTTCCTTTTAATAATAGCGGAATGATTTCCTTTTGAATCGGCGTTGGTTCTGTAAAGCCAAGTTTTGCAATTGCGTCCTGCAAAAATGGCTGAAAATTATAATCAGTATATTTTGACATAATTCGTTCCTCCTAACATCTTTCCCATTGTATCATGATTCAACTTTTAGGTATATTAACGTCCCATTATCTAAAGCATGAACATAATTTTATATTTTTATCATGGCTGTAGCGAAGCCCTTATCAAAGTTACTCGAAATACTGTGAATATGCAATAAAAAAAGCATTCAGACCTTTAGACAAACGCTACTCCTAATTGCATAAAGCTGTTTAGTAATGTAATCGTAAGACCTTGACATTCCCATTTTGTGAGGAACGTCGAAATTGACTCGTTTTCTTCCGGGATGAGTTTCCAATATAATTTAGTCGATATTTTCTAAGTATGTAAAAATTAATAATATTTTGATTCAGTTTGCTACTTATTATAATGATGTACTCATGGGGAGTGGCGACTCCTTCGGAATGAGCTTGCGCGAAAAACACTACTCGGAATGAAAATCAACCTTTGTTTTTTCGACACACCTTATTTATATTTTGTCGAAAAGAAGAACAAGAATTAGTATTTTTTATGGCAATTAATTGTTAACTAATGCCTCGTAGAATTACCATATGATACGATAAAAATGTAAGATACTAGAGGAGGTTGACTTATCATGAAAGCAGCAAGATGGTATAAAGCAAAAGACATCCGAGTAGAAAACATTGAAGAACCAGTAATTGCATCAGGAAAAGTAAAAATCAAAGTACATTGGACAGGGATATGTGGTAGTGATTTACATGAATACGCAGCTGGCCCAATTTTCATTCCAGTGGAACAACCTCACTTTATAAGTAAAGATATTGCGCCAATTGTTATGGGACATGAGTTCTCTGGTGAAGTAGTAGAAGTTGGTGAAGGTGTTACAAAAGTACAAGTTGGTGATCCTGTAGTTGTAGAACCTATTCTTGCATGTGGCGAATGTGCTGCTTGTAAAAAAGGAAAATACAATATTTGTAAGCACTTAGGATTCCACGGTCTTTCTGGCGGTGGCGGAGGTTTCTCTGAATATACAATGGTAGATGAAAAAATGGTACATAAAATGCCAGAGGGGCTTTCCTATGAACAAGGTGCACTAGTTGAACCAGCAGCAGTAGCATTACATTCAGTTCGTCAAAGTAAATTAAAAGCTGGTGATAAAGCAGCGGTCTTTGGTACAGGTCCAATCGGTCTTCTTGTTATCGAAGCATTGCGTGCTGCTGGAGCAGCTGAAATTTACGCAGTAGAACTTTCAGCAGAGCGTGCTGCCAAGGCTTTAGAGTTAGGCGCAACAGCAGTTATTAATCCTAAAGACGAGGATGCAGTAGCTCGCCTACATGAATTAACTAATGGTGGCGTAGATGTTGCATTTGAAGTAACAGGTGTCCCTGTAGTATTACAACAAGCAATTGATTCAACAACATTCGAAGGTGAAACAATTATCGTTTCCATTTGGGAATCTTCGGCTTCCATTCAGCCAAACAATATCGTTCTAACAGAGCGTTCTGTAAAGGGTATTATTGCTTATCGCGATATTTTCCCAGCAGTTATGGAATTAATGAAACAAGGTTACTTCCCTGCTGAAAAACTTGTTACGAAACGAATTGCTCTTGATGAAGTCGTAACAGAAGGCTTCGAAGCACTAATGAAAGAGCGAAACCATATTAAAATCCTTGTAAATTCACAAGCGTAAAATAAAGTCAGGTAGAGAAAATAAAGAAACTTTTCTCTACCTGTTTTTGATTTGTTCATTGGTATCCCTCTTTTACTCATCACCATAACGTGGGGGCGATTACGCTTTAACATATGTCATCCCAACTTTTATTGATGAGCCTCATTTCCCTCCATTTTTTTCATAATATCTAGATTGGCCATTAGGAAGTTCACCTTATTTTCTCCAAAAACCCCAAATGACCGTTTTTCGGTATTTGCATTTATAATTTTTTCAACCTCTTCCTCAGAGAGCCCACTTGCTTGGGCAATACGTTTTACTTGTATTTGTGCAGCTTTTACACTGATATGGGGATCTAACCCTGAACCTGAAGCAGTCATTAAATCCGCAGGTATGTCTTGTCGTTTTACGGTTGGATTTGCTAATAAAAACTTCTCGATATCTGCTTCTATTCTCTTCTTCAATTCTGGATTAGATGGTGCATAGTTAAAAGTTCCAGAGCTAACGCCGCTATAATTCACCTGACCATTTTCATCTGGTATCGTATCCTCTTCCGTATAAACATTGTAATTAACGGATGAAACACGTCCCCAGAAGTACTCGGGTGCTGTAAAAGCTTGACCTATTAATTCTGAACCAACAGCTTCACCATTCTTTTCTATTAAACTACCATTTGCTTTATGATGAAATAACCCTTGAGCTAATGCAGTCACAGCAAACGGGTATATAAAACCGCATAGAACAAACATGGTCATTGTGATTAATAATGCTTGCTTTGAGTTCTCAAAAAATTTCCGCATATACTTTCCTCCTATAACCCAAACGTTCGGAATAATGGTCCAACTAGTAAATCAATTAACTTAATGCCAATAAAGGGAGCTATTATTCCTCCTACGCCATAAACAAGTAAGTTTTTATTTAATAATTTTGCAGCACTCATCGGCTTATATTTTACGCCTTTCATTGCAATTGGAATTAACAATGGAATGATGACCGCATTAAAAATTAATGCAGATATAATAGCACTTGAAGGTGAATTGAGATTCATAATGTTTAATGCACTCATCTCAGGTACAGCGACCATTAGCATAGCAGGGATAATGGCAAAATACTTTGCAATATCATTGGCAATACTGAAAGTCGTTAGTGCTCCCCGAGTCATTAGCAATTGTTTCCCAATCTCTACAACTTCAATAATTTTAGTTGGATTTGAATCTAAATCGACCATGTTAGCAGCTTCCTTCGCTGCATTTGTACCTGAGTTCATAGCAAGCCCTACATTCGCCTGTGCTAGTGCTGGCGCATCATTCGTACCATCACCAGTCATAGCTACGACTTTCCCTTGCGCCTGCTCATCTTTAATGACTTGAATTTTGTCTTCCGGCTTACTTTCTGCAATAAAGCTGTCCACTCCAGCTTCCTTTGCGATAGATGCTGCTGTAAGTGGGTTATCTCCTGTACACATGATCGTTTTAATACCCATTGCACGAAGCTGTTCAAAGCGTTCCTTAAGTCCGGCCTTTACAACATCCTTTAAGTAAATAACACCTAAAATTTTGTCGTTTAACGTTACTACAAGCGGTGTCCCACCAACAGAAGATACTTGATGGATCAGCTGTTCCAAATTTGCAGGAATGCTATAACCTGCTTTCATACTTTCTTTTTTTATCGTATCGTAGGCTCCTTTTCTAATTTTTGTGCCATCCTTCATATCCAATCCACTCATCCGTGTCTGTGCAGTAAATGGGATATGTTCACTTGACTTGATAATGTTTTCTTCACCTTCAGTATTTACTCCTAATTCACAAGCAAGTGATAAAATAGACTTTCCTTCAGGTGTATCATCTGTTAAGGAACTGAGCCATGCAGCTCGGATTAAATTTTTACTTTCCACGCCCGTTACTGGCAGAAATTCAGCTGCCATACGATTGCCATAAGTAATCGTTCCGGTTTTATCTAATATTAATGTATCCACGTCTCCACACGCCTCTACAGCTCTTCCAGACATCGCAATTACATTAAACTGTGTAACCCTATCCATTCCTGCAATTCCGATTGCCGACAATAATCCACCAATCGTTGTAGGAATTAAACAAACTGTCAGGGCAATTAACGTTGCGATAGAAATCGGTACATTTAAATAAGTTGTCATTGGATAGAGTGTCACAACAACTAATAAGAAAATAATTGTTAAGCTTACTAAAAGTGTATTGAGCGCTACTTCATTTGGCGTTTTTTTACGACTAGCTCCTTCGATGAGCGATATCATTTTATCTAAAAATGATTCACCAGGCATTGAAGTAATTTCGATCATCAGCCAATCACTTGTAACCGTCGTACCACCTGTAACTGATGAAAAATCACCGCCCCGCTCCTTTACAACTGGTGCAGATTCACCCGTTATCGCAGATTCATCGACGGTAGCAATTCCATCAATGACTTCTCCATCGTTCGGAATAACCTCTCCTGCCTGAACTAAAACGATATCGCCCTTTTTTAACTCATGTGCCTGTTTAAGTATTTCAGTGCCATCACTAAGCAAAACACGAGCCTGTGTCACTGTTTTCGTCTTTTTTAACGTTTGAACCTGTGCCTTCCCTCGTCCTTCCGCAATCGACTCAGCAAAATTAGCAAATAGAATCGTTACAAAAAGAATAACGGCGACGATCGCATTATACAAACGGTCATGTTCCCCTACTTCATTACCAAATATGTTCGGAAAAAAGGTTAATAAAAGGACAAACATAAATCCGATTTCTACTACAAACATAACAGGATTTTTCACCATATAAACCGGGCTAAACTTCTTTAAAGCGTCTATTATCGAGCTTTTAAACATTTTGCCCGTAATAAAACTTTTTCTTGTTGTTTCCATAAGTGTCTCTCCTCATTAAAAATCAATTTCTCCTTGGCGTAATTGTAGCTGACGCTTTGCTTTCGCTACAGAAAACATTTGTAGCTGACGCTTTGCATTCGCGCAGAAAACATTTGTAGCTGTCGCTTCGCTTTCGCGCAGAAAAACAATGCGTCCGGATTTTGAATTGTGCACGCACCATTCATTCCTTTCAAAATCCATGACATCCGCCGGAGGCTCTTCATTCAGTTGGTATTTGGATACCCACTGAAAAGGGACCACATACGCATTCATCTCACCACATTAAAAGGTGTGAGTCTTAAGCTGAATGAAGATAAAGTTGTAAGTGCTCTGTAATTGGCCCAAGAGCTAATGCTGGTAAAAATGTAAGAGCACCAATCATTAAAACGATAGCAACAAGTAAAAATGTAAAAATAGTATTATCCGTTTTCAATGTCCCCACCGAATCACTATGAAACATCTTTTTAGCAAGTAAAGACGCTATAGCTAGTTGAATAATAATCGTTAAATAACGTCCAAAGAACATGGCAAGACCTGTCGTCACATTCCAAAATGTTGAATTGTCAGCTAATCCTTCAAAACCTGAACCGTTGTTTGCAGAGGCCGATGCAAATTCATATAGAACCTGTGATAAACCATGTGCACCTGGATTCGTTATGCCCGCTACCCCTGCTGTTGTTGCAACTGCAAGTGCTGAAAATAGTAGAATAATAGCAGGGTGGATCAATATACAAAGAGCAATTAGCTTCATTTCCTTCTCTTCAATTTTCTTACCTAAAAACTGCGGTGTTCGACCGATCATTAAACAGGCGATGAATATCGTTAGTAACACATACATCATCATGTTCATCAGGCCAACTCCCTTGCCTCCAAACACAACATTAAGCATCATATTAAACATCGGTACAAGGCCACCAAGCGGCGTTAATGTATCATGCATATTGTTGACAGACCCCGTTGTAAAAGCAGTAGTTACTGTTGTAAATAACGCTGATTGCGCTACCCCAAAGCGCATCTCTTTGCCTTCCATACTTCCCAGCTCCTGCGAAATTCCGAGCTCACTAATGATTGGATTACCAGCTTTCTCCGCTACATACACAGTTGCAAGTCCGACTAGGAACAGCACACCCATTGCCGCAAAAATGGCTAGCCCTTGTTTCCCAAATATAGTTTTCTTTTTTCTATATGCGACCATTAAACTAAATGCAACTACACAAGCACCTGGTAATAACATCATAGAAAGCATTTCCACAATATTAGAAATGACCGTTGGATTTTCAAAAGGCGTCGTTGAATTCGCTCCATTAAAACCACCACCATTAGTGCCTATATGCTTGATGGATTCAAGAGAAGCTACAGGTCCAAGGGCAATATCTTGTAATTTACCTTCTATTGTTTGGACAGTTTTATTCGCACTAAGGGTCTGCGGAGTACCTTGTGCTACTAAAACAATAGCAACAATAATAGATAGAGGCATTAACACACGTGTAATAACACGAACGAAATCCACAAAGAAATTCCCTAAAGTGTCAGTTTTAGCAACTAGACGACGGCAGAACGCCATACACGCGGCATAACCAGTAGCTGCAGATGTAAACATCATAAAGATAATGACTAGCATTTGTGATAAATAACTGAGTCCTGATTCGCCACTATAATGTTGAAGATTCGTATTCGTCATAAATGAAATAATGGTATTAAATGAAAGTGTTGATTCCATATTGTCAATATTATTTGGGTTTAAAAAAAGCATCGCTTGAATGCGTAATAGAACATATCCAATAAACACCATAAAAGCGTTTGAAAGAATTAATGAAAGTACATACTGTTTACCAGTCATATCGACTTGTTTAATGCCGCATAACTTATAAATAACAGCATCAAATCTATCCATAATTGGATCAAGCCATGTTTTTTGTTGCATCGTCACCCGAAAAAGATAGTGCCCAGTTAAAATCACGAGCGGTAAATAAATAATTAATACAATGGCGATTTGCCACATACTGTAGTACCTCCTACCAGCCTATTAATAGTTTTCAGGATATAGTAATGCATGCCCTAGATAACCGAAAAGGAACACAAGTACAATCCCCATAATGATCCACATTTTTATTCCCCCTTACTTTTCTTCGACAAGCTTGAAACACCAAGCTGTCAACGCATACAGACATGCAAAGCTTATGATGAGTAAGCCAATCATATAAAAGTCCATCAATCGAAACACCCCTCTTCCAATTAGGATGCTCTCATCATACTGACTTTCAAATTAATGTAGTGTTAGGAATTCGCTTTTTTTATTAAGAAACTATAAAGAGCGAAAATCTTAACACTTTCTTAATGGCAGATAACGCTATAATACAAATGAGGTGAAAGAGGATGGAAAATACACGTCCAACTCCAGAGACGTTTTTAGCGAGGCTTCAACAGGAGGAACAATTTGCAGGAAAACTAAAGATCTTTCTTGGTTATGCTGCTGGAGTAGGTAAAACTTATGCAATGCTAGATGCAGCACATCAAGCACAGAAACTTGGTAAAGATGTGGTTGTTGGCTATGTTGAACCACATCCTCGTCCAGATACGTTAGCTTTACTCGAAGGGCTTGAGCAAATCCCTACGAAAAAAACAATTTATAAGGGGAAACCTTTTCAGGAATTAGATATTGATGCAGTGCTGAAGCGCAAGCCGGAAATTATCCTTATTGATGAATTAGCACATACCAACGTTCCAACGATGCGTCACAAAAAACGTTTTGGAGATGTAGAGGAATTACTTGCAAAAGGTATTCATGTCTATACAACAGTAAACATTCAACATATTGAAAGTCTACACGATTTAGTAGAGGAAATAACCGGAATAAAAGTACGAGAGCGTATTCCAGATTATTTAATTGATCAAGCTGCACAAATAAAGATTGTCGATATTGAACCAGATGAGTTAATCCAACGCTTACAAGAAGGAAAAATTTATGTAAAACAACAAGCTGAAAAAGCGTTGCAATCTTTTTTTCGTAAACAAAATTTAGTATCCCTTCGAGAAATTGCACTACGGAGAGCTGCAGATACGATTAACTATAAGCAGATTAACAGCAGTGAATCTATGAAGCAATCTGTACAAATCGAAGAGCATTTACTTGTTGGTATTAGTAGCTCTCCTACTAATGCCAAGGTTATTCGAACTACCGCGCGACTTGCACAGGCATTACATGGGAAATTTACAGCTCTTTACGTTCAAAACGTACAGGAGCATGATAGGAATAACGCTAATTCTGAACGGCTTCAGCAGCATATAAAACTTGTTGAACAGCTTGGCGGCCATGTCGTAATAGTTCAGGAAGATGATGTAGCTGCTGCTCTAGCCAATTATGCACAAATTAGTGGTGTCACTAAATTTGTCATTGGTAGAACTAGCATGAGAAAAAAATGGTGGCAATCAAGCACAAAAATCAGCGATCGACTAAACGAGTTGGTGCCGAATTTAGCAATTCACATAGTACCAGATCAGGAAAATGAACAATTTTACTTTCCTAATGTGAAAAATAAGTTGTCAATTGAATGGCTTGATATATTTAAAATGATCATTGTGTTTGCGATAGCATCAATTATCGGGTTGTACTTCTATACAATTGGTGTAAGTGATTCGAATATTATCACGATCTATATTTTAGGTGTCTTAATTCTCGCCATTTGGTCATCAGGATGGCTGATGAGCATCATTAGCTCCAGCATAGCAGTCCTGCTTTTTAATTATTTATTTACAGAACCACGTTTTTCATTTGAGGCCTATCATCGCGACTATCCGATAACCTTTATTATCATGTTCCTTTCAGGAGTGATTACAAGTAGCTTAACAAAAAAAATAAAGGAGCAAACCATTGTAGCTGTTCGTAAATCTTATCGAATGGAGGTGCTCCTTGATACAAATCGCAGGCTTCAACATGCTAAGTCAATAGAAGAAATTATTACCGAAGGCATGTCACAAATCGTTAAATTAGTAGAAAAACCAGTACAATTTTTTGAAATAGAGAATAATTTAGTTGTGAAATCTATTTTTTTCCGTTCCGAGAGCATGTCTAGCATTGAAAATAAAAAGAAAGCTTCCCTATTTGAGAATCCGAATGAACATGGTGTAGTTAGCTGGGTCATAAATAATAAGCATGTAGCAGGAGTGTCTACTGATATATTTCCTGAAGTGAATGCCTATTATTTACCTGTTATTTCTAACGGAAATGTTAAGGGTGTTATTGGCATTGCACTATCAAAACAATTAGCATTACCTGCATTTGAGCGTAATATTTTGCATGCCATTATCAATGATTTTTCTTTCGCACTTGATAAATGGTATTTACAAAAACTCAATGAAGAAGTAGCTAGAGAAGCTGAAATGGAACAAATGCGAGCAAACCTTTTGCGCGCAGTTTCTCATGATTTAAGAACACCACTAACTGCTATTTCTGGTAATGCAGATATATTACTATCCAATGCATCACAAATTCGAGAGGATGAAAAAAGCAAAATATATGAGGATATTTATAAAAATTCGAAATGGCTTGTACAAATGGTTGAAAATTTACTTGCTGTGTCTAAGTTAGAAGATGGACAATTTGCTTTGGAAATGCAATTAGAACTTGTAGAAGATATTATTCAAGAGGCACTAACCCATGTCGTTCGTCTAAACAATACACATGAAATATCCTATCATATTGAACCAGAATTTTTATTTGCTTTAATGGATGCGCGACTGATTATTCAAGTTCTAATTAATATTATTGATAATGCATTGACTTACACTCCCTCAGGTAGTGTTATTAGTATTAAGGTAAAAGAATCTGAACGTTTAGTACACTTTAGCATTTCTGATGATGGACCTGGCATTGATGATGCTATAAAAAACAGCCTCTTTGAGCCATTTACTACCGGAAAAGTACAGCGTAGCGATAGTCGAAGAGGCTTGGGTTTAGGCTTAGCGCTCTGTCAGACTATATTAAAATTACATGATAGTGAAATAACTGTTTCAGATAATAAACCTAAAGGAACGATTTTTAACTTTACACTGAAAAAAGGTCCATTACCAAAAGTTAGGAATGACATTTATTAAAAATATGTCGTTTATATAAGTTGATTGGAGTGGAAAATGGGCGACTCCTTGGGGATCAGTGATTTAGAGGAACGAAGGCTAAGAGCATCACGTCCTGTGATAACGCCTTCGTGACCAACATCGTGTCGGCCCAAGCGGCTCATCAGACGCCCCCAGGAAGCTTTTCTGCGCGAAAGCGAAGCGGCAGCGATAAAAGCGCCCAGTCGGAACGGAAATCAACCTCACGTTATGGTGATGCGCCAAAAGGAGTAATGAAATTTGATGAATAAACGAATTCTTGTAATAGAAGATGATGTAGCCATTGGCAATTTAATTAAAATGACTTTAGCTACACAACATTATGAATTCGATATTGCACGAGATGGTAACAGCGCACTACAAAAGGCTCTCGTCATGAAACCAGATGTTTTTATTTTGGATTTAGGACTACCAGACATAGACGGTGTCGAGCTTATAACGAAAATTAGAAGCTGGACTCAAACACCTATTATCGTAGTTAGTGCACGTGGCGAAGAGCACGATAAAATCAATGCTTTAGATGCCGGTGCAGACGATTATGTTACAAAGCCTTTCAGTGTTGAAGAGCTATTAGCCCGAATTCGAGTAGCTTTGAGAAGAATGTCTTTTGAGCATCAGTTAGAAAATGAACACTCTGTCTTTGTAAATGGTCATTTACAAATAAACTACGCAGCAAATACAGTGTTTGTAAATGGAAAAGAAGTACATTTAACACCTATTGAATATAAACTCTTAGTTATTTTATCAAAGCATGTCGGTAAAGTTTTAACACATAATTTTATTTTAAAGGAAATTTGGCACAACGCACTTCAATCGGACGTTCCAAGTCTAAGAGTTTTTATGGCTACTCTTCGAAAGAAAATAGAGGACAATCCAGCTAACCCAAAGTTAATCCAGACACATGTCCGCGTTGGGTACAGGATGCTTCGTTGTCATGATGAAGAATAAGGTTTGATTTTGCTTTAACTTTGCTAATCCAATATTACTTTAAACAGTAAACTTATTATTGATAGACAGGATAAAAAGTGATACTATTTATTTGATAATGATTATCACTCACAATGAAAGTAGGTAGATCTTATGAACCTTCACGCGGTTCAATTGGGTGAAAAAGTTAAAGTGAAAGATCTTCATCAAATTGACACTCTTTTATGTAAACGATTAAATGCTTTTGGTATAAAGGAAGGCTGTCAAATTTGTATGGTCCAAAAAGGATGGTTTTCTGGAGCTTGTATATTGGAATGTCAAGGACAGAAAATCGGACTTAGAAAAAAAGATTTGATGGATATAAAGGTCGAACAAGTATGAGTAGATTAGCTTTAATAGGAAACCCCAATATCGGTAAAACATCATTGTTCAATACGTTGACAAATTCATATGAATACGTTGGCAATTGGAGTGGTGTAACCGTTGAAAAAAAAGTAGGACAAGTAAAAAAACTACAAAAGGAAATTATTGATTTACCTGGTGTATATACTCTTAACCCCATTTCAAGAGATGAAAGTGTTGTTACTACATTTTTACTCGAAGATCAGGTAGATGGAATTTTAAATATTATCGATGCCTCTAATTTCGAACGAAATATGCAATTAACTGTGGATATACTTGAACTTAGAAAGCCTGTTTTCGTTTGTTTAAATATGATAGACGTTGCGAAAAAGAAAGGCATATCAATTGATGTCGAGAAATTACAGAGTTCTTTGGGAGTACCTGTTATTCCAATAAGTGCTCGTACCGGGAAAGGTATCGAAGGTATTTATGCCGCGATTCAAGCCTCAGATCGTACTCAACAACGTTTTACATTAACCTACGATGACCTAATTGAAGAAGGTATCGCAAAAATGGAAGCCTTGTTACAGTATATTCCTGAGGAACAAAGAAGATGGTGTACCATTCAATTTTTAATGGGAAATGAAGCTGTTGACGCTTATTTGAAAGAAAAGGAATACTTTGAACAGCTTGCTGCAATGCGAGATGCTTTAGAGAAGCAAATAGGTGAGCCATTAAATAAGGCTATTGCTAAAAAACGTGATTTGTATATTTCTAATATCTACAGCGAAGTAATCATACAAGAGAAAAGTGAAACACAATGGTCAGAGAAAGTTGATAAAATTCTAACACATCCGATTTTAGGTATTCCGATTTTCTTAGCGCTTATGTTTTTAATGTTTCAAGCAACGTTTGCATGGATCGGTACCCCGCTTTCGGATTTCTTGGATGGCTTTGTTGGTGGCCCTCTAACAGATACGGTTACTCAGGGCTTAGAAGCTATTGGTGCAGCCCCTTTTATTATTAATTTAATATGTGATGGGATCATTGCAGGTGTTGGCGGCGTCTTAGTTTTCATTCCACAAATCTTTGTCCTATTTTTCTTTATTTCACTATTAGAAGATTCAGGATATATGGCGAGAATTGCTGTTGTTATGGATCGTCTTATGGAATTTTTCGGCTTAAATGGCAAGGCATTTATACCTATGATTGTAAGCTTCGGATGTAACGTTCCAGGTGTAATGGCTGCGAGAACAATTGAACAGCCAAAAGAACGACTTTTAACAATTCTTGTTGCACCGTTTATGAGCTGCTCAGCAAGGTTACCTGTATACGCTTTATTCGGTGCAGCTTTCTTTTCTGCACATCAATCGTTAGTAGTATTCTCCCTATATGTTATGGGTATTGTGGTAGCGCTTATTGTAACAAAATTATTATCTATGACAATTTTAAAAAATGAAACTTCAGTTTTTATTGTTGAATTACCAGCCTATCATGTACCACAGCTTAAAACACTTTGGCGTTCCACTTGGGAAAAAGGAAAAGGATTTTTCCGCAAAGCTGGTACTATAATCTTTGCTGGTTCCGTTATTATTTGGCTTCTTTCTTATTTAGGACCACATGGTGCTAATGTCAATATGGATGACAGCTTTTTAGCAATTATTGGAGGCGCTTTTGGTGTGTTGTTTATCCCACTTGGCTTTGGAACATGGCAAGCCGGTGCATCCCTTATTGCTGGATTCCTAGCAAAAGAAGTGATTGTTTCGACAATGGCGATTATTTATGGCGTAAGTGAAGGTGTCTTATCGTCTACAATGACAACTCATTTTACTGCTTTAAGCGCCTATACATTCTTGGCCTTTGTTTTACTTTATATGCCTTGTTTAGCCACAGTAGGTGCAATAAAAAGGGAAACACAGTCTGTGAAATGGACTCTATTTGCAACAATATATCCGTTTGTTGTAGCTTACCTTATTGCACTTATGATTTATGGTATTGGGAATTTATTGATGTGAGGTGTAGAGAATGACTTTATTAATTAATATCTTAATCGGTTCTATTATATTTGGCTATGCTGGTATTACCTTATATAAGAGCATTAAAAAGCAGAAGAAGGGCAAATGCGCAGCATGCTCATTACAGAAGAGTTGTTCTTCTAACGTCTGTGCCCCTCCTTCTAAACTGAATGATGTTACCCATAAATAAATTTGTAGAAAATAAAGCGAGGTAGTTCCAAATCCTTTGGAGGCTACCTCGCTTTTTTAAGTTTTCTTATCTAACGTACTAGAGTATGATTAAAAAGACTATAGTGTCTTGTCCACTATAGTCCCCTATCGTTAAATCTTAAATTTATTGATTTCTTCCTTCACGGACACCGCTTCGTCACTTAATGATTTTGCAACTGCATTAATTTCTTGAATGGTTGCAGCTTGCTCTTCTATTGTCGATGCAATTGTATCAGATTGCTCTGCGGCATGAACGGCAGAAGAAGACATTTCATTGACCGATGCTGCCATTTCTTCAATACTTGCTGAAATTTGTTGTGTAGAAGCTGACACGTCCTCGATTTGAGATGTCATATCACCAATCGCATGTAAAATTTCATCGAAGGAATTTTGCGCATTTTGAATAAATGTGACACCCTCATCCACATTCACTACAGTTACACTTACCGCCTTTTCTACTTCTTTCGTTTCTTGCTGAATAAGTTCGATTACATCCACTATTTGATTAGCAGATGTTTTGGATTCCTCAGCTAATTTGCGAACTTCATCTGCCACGACCGCAAAGCCTTTGCCATGCTCTCCTGCACGAGCCGCCTCAATCGCAGCATTTAGTGCTAGAAGATTTGTTTGCTCAGTAATCTCAGTTATTACTTTCGTTATATTAACGATCTCAGCCGATTGTGTGCTTAGCTTCTTAATACGTTCATTTGTTGTATTTGAAGATTGTTGGATAATCGACATTTGGTTTTCTGCGATATGCAACGTTTTTTCTCCATCGTTTGCAATAGATTGTGTGTCTACTGCTTTAGAATGAAGCATTTGAGTAGCCTCTGCTATACGTTGAACCCCTTGTGCTGTTTCATCCATTGCTACCGAACTTTCACGACCAGTAGCAGCTGCTTGATTATCACTGATGGCCATTCTCTCTACGAGGTTTGCAATATCATGAGATGAATGTGAAATTTCATCTGTACTTGCTGCTAATTGTTCAGCTGCTGATGTTGTATGCTCAACATTTACGGTCATGCTATGTATTAGTGAATGTAAATTAGACTTCATCACATTAAAAGAATCTGCCAAATCTTTAATTTCATCCTTTGCCCTGACTTCAATATCCTTTTGACATAAATCTCCTTTAGCAATTACCTTAGCTGCAGAAGTTAGCTTTTTTACAGGAACAACAATGGAACGTGCAAATACAACCCCAACTACTATACAAATAATTACAATAATGATGAACATCCATAAGAACCACTGCATATTATCATCAATGAGTTTTTCAACATTCGCTAAAGAGTTTTGTATTTCTGTAATGTTTTCTTGCTGAAACATATCTACTTTTTCATTAATCTCAACCGATGTAGTGTCAAATTCTAGCATAATTTTATTCCCTAGCTCAGGTCCACCTTGAATATAGCTATTAGCCATTTTCTGACCAGTACTATAATACTCATCAAACGCTACTTTAATCGATTCTAATCTTTTCTGATCCTCCGAATGCAAATTTTTCAGTTTCTCCAAATTCTGATAAAAAACTTTGCTATATTTTTCTGCTTGCTCAAATCCATCATCTAAATTATTGAGTGCTCTTGTGGCACTAATATCAGTCAAATACTGCTGAACCTGTACTACCGACAACTTCATCTCATCTGCTAGTAATGTCGTTTGAAGTGTTTTTTCTTTCATTAAATGTACTTGCTCAAGTTGGGATTTGGCATTTTGTTCTTGGAAAATCCCCATTATTAAAACTAATATTACGATAAGACCAAATGACACTATACTTCTAACCTTAATTGTCACAGAATACCTCCTATTTTTAACCTCTGCTATTTTAGTCTAGCAAGAATATTTTAACAATTTATTTACATTAATGTAATATATTTCACTTAATTAACTTTCAAAAATCATCTTTTTCAAAGATAATGAATTACCAACATAACATTATACTCTTACGATCGGCCAGAAAAGTGAAAAAAATGTGTAGTTTTTAAGAATTTCAACTACATATTGACTACGATATGAAATAAGTAAACCTTACAGGATATAGTGAGATGCGTTTACAATCGCCCTAGTTATTTATTTGTGCGTGTCGAACGCTAACTTACCCTTCTGCATATCATATTTATAATCAGGTATGTCATCAATGATAAATCACTATCGAAAGGAGATCGTTATGGTATTTAGACCACAGTTCCCGATGTATCCTGGTGGCATGAGAATGCCTATGCAAATGCCTATGCAAATGCCCATGCAAATGCCCATGCAAATGCCAACACCTCCACAAATGTCACCGCAGTCCTTTTTCCCGCCTGGAGGCTTCCAAAATCCACGAATGCCGGGTGGCTTTCCTATGTCCAGTGGAATAGGATCATTTGGAGGACAAATGGCGTCAATGCAGGAACCTTCAAAAATCGGTTCATTTTTGCAGCAGGCGAATAACTTATTTAACTCTGCGAAAACATATACGCCTTACATTCAGCAAGCAATGCCAATGGTAAAAAATATTCCGTCACTTTTAAAATTGTATAAAGGATTTCAAGGTCTCCCTGCTGCAGGAGCTGCCGCAGGGACAGGAGCAGTGGCAGCTGGAGCAGCGGCGAGCGAAGGAGCAACTTCTACTAAAAGTCGAAGAGCGTCGCGGCAAAGTGCATCATTTAATCCTCCTGACCCACTTCCATCCAAGCCACGTATTTTTCAGCCACCTATGTAGATGAACGTTTCTTTGTATTCGCCGTCCCTGTCCGTTATAATGTAGGTAGGTAAGCTTGAAAGGAGTCACAACCATGCAAGTATTAAAAATTAATCCACGTGGCTATTGCTACGGTGTTGTTGATGCGATGGTCATCGCTCGAAACGCCGCACTCGATAAAACATTACCAAGACCTATCTACATTTTAGGTATGATTGTGCATAATAAACATGTCACGGATGCCTTTGAAGAGGATGGCATCATCACATTAGATGGCGAGAATCGTTTAGAAATTATTGAACAAGTTGAAACTGGCACTGTTATTTTCACAGCGCATGGTGTTTCACCCGAAATTCGTGAAATTGCGAAGCGAAAAGGCTTAGTATCCATTGATGCTACATGTCCTGACGTAACAGTTACACACGATTTAATTCGTGAAAAATCTGCCGATGGTTATGATATTATTTATATCGGTAAAAAAGGTCATCCTGAGCCTGAAGGAGCAATCGGCGTTGCACCAGATCATGTCCATTTAGTGCAATCATCATTTGATATTGATGCGTTAAATTTAACGAATGATAAATTACTAGTAACTAATCAAACGACGATGAGTCAATGGGATGTTGCTCATCTAATGGATAGTTTAAAAGAGAAATTCCCACATATTGAAGTGCATAAGGAGATTTGTTTGGCAACACAGGTACGTCAAGAGGCAGTTGCTCAGCAAGCTGGGGAATCAGATTTACTTATTGTTGTTGGTGACCCAAAATCCAATAACTCGAATCGTTTAACGCAGGTGTCTGTTGAAATAGCAGGGACACCATCCTATCGAATTGCAGACGTTTCTGAGCTAAAAATTGAATGGTTAAAAGGAATTAATTCCGTAGCTGTTACAGCAGGTGCTTCAACGCCAACACCAATTGTAAAAGAAGTTATTTCATTCCTAGAACAATTCGATGAAAATGATGAATCAACACATATCATTAATCGTACAGTTACATTAGATAAAATTTTACCTAAAATTAAAACGCCAAAGCCTGTTGAAAAAATTATGCCTTACTAACTAAAAAAATCCTGATTGCAAAACTGACAATCAGGATTTTTTCATTATTTACTAAAATAATAATTGATTGGACGACCAATGCCACCATAATGAACATCCATTGTAATTTCCTCTTGTTTCTCTAAATAATCTAAGTATCGTCTCGCTGTTACGCGCGCAATACCTACACCACTGGCAACTTCTTCTGCAGATGCTCCTTCTACAGATTGCAAATAGTGCACAACTTTCTCAAGTGTTGCACGATTAAAACCCTTTGGTAAACTTTTTTCTGACCGTAAGACATTTGATTGCTGAACCTCATTATGCCCACTATGATAATGGAATAACTGATCAAGCTCGCCTTGTGTTAGCTCACGTTCAGTTTGCATTTGTTTTTTAAAGCGCAAATAATTTTCAAGCGTTCCTTGTACTCGTTCAAATGAAAAAGGTTTCATAATATAATCAAAGACGCCAAGATGCAGGACCTGTTTTACAGTTTCCATATCATTTGCGGCAGTTACCGTAATTACATCTACTGGTAACTTAAGTTCACGAATTTTTCGTAAGCTTGTCACTCCATCCTGTTCTGGCATGAAAATATCCATAAATACTAAATCTGGTTTAAGTTTTCGAATTTGAGCAATCCCTTCAACTCCATTTGAAGCCTGTCCAATTACTTCAAATCCAGCTATCTTTTCAATAAATTGGCGATTAACCTCTCTCACCATTGGATCGTCCTCTATTAATAAAACCTTTGTTTGTGTCACTATTAGCCCTCCATACACTCTGTTCTATCTCTATATGTGCAAATTTTCACTTAAGGAAGCTATCTAAGAGAGCACCACGCTTTTCCCATAGAATTTTTCGCTTCTACTTCAACTATTTAAGTATGATAAAAAGTTATTAAAAAGCTTGTTCCCTTATGCGGTTCACTTATGACTTCTATTTCGCCATTTCCTTTCTGTACAATTTCTTTTATCAAGAAAAGTCCAATGCCTCGACCTTTATTTTCTTTTGTTGAATAGCCATTATCAAAAATCTGTGCCTTTACTTCATTTGTCATGCCTATACCATTATCCGTTACTAAGATGGCTAGCACATCCTCATCCTCATCAACAGAAACATGGATCATTTTTTCTTCAATTTGTACATCCCTTAAGGCATCAAAAGCATTTTCAATTAAGTTACCAAATAAAATAACGAAATCATGATGATCTAAATTGTTAGGGAATGTTGTCAAACGGCTTTCTCTGTCAATCTCCAGTAGAATTCCCTGTTCTTTTGCATAGGAAATTTTACTAAGCAATAGCCCTGAAATATTTTCATTTTTAATCCGTTCATTTAAAAAGTTTGTAATTTCATCGTGTTCTTCTTTAACTTGCGTTAAGTAAGAAAGTGCTTGTTCATGATGACCAAGCTGCAAAAGGCCAGCAATAGTGTGCAATTTATTTTTATGCTCATGTGTTTGTACGCGTAATGCTTGTACAAATGCCTTAACACCGGTTAATTCCTCTGCAAGCTTTTTCACTTCCGTACGATCCTTAAACATGGCCACTGCTCCAACCGTTTTTCCATTAACTTGTATAGGAATACGATTACTCATAATACTGTTATCATTAATATAGAGCTCACGATTGAAAATGGGTTGATCTAGCTCCAAAATTTCTGGTAATCGTGTATCAGGTAATATGTCAAAAATTTTCTTCCCTATTAATGTGGATGGTTGTTTGTGAACACCTAATATTTCACATGCTTTTTCATTAAATATTGTGATTGTCAATTCATTATCAATGGCAATAATACCTTCATGCATTGAGTTAAAGGTTTCTGTTCGTTCTACATACATTTTAGCAATTTCATGGGGCTCTAGCCCAAACATTTGCTTTTTCATATGGAGCCCTAAAGTATGAGCCCCCCATGCACTAAAGAAAAGAGACAATAAGATAGTAATCATTAATTCTGTTTGAATAGAATGTAGTAACTCTGCAACAGTTAAAACACTATAGCCTACTACTACTACACCTATTTGTCTACCTTCTTTACTCATGATCGGGACAAATGCTCGTACCATATTTCCATGTTCACCATGTGCGATGGATGTATAATAATGCTCAGAAAACGCAGCGTTTAGATCATCTGACTTCGAGATTTGTCCGATTTCCTCTGTATTTGGATGTGAGTACTTGCGCCTTTGCATATCAAGTACAACAATATACTGTGCGCCATTTATATCTCGTATTTCATCCACTACAGGATTAATATGTTTCGTAGCTTCGTTAAAATTATTATTTGAAATGTAAGTTTTCAGCTCAGGAAGTTGTGATACTGTTTTTGCCACACGTAAAGCCTGATTTCCTAGCTTATCCTTTTGTTCATTCATTACGAACCCTAGCAAAAATGTGCCACCTATACTAAAGGAGAGCATAAGAATAAAAAAAGTCAGAGACATGATTTTTCTCTTCATCGATAATTTTTGAAATTTCAAGATGTACGCCTCCCTCTTACTATATTTTAGCTTACTCCATATGTTAGAATAACAAAAACATCAGAAAATACGAATAAAATGGGTGTAATAGATGAAAAAATTTATTATTGGAACAATAGCAACCGTTCTACTATTAACAATAGCAATTGGTGTTCAGCAAGGCTTACTATTCGCCAAACCCCTCCCCTATGACGATGAACAAAAAGGCTTGGATACACAAATTACGATTCATTTAAGTCATGTTGTAGCTGAGAATACACCAAAAGGACAAGCTGCAAGTAAATTCGCCGAGCTTGTTGAAGAGAAAACAAATGGTGAGGTGAAGGTACACGTCTACCCAAACTCCTCCTTATTTAATGATGAAAATGAGTTTCAAGCTTTGCAAAATGGAGAAGTGGAAATGATTATCCCTTCTTTCTCAAAGTTGACATCCTACATAACAAATTGGCAGGTTCTTGATTTACCTTACCTTTTTACTACGGATGATGAAGTTCATGAGGTACTTACAGGTTCGATCGGTGAACAATTGTTAAACGAGCTTAAACCTTTTCACATAAAAGGACTGGGCTTTTGGCATAATGGCTTTAAACAATTAACCTCTGTCGATCACCCTATTCATAAATTTGAAGATTTAAAAGGCTTGCGTGTCCGTACAATGCCAAGTAAAACTCTTCAAAAGCAATTCGAAGCTGTTGGGGCTACACCAATCCCGACTCCTTTTAGCGAGGTTTTTACTGATTTAGAATCGAATACTATTGATGCTCAGGAAAACACATCATCAAATATTTATTCTAAAGGTTTCTATAAGGTGCAGAAGAATATGACATTAACTAATCATGGCATTTTAGGATATACTGTTTTAATGAACGAAAGGTTTTGGAAGTCCTTACCTTTAAAAATCCAAAAACAGATTATAGAGGCTATGAAAGAAACAACAGACTGGCAATTTAAACAGGCAGTAAAAATGAACGAAGAAGATTTGCAAAAACTTGAACAGCAGGATAATTTCGAGATTTATACGATGAGCAATAAGGAACGCCAACGCTTTAAAGAAAAGCTAGCGCCTGTCTATGATTTTTATAGAAACAATGTACAAAATAACGATGTTTTATCGGAAATTGAAAAAATTGTTTCCCCTTAACGTGCAACTTTAATCAGCGGGAGTTTTCTACACTCCCCTTTATTACGAGATCGATACTTTTGTTCATTAATGATAAAATCCTCACTAACGTGGGGATTTTTCTTTTGTATTATAATAGATCCCAAAATTGCAAACTACTATAAAACAGCCCCTAACCCTTGCTATTCCTAGGTTCATTCGCCATCCAACTAAAAATGAACAAAATGAACAATAGAAACATTACGGTCATAAAAACTATTGTCGGAAAATTTCAGCTATGATAAACCTCATGAAAGCGTTCACATAATATTCATAAATAGAGTAAGGGGAGAACTTCATGCGTATAAATTTTAAAAACTTAACTGTACAAGTACTGATTGCCATTGTGCTAGGTATTATTGTAGGTGCTACGTTTCCAGAGTTCGGAGCGAAGTTAAAAATATTAGCAGATATTTTTATTAAATTAATTAAGATGTTAATAGCTCCTATCATTTTCTTAACAGTTGTTATTGGAATTGGTAGTATGGGCGATGTAAAAAAAGTTGGTAAAATTGGCGGGAAGGCATTAATTTATTTTGAAATTGTCTCTACTTTCGCACTAGCAATCGGCTTAATCGTTGTCAATATTGTAAAACCTGGTAAAGGCTTTAATACAGCTGCTGCAAACGGTGCAGATATTTCTCAATATACACAGGCTGCGGCTGCTACAGAGCATGGCTTTGGTGCATTTATTATGCAAATTATTCCTGATAATGTTGTCGGAGCACTTGCAAATGGAGAGTTATTACCCGTATTATTCTCAGCTGTTTTATTTGGCTTAGCGGCTGCTGCTATTGGTGAACCAGCTAAACCAGTTATTAAATTTTTCGAACAAGTAGCAGATATATTCTTTAAAATTGTTAATATGGTCATGAAGGTTTCCCCGATTGGTGCATTTGGTGCAATGAGCTACACAATCGGAAATTTCGGTTTTAAATCTCTTGGAAACTTAGGATTTTTAATGTTATCCGTTTATGTTACGATGTTTATTTTTATCGTAGTCATCCTCGGCCTAATTACACGTTACTTCGGGTTCGATATTTTTAAGTTTATTAAATATATTAAAGATGAAATTTTTATCGTTATTGGGACATCGTCATCAGAGTCTGCACTACCTTCGATGATGCGTAAATTAGAAAACTATGGTTGCTCTAAACAGGTCGTTGGTCTTGTCGTTCCAACGGGGTACTCCTTTAACTTAGATGGTACGTCCATTTACTTATCCATGGCGGCTATCTTTATCGCACAAGCTTATGGAGTTGATTTAGATATTTGGCATCAAATTACATTGCTTGCTATTTTAATGCTAACCTCTAAAGGAGCAGCCGGTGTAACAGGATCAGGCTTTATTACGCTCGCAGCAACATTAGCAGCATTCCCTATGATTCCAGTGGAAGGGATTGCACTTTTAATCGGGGTGGACCGCTTTATGTCAGAGGCTCGCGCCGTTACAAACTTAATTGGTAATGGGGTAGCAACAGTTGTCGTTTCAAAAATGGAAAAAGAATTCGATCCAGAGCAGGAAAAACGTGCTCTTGCAGGAAAAGTCACACCTCAATCATAAAAATGAAGGCTGTCCGGACGTGAAAAATTCACATTCGGTCAGCCTTTTTCATTGATTAATTATGTCTCAGCATAATTGATCCCTTTGGATGTACCTATTTACCTGCTAATCAAAATTTTCGTTAAAGATGAAACCTGAAGTAAAGCATCTCCGTATAGTAAGTAGATTGGAGGCTTTTTATGACTATATTTACCCTTACATACCCAAAAGCTTTTGAAAGCTTTTCAAATATCCCTATTGTAAATGAACAAAATGAGACGGTTTGTGTGCTACAAAAGGTAGAACGTTCATCCGTTGGAAAGGTAATCAACGCGGTAATGCTAGTTGCTGCACAACAGTCATTACCACATCGCTATGAAACTCGTACTACTTTAGGTGCACCACTTTTTCAAGTTCAATCTACGCTATTAACAAAGGGGGTTAGCCATCAGCTTATTATGCCAGATGGATCCATTTTACCAATACAACGGAAGACGGTTCAATTACTTGAATCCTCCTACTATTTTACAATGGATGGACTCGCTTTTCGCTTTGAAAAAGATTTTACCTCAACCGCCTATTTATATTGTAACGATGAAAAAATAGCAAGCGCTAGTAATATAGAAACTGAACTTGTGCGTACTGGTGTATCTATTAAGCTTTTTAACTCAGATGATTCACTTTTTGTTGCTTTGCTTGCAACTCTGTATCAGGCATTATTTTCAATGAGTAATTAGGAGGCTCATCACCTTTGAGTGGGGTTGATTTCCGTTTCGGCTTTAGCGGCGGAAATAGCAGTTTTGGCGGCGAAGTGGACGGCTTTAGCGGCGGAAATAGCACTTTTAGCGGCGAAGTGGACGGCTTTAGCGGCGGAAATAGCACTTTTAGCGGCGAAGTGGATAGCTTTAGCGGCGGAAAACAAAGTTCTATCAACGGAGAGTAAGCTCCTAATTAACAAAAATACATACCGGTTTAAATAGATAATGAAAAATAAACTCCTATTGTTAGGAGTTTTTTGAAATAGAAATTATTTATTACTTTATTGCATTTACAATTATTTGTCGCTAATTTCTAGCTATTACTTGTCTTCCACTACTGCTAGAATCATTCAATATATTCCGGGACACGAAATATTTTTGCTTTGTTTTGACCATTTTACGCCGTCCTTCTAAAAAAGGAGTACACTAAAGAGGTAGAAATACTATACTTTGGAGGCATTTAAATTGGATACAAAAGCAGCAGAAATTAAAAATTTAATGACGTTAGATTTACTTGTTCAAATTCTAGAAGAACGTGGTATTATGACAGATAGAGAATTGAAAGAACGTCTCACTAATAATGTTAAACTTTCCTCAATGGATGCAGATTTAAAAGAAAAAGTTATTGAAGAAATAAAACATTAATGGAATGGATGACATTTCAGAAAAAATGGCCGCTTTTTAAGTGATGAAAATACTTTAAGCGGCCCTTCTTATTATATTTGCACCTTTAGTTCCTTCACATGCACAGCAGTTCCCGTGATCGATATATTCAAGTTCCCCTCATCACTATTCACATGAACAAGGACACGTCCATCCTTGCCAAGTTCCTGACCTTGTTCGACGATTAGCGTTTTCGGTAATTGTGCTTGTCGTTGAATATACTTTGCAAAATACGCTCCCATAACACCAGAGGCAGTACCTGTAGCAATATCTTCAATTGTCCCCGAGTAAGGAGATGAAAAATGCCTTGCATGCATATCAGCATTATTATCAAATGCCTCTAAGCAAAAAGGATGCAAGGATGCTTTCGGCATTTCTTCTAGGATAGCTGGAAAATCTGCAGATTGCGGTGTCATTTTACTAAAATATGTTAAATTTTTAATAGGGATTAGCAATGTCCAAATTCCTGTACTTCCATATACTATCGGTAATTCAGGGTGTATCGCTTCCTCTGTTAGCCCTATTGATTGTGCAAGCTTAGCTTTTGAACCATTAAATTCTTTAAACTGAGGCTCTGCATGTTGCATAGTAATGTAAATTTCCCCTGCTTTTTGTTCTTTTATTTCAATCGGAAGAATTCCTGCTTTTGTCTCAATAGTTATTTTTGGCTTATCTACTAGTATTCCTTTTGTTTTTAGTGCATAAATCGTTGCCATCGTAGCATGCCCACATAAATTTACCTCATGGCCTGGCGTGAAATAACGTATACGTAAATCTGCTTTTTCCGATTTTAGCGCAAAAGCTGTTTCATTAAAGCCTACTTGCTTAGCAATCGCTTGCATTTCTATTTCACTATATTGATCTCCCTCTACGACGACACCCGCTGGATTCCCCATATTAGGTATCACACTAAACGCATCATAATGATGAACAGTAATAATTTTCATATGCTTTTCTTTTCCTTTCCTTTTTAAAGCTGTCCCTTTGTATCACACATTACACTCCAATCTTTCTTCTCTAATATCCAATTCACTCACATTAATGGATACGAATTTCCACTTGAAAAGTTTCATAAATTCAAAGCATCGAAGCTGAGACAAAGCTCATAAAAAAACCTAAGTAATTCTAAAACGTTTTTCCATAAAAAAAGCAATATGCACAATTTACTGTACATACTGCTTAAAACTCTTATCGAATTGTTTTCAATGCTGTTGCCCAAGGGATCAGTTGATCTAACATTTGATTTACTGAATCTGTTTGTACATCCTTTGGTTTAATCACGCCGTTTTCGAAGTCTGTAAATAATGATAAAGCAGGATGTACGCGAACATCTGCTACTAATAATTCACCAAGAATACCACGTAAATGTTCAGCTGCTCTTGCACCACCAACAGAACCGTAAGAAACAATACCTGCTGCTTTATTATTCCATTCGTTACGTAAATAATCTAACGCATTTTTTAATGCACCCGTAATGGAATGGTTATATTCTGCAGCGATAAATACAAAACCATCACAGGCAGCTACCTTTTCTGACCAAGCAGCTACTCCAGAAGTATCTCCTCCTGGCTCACCTAGAAGTGGTAATTTAAAATCAGCGATATCAATTATTTCATACTCTGCATCACCGCGTTTTTCAGCTACTGCCTTTACCCATTCTCCAACTTGTGGACTTAAACGTCCCTCACGTGTACTTCCTAAAATAACCCCAATTTTCAACATATACTCCTCCTTCATTCATCCCTCAAATTGTGACCGAATCATTCATTTGAATTTAAAAGCGGTTTCCCTAACCATGTTGTACAGGAATCCATTCCTTTATTCAATGCATTGATGGTTAATTAAAATCATTATTTTTTACTTTGAATTAAATTATCTTTAATCCAAGATAAAAATATCATATAATCACAAAAATTTCCAATTATTTGATTCGAATAAAATTATTTTATTTTAATCGGTCTTTCTAATGCTGCAAGTTCATCCTCAATCGATGCATATTGTCTTTCTACAACATATTTTGCATCCGAGATAGCCGCATTATAAATATGCGGAGCAATATTTTCCTTTATAAAATCTAATACTCTTTCTGCTTCGAATTCTGTAATATCCTCATCTCGATTATTATAGAAAAATCGTTGAATATCAGCTATTATTGTTTCTTGTTGTTCTTTTGTTAATCGAATAAACAATCCAAAACTCTCCTCTCATAGCAATTTATACTCACCTATCATAACACTCTAAAATTAATCCATGCATACACAATTATATTAATTTCTATAACTCAGCCTTCACAATGTTGAAAAACTAATATGTCAATGAAATTAAGGTGTCTTATTAAATCAAGTATAGTTCAATGGCAAAACGACGGGTTGATTTCCGTTCCGGCTTGGCGCTTTGTAGCTGTCGCTTTGCTTTCGCTACATGAAAACATTTGTAGCTGTCGCTTTGCTTTCGCTACATGAAAACATTTGTTGCTGACGCTACGCTTTCGCACAGAAAACATTTGTTGCTGACGCTACGCTTTCGCACAGAAAACATTTGTTGCTGACGCTACG
>NZ_JBNNTL010000017.1:0-84619 GCF_050278745.1 Lysinibacillus sp. NPDC094403 | reverse complement strand
CTCTCCCTCAAGGAGATAGTCGTTGAACGTCTTCCTTGTCTCATGAGAGATTTAGGAGTTCGCTGCTAAACATCCATTGCCAAAGCACTTAGCGCTACCGTTTTCCGTTGTCACGATGATCCTTTACGGACACTGAGTAATTTTTTTCAGCTTATGCTATCCTTGTTGTTTTTTCTGCTTTCGCACCGTTACGTCTGCCGTTTCCAGCTCCGCTTTGGTCACAAGACTTTAGGAGTTAAAAGCAATTAACGTGGAGTTCGCACCAATCGCTTGATACGAAGGGTATTCTGTTATAAATCTATGCTTCTATACAGGTTTGTATAGTTTGGTTTAAATTTGTTGTAACAGTTTAGTTACCCAGAGACCGATATGATGGTTCTTTAGCAATTTTAATCTTTGTCCATAATCCTCAGGTACATCCATCCCTAATATTTCCCCAATAATCGGCCAAAAGTGATTGCGTGGGTTACCATAATATTGCTGCTTCTCTAATGATTGCTTTCCTGGCATTGAGCCGACAATTAGCACCTTCGTTGACAAATCAATAACTGGTGGTAATACATTTTTAAGTTCATTTGACATGACAATCACCCCTTCCTTATATTGTAGCGGAAAATTTGTGTCAATGTTATTGAAGGGCTTGTATCAAATTTTAAAAATTAAGGCTCATCAATATAACGTGGGGTTGATTTCCGTTCCGACTGGGCGCTTTGTTGCTGTCGCTTCGCTTTCGCACAGAGCAAAGCTTCCTGGGGGCGTCCGATTAGCCGCTTCGCTTCGCTGCAGGGTCTCGGGCCAACACGATGTTGGTCACGAAGGCGTTATCACAGGATGTGATGGTTTTAGCCTTCGTTCCTCTTTTCGCTGTTCCCCAAGGAGTCGCCCAGTCTCCACTCCAATCAACTTATTCTCATTACATACATTTCAATAAAGTCATCCACTTCTTCAGCGGTGAATCTTTACATAAGTATTGATTATAATGAAAAATCAGAGCCAGCAAGTATTTCCTCTGAACTTTTTACATGCAGATTATTTGATGAATGATTTTTTATATAGGTCCTTACTATTTCATAACCAATGCAATACCCTATCCATTGAGGAAGCTTTCCACCATATAGAAACTCACCATGATTGTTTAATCCTTGAATATTGATTTGAGACAAAATATGCCCCTTCCAAATTTCTAGCAACTTATCAAATGAATAGTACCTCAACCATGGTGCTAACCATTTATCACCGTAAATCTCCTCAACTGCACATTCTGCTATACCCTCTAAAATTAGAGAATCTAACAGAGTCACTTCGTCTAGAGATTTATTTAAATATTGCAGACGACAAACATGATTATACTCATGTGCAAATAATGCTTTGAGTTCCTGCTTTTCAAGCTCTCCAATATATAAAAACATAGCATTCGGATAGGCAACACCGTTTTTATTAGTAATAATTTGCTCCTGCGTTATCGGGAAGATATAGATTGGTATATTTGGACCGCTCCATTTCTCCTTTAAATATATAAATTCCTTCTGTACTTCTTCCCAAACGTTTTGTTTCTTTAATTTGTTAATGTCTATTTTTTCATGGGATTGAAAAAGTCCATGTTGCTGTAGTTCAAATTGTATTTCATCTGGAGATCCACCAATAAAAATCTCTCCTAAACGAGCGCAAAGAGTAGAGCGTTGTAAGACTTCAAGATTTTCACTGTTTTTAAGTTTTTGACTAGCTATTAATTCATTGAGCCACTCATCTGTTGGTATTACTGACATACATTCCCTCCTTACTATAGCTTATGCTAAAGTAGTCAATCGGCTAGTGATAATGATTGCAACCGCATATATTAGCTTGTAAGGAAGTCGAAAGGAGGGATAGTTTGTGAATCCAGCTGATACTTATAATCTTTGCTGCAAATATCATGGTAAACGTGTAAGAATAACAGAAACAAGTGGCAGAGTACATTATGGAGAAATAACTAGGGTGGATAGAAGACAGGTGTGGATTCTACCTGATAGAAGATTTGGCGGTTATGGTTTAGGTTACTGGGGTTGGGGAGGATCAGGTGCAGGTTTTGGTATTGGAATAGCATTTGGATTTGTTGCCGGTATTGCACTAGCACCACTATTATTTTGGTAATATTGAAATGACTAATTATACTATCCGCTGCGCGATGACAGACTTACTGTCATTGGGAAAAAAATAAGCCATTTCAATCTGATGAGATGGCTTATTTTCCTTATTGCACTTGCTCTTGTTGCTGTTTGCTTTTAATCAACTCGGATATTGTGACAAATGTATAACCTTGTTTTTTCAGTTCTGGTAAGATTTCTTCCAATGCCTTAATGGTCTGCGTACGATCTCCGCCTCCATCATGGAACAAAATAACATCTCCAGGCTTTGACCCCTTCATCACTTTTTGGACAATTTTGTTAACCCCCGGCTGTTTCCAATCTTGAGTATCCTGATGCCAAGACCACATAACTACTTTGTATCCATCCTTAACAGCGGCATTAATCATTTGATCATTATAGTTACCACCTACAGGACGAAACAAAACTGGTGCAAATCCAGTAATACTATAAATTATTTCCTTTGTCTTACGCAGTTGTGCCTGTAATTCAGCTATAGAAGCTTTAAACGGATGTGAATACGTATGATTGGCCAGCTCATGCCCTTCAGAATAAGATCGTAAAACAAGGTCTGGATATTTTTCTGCATTTTTACCAATAATAAAAAACGTCGCCTTTGCATCATACTTTGCCAATACATCTAAAATAGCTGCCGTATATTTGGGATGAGGTCCATCGTCGAAGGTTAGAGCAATTATTTTGTCTTTTGTGTCAATGTCCCACACAACTTCTCCCGTCTCCTCATAATAAGGTCGACCTTTATCCGCATAGGTTGTCAGCTCTGTAAAAAATACCGATATGATTAAAAAACAAAGGGATAAAACCAATACATATTTACGTGTCATAAGCATCACCTCCCAAGTTCAAATTCACATAACTCCGTCAACTTACTATTTACGAATTGCAATGAATTATACTTATGAAGGTTTGGCTGTTTTCTCCTTTTAAAATGCATAAAAATTTTATAAATTCCCTGTTATATTTTGAACGAAATGTGAAAACACTCACATAGTACTTTATTTTTTCACTGATTGATGTAAAATAAAAGACACAACTGATATATAACAACAAGAGGAGTGATTCGTTTTTTCGCCAGTTGTTATAGTACAAAAAACCAACAAAGGGGATTTTTCATTATGTGGATTATTACAGTTTTTGAACAAAATACTTATCGTATGTTCGAGTATACAACTAAAAATGAGGCAACAGTTGCATTAAAAAATTTCAAGCAACCAGCTATGCTTTCTTATACAAAATAAATTAAAAGAAGAATCAACTCTTATGTAACGAGTTGATTCTTTTAATCGTATAAATCAATTTTCAGCAACATATCTTAATTTTTCAGGGTTTACCATATAATAAATTGCTTCGATTTGTCCATGCTCAACTTCGAAGCCAATTACTGCCTGAATTTTATTTTCGAATATTAATGCTAAGCCAGTTATACCATTAATATTCATCAATTCTAATTGATAATTTTCTTCATTATTTTCAAAATTACGGAAAAGAGCAGATAATAAACGGAAAACTTTTTCACGACCGTAAATAGGATGTAATGCAGCTGTAGCCTTTCCTCCACCATCTGCATAATAGACAACATCTTCTTTTAAAATATGAACAAGCTCATTGACCTTTCCTTGTTGAAAAGCAGACATGAAAACAGTCACTATATTTTTTATTTCCAACTTGTTTTTAACAATACTATTTTTTCTCACTAGCTCAGGTAATTTCTTTTTAATTCTACTTAAAATTTTCCTACAATTTGCCTCACTTTTTTCAACAATTTCAGCAATTGTTGGATACTCATACTCAAAAACTTCTCTCAGAATAAAAATAGCTCGCTCAATTGGATTTAGTTCCTCAAACAAAATCATAATTGCCAGTGAAATACTCGTATCATTTAAAATAGTAAACAAAGGATCATCCTCATGTAATGCTAGGGGTTCAGGCAGCCATGTTCCCGTATATAATTCTCTTTTTTTCCTTGAAGACTTTAACAAATCCAAGCAACGATTCGTCACCATTTTGCATAAAAGAGCTTTTATATTGTCCATATGATTTACTCCGGTTTTCCCTATCTGTGCAAATACATCCTGTACGATATCCTCGGCATCTGATGCACTACCTGTCATGCGATAGGCAATTGAAAAAAGCAGTGATTTATACTCTTTATACAACTGACTTATTAACTCATTATCCATTGCTCACCTCTTAAGCTGTTTATTTTTGAAGACTTGCTAATTCCCAAGTGTAGTTTCTTATTCTTGCACCTATTTTTCCAGTTATCGTAAAATCAAGCCCCCATTTTTGTGTCCACATAAACCCGTTATTTGGTCCTAAACTAATACAAAAGAATTTTACGGGATATGATTCGTGTAATATGTTCACTGGTGTTTGGCTTATTGATGCCTTCAATATTTTACTTAGCCTTGTCGCTTGTGGAATAGCTTCTTTACATGTCATACCATCTGGATGATTATTTTTATAATCTACTACTAATGCGCAATCACCAATGGAATAAATATGCTCCTCATCTTTAACCTGATAGGAATGATTAACAATAATTCGATGTTCTTCTGAGATAGGTAAACCTAATCTAGAAATGATTGGATTTGCTTCTACCCCAGGATTAAAGATACAAGTTCCTACAGAATATTTTTGACCATCATTAGTAAATATCTGACCTTCTGTACAGTGAGAAATCCTTGTTTTATTTTTGACGACTACTCCAATATTTTTAAGATGGCTGACGAGTTTTTCACTTACTTTCACAGGTGCTTCTGGTAAAAGTCGATCCTTTGCATCAAAAAGTAAAACTTCCACTAAACTTGGATTAACACCTGCTTCTGCCAACTTTTCTTTAGACCACACGGCAATTTCAGCAGCTGTTTCAATACCTGCGATTCCTCCACCTACAACAGCTACCTTAAATAAACTTTGGTTTTGTTGTGATTTTTCCAAGGCTTTAAATGATTCCATCAGTGACAATAGTTGTTTTTTTATTTCTATGGCGCTCTGCTTATCTTTTAAAGTGATTCCTCCAAAACCTTTAGATATCTCTCTAATTACACTTCCAAATGCCAGCACCAAGTAATCATAATGTAAATTTATAGTTTTCTCGTTTTCCATCTTAATAGTAATTTGTTGATTTTGCTTCTGAAGAGCTAATGCTTCCCCTTGAATAAATTCGATTCCGCTCTGACAGTATTCGCTAAAAGGTATTTTCAAATTTATATCCCTTATCGCAGCCCGAACAAGTAATACTTTTTTAAAATGATAACTATTTTTATCAATTAAAATGACCCTTATTGATTTACCGATTTGTCCTTGGAACTCCTTTTTCAATCCCTCTAATAAATTTATTCCTGCATAACCCCCACCAACAATAACAATATTCTTCATCATAACTCCTCCTTTTTCCCTTATAACGAATTCACATGATCAGTTGTGACATCATTTATAAAGATTTTAAAAGGCACGATCGAGAAAAATACATTGCTCCGTTCGTTTTTGGTGACAAATAATTTTTAGTAAAAATGTCGAACACCTTTTTATCTATCGCCATATGTATATAGAGAAAAGGAGTGATTTCGGATGGTGATAATTGAGCCTATTATGATTAAAGGCCATTTTTTCACTGCAGTAGTTGTTCAATTGCCAAAAACAACTCTGCTGACAATTTCAAATGATACGGGCTACATTATGTGTGGGGCTTTAGATGTTGGTCTATTAAATGATCGCTTAGCAGACCGGAAGATTATCGCTGGTCGAGCAGTTGGTGTGAAAACAATTGATGAGCTATTGACAGCTCCATTAGAATCCGTGACATATGAAGCGCATCAACTTGGTATTACTGAAGGAATGACTGGCGTAGAGGCATTATTAAAAATGGTATAACAGATATTTTTGGACATAAATAAAGCGTCAAAGCATTAAAAGACGCTTTTTCTTCATTATAAAATTCATATTGAACGATTTTACAAGCATAGTATGAGCCTTTCGAAAGGTGGTATTCTATGTATTATGCAAATATCAGTCAGCAAACTCCCCATGTACCGCGTGTCATAGTTGTCACTGGAAACGGGAAGGTAATGGCTAAAGCAAGCTATGCCCAGCTTCAAATAGAAGTAAGAAAGCAAGGGAAAAATGTACAAGATGCACAGCAGGAAAATGCGATGACTATGAATCGTGTCATTCAATCCATTTTAGATCTCCATATTCCAAGAGAACATATTCAAACGTCAGGCTACAATATTTCACCTCTTTATGAATTTGAGAACGGAAAACAAATTTTTAACGGCTATGAAGTAACAAATGCCATTACAGTTAAAGTAACTGACCCTAATCAGGTTGATGTGGTCATTGATACAGCTGTGCAAAACGGTGCAAATCGCATTTCCTCTATCCAATTTAACATTGACAATATGGATGCATATTACCAGCAAGCACTAAGTTTAGCTCTTCACAATGCCCAAATGAAAGCCAAAACAATTGCCGAGACGATGCATTTGCCCATCCAACCCCAGCCAATTGAAATCATTGAGGAACATGAAATTGGACCTGTCCTATATAGATCAATGGGGACGGTTGATTCCTCCATTTCTACTCCTATTGAACAAGGTCAAATTACTATTACTGCGACTGTCCGAGTGAGGTTTCAATATTAAATGAGCCTTCTGTCAAATACCATGAAGGCTCTTAAAGTTAGTGAAGTTTGTAGCCATTATCTGTAGTTAAATTCAAATGTATTTTTTTCTAGACATTCTACTTCATCAGAGGTATTAAAAACGATATCAAAATGCTGGCTATACGAATGCATAAACAATTCATATTGAATTCTACGTTCGTCATGCGACTTCATTAAATAATTGATATCAGTTCCCCTTTCAAGTACATCACGGCCCGACCTTCTCTTTAATTCAGTCTCACCATCTGTATAAAAATATATTTTTAAATCAAATAACTTCGGATTAATAAATGCTACACTCATTCCCTCAACAATGGTTACTTTAGTTTTTGAAGAAATTAACGCACTTTTCATATAATGCGTATCAATTGTCAAAAAATCCAGACCTTCTCTAACCATCTGAATATCTCTTTCCAAAGAGGGTAAATGATGTGCTGCTGGATGGCAAGCGGTCATTTTAAACTGATGCTGTGCGTTTCGAAAGGTATAATTGATAATTGTATGCTTGCGTATATCCGAACTAACAATATACGGGTCTGTATTAATATAATTCACTTCACTTTGGTTAAAACAGTCAATAAGCTTATTAGCAAACGTTGTTTTTCCTGCCGCACCATGTCCTGAAATACCAATGACGATTGGTTTATCTTCCTTGTCGGCCCAAGTAACGATCTCTTGCAATAACCTATCCATCTTTCTCCCTCACTACCGTTTCTTTTTATCACTGAATACATTTACAGAAAAAAATTTCTATCATTCCCATATACGTTCTAGAGTTACTTCATGATCTTTAACGCTTAGCCGGTAAACATCTGGATTACTTAGATGAGTCCAAAATTGAAAGTCAACATCACTATTATAATGTTTCAAAAGTAAGGTCATTATATTTCCATGACTAACGACAATTGTACGTTCGGCGTCACTTAGGAAAATTCCCTCGACAACATTAACGATACGTTCCATCGCTTCTTTACTTGACTCTCCACCATCAAATTTTAATTCCATATCGATGAATGTTGCTTGCAGCTTTTCATACCAATCTGATAAATTTCTAGCGCTTAAAATGCGTTCCGAAAGGCGTTCGTCAATTTCAATTTTTATATTTTCCCTCGTACTTAGCGGTTTTATTGTTTGAATTGCACGTAAAAAAGGACTCGCAATAATTCGATCAATTTTTTTGTTAGTGAAAAGCTCGGCTAAAACTTCAGCTTGTTGAAAGCCCTGTTCTGTTAAAGAAGCATCCGATGATTGTCCTTGAGCTTCGCAATGTCTAATAACATAAATATGTTTAACCATATAAACCTCCTAGAGAAAATATGGAGAACCTACATCATTGTTATTAATCACAATATCTGCATTTCCTTGGGGGTTATGCTCCTTTAAATAAAGACTCGATGCTGCGTGATACCTGTTCAAAAACATTTCCTCTGCTTTTTCATAGCCTCCGAATGCACTCGTCTCCCGTTTGGCTCCCCTTTCTCTAGCTATCTCATAATCTGTTTGAACAAAAATTTTATAATCAAAAAAGTGAACTAGTTCCTTTTTTAATAGGAATGTTCCATCAACAATGAAAATGGTATCGTCATTTGCAAGTTGTTGTTCAAGGTTTACATATTCATCTTTTTCTAAATCTAATGAAATTGTCTGATACTGACGACTTCCATTCTCCCCTAAAGGAATTAGCAGTTTTTCCTTAAATGCTTGATAATCGTGTGCATCTTCATAATAACCGATTGCTGAATCCTTTCCTTGTCTATAGCGAATCGCTCTTGGATTATGAAAATTGTCAATGCTTGTTCGTATTACTTCCTTTTTTCTTCGACGAAGCTCTTCAGCAAGTTCATTGGAAAGAGTCGTTTTCCCTGAAGCTGTTATTCCACTAATCGCTACTCTAATGGGATGGTGAAGTTGTAAATCTAAAATATTATCCGCTACTTTTGAAACAAGTTCTCGTCTTAACATTATTCATTAACCTCACAGGTTGTAAGTTTTTATTTTACAGTTATTATACCTCCTTTACTAATTAGTTCCAATTTATTCGACGCTTCGCCAATCTTACCTTTCTTTAATGTATCCGTTTGTTCTTCTTTCTGATAGCCTTCTAAATTCACGCTTATATCTGATGATTCACTGTTCGCTTTAAGCTCTAATGATTTTGGTGCCTCTTTGTATGCTATTGTAATGTCTCCTGAAGCAGTTTCTACAAATAATGCTTTTCCTTCGATAACTTCTTTCATAAAAACTTCACCGCTAGTCGAAGTAATTTTCGTTTTCGGACTGTTGACTCTAGTCATATAGCTATCACCGTTTGTAGCGGCTATTGTTAATTCGTTTAAAGTACTGTCTACAATGCTCAATTCACCATCTTTTGAAGTGATTGTCCCTTTATCAGCCGATAACCCCTTAATGGTTTTAGCGCCAGAATCCGTTGAAACCGATAGTTCTTTTGTTTCAATGTTGTTAATTTTGATATCACCATAACTGTTTTTTAATGCAATTTTGTTCACAGCATTTTTAGGAACAGAAATGTGAATAGTACCTTTTTTTCCAAAGCTAAAATTTTTCATAACTCCTTCTTTAGCGTCTTGTTGAAGTACCTTTAATTTATTTCCATCTTTCTTAATTTCAACAGGATTGTTTTCTTGCTTTTCTTGTTGTTTACCTTCAATTTCTATTGTTAGTTTTTTAGATTCTGTATTTTCTAATGCTATATCCCAAGACTCAATGTCTAATTCTAGTTCTTCAATTTCCTTAACATCAAAGGACTGTTCTTCAGTGATGCTCTTTTCTCCATTGATATTAAGGGTGAAGAATATTCCTCCTATCGCAATAACGAATATTAATGCTATGATTGATTTTTTCACTTTACATCCTCATTTCTCATTTTTAGGTTAAATCTACTTTGTCGACTTTATAATAGGACAGATAGCCGATAATAAGCCCTACTAGACACATTGTTGTTGGGACAATGATAAATTGAGATAAACTTGTAGATGTATCCCCATTTGAAACCGTTGCATTAATCAAAAATCCGATTAGAACAGCAGATGTAATTGTCGCAGCTGTTGATTTTTTTCGCATACCAAAGTACAAAGGAATTAGGCTTACGCCAGCCATCATAAATGCATTGATAACAGTAGACGGTATAGTAGCTACCATCTCCTGTATCTCAGCAGGAGTTTCAAACAAGTTCATCATTGGATTTAAAAAATAAACAGCGATATTAATCATTAGGGTCGCAATCATAATGCTGAAGAAACAAAATCCGAAAACTAGAGACAGTTTAGCAAGAATAATTTTTTTCCTTTTTAATGGATACGTAAATAATAATTGAACCGTCTTATTTTTGTATTCATCAATAACTAAACGAGATAAAATCACACTCGCAAAAATGATAAACACAATGCGAATTAAAATATTTGTTAAAGACATAAAATCTGTATAATCTAGAAACATCTTTTCATCTCCAGAACCAACAGCCATAAGTGCAACTGCCGCAAAGATTCCAATAATACAAATGATTAAGCCTTTAAAATAGCTAGACATACTATTCTTTTTCCATTCAAGTCTTAATAGTTTAAGCAATTTGATTCCCTCCATTAATAAGATTTAAGAAATACTCTTCTAAATGTTGTTGCTGTTTTTCAATGCCATTAACAGCAATGTTATTTAATATAAGTTCTTTATTAATTTGAGATTGAGAAATATCATGTTCAAAAATTCGAAGACAATGCTGATTGACAATTTCATATTTTCGAATTCCTAACTTGTTCTCTAGCACGTGAATCGCTTTTTTTGCATCGTCTATTTTAATCTCCAGATACTCCATGTTCTCTTTTCGAATATCGTCCATCCTTACCTCTTTCAATAATTGACCATGATGAAGAATGCCAATTGTATCTGCTATTGATTCTACTTCTGACACGATATGGCTTGATATTAAAATAGTGATTCCATGCTCTTCTTTTAAAAGCATTAAAAGCTCCCGAATATCTTTAATGCCAATTGGATCAAGACCATTAATCGGCTCATCAAGAATTAGAATCTCTGGTTTCGTAACAATTGCCCGTGCGATACCTAATCTTTGCTTCATCCCTAGCGAAAATTCATGTATTTTTTTATTTTCCACTCCATCCAGACCTACAATATCTAGTGCCTCTTTTACAGCTCCTTTTTCATAAACACCAACATACTCGCAGTGAAGCTCTAAATTTTCCTTTGCTGACAGCCTTTCGTAAAATTCTGGGTACTCGATAATACTGCCTATTTTGCTCAAGTATTGATAGGAAGTTGTAGAAATGGATTGATTACATATTTTAATATCACCTGAAGTTGGTTTTACTAAATTTAAAATCATTTTCATAATCGTCGTTTTTCCAGCTCCATTCGGACCTAAAAACCCATAAATCTCTCCCTTCTTAACGTTCATATTGACGTTCGAGACGGTTTCGACTCCTTTAAAGCTCTTACTTAAGTGATGTAGTTGAATAACGGTTTCCATGTTATGTGCTCCTTACCATTTTGAATTCGTTACATTAAGCTTAATAAGTGAAAGTAAAAACAAAGTAAACTCGATGGAAAATGACAGTAATTTTTCAAGATAGTAAAGATATAAGGATCAGAAGCTGTTATGATGAAATTGAAATGAGGGATAAAAATGGAAACTACTGAAAAAATCCTAATCGTAGATGATGAGATTGGTATATTAAAATTATTAGAAATTACGTTACGGAAAGAAAACTTTATCAATATTGATACTGCTTCAACAGGCAAAGGAACACTACAGCTTGTAAAAGAAAACCATTACGATATTATTTTGCTCGATATAATGCTACCAGATATAAGCGGCTTTGAGCTTTGCACAGAAATACGCAAGCATACAAATACACCCATTATTTTTGTCAGTGCTCGCTCTACTGATTTTGATAAATTAACGGGATTGGGTATTGGCGGAGATGATTATATTACAAAACCTTTTAATCCTTTAGAAGTTGTCGCTCGGATAAAGGTCATCCTTCGACGTCAAAAAATGTATGGGAATTCTCAGCAACAGCAGAGTACAAAATTTGATTTCGGTTATTTTGCTCTTAATCCTGAATCTGCAACATTAATCGTTAACAATCAACTTGTCGAGTGTACAGCTAAAGAATTAGAGCTACTACATTTCTTTTGTAAAAATCCAAATCGCATTTTCACAACTTCACAGCTCTATGAATTCGTGTGGGGAAATGATGTATATGGCGAGGAGAAAACCGTCACGATTCATATTTCAAAGCTAAGGAAAAAACTTGGGGATGATACGCGTAAACCAAAAATCATTGTGAATTTAAGGGGCATTGGGTATAAATTCATTCCGCCAAAAGAGGGTTCTCTATGCGAATAAACACTCGATTTACGTTACATCTTGCGCTGGGGATTATTCTGTGGATGCTTTTAAGTGGAATTTGTATTGTTATCGGACTCGAAGGTATTCTTCCTCTCTTTAAAAAATCTGTTAGTGAAGCTTATCAGAGTCTACTAGTCGCATGGATTTTCGGATTCAGCACTATTGTTTGTATCGCTGTATTTGGTTGGTATTTTGGGGGTCCTCTTGGATTTATCATGTCTTGGATTCATCAGCTATCACAAGAAAACTACACACAGCCTGCTGGACTTTCTAAAATCTATACCCGTAAAGGGAAGCTCCGCATGCGTTATATGTTATATCAAGAGGTACTTCAACACCTACAATCTTTATCAGGAAAATTAAAAGCCGCTGAAACAGAACGCGAAAAGGTTGAACAAGCAAAACAAGAATGGATTGCTGGTATTTCGCATGATTTAAAAACGCCATTAACGTATATAACAGGCTACTCTACTCTATTATTAAACGAACAATACGATTGGTCTAAGGAGGAAGCTCGTTCATTCATTCAAGAAATTGCAGATAAAGGCAAGCACATGGAGGAACTTATTCAAGATTTAAGTCTCGTCATTCAGTTTAATAATACAGACGGTCAGTTACCCTTACATAAAACCAAGCAGGATATTGTGGATTTTACAAAAAGAATCGTTGCTACTATAAGCAACAATCCACAGGCCAATGACTATATATTACATTTTGAAACTGATATATCTGTTATGAATATAGATTTTGACACTAAATTCATGCAACGCATATTACAAAACATTCTTATGAATTCCATTATCCACAATCCACCTAACACAAATATTTATACACAGATTTTTGATAAGGCTGAGCATGTAGAAATCCACATTGTGGATAATGGAGTAGGAATGTCTCAACACATGATGGAGAATATATTCCAACAATATTATCGTGGAACTACAACAGAATCTTCTTCTGAAGGTACCGGACTGGGCATGGCGATTGTTTATAAACTCGTTCAAGCTCATAACGGCACTATCTCAGTACAGAGCGAACCAAATAAAGGAACAACTTTTATTATTGCATTGCCTAAAAAATAGAAACCCCACCTCTTAGAAGCTATCATCTAAGAGGTGGGGTTTTTCTGGATCTTAATAAAAGCCCAACCTTTCTTCCCTTGCCTAGTCACTTTTGAATGCATGTTTATTGGATAACAAAAGCGCACAAAGAATAATAAATATCCCTATTATATGCTGCAATGCTAATGATTCGTTTAAAATAAAGTACCCCATTAGTACACCAACTACAGGAACAATGTAATTACTAAAGGAAGCAAATAATGCTCCCTCTTTTTTAATTAATAGGTTATATAGCATGTAAACAATCCCCGCGTGAAAAATACCTAAAATAACAATCGAGGCTATTTGTAGCCTATCTATATCCAAATGTAATGGTCGTTCAAAGATAAAGGCTAATGGTAACAACATAATTGAAGCAATCCATAACACATTTCGCATATGAATAACTGGCGAACCACCATCTAATTTTTCCATTAAAATTAATGACAGTGCAAAACTAATCGCTGCCAATAAAAGGAGCGCATTTCCAAACACTGTCCCTGAGCCGCTAGTTGCTTGTGTCGGCCATGATAGAATAACCATTCCTAAAAAGCCCAAAAAAATACTGAGAAATTGAAACTGACTTACTTTCTTTTTAAAGAAAATAACGAAAAGAATTAAAGTGATGATTGGTACTGTCGCTATAAGCATAGATGCAATACTGCTCGATACATACCTTTGTCCTTGAGCGATAAGGATAAAGGGTAACACTACTTCAAAAAAAGCAATTCCAACATACAATTTGAAATCGGTCGGGCTTTTTTCTCTTTTAAAAAATAAGCTAATGAAGGATAAGCATAGAGCACCAATAATTGCTTTTAGCAAAGATAGGGTAACTGCTCCAACATCATTCGTTACTAGTGCTACGAAGAAAAATTGAGAACCCCAAATACAGCTTATTAAAAGTAAAAGAATATATTTACTCATTGTGCCACCCTCCTATGCCCAAAATAATTGGTTCCTATTACGCCAATAATAATGACTAGCCCACCAATCAAATGATAGAAATGAAATGTTTCCTGTAAGAAAATAACGCCCGCCAGTATTGTAATAAGCGTAGCAAAATTACTAAAAACACTCATTTTGGAAGCTTCCAATATAGATAAAGTGTAATTTGACAAGTAGGAAGTAACGAGGGAGGATAGAATACCTAAATATAAAATAGCCATAACAAAATCTACATGAACAAATGGTTTGAAAAATTGAAGAAGCGTACCATTTATTAAGTGATTTCCAATTGCTACTCCATTAAAAATAACAAACCCACATAATGTCATTACGTATGTTAATGTCAGTAATGAATATTGTTTTGTAAGTTTTCTCGCTAAAACGTTATACAACGAAGCTGCACAAGCTGACAGTAATATAAATCCACTACCGATTAAATTTCCTTTGCTAGCACTTCCATTGTTCATAAAAAGCATATAGATAACACCAAATACTGATAAACTAATGAAAATAAGTTGTTCACGTGTAGCTTTTTCCCTTAAAAGTACACTTGCAAGCACTAATGTAAAAATAGGGATTGTCGCTTGAATAATTCCTGCCTCTGTGGAGGAAATTCTTGCGAGTCCAAGCACCTGAAAAGTAAAAAATGCTGTCGGATATAATAGGGCCAAAGGTAGAATCTTGGCTACATCTTGTTTATTAATTTTTAACTTATTCTGGGTAATGACTATACAAAAGACAATACCAATAAGTGCTATAGTAAATCGATGTGCCAGTGTATCGATAGGGCTTGCCACTGTCAATGTTACTTTAACAAACATAAAGGATAGCCCAATGACAAAAGCATAAATAATTGCTGCTAAATACGCCTTTCTTTTTACTGTCATATAATGTACTCCTTCTCTTCATTCCGGCCGGTAAATCTATAGTAATAAAAAGTAAAGACTCACACGATATAAAAAATACACATCTGTACCGATACAGATGCGTAGGAGGATATATATGCTTAAATATGAATTAATCTATTCCAAGCTATTGAACCAAATACAAACAGGTGCCCTACAGTCTGGAGCAAAGCTTCCCTCTATTCGTAATTTATCACAAGAATTTTCTTGTAGTAAAAGCACCATTTTGACCGCCTTAAGGAAACTGGAAGATCAGCATCTTATATATGCTCTATCCAAAAGTGGTTACTATGTTGTTGACGATCAACTCCCAGATAAGCCACAAGAGTACAATTGTATAGATTTTGCGACATCATCACCTAGTTGGCATGCATTCCCCTACAAGGATTTTCAGCATTGTATTAATAAAGCTATTGAGACATATCAAGCAGACTTATTTCGATACGGAACAGCAAAAGGATTGCCTTCGCTAATTATAGAAGCAAAAAAATTGTTAGAATCGTATCAAATATTCACAAAGGAAGATAATATCTTTATCACTTCTGGTGTACAGCAGTCTCTCTGCTTGTTAAGTGTTATGCCATTTCCTAATAATCGGACAACAATTCTAGTAGAACAGCCTAGCTACCATCTATACATGGATTATTTAAAAACATATCAAATACCAGTAGTGGGCATTAAAAGAACATTACAAGGCATAGATTTAGAAGAATTAGAAATTATTTTTCAGAAGTATGACATTAAGTTTTTTTATACAATGCCACGCCTGCACAATCCTCTAGGTACTTCCTTTAGTAAAAAAGAGAAGGATGATATTCGTAAGCTTGCCTATAAATATAATGTTTATATCGTTGAAGATGATTATTTAGCGGATTTCGATCAAAACACAAAAAACGATCCATTATTTACAGATGATACTGCGGAGCATGTTATATATTTAAAAAGTTTCTCTAAAATTATGTTCCCTGGCCTACGTATTGGGCTTGCTATATTACCAAATGCATTCATTGATAGTTTTCAGAAACATAAAAATACAACAGATATTGATAGTTCCATGATTTCACAAGCTGCACTAGAGCTATATTTAAAAAGTGGTATGTTTGAACGCTACCAAAAGAAAGTGAGCGAAGCCTATACAATACGTGCCAATATACTTCAACAATCCATAAAAACTTATTTACAAAAATATCAAGCGTCTACAGAAATTTGCATGCATAGTCATATCGTATTGCCGAGGGAGGTCAATACAAATATGCTTATACAGCATTTAGCACAGCAGGACATTTACTTAGATACAATTGATCGTAATTATTTAGATGGATTTTACCGAGAACGAATTTTAAAACTAAATGTTTCGAATGTTGCTGACCAAAAAATTGAAGTCGGTATAAAGGGAATTGCTCACGCCCTTAGCAGTCCTAATAACTACTTTTAAATCTTATTCATGAAAATTAGGTGCTAGGCATATAGTTAGACATCATTATTTGTTCAATAAGGAGGATTCCATGCAATCTGAAAAATTGCGACTAAGAAAGATTCAACATCTTGCTCATGAAATTACTGATGAAATGAATAAAGGTGAAGAACTTGCCCACTTAGAAACATTGATTCCCGTTATTGATAATTTATCTCGTGCAATTGGAGATTTAACAGATTCCTATGGACAGTATTCATTAGATTATGTAGAGGAAAAAGTGAAAAATGCTCATGCGCTTTTATTTAACAAGGTAAAAATAGATGTCTATTTATAAAGATATGGGTAAAGGGTAACCAAATAAATGGTTACCCTTTAAAATTTAATGCGTTTCAGGATTAAATGTCTTACAATCTGTTTCTTCACTATTAGATGCCTGCTGTCCCTTTTGACTTACAACATAGATTTTTTCTGCACCACATCTGTTTCCAGCGTTCCAAAATGTACAGTTATTGACTTCACAAAGAATTTCTTGTGCCATCGTTTCCACACCTCCTCTTTTGTTATCATTAACAAAATCGAGGTATTTTAATACTTATTTATAGAAGGTTAATCTGTAAATAGGTTCTATTGTAATTAACAGAAGAACACCAATTCTGGCTATTTTCTAGTATCAAAGCCTGCGAAGACCTAACCCCTAACCATTTGTAGACACTTTTTCCTTATGCTCTTTTCTTTTTTCTATATATATTTAAAAATGAATACTTGTAGAAGAAAAATAAAAGTCAACTATCATTACAGGTTATTAGACTTACGATCAACATTATTTAACTTTTCAGATATTTCCTTTAACAACATATTACTTTCACGTTGAAGTTTAATCAAAGTAATCACAATCCATATAACAAAAAGAATTGGTAGAATATTAACCGTTATAGGTATTATTGAAAAGAATCCGCTCATATGTCCCGTTCCTCCTATATAAATTATAAGCCCCGTTAAGAAGGGACTATAATTTAATATCTGACAGTCACTTTTAGTTCATTACCCGAAAGAGTCCCCTTTAACCAGACATTCTTTTTTCATGAAATACTCTCCTTTACTTTTTTCTAGTTATGTTAAAACCATACCATCAGCTATAAAATTTTAAAAATCACATTTTTCCGTTAATTGATCAAATATTGATAAAATGTTATAAATTTGTTCTTTTCGACCAAAAAGTCGAATTTCACGCCTCTTTTTTACGAAAAAAAGTTACTCTTATCTAAATCAAGCCATGCTCACCAATATCGAAAGAGCACGACCAGTCAATTAGAAGTATCCATTGATGATAAGAAATGGATATGAGCGTTTTGCCGCATGAAATGTACAATTGGTTTAGTAAGTTTAACAATTGCTACAACCTTATTACAAATTAGGGAATTTAAAAAGAAGCACGTATCATAGCATGCAATATTTTATACACGCTGCAGGTAGTAAAAACGCTGACAAACACGGATAAAATCCTATATACACAATAACTGGTTATTTCATAAAGAAGGAAGTAGTGCCAAGGAATTATCCCTTAGCACTACTTCTACATCATACGTGAATCTAGGACATGAAAAGCGCTAGAAATCAATATTTCTAAAATTGATTTCTAGCGCTTTTTAAGTTTTGACCAGTTATGTCCTAGCCTCTTTCTTACCTTGTTATTCAATAACTTTTGTTGGTGTTGCCTCTTGAACAATTATCATGCCATCATATGCCTCAGCAGGTGTCATTTTAATTGTATAAAGCATCTGTGTAAACTTGTACCAAAAGCTAAAATCATCGCCGATATTACCCATTCGTTGTTTTTTTGCCACGATGTCAGCTAACTCCTGAGATTCACTAGCTTTTTTAAAGTCTACATAGAAAATATTTTCCTTCACTTCGCTGAAAGCATCTATTAATGCGTTGTGATGCTCAATTGTATAATCTTTTCTTTCACCAGACCCATTTTGTGCCTGGAACGTATTGTTAACAAAGTCAGTCCCAATAGCAAAGTACGCATCTTTATACACTTCATCTAAGTATTGGCCCATAGATTTGTATCCTGCCACATTTGCAGAAGTTTTCTCTATATGCCCATTATGAGCAGACATCAGTACTTTATCATGACCTTGAGCCGCTTCAAAATCAACAATCCATTGTAAGTTGTTCGCTAAATATTCATCACGAAGATTCATATAATTACTATCATTTAAAAATAATTGCGTTCGCTGCTTCATAATTTGTGCATATTGAGCAGCAAATAAGTAAACTTCTTTCGATGATTGCTTTTCATAAGAATCTTTATTTGTTTGTAAATCCTTTATAATTGCATCAATATTTTTGTCAAGCTCCTCTAGATGACTATTTGATAAATCTCTCATCGTGTTATTCGTTACATCTTTTAGTTGTGCCTTGTATTTCTTAGCACTTTCACTATTGACCACTTCGTAATAGTCTAGCAACCCTTTTTTACTATAATCATAGCGTTGCATATCGTTACCATAAAAATAAATTTTATCTTTCTCATCGGCAGTCTTGTTATAATCATGCATCCACTGAACAAAATCAATCATTTGCTCCGTTTTATAGATACCATAATCCAAAGCTTTTACCGCTTCTTCAGCTGTGCCAGTACCGTTTAAAATAAACTGATTAATTTGCTGAGCGCCACCAAAATCACCTTCTAAAACAAAAACACGAACATTTTCATTTTTTATTAGAGCCTGAAATACATCCTTCTTTAATGTTTGGAATTCAACGTTTCCGTGTGTTGCTTCTCCAAACCCTATTACTTTCACATCATTTGGAATATCGATATCTTCAACCGCGGATGTGAATTTTGAAGCATCCTTAACAGCTTCTCCCTTGCCGCATCCCGCCAATGAAAATAAAAGAAATAGTGCTGAAATTAATAAAAAGCTCCTTTTAACAAATACCATTTATAAAAATCTCCTTAATCTATAAAAAAGTTATCCTATGTTAACCTGCTTGTACCGAAAGCGAAGCGTTAGGTACAGTTTAACTGCCCATTATCGCCCGATTGCTAAATACTAATAATCAGTGGGGATGAAATAAATCCCCACTGATTAAAGTTCACTTTATACAGCTTTTCGTTGGAAATATAAATAGCCTCCAAGGAAAAATAGTAAGAACCCTCCTCCTACAACTGTTAATAATTGATCCCAAGGCACGAAGAATACATCACCTGTATTACCACCTACATTCATCATCAAGAAGGGCTGACCCCATGGATAGTAAGGACCAAAACGTGCTGAGTTGACTGCTAATATAGACGGTAAAGTAAATACAACGTTTACTGCAAATGGAGCAGCAAAACTTTTAAACATAATGGACGTCCAAAGCTGCAACGCGACTAATGGCATTGTCGCTAACCATCCGCCAAAAATACTTTTCCACACAATTTCCATCGGGAAAGGATCTGAGTAGCCTTTCATAAGACCTACTGCATATATAGAACATAAATATAGTATCTGCATCGCCATCACAAGAAGCATAATTAATACATACTTTGCGATAAACACTTTCCCTCTTGTTACAGGTAGTGCCAAAAGTTGTTTCCAGCCACCAGATTGATGTTCGTATCTACAAATAAGACTCGCAAACACTCCTGAAATTAAAGGTAGAAATAATAATGCATACAATAAATTCATAGAAATTAATGAGCTATACCATTCGTTAATTCCAGAATCTGACATATCACCAAAATTCGATGTTAATCCTATAAAAAGTCCGATTATAGGTCCCGCCAAAATTAATGGCACCATTTTTGATTTACGTAATTTAAACCATTCAGCGCTCAGTATAGACCCCATTATTTTACATCCCTTCTTGCAAAATCTATCATTCCGATAATATACAGTAAAATACCAATGCCTACTCCAAGCATGACATTAATAACGGGCTCGTCCCATTGATTCATTAATGATGGCCATTTCCAAATCATCCAGTCAGGCAATACAAATGAGGAATAAGCAAAAATCACGCCGAAAATACCTACTGTAATTGGTATCCCCTGATTATGACAAACGCTTGCGATCCAAAGCTGAAGTGCCAATATTGGCAACGCGGCAAAATACGGATAATAAGCAAATTTAGCAAGCTCCGCATATGGTATGCTATCTCCTAAATCTAAAAACACTCCATAAGCCATTGACATAAGCATTAAAATCGTGGAAGACATAAACAATAAAATTGCTAGAACAGTGAATTTTGATAAATACACTGTTAATTTAGAGACCGGTAGTGCAATTAATTGCTTCCAAGCGTTCGTTTCATCTTCAATGCTTGCCATAAATGAAGTTAATATAGCAATCCCTAAAACTATAGCAAGTGGAGTAAATGAATGAACGTTTAATAAATAGTAGCCCCAATCGTCCTCGCTTTGCTGTAACAAATAGTCCTTCCTCAAACCGTAATTCACCATTTGTAAGGCAACAACACCAATTGGTCCTAAAGCTGTTAGAAACCATAATCCTTTGCGTTTAATTTTCAAAAAGTCAGAAGTTAACAGTTTCCCTATCATAGCGCTTGCTCTCCTGTTGTCATTTGAAGGAAGATTTCCTCTAATGATCGCTTCTCTTCTTCTACTCGATAAACCGAAACGCCCTCTTGTACAAGGATTTGTACAATATGTGCAACCTTTTCATCTGAACATTCATCAAATAAAATAAGGTCATCCTTATGTTCTGCTTTAATACCATTTGCTACTAGTGAACGCCAGCCCTTTTCACCATCGCTCACTTTAATTACTACCTTTGGCTGAGCAAATCTACGCATTGCTTCAATTGAATCTTGGAAAATCATTTTCCCCTTTGTCACAATGCCCACTTGCGTAGCCATTTGATCTATTTCAGATAATAGATGGCTTGAAATAATAATCGTCATTCCATACTCTGAAGGAAGTCGTTTAATCAAATTACGAATTTCGATAATACCAGATGGATCAAGACCATTCGTTGGTTCATCTAAAATAAGTAATTCAGGGTTATGTAACAAAGATGCAGCGATACCTAAACGTTGCTTCATCCCAAGAGAAAAGCCCTTTACTTTTTTATCTGCAGCATCCTTCAAACGAACAATTTCTAATACTTCATCGATGCGTGATTTCGGTACACCTAAAATTCTTCTTAACGCTTCTAAATTTTCATAGGCCGTTAAATGCGGATAATAGGAAGGGTTCTCTACTAATGAACCAACCTTTGATAAAATATGAATCCGTTCCTTCGTTGAATCTTTTTGGAAGATTTTAATTGTCCCAGAAGTAGGCTTCATTAGTCCAAGAAGCATACGAATCGTCGTAGTTTTTCCCGCTCCATTAGGTCCTAAAAATCCATATATTTCACCTTTACGTATTTTTAAATTTATATTTGATACAGCTTTCTCTTTACCAAAGCTCTTTGATAAATTTTCTGTTTGTACGATATATTCCATTGTCCTCACCTCTGTAATTATCATAAGTAACGAAGGTTAAAAACAGGTAAGGTCCAAGTTTAAATTTTGTTTAAAAAAGTCACTTTATCATAACGTGGGGTTGATTTCCGTTCCGGATGGCTGCTTTCCCAAGGAATCTGTATGGATTATGAATAAAAAAACAGCATGCCATAAGCTTTACTAGCATACTGTTTGGACAATTACTGAAATGAAGCATGCTAAGGCATGCTTCACGAAATATCCTATTTATAATGTTTAATTTTAATCTTGGTTCCGGATTCGTTTGACTCAATATCCCAGTCTAAATTCATGCCCTTCACCATAATATCAACAATAGATAAGCCGATACCGGCGCCTTTAGCATCGGATTCATTTCTCATTCCTTTTCCATGATCCTTTATGATAAATGCATCATAGTGCTCCGTCGATTCAGTTTCCACGCCAACATATTTCCCACTACTCGCATGACGTAATATATTTTGAAATAAATTATCGAATATCCGCCCAAGCCAAATCGAATCAACTTGCCATTCGTTTTTCTCAAATGGATGTAGCTCAATATCGATTTCAAAGCCTTCCTTTTCGAACACTGGATACCATGTCGTCATTTGTTCTCGTGCAAAACGTATAACGTTGATGTCTTTCGGCTCAAATTTATATTTACTAGCCATCAGCAATGTATAAGACATTAAATTTTCTATTAAAGCGTCAATATTCACAATCGATGTTTCCATTGCCTTTATCGCTTGCTTTCCATCCTCTGATAATGCCTCTTTACTAATTGAATATGATTGCGCTCGTATTTTCGTTAATGGCGTTCGCAAATCATGTGATAAATTAGCAATTAGTTCACGTCTTAGCTGTTCTTCCTGTTGCTCACGATTCTTACTTTCCCTAAGCTCACATACCATGCGATTAAAGCTTTGTTCAAGCTGACCAATTTCATCCTTCTTCTTGACCTTCGCTTCAATAGGTAAGCCATCTATATCACGAATTTCCATCGCTTCCTGAAGATGCAATAGTCGTTTTCGAATCCCTCTGAAGAATAAGAAAGATATAGCAATGAAAAATAAAATAACCGCAATAACGCCAACAATTAAAAGGTTCCCATACTGTTCATAAACATTTTTAAGAGGTGGATTAAACACTTCTCTAGGAATCTCAAAAACGATAAACCCATTTGATTCGTCCTGTCCTAAAAAAGCTATCACTGTAAACGGATCTTCTCCATAATGATCTTTTATAAATTTTGTCGTAAATGCTGGTGTCCATTTTAATGGTAATTGCTCCGTCACATTCAATGTTGTAAGTAATGTACCGTCCTCACTCACCCAGAACATGGATGATTTAGGATATTGACCCTTCCAATCTTTAAAATGTTGAGCAATCGTTTCCTCTGTGACATTTTTTATACTCTTAGCTTCTTCAAGCCATTTTTCCTCTACTTCGCTTTCCCTGAGAACTTCACTTGAAAAATCAGTTTTTCCTATTCCAAACACAAAAGCGGCAATAGCAAAATAAGATAATTGAACAATAAAAATGGCTGAAAAAATAATCAACATATACTTTGCTAATAATGATCGAAAAAATTTCATAGCTTCACCCTATATCCAATGCCTCGAATGGTTTCGATAATCGTCGGTTTGGCTGGATTAATTTCTATTTTTTCTCTTAAGTATCGAATATGCACCATTAATGTTTTATCGCCTTCTATGTAACTTTCACCCCAAACACCTTCATAAAGCTGTTCCTTCGTTAAAATTTGATTTAAGTGGCGAATAAAATACTGTAATAAATAGAACTGCTTACCGGTTAATTGAATTTCTTCATCTGTCTGCTTATTGATAACCCGCATATCTTTCGTATAAATTTTTAAATGTTGAAGATCTAGCACATCATCATTCTTTTGATATCTTCTTAGTAAAACTTCCACACGAGCAATAAGTTCATCTGGGTGGAATGGCTTTGTCAAATAATCATCTGCGAAATTAAGGCCCTCTATTTTATCCTCTACAGCTGTTCGTGCTGACAGCATTAAAATCGGGATTTCTTTATTTTCCCGCTTAATTCTTTTGCCAATTGAAAAGCCATCTAAGCCTGGAAGCATCACATCTAATATAGCGATATCCTTAGAGGCTATGTGCTGATCGACCTCTTCACCAGATTCAAGCCATGTAACCTCATATCCTCTTTCTGTTAAATCCTTTGTAACCCATTGACCAATCTCTTTTTCGTCTTCTATGTACAATATGCGATACAATAGTAATCCTCCTAATCTATGATTTCATAGAGCCTTAAATAACGTTATACTAAAAAACCATATTTCGCATTATATAATTTCAAATATTTATTCAATTTCAAACTTATATAACAGCTTATCGAACGCCCCCAGCGCCTAATCGGAACTGAGATGAACCCCATGTTTTGTTGATAAGCCTACTTAATTGGAATTCAACATAACGCTAAACAAAGTTGCGTGTTTTACTCATGCGTCCTTTCGGATTGAATAATAAACTTTACGTACTGCTGGAATGAAAGGAGCAATAAGATGAAAACATTAGTATCTGCAAAAAATGTGACTAAAATTTACAACAAAAACCAATTACCTGGACTCAACAAAGTATCTTTTGACATTCAATCAGGTGAATTTGTTGGGATTATGGGTGCATCAGGCTCAGGAAAAACAACTTTATTAAATATTCTATCAACAATTGATACACCAACAGAGGGTGAAATTTTAATTGATGGCGTTGATTTAAAAACACTTAATGATAACAAATCTGCTGATTTTAGAAAGAATCATTTAGGCTTTATATTTCAAGAGTATTTTTTGCTAGATAGTTTATCAGTTAAGGAAAATATTGCAGTCCCTCTTACTTTACTGCACAAATCTCCAAAAGAAATAGATACAACGATCGATAATCTAGCAAAGCGTTTTGGTATATACGAACAATTATCAAAGTACCCTAGTCAACTTTCAGGCGGGCAAAAACAAAGAGTTGCCGCGGCTAGAGCGATTGCGAAACAGCCAAGTATTTTATTTGCTGATGAACCAACAGGTGCATTAGATTCACACTCAGCAACCGAGTTACTTCAAAAGTTAAGAGAAGTGAATGTGGAACTTCATACAACTATTTTAATGGTAACCCATGATGCTTATGCAGCAAGCTTTTCAAGTAGAATCCTGCTATTTAAAGATGGAAATATAATAAAGGAATTAAAAAGAAACAATCAAACTAGAAAACAATTCTTCGAAGAAATATTAAGGGAAATCTCTAAATAAAGACCAATAGGGTGAAAGGAAGGCATTATGGTGGGATTATTAACAATTGCAAAAAAGAATTTGAAAAATAATTTTTCCTTCTACTCGTTCTATTTCGTTTCTGTAGCCTTTGTGCTGACGGTATTCTTCTCTTTTATTTCATTTTCTATGAATAGTATTGTATTGGAGAAAATTTCGTCAGATGGCAGAGTAGAAACAATGTCAAGAGTAGTAGCGATGCTGGTGATGGCATTTGTATTATTCTATATGTCATATTCAAATACCTTCTTTATGAAAAAAAGAACAAAAGAGCTTGGGATTTATTCGCTCTTAGGGTATCGGAAGTCAACAATGGTAAAACTTTTAACGCTCGAAAATATTTTAATTTGTTTCGCTGCATTAATTGTTGGGATCCTTCTTGGTGCCGTTGCACATAAAGGTATTGTCGGAGCGATTGTCAAATTATTAAAATTACAAATCGAAACTTCCGAAATACCATTTTTTAATATAAAAGCTGTTATATTTACATTTATTTTCATATTCGCTATTTTAATCGTCTTATTATTCTCAAACTGGATAATCCTTCGAAAAAGTACATTACTAATGTTAGTACGAATGGATAAAAAGGAAGAAAAACAAGTAAAAATTAATACAGCCTTCTCATTCATTGGGCTACTTCTTATATTGTTCGGTTATTACTTAGCTCTTGATATTACAAGAGGAATTCAATCGTTGTGGAAAACGATTGGTTTTTCACCTATTGCACTTGTAACTTTAGTAAATGTGATACTAGGTACTATTTTCTTTATTCATTCTTTTTTACCATTCATTATTCAAAAGTTAAAGAAGAGGAAAAGTTGGTTTTATAACGAATCAAATATTATTATCATTCCAAACTACATTTTTAAAATCCGTTCGATGGCAAAGACTTTAATTTTGTTAACTTTATTAGTTTCAGGAACTTTGGCTTTATTCGGCTCTACCGTCCTGACTCTTTACCATCCAGTTGCTGCCACAGAACGAATTATTCCGTCAGCTATAGAATTCCCAGTGGAAAACAAACAATTGGCTACTGAGGCCATCCAAATCGCAGAGGATTCTGCTGGTAAAGAAAGTGTGAAACACAAAGAAACAACTATTATCCAAATAACATCGTCTTCTACTAATTTACCGCAAGAATATAGTATTAAGGAAGATCCAGGATTTGATCTTGTCTCCGAATCAGATTATAAGGAACTAATAGGTAATCAGGGAAAAAAGGTAGAATTCGAAAATATAAATGACAATGAAAGTATTTTAGTAAAATATCGACCTGACAAAAAGAAGCTAGATAAAGGAAATATATATACATTAAACATAACACCTACAAATAGTGTAGATATTAAAGTCCAAGATACGACATTACTTAACCCAATAGGATTCGCCAATAGTGTAGGAACGCTTATTATCTCAGACAAACTTTACAAAGAAGTAAAATCCTTCGGGCTACCAGAAAAGACGATAATGAGCATTAATGGGACGAATATGAGGAAAAATAAAGAAGTTTACGAAAACTTAGCTCCCCTATTTAAAAATAACAATTATTTTTCAAGTAGCTACCAAAAAATAGACTTCCTGATCCAACAAAATAGTTCAACCTTCTTACTCATTAGCTTCGTTACGATTATCTTTTTTATAGCAACAGGCAGTATTTTATACTTCCAAAATCTTTCAAATGCTATGTCAAAAAAAGATGAGTTTGCTATTCTACAAAGAATGGGCTATAACAAGAAAAAAGTAAAAAAAATCATTAGTAAAGAAGTTTTTGCGCTATTCAGCATTCCCTATGTATTAGGGTTAACACACAGTATTTTCGCAATGATCACATACAAATCCGCCTTAATGGATGACTTATTAGGAAAAAGCAGCGCCTTTTTATTACCTATTTTATTCGCGGTCATAGTTTTCACTCTAGTATATATCATTTATTATTTGTTAACGAAACGAGCATGTAATAAAATTATTTTCAATAATAAGTAGTAAAAAATTACAAGTATAGCTGGTGTATATATGTATGCATCAGCTTATCTGTATGTAATCTAGTAAAGGTATGTGAACGGATGAAAAAGTACTATGAATATAAACAACTTTTTATTTTAATACATCAACTTTTTATCATTACTTTTTTATGTTATGAGTTTTTGCAGAAAAATATTGTAGGAACTACAAAGTTTCTACCATTAGTACTTATAACGATTATGGTTATCTACGGGGCATATATCAGTTTTATCAACTTTAAAGACAATAAAACGCTATCACAATTTTCTAATTTGCTATTCCTTACAGCTTGGCAATTTTTGCTTACACTTAATGGAAACCCATTGTTTTATACATTAAGCATAGTGCTTGGTATAGTAATACTATATTTGACCGTACAATTTTTGCTCTTGTTCTTTTTCCAAGATTCCATCTATATTTATAAAAAAGAAACGGATTCCATTTTAAAAATTATATGTCTATTCACACTCGTTTCGAAATTGATAAATGATACACTTTTTGCCTTTCTATTTTCATTTCAATTAATTGCAAGTTTTAGTTGCATTATCTTTATATTTTTGAAGAATCGAAAACGAATTTCATTTGTTTTAAAAAATGAAAAAAAACATCTACTTCAATCTGCTACTATCCTTATTGTTCCCTTTATGGGATACGCTGTGTTGTTTGCAAAAAGTCCTGAACATTTAAGTAATCTAGGATGGTATACAGCGATTTTTTTACCTTTATTTAGTATTCACGCAATTGCTTTTAAAAACCATAAATTTTTGAGAAAATATTTTCTTTTAAAAGAATATAAAATGGGACTATTGTTGTTATGTTGTCTTGTTTTTATGAGTTTACTTGGCGTATTGTTTAAGTTCAATATGATTACATATTTTATTATTTTACATACGATTTTTTGGTTTGTGTTGCTTTATTTTATCTTGTTATTTCATGACACCAAAACAACAATGCTACATTTTGGTTCAGTACAACCTACAACGTTGCCTGAAGGTTCTTACGTACAGCATCTTGTACAGATTGCGAAAGAAGAAAAATTGAAAAATTCTTTTTCAAATTATTTACATGATGAAATATTACAGGATATATTAGCCGTTAAAAATATGATGAATAAATCTACTAAACAAGAGGTTCGCGAAATAATCGTAAATACATTAGATAACCTAAACTTGTCTATACGCGAACAGATGCAAGAATACCACCCGACTATATTAAAAACACTTACATTAAAAGAAAACTATAGTAATTTGATTGATATGATTCAACAGAAATATGGAAACAAACATATAAAAATGAAATTTAGCTGCAATGATCATTTCTTTTTAGTTGAACCTTATCATTTAACTATCTATCGAATTTTAAAAGAGCTAGTAACCAATGCATTCAAACATTCTAAATGTACTAATCTATTTGTAAAACTGGCACTAGAAAATGACGAAATACAGCTTATAGTAAAGGATAATGGGGTCGGTTTGCTAAAGGACAATACTGACACTAATAATCATAGAGGTTGGGCTTCAATAAAAGAGCAGTTATTTTTATTAAATGGAAAAATGTTAATTTCAAAATGCACTCCTTCTGGCTTATGTATTACTATTCTTATTCCTATGAAAGGGGATGAATCCTATCAATATTTTATTAATAGATGACCATGCTCTGTTTGCAAAAAGCCTTGAGATAGTCTTAGCAGATTCCCCTGAAATAGAACAATTTTATTCATTACAAAATGTTGAAAATGTTATTTCTATTATTAATGAGTTTAAGCCGGATATTACGTTAATAGATATAAATTTAAGTAACATCAGTAGTGAGGATGGTCTAGGATTAGCAAAGAGCATTATAAATAGTGAATGTTATACAAAAATAGTAATTTTAACAGGTCATGATTTACCTGTTTATCGGTATGAAGCTCAAAAAATCGGCGTCAGCGGGTTTATTAATAAAAATATTATGCCTGATAAATTATTGCAAACTTTAGTGGAAATTAACGAGGGTAGTTACTATTATCCGTTATCAACGGACTATATCGAGGAATTAACTGACAGTGAAAAGCAAATATTACAATTGCTATGTGATGGATATAAACGTAAAGAGATTGCAACTATGTTATATGCAAGTGAACGTACGATTTCAAATCATATTCAGCATATATTTAATAAGTTAGATGTATCTTCCTCGTTAGAAGCTGTAACGAAAGGAATAAAATTAGGCTATATTCAGCCTAATTATTAACAACTTTAAAAGCAGAGCGTGCCATTAACATTGATAAAGTCACGCTCTGAATATAAAATTTCATCTGATTATTTATATAAGACAACTTCCTTTAAATTTTATCTATTTAATAATCAACATATCATTATCATCGAACTGCCACATGTCTCCATAAGCAACTTCCCAATAGTAGCCGTTTGGATCTTGGAAATAGCCACTATAGCCACCCCAGAATACAGTTTCTGGCTCCTTGACGATTTTTGCTCCTGCCTTTTTAGCTAAATCAAATACTTGATCTACCTCTTCTTTAGATTTTCCATTATAAGCGAGTGTAATCCCGTTAAAGCCATCTCCTATCGCAGGTGGATTTGCTTCGTTAATATCTTTTACTAAACGATGGATCGGAAACAGTGAGATTTTTGTACCTCCATTATTAAAGAAAATAACATCCGGGTTTGTTTCCTCACCATAAACAATCACTTCAAATCCCAGACCCTCTCGATAAAAACTAAGAGACTCGACCATATCTTTTACACCCAATGTGATTAAATTTAAACGATTCATCCCACTCTCTCCTTTATATCAATTTCGCCTTGGCGTAATTGCCGCTGACGCTTCGCTTTCGCGCAGATAAACAATGCGTCCGGATTTTGAATTGTGCTCAGGCCTGTACGAGGGTCGACACGATGTCGGTCATTTCGGTAATGCCACAGGACGTGGCGTTTTTACCGATGCAGGTCAGTTAGCCGTTTTCGCAGGATGCGAAGGTTTTAGGCTAACATCCTTTATTCATTCCTTTCAAAATCCGTGACATCCGCCGGAGGCTTTAGGTCAACAAATGTTTTTTGCGCGAAAGCGTAGTACTAACGCAGCGTCAGCAGCATGATGTTGGTCACTCAGTCGTTGCCACAGGACGTGGCTTTCTTAGACTGAGTTCCTCTATTTCAGTATGTGTTTGAATAGAATCCTTAGCTTCTGTAGATGAAGTTACAGAAAACATTTTTGCTGAATGAAGATAAAAGCATCAATTACTTATTCTATTTCAAGCAGCGAATACCCTTCTACCTTCTGGTAAACGTTTTATTTTACTTCTGTCCATATACTTTTTGTATAAGCCATTCTTAATCCACAGCGCTCCATATTATTTTGGCTTATGGATGCAAATTTTGCGTGACCTATTATTAAACTACAATTTTGTTGAAGAGCTTCGTTGATACGAAACTGTATTAAGGCTTGGTGAATCCCTTGATTACGGGCTATTGGCTTTACAGCGGATGCGGCCAAAATGGCTGTTCCATCATCTATAAACAAAGAGCCGATACCAACGTCCTCACCTTGAAGAGAAGCGATATAAAACGACCAACCTGGCTTGTCATACAAAACTTTATTATTTGCTGCGACACTTTCTGCTAAAAATGCTGGCATATCAAAACCCTCAACGTAGATATTTCCGTAACGATCAAATTCGGCTTCATTCATTTGTCTTATCTTAATGAGCGAATTCTTTGTTTTCCCTACCATCTCTTCATTTAGCTCACAATATAATGTTGCATGAAAATCACTCTGATAAAGGCCGGCGTTATGTAATTTTTGTAGTGAAGTAGCATTTGCGTATTGTGGAGCTAAATCAAAACGAGCTGGTATTTCTCTTGCTCTATAAAAGCTAAGGATTTTTTCTATGGTATTCTCCGAACTAAAACAATCGCCCTTTACCACATTGTAAGAAGGGCCTGGAATGTTCTTAATTGCGAAAGCATAGGCGCCATCAAATTGACCAACCTCCACTCCCATTGCATTGTTCTGAATTTCCTTAATTGCATTAAGCCTTGATTCGAACATCTTTATTTCGGTCTCTTCTAAGTGATTTGCCAAGTTTTTTGTTATTACCATACGTTCACCAACCCTTTTCGAAGATTCAATTTTCTACCACTAATTGTAACGTACTCAGAGGACCGAACCACGTAAATTAATAAAAATTTCTTACAGTGAACCATTGATTTCTCACAAAAGTAACCTCCACGTTTCTATGAAACCAAAAAGTGCGTACTTTTTTTTGCAATAGCACGGAAGCATAATAAAAAAGCAACAAAGCACAAATGAAAATTGGAGGACAGAAAAATGATTAATCATTTACAAGATAAAATTACATTAAATAACGGCTTACAAATGCCTGGTATGGGTCTAGGCGTATTTCAAGTACCGAATGATGTTACAGCAGAAATGGTAAAAAAGGCGATTGAGGTTGGTTACCGTAGTATCGATACTGCTGCTATTTATGGTAATGAAGCAGGGGTTGGTGAAGGTATTAGTCAGGCACTAGCAACTACTGGTTTAAAACGTGAGGATTTATTTATTACATCAAAAGTATGGAACGATGGCTTGAGCTATGAAGAGACAATTGCAGCATACGAGGACAGCTTAGAAAAATTAGGGCTAGATTATTTAGACCTATATCTCATTCATTGGCCAGGTAAAAATAAATTTGCAGAAGCTTGGAGAGCACTCGAAGATTTATACGAGCAAGTGAAAATTAAAGCTATTGGGGTATGTAACTTCCAAGTTTCGCACTTACAGGATCTTCTTAAAATAGCTCGTATCACACCAGTTATTAACCAAGTGGAACTACATCCACGATTGCAACAAACTGAGGTACGTTCATTCTGCGAAGAGCACAATATCCAAGTGGAAGCTTGGGCACCATTAATGCAAGGTGGACTTCTTGATAATGAAACTATTTCAAAAATAGCTGAAAAATACGGGAAATCAAATGCTCAAGTTATCTTGCGCTGGGATATTCAAAATGGTATCGCCACAATTCCAAAATCTGTGCGCAAAGAACGTATGATTCAAAACGCTGATATTTTTGATTTCACACTAACTGATGAAGAGATGGCAATCATTAACGCCATGAATCTAGAACAACGTGTTGGACCAAACCCAGATGAGTTTGATTTTGTCATGTAAGCGATAGTTATGTAAACGTGAAAGAGACTGTCTTATTTTCTTCTCGTAGACAGTCTCTTACCAATCTATTTAAGATGTATGCATCATCGCGATATCTTCATCACGTTGCATTAACAGTACATCTTCACCTTTATCTTGTAGCTTTTCGATATGTTTTTCACCCCAAGTGCAAAGCATGTTCAGCACAGGGTCCATTTCTTGACCATAAGGTGTTAGCGAATATTCAACTTTCGGCGGTACTTGATTGAACACCTTGCGATTAATTAATCCAGACTGCTCTAATTCACGCAATTGGCTTGTTAGCATTTTTTGCGAAATGCCTGGAATCAATCGGCGAAATTCATTCGTACGAATCTGACCATGGTGGTTCAGATGACAAAGAATAATAGGTTTCCATTTACTCCCAATTACTTCAAGAGTGGCTTCGACACCAATATTATAAACTTTTTTCATTGTAAACCCCCTGTAATATTCAAAAGTAACTAAAAGTACCCTACGAACTTTTTGGTATGTATGAATATTACTATACACTATATAAAAAATCAAAGGAGATATTATTAGAATGAAAGATACAAAAGTGCCGAATGCCAAACTAACATTACTCGCACTTGCCATCAGTGCATTTGGTATCGGCTCTACAGAATTTATAAGCGTCGGATTACTTCCATTAATTACAAAAGATTTTGATATAACATTAAGTACTGCGGGCTTAACCGTATCCATATATGCACTAGGTGTAACTATTGGTGCACCACTTTTAACAGCATTAACATCGCGCCTTAGCCGCAAAAATGTGTTACTGCTCGTTATGGTGCTGTTTCTTATCGGTAATTTACTTGCAGCTTTAGCACCCTCATTTTCATTACTACTATCTGGGCGTGTTATTTCAGCATTGGCACATGGTGTGTTTATGTCTATTGCCTCTGTTATTGCTGCAGATGTTGTGGCACCTAATAAACGAGCAAGTGCAATAGCTTTTATGTTTACAGGGCTAACATTAGCAACTGTCACTGGTGTCCCGCTAGGAACTTTTATTGGACAAGTAACTGATTGGCGAATGTCGTTCATTTTCATTGTTCTCATAGGCATTATTGGATTAATTAGTAATGCCCTGCTTGTGCCAAGTCAGTTATCGAAAGGTAATTCCATATCCATTCGAGATATTGGTAAAGTATTAGGGAATATTCGAATGTTATTAATCCTCTTTATTACTGCAATTGGGTATGGTGGCGCATTCGTTGTATACACCTATGTTTCTCCAATTTTAGAACAGTATATGGGCTACTCACCTAAAACAATAGTCGTGATCTTAGTTGTATACGGTATTTGTGTTGCCATCGGTAATACATTAGGTGGTTGTTTTGCGAATAATAACCCTTTACGCTCTATCTTTATTATCTTTATAGGCTTAGCATTGGCCGTACTCGGCATCGGCTTCTTTTTGGAATCATCAATCATTGGATTATTGATGGTCTTTATGATGGGGCTATTTATGTTTATGAATGTGCCAGGATTACAGCTTTATGCCGTTCAGCTTTCAGAAAAGTATATACCATCAGCTATTTCAATGGCTTCAGCATTAAACATTTCAGCTTTTAACATTGGCATTTTTCTAGGGTCATACATTGGAGGATTCATCATTCGCCACCAATCTTTAGCTCATACTCCTATTTACGGATTCAGCATGGTGATGATTGCTGCAGCTACTACATTTCTATGGTTACTCTTTGATAGAAATAAACTTTGAAGATTTATCGGAACAAAATCTCATTTTATCGGAACAATTTTAGCTTTTATCGGAATCTTTTCTCGTTTTATCGGAACAATTTCAATTTTTATCAACGGGTGCCTCCTCGGGGACTAGTCACAGTTGAGACCCTGGAACGAAGCGGCAGCAACAAATGGCTTTGTTGTACATAATATAAGGTATCAGCATAGGATAGGAGGAATTTAGTTGTATTACAATCCTTATCCGTATTTTGTCTATCCAAATTATTATCCGGCATGGGTAATGGCAAATCAGCCAACAATTCAACACCCTTCTAGCCATCTAGCAATGCCGACAAACCCAACGAATAGAAGTCCATTTCCAATCGTCAATACAAAGAAATTGAAGACTTCCGCGAAACGGATCAAGGATATTATGCAGCAAGCACAATTACTTACGGATAAAATTGATGAATCAGAGCAATTTGCACATGATCTTATGGACGCGGCACAACAATCAAAGAAAACAGAAGTTGAAAAGTTAATTGCGTCAACAGGCATTACTATAAAATACGAAACTACCTATACACCAGATGGATTTCGTATAACATTTACTGAAAGTAGCTGTTGTAAGCTGACACTAATTTTGGGTTGGTGAAGAGTTGGTCCTTTGAAGAGGGCCTCTTTTTTTGCCTTTAGCATCTTTATGCATTCTAACCTTGTATCCCTATTGAACTTGTAAACTATAAATAAATATGCTAAAGTATTTGTGATTGTTATTTCTGAAAATTCTTATATTGTTTTTTTCTTATCAAGAGAGACGGAGGGATTGGCCCTATGAAGTCTCAGCAACCAGCCTATAGGTATGGTGCTAATTCCAATTGGCAAAATTCAGCCTTGAAGATGAGAAGACGACTTACTTATGTTGCATTGCAAAAGAGTCCTCTTCTTCAAGGAGGACTCTTTTTTATTTTTACATTCTAATTAAAAGAAAGCAGGGAACTATTATGACAAACGAACTTTTACAAGCAATTCAACTATTGAAATCGAAAGAATGGGTAGATTTAACACATACATTTGGTCCGAATTCTCCTCATTTCTTTATGTTTGATGATGCAAAATTTGAAACATTATTTTCCCATGAGGATGGCTTCTTTGCACAACAATTCACCTTCCCTGGGCAATACGGAACACATATCGACCCACCTATTCATTTTGTGCGAGATACACGTTATTTAGAAGAATTGGAGCTAAAAGAACTAGTGCTACCACTAATCGTTATTGATAAATCGAAGGCAGCCGAAATTAATAACGACTACACGTTAAGTATTCAAGATATTCTTGACTTTGAAGCTGAATATGGAGAAATTGAAGCAGGTACCTTTGTTGCGCTGCGTACCGATTGGAGTAAACGTTGGCCAGATAAAGAGTCTTTCAGCAATAAGGACGCTGATGGTAATAATCATATTCCTGGCTGGGGATTAGAAGCGTTACAATTTTTATTCAACGAACGAAAAGTAAGTGCTATTGGCCACGAAACTTTTGACACGGATTCAGCAGCAGATTTTCGTAAAAACGGTAAGTTAGACGGTGAATATTTTGTGCTAGATCAGGATACTTACCAAATTGAGCTTATGACAAATTTGGATAAACTACCTCCAAAAGGGGCCGCTATATTCAATATTGTGCCAAAGCCTGAAAAAGCGTCTGGATTCCCTGTCCGTTCATTCGCAATATTACCTTAATATAGCAAAGGTCTGATTCAGTAAATATAGAATCAGACCTTTCTTCATGAAAATAATTTATTTCGATGTATTCTTTCTTTTGAAAACAAAATAAACGATCAACATTATTATTAAGAACAATACTATGAGATAAATACTGTAGTGGGATAAATAGAACGCAACATAATGCCATTTCTCTCCAAGTACTTTTCCTAAAGTAATAAAAGTAAATGTCCATATAGTTGCTCCCGTATATGCAAAGAAAGCAAATTTTTTATAAGGATAATTATTAATAGCCGCAATATATGCTGTTAGATGCCGCACACCAGGAATAAAATATCCTATTAATAATAATCCAGGACCTATTTTCGCAAATAACTTTTTAGTAAAATCAATTTTCTGTTCAGTAATATGGATTTTCGAACCGTATTTTTGCAATAAAGGTAGCCCGAATTTATAACCTATATAGTAGCTCAGGGTAATCCCCCCTGCCGCACCTACGATAGCGCTGATTAAAGCTGGGATATGTGCGAGAGTTTCGCGATAAACGCTATACCCTACATATGTTAAAAATATCTCATCTGGAAGTGGCAGCCCAACAATCCCTCCAACTAGGATAAGAATGATGCCAAAATATCCGTAATGTTCAATAAGAGATTGCACGTGATGCGCCATAATTCCATCCCACCTAAAGCATAATGATTTCTTTTCAATGTTAACTTTATAATAACTCAAAGTAGGCAACATTATGAGTATTATAACGTTCATAAAGTTTTCCCCAACGTATAGTGGCTAGTCCATGCTATAAATATAGTTTTCTTAAACTATTATTTGTAGCTCACGTAGAGCAAACTCAATACCATCATCAGTTGATTTCTTCGTTATAAAATCAGCGACATTTTTTAAGGCTTCACTACCATTGCCCATTGCAATACCAAGGCCAACCTGTTCCAGCATGTCGATATCATTATCTCCATCCCCAAAAGCAAGTGCTTCCTTAGGACTTAAGTTGAAATAATCTAGTACAGCTTGAACAGCAATCGATTTGGAAACATCATGCTGCAAAACATTTGTAATGTACGGATGCCATCTTTTAAACAATAAATGAGGAAATTGTGAGGTATATCTATTCTCTATATCCTCATTACCATACAAACACATTAAGTAAACCTCTTGCGTTAAAATATCCTCATTAATAACAGGATACTCCAGCAAAGATAATGTCTCTTGCATAACTTTTAATGTCTCTTTTTCTTGGACGTTATTCATCGATAATTGTTCTGTAAAAAACGAGAGACTTTGTTTATTTTCTTCAGCAAAAGCCTTAACTACTTGGACAATTTCTTTTGCAATAGGTATTTTATGTATTACTTGATCTTGATGCTTAACATACGCGCCATTAGCCGTAATAAACGTCTCTATTCCTATGTTTCTTAACTGTTGGCACATCGATAAAGGTCTTCCTGTAGCAGCAACAATACGAATTCCTTTGTTTATTAATTGTTGTATAGCTTTCCTTGTACTTTCTTCAATACAGCCATCTTCATAATTAACAAGCGTTCCATCTACGTCAAAGAATACAATTTTATAATCCATCTTTCGCTCCTTATCGTTTTATATTATTTTTAACCGGGTGTGTAAATTTATTATCCATTTCCATTAATTAGAGGCTCATCAACATATCGTGTGGTTGATTTCCTTTCCGACTTATATACATGGCATACGCTTCCCTACTTTTGTTGATGATTCTAATTAGAGAAACGGAAGACAAGTTCGAGCTGCTTCATTGTCACTGTCTCTTCACTTAAGAATCCTTTTTCAACCAAAAATATCCCTATATTTCCCTAATCAGCATACCTTTAATTTTACATGAATAATTGAAATGATGGCATTTTTCTTCTTACATTACAGATAGTTAATTTAACCTATACAAACAATTGTAAAACATAAAAATTAGCAACAATTTAGTTAAACATTTGTACGTAATTTGACAAACTAAATTAAATATGTAACTTATTTCAACTACACCGATAAATACTATTGCGGATACAGTTCGAAATTTCAAATGACTAAAAAAGTATTAATCATTTTTATTTTTTATAATTCCAAAGGAGTATACCAAAGAACACAGAATTGTTAAAATAGAAGTTGGTTGATTAAACATATTGAACGATACTATCCATCGTGTACATAGAACAAAAGCAATAATAACAAATTGTGTGTAAAGGAGTTGATTCTTATGGCATTTAACATTTACTACTATGAAAGTAGTGTGGATTGCAAGTTTTGTAAAAAGCAATTTACCACATATAAAGTACGTCCTAATCGTTATAAAGTAGTCGAAGAGCAAACAGACTTCATGCCAGTCTATGAAGGTTTAAATCCATTGATATATGAAGTTGCTGTTTGTCCGCATTGTGGCTATGCCTACCACAAATCTATGACAAGAACTTATGGACCTTTTATGCTTCTTATTGATGAGCTGTACATTAAAGAACTTCAAAAACCTATGGATATATGTAAGGAACGTACTATCGATGATGCTATTATAAGCTTTAAATTAGCTTATCTTGTATCAAGAGCATCCATGGAAGAATCGCTTCTTATGGCCAATTTCGCATTAAAAATAGCCTGGCTATATCGTTTAAAAAATGATAGTGAATCGGAAATGCGCTACCTTTTTGCTGCTAGGGACTTTTACAGTAAATCTTTTGCTTCCAATCAAGAGGGCGGAGAACGAATTCAATTTTTACATGCAGAATTAAGCCTACGACTTGGAGATATTACTGAGGCGAAAAAAGGATTTTCTCGACTAATAGCAGACCGAAATGTTTCCAATAAATATCGAAAACTAGCACGAAATCGCTGGGAAAACTATAAATATGACGAGCAGCCTAACAACGCACATGAAAATATAGGAGAAGTCATCAATTGAAATAAACGAGGAGCGTAATAAATATGCAGCTATTTACAAAAAGGATTGATGTGAGAGAAGAAGATATTTTTTCAGAACTACATCATTTTTTATTGAGAAAAAATAATCGCTATTTAACGAATGATGAGGTAGTTGCATTAACTGGAGTTTCATCAGACTTACTATATAAATGGGTAAAAGCAGGAAAGTTAAAAAAATCGATTTTCCCTAATTTAGGCGCACCTTGTGAACGCTGCGGACACATTACTCAAGCAAAAATCTGTGTTAGCTGCTCATCAACCATCGTTAATACATTAAAGCAAGAAGAAAAGGATCGTTCCTGGTTCAATCAAATACAACGGAATACTGCAAGAACTAGCACGTATCACTATAAATAAAATTGAAAGCATCTCCATGGCGGACTTAATTTGAGTTACGCTTTGGAGATGTTTTTTACTGCCTCCGCTCAAATAAACCAAAATAATGCCGATGAACCAAATTTAAACAAAATTTAAACAAAGCCCCCCTTTACTTTAAACTTAGCTGTTTATAATTGGTCTTAACATATAGCGAAGGACTGATAGAAAGTGATAAAAGGTAAGAAACGTAAGGTTTTATTATCATTGAGTATAGCGTTAACAAGCTTTGTAGCGTTCAACGGAGTTTCAAATGCATCCGCAGCAGTTCCGACAGTAGAAGAACGTGTAGCTTTAGATAACAAATTAGAAGTCAAACCAGCTCGCACATCCAATGAAACACTACAAGATTGGAAAAAGTGGACAAACGACCATGCTTACAGTTTAACTTCCATTCAACCTGAAGCAGTTGGTCAACAAAACATTCCATCTACTAAATTTGAAGATTTAGAGATGCTAAAGCCTTTATTGCATGATAAGCGCATCGTTTTTTTAGGGGAAAGTTCACACGGCACGGCAGAATTTAGCCTAGCGAAAACACGTTTAATTCAATTTTTACACCAAGAAATGGGCTACAATGTCCTGGCTTTCGAAAGCGGTATGGGAAATGCCATGAATGCTCAAGGACAAATTGATAAGCAAACAGCGCAACAAACGATGAAGAATGCTATTTATCCTGTATGGTGGTCAAAAGAAACACTGCCGTTATTTGAATATGCTAAAAAAACACAGAATACCGATAAACCATTAAAATTAGCAGGCTTTGATATTCTACAGCAAAATGCATTTACGAACGGTGACTGGCTACAAAATAGTCAACTGGCAAAACGGTTCAGTGAAGTAGAGGAGCAACTTGCTGACTGGAGCTTTGGTACGGATTTAAAAGGCTACCAAAAAGCGAAACCAAGCATTATCGAAGTGTATAAACAAGTAAAATCACAAGTACAACTAAAAGAAAAAGAGTTAAAAGTGGCTTATCCGAGCGAGCCTCATATTGTAAAGCTTATGGAACGTACTTTAGCTGATCGTATCCGTTTTGCAGAAGAATATGTAGAACTATCAATTCAAGCAAACATTGAAGTTGAACAAAATAAATACGATTCTTATTTTAAGGCAATGGAATGGCGTGACCAATCGATGATGGAAAACTTACTTTGGTTAGCAGAGGAGATTTATCCAACTGAAAAATTCATCGTATGGGCGCATAATGACCATATTCGTAAAGCACAATCCGAAGTAATGGGTTCTCCATATCCGGTAAAATTAATGGGCGAGCGCCTACCAGATATTTATAAGAAATATAGCTATGTGCTTGGTCTTTATATGGCAGGTGGGGAAACAGCAAACAATATGGGTGAATCTATGACCGTTTCACCACAAATAAAAGGATCAATCGAGGATATTGTTTCATCGTCAAATAAACCATATACATTTATCGACTTACGAAACCGTCAAAATGAGCGAGGAAACTCATGGATGTTTGAGCCACGCTTATCGTATAGCTGGGGAATGATTCAGGAAAGCCTTGTTCCACGAGATCAATATGATGGCCTTCTTCTGATTGATAAAGTAAGTAAGCCGAATTATATAAAATAAAACTTTAATCAGTGGAGTTCATTTCACCTTCGCTTTCTGGTACAGATAAATTACTGCCCGTTAATGCGGGATAAAATAAGAATATAAAAATAGCAAACTAGCTCATTCTTCTAGTTTGCTATTTTTCTTTTATATTTAAGTATCCATCGAAATTGTATCCCAAGCTTCATTTCGATGCCCTATCATCCAAAACAACCCTCTACGTCTTTCCATGACGATACTTTCATTCATATTCGCAGGAGCTGTTTGTTCTTTTATCCGACTATCTACACAAGCCCAATGGTATCTGTAAATTTTGTCGGCCTCATCCAAAATCTCTTCCTGATTTCGCATAACAGTTTGTAGATAAAACTGTTCAAACGTTTCACAGTTAGAAACAACTTTAATGGCATGCTCGCAATCACATACTTCATCAGGAACATCAAGCTCTTCAACTAAGCCAAGAGCCCAAATAAGCGTCCAATAAGCCTCATATTGCCATGAAATATTAATGGCTTCTTGCGCATCTGGTTGTGAAGCTTGTAAAAAGTCTCTTTCATTGCTAGTTAGATCGTCTTCCACTTTATATGTACGTAACATATTGATGAAAAAGTCTCGCGATTCTTCCACATTTCCACCTTGCGCCACATCACAGGCAAATTGAATGACAATTAACAGGGCTACAGCTCTTCTAGCAATGTCTTCCTGGCTTTTAAACTGACAGGCCTCTATTGTTGGGAGTTGAGGAAGGGAAGCTGTATATGGAATAGCTTTTTCTTTTAAATATGCTATCGTTTTATTTTTTCTTTGTTCGCCTTCTTCTGATGACACCTCTTGTCCCCCTACTTTTCGTGTACAAGCGTGGGGTCTAAAGTCAGATGGTTCTGATTGCCCGTCAGGATAAACAATAACTGCCCCTTCCTCGTCTAATAAAGTGCCATTCGGTAAAAAGCCTATGCCACCTATACTCGATAACAACCTCGAAAATAACTGCAGCTGTTCTTCATTTATCTCTTTTTCTGATTCAATAGCAATCACTATATTTAAAACGGATATTTGAGTCAACACTAATTCTTTTAAATGATCATCTTCAAAAGGAATGTTATCGTAATACCCCATCATCCCAGGAATGTTTTTAGTGAAGTAATCTGGATTCGTATCTTCAGACATAACCCTAATTATAAATTTATGTTTTTTAAACAATGCTTTGGATTTTATCGAATACTCATTTTCACTTTTAACAATAGCAAAGCCCTTTGCAAAAGCATCTGAAATTTTTAACTCGATATCATCAATGTCATTTTTAGAAGCAAATATTGTGAAATGGTTCAATTCTCTCTCTCCTTTACAATGAATTATCCAAACCTTCGAGAGCTTGGCTAAATAGCTGTTTATTTTTTCTTAGTATTTCATTTTCTTTCCAAAAGGTAAGTAATTGTCGCCATTTCTCCTTATCTATAAGAGTCGTTGGCTTCATTCCATGCTGCATCATTTGACATACTGCGCGAATAGCTGTAAGTCGCTCTACTTCACTGCCGTTCAGCCATTCAAATAGCAACTCTGCACTTGGCTGTAATTCCGATAAAAGTGTGTCCCATCCATCTATAGGAAATGCAACATAATGCTTCATCCACGTTATAATTTTAGGATTATGGAAATGGCGTAGTCGATGTAAAGCTGTATAGGAATCAATTGTCTGTTTCTCGATATCTTGAAGAACAAGAGATAAACCTTCTTCCGCTGGTAGACAATATGCGGTTAAATAATCACGAAGCGAATTAGGTATTTCATCTTCTTCATTCCACAACGTTCTAACCCATTCTCTTGCCTCAATTGCACACACCTGCACTAACACTTCACACCATGCCTTTTTGTCTGCTGCTGACATCGATTGTTCAATTTTATTTCGAAGTGCATGATATACCTTAGTAGAATCAAACTGTGCAAATGCATCTTGAGCTTTAGGATCTTTCACCCCATGCATCGATACATACATTAATAAGGATTCCAAGTTAGACATTGCTTGCTTCAGAGTTAATGTTAAATATTGTTCAAGCCACTTCAGCCATATTTGAGAGCTAGTTAAGCTCAAATCCAACCCGTCCTCACTACAAAACTGTCGATGCTGTCCGCAATCTGCACCTATACAACCTAATGCCGTAACTCGCTCTACATAATCATGAAAACTCCCTGCGAGCTGATCAAATTCATCCTCCTCATGACTCCAATACCAAACAGAGCCATCATCAATCCTAATAAGGAGTGCATCGCCATTGCCTGCCGTATGAAACTGTAAGTAAAGTTGTTCATCTGAATCTTCATCATCACCGCCAAAATAAGGGAAATCTAGTCCTTCCATGCTCCAACCAAAGTCACCAGAAGGTATATCATTCAGTTCAATAGGAAGCAAAGCCTCGTCTGGCAATGACCAATACACCCCCACTTGTTGAGAGCAATGTCGTAATAAATCACGTAACTTAGAAGGAATTCGAACGCCAAGCCGCTCTTCTACTATTATTAGCTCTTGCTCTGTAGCTACAGGCTTTATCTCAAGCGGATGTACCCAGGCCCCTTGCTGTTCTAGCTGTTTTAATAAATGATGCCAACGTTCAATCCACATCTTATTCCTCCCCCACGTTAAGAAAGATACTTTTATTTAAGTTTGCACCAAGTATTACTAATATTTATAGACTCCCTACTATATCGTCAGGAAATCATTCACTTATTAGGATTAGACTTCAATTTGCTTTAAAACACTAGGATTTCACTTCCATTAAAGCTCCATACATATGCTAAATTGCTTACCTTTACTAGTTCTTTTCTAATTGTTTAGAGTGACTCTTTCTAATAGTAAGTTGTTGATAAGCAAAAACCTTATCAACAACCTTTTTTAATTTCCACCATAATTTTCGTTACATATTCCTCCTCACGATTTTTAATAACGGCATCATAAATATATTCATCATATACGTACTTCCCTAGTTCAAAACCTTTTTCTCGCATAACCTTAAATAATCGCTCGTAAGTTTCACCAAGTGTAGTAGACGTTCCTACATGGTATCCAACAATAAACTCTCCTTCAATCGCCTCGAAATAAGGATGGCCTTCTCGTGGATGAGGTTGCTCTATATACAAGTAACTATAATTATCATAGTTTCCGGCTAATACTTGCTCTCTTCTTGTAATCCCTCCAATAGGATAACCTGTGTCTAACTGAGAGCGATCTAATTCATCTATAAAGTCTGATACAGCCTTCGTAAACTGTTCTTCCGTCGAATCCTCGATATTTTTACTTAAATACAATGTTGCCTCTGGCAGTTGCTCTATCGTAATACTATCAAAATCAAGGTGTAAGGCTTCCTCTGTTAAATCGATTTTCACATCAATAATACTTTCAATCATCTCTAGTTCCCGACGTTTTTTCGCTACAATTTCCTTTTGCTGATGCATTAATTCTAAGAAATTTTCAGGTGATTTTTCTGCCATGTATTTTTGAATATCCTTTAAAGACATGCCAACCGCCTTTAATAGCTCTATCACACTGAAAAATTCATATTGCGCAATGGAATAATAACGATAATCTTTACTATCCTTCATAATCGGTGATAATAAACCGATTTGATCGTAGTAAATTAGTGTTTGTTTATTAACTTTACAAATTTTCGCGAATTCACCAGTTGTAAAATATTTTACATTTTTATTAAACATTTTTAAGTTTCCCTCCTTGACTATATAGTTACTATATACATTAAATTGTAGCTATTCACAACCAATTATGCCACGGCAAAATTGCGTCCAGAATCGTCTATTTCAGCGGATTTCTGGACATCTACTGAAAGAAATTAAAAACAGAAAGGTTTTGACATTATGTTCACGGAAATTCGTGACATTACAGCTTTAAACAAAAAGGAAATTTTATCATTACGCATTGCAGATAATCAGCAGGATTTTATTGAGAGTACCGTGCAATGTTTGGCAGAGGCAGAAACTGATACACGTTTTATTCCAGTCGGATTGTATAGAGAGGACGTTGCAGTTGGCTTCGCTATGTATGGTGCGTTCCCATATAAGAACAATACGCAGCGTATTTGGTTAGATCGCTACTTCATTGATGAACGCTATCAGCATCAAGGATTGGGAAAATACTTTTTACAACAACTTATTAAATATTTAGTAGCTAATTTCAGCTGCCAAAAAATATATTTAAGCGTTTATGACAACAATATAGTAGCCATTCAGCTATATGAAAAATTTGGGTTCGTTTTTAATGGTGAACTCGATGAAAACGGTGAAAAGGTAATGCTATTGGAGGTACATGCTCATGACAACCATTAATCCTATTGAGACCAGGCCACTAAAGCCATTATTTTTATCATACTTATTCCCAGCGATGATTGGCATGTTGTTGATGTCAGTAAATATTTTAGTGGATGGTATTTTCGTTAGTCACGGAGTTGGACCAACCGCTCTAGCAGGAGTAAATATCGCCGTACCAATTTTCTCTATATTACTATCCATTTCCCTTTGGATTGGTATGGGTGGAGCTACGCTATTTTCAATCTCACTCGGTGAAGGCAATAAGAAACAAGCACACCAGCTCTTTACATTAGCATTTACAACCATGGTCGTTGTGGTTATGGCAATCGTCCTATTACTTTTATTAAATTTAAAGGAAGTTTCCTATATATTCGGGGCAAGTGATGCTACCTATCCTTATGTCCAAGAGTACCTACATGTTATTTTAGTATTCGGTGTTTTTTATACGATTGAAAACCTATTAAGCATTTTTATTCGCAATGATGGTAATCCAAAACTCGCCATGATGGGCTTAATTACTACATCTGTTTTAAACATTATATTAAACTATATCTTTATTTTCGTGCTCGATTATGGCGTAACAGGCTGTGCCTTAGCTACATCTCTTTCCACAATTATCGGTATGTCCGTGCTCTGCCTTCATTTCTTCAGAAAGCAATCCGAATTAAAATTTGTACGTAATTTTTTCAGCCTATCTGATTTAAAGAAAATATTTGCTATTGGGCTACCAAGCTTTATCGTTGAAGCCTCTGTCGCCGTAATGGTCATTTTATATAACGTGACATTTTTACATTATTTAGGATCAAATGGAGTTACTGCATACGCCATGATTAACTATATTCATACGGTACTGTTAATGGTATTCCTTGGTATTGGTATGGCTCTACAGCCTCTAGTTAGTTATCACCACGGCGCCAGATTAACAGAGAGATTAACAGCGCTGTTGAAAATCGGTATTGCCACTGCCCTTATTTTAGGTTTAACTACTGCCATCATCGCTATGTTATTCCCATCACAGCTAATAGCACTATTTGGTGATAGCACGCTTGAAATTCGCAACATGGCGGCACAGGGCTTTGCACACTTTGCAATTGGCTATGTATTCCTTGGTATGAATATGGTGTTTGCAGAATTCTTCCAATCGATTGAAAAAATCCGACTTGCAACTACCATTATGTTATTACGGAGCATTATACTATTTATCCCTGCTCTAATATTATTGCCTAAATTACTTGGCTCACAAGCTATTTGGTGGACATTCCCTGTCGCAGAAGGCATTACCGCATTGCTAATTTTTATATTTATGAAGAACAAACCACATGCAATTTTCTCAGAAGCAAATTCCTTAAAATAAAGCACATATAAATAAGTTAAACCCCCTTCGATACAATAATCGAAAGGGGTTTGGCTGTTTAATTTCTATTTTTCACAAGCCCAACCATCTTTATCTCTGTCAAGCTTATCTTGATAGGCAGGATGACCTTTTTTTACACCTTTAGGGTATTTTTTATTTAATTCTTTACAGTTTTTAAATACCTCTTTCGCTTGTACATCCGCATTGAATGGTGTGAACCCAAATACTAATGTTGCTGTTAATAAAGTTAAAAGTAGCTTTTTCACTATAACACCTCCTTATGGGTAATATTACATAATTTAGGATTACGAAACAATACTAAAATAAAATGAAGACATATTCAAAAGGGGCCTTGAATTGGCCCCTTTTCCCTTTAATATTATTCATATCAATTATGCCTCGGCATAATTGCGTCCGGAATCGGCTTTGTGCTTAGGCCTGCGTGAGGGCCGACACGATGTCGGTCATTTCGGTAATGCCACAGGACGTGGCGCTTTTACCGATGCAGGTCATTTAGCCGTTATCGCATGGATGCGATGATTTTAGACTAACATCCTATGTGAACTCCTTACCGATTCCGTGACATCCGCCGGAGCATTAACTTCTTTCAGCGGGTGTTTGGACACCCGCTGAAAGAAGTTAAATATTTGATGACAGCCATCTCTTTACCAAAGCGATCTCCATAATCTTTAAATCCTAAACTTGAGTATAAATTATGTGCGCCTTTATTTTCTGGGTGGTAACCTACTATAATTTTTTGCGCGTATGGCAATTTAGCTATTTCTGAAATCATTAACTTAGTAGCTGCTTTCCCTATACCTTTATCTTGAAAATGCTTATCTATCATAATTCGATAAATCCAATAGCCATCAAGCTCTTCTTTTACAGAATTAAACATTAAAAAACCTACTACTTTTTCTTCAAAATAAATAGCGTATGGTTTTAATGTTGGCTCAAACTTTGATTGTGCTATTGAAATAGCGTTTGGTTCAATATAATTTCTTTGTTCATTTGAAATTTTTAATTGACAACACTCATACCAATTCTCTGCATTCACTTCTACAATCTTCACAGAACCTATACTCATACCGTTTTTCCCCTTCCGAATTTAGGAGAAACGCTTTACATCTTTGTTAATTAGGCGTTATCCCCCAGTTTTTAATGATAAAAACAGATTTATTTGTCATAATGACCGCCCCCTTTAACAAAGATTTATTTTTATATCATATCACAATTTTCCATTTATTATTAAATTCCCTCTAATTTACCCATAAAAAAACATAGTCGTTCCCCAAGATACATCCAAACCATGGGCCTAGAAAAGTCCCAAACCGCCTAAGGAAAAAACAAAAAGGAACCAAACACACTTGATTCCTTTTCGAACGAAAACTTTATTCAAATTATTTGTCCTCTTGTATTTCCATTGCCTGTTGCTGTACATCCTCTGAGGATGTAACTCCCAAAATATCGAGAAGGAACATGAATAATGGAATACCAATAATTAATCCCCATACACCAAAGAAATGCTCTGAGAAGAGAATGACGATGAATGTATAGAAAATTGGAAGATTCGTCTTGGCAGACATTAGCTTTGGATTTAAGAAGTATGCCTCCATAGCATGTAGTACCATAACAATAACCAAGATATAGACAATGTACATTAAACCGCCTATGCTATATGCAATTATACTTAGAGGAATCAAGGACATGATGACTCCTGCAACTGGCACTAATCCTAGTATAAAGAGCATAATCCCTAGTGCAATTAAATGTGGGAAGCCCATAATGTATAAAGCAATAACAGATAAAACACAGTTGACAGTGGCAATAATGAACTGCGCTTCAATAACTTTACCGAAAGAACGAATGAATATCTTTGAGAAATAATGTAGTTCATCGTAGAGATGGCTCATTTTGCTATCTTTAAATTTTGCTGTAAATTCAGTAATACGTTTCTTCTCAAGTAAAATAAACAAACTCAAAATTAGTGAGATGAATACATGTAAAATGATTTTACCAATATTCGTAAGATTCTTTAGCGTGAGGTCTACACCCTGCTCTAAATATTTGCCCAGTTCAATCTTCTCAAAGGTCGGAGCTAAATACCTTGTAATCTCGTTATCATTTGGATTGAGACTAAAGCTTGCAATAAGATCAAAGAGCTGTGTAACTTGTTGGGTCACCACAGGCAAATACTTGTAGATAACAGCAACAATACCTGCAAGAAGTAAAAGATAGAGGGTAACTGTCACAGCTTTCTCATTTACCCGTACGTACTTTCTAACCTCTTTTGTTGCCTTCGTGGTAAGCTGATTCATCAAGTAAGTAATAATAAACGTGAGAAGAATAAGATTGATCATACTTCGCATCAAATATATTGCAATAGCGATCCCGACTAGAATTATAAAACGTTTAAATCCATTACTACGAAAGAAATTACTCATGTATTCACTCCTTCTACAAAACGGCTTCGCTGCCTTTACTGCCTGGGTTTCGCTATCAAATGAACATAAGCAATTAATAAATTGATGTAAAACATTACGTATCATTCTTATGTAAATCCACCCCTTTATTGGATTATTATTTCCATAATCACTTAGAAAAAGACTTAAATGCATGTTGCTTTATAAGTCCCATAAGAAATTAATGAATCCAAGGAGTGAAAAGAATTGTATGCCTTATCAAATTTAGAAATTAATGACAATACTTTTGTACTTTAGTGAAAGCCGTATCAGCGTTATAAGCCTTAATCCTATTATTCTATTATAACCTTTTGAACACCATCATATCCAATGTAAGTTCTTTTATAATGGCATAATAATTAAATCTTCACTAAAACATCACATTCCATTCCTGGAGACGCTTTCCAAGAGATCCAGCCTCCATCCGTTCCATATGCTTTTATTCAAACAATACTTTTTTATCAATTACAAATTTTAGTAGTGAACCTTAATTTTAGTATGATTTTCTTATTAAAATTTTAAACTAAAAATAATAGAAAAGACGGAATATCTCAAAGTTCCAAGAATCCTTAAGGACATTCAAAACCAGTTGCTCTATATGTGCATCAAATGAAAGTAATAGGACTATAGAGATGGTTAACATTATCTGGACAAATAGGAATGGAGAAAGACGGGAATATACATGGAGAGCCATTAGCTCAAATGAGGTTAGCATTAAAAAACATCCTGAAGAATCTAGAAAGTGTATTTGGAACTTCAAGATTTAACGAAGATAGTCTTTTTTGGGTTGAGGAAATAAATACTGCACAAAGAAAGCAAATAATAAACGCCTTTTTTGGCGATCACCTTCCATGTGTGAGATTTATTCCTGAGCATGTAAGGTAATTTAATCTTATAATATGTTGAGATTTACAAGAATGTGCGTCCAGATCTGTATAAAATTTACTCATAAAAACACCCCGCAAAAGTTAGATTTTGTGACTAACCTTTACGGGGCAGCTCATTAGAGCTAAAGAGGTGTTTATCTCATTTATAGATTTTCATCTTTAGAGCTTATTTTAGCATGTTTATATCCATAGCCTATATAAATAACTAAGCCTATCGCCAACCAAATCAAAAAGCGCACTATAGTAAATAGCGGCAGACTAAAAATTAATACAATACATCCTCCAATACCTACAGTTGCTACAAGCCATAACGCAGGTACTTTGAATACACGTGGTTGATCTGGTCGTGTATAGCGAAGAACAACAACACTAACTGTTGTTAAAGCAAAAGCAGTTAAACCGCCGATGTTAGCAAATTCCGCTAATTCTCCGATTGATAAAAATCCTGATAAGAGAATACCTGTTCCAACCACGATTAAAGTTGATAATACAGGTACTCCTGTTTTTTTATTAGTTTGTGCAATACGTTCTGGTAGAAGTCCATCACGGCTCATTGCAAACAGCACGCGTGTCGCACTTGTTGTATTTGCAATCATCGTAGCAAGCAATCCAAAAATAACTGATACTGCGATGATAGCACCTCCCCATTGAATACCAACAGATTGTAGTGCATATACAGTAGGATTTGGAACATCCAACTCAGGGGATGGTACAATACCTGTTAATACTAGGGCAACAAGTGCATAAATAAGCGTTAATACACTTAGACCACCAATTAAAGCTTTTGGTATTGTTTTTTGTGGATTTTTTACTTCTTCCAGAACAGTTGTTACACCATCAAATCCAGTAAAGGCAAAGAACACTAATGCCGCTCCCGCCATTACACCTGACCAGCCAAACGGTGTAAATGGTGTCCAGTTTATAGGGTTAACGTGAAAAGCCCCAATAGCAAGGAATAAGATAATCGCGCCAACCTTTGCAGCTGTAAATAACATATTTGATCGACCCACATTTTTAATTCCGCTCAGTGCAATCCAAGCTACAATAAGCCAACCAGCCACAGCAGGTAGATTTACAATCCCACCATGGGCAATATCTTTTGTTAAAACTCCTGGCAAATGTATTCCGACAGATTGTAAAAATGAATCGACGTAGCCACTCCAACCAACTGCAACTGTACTAGAAATAACGATGAATTCCAATAATAAGTCCCAACCAATTATCCAGGCAATAATTTCACCTAACGCAATATAAGAATAGGTGTAAGCACTCCCTGCGACGGGTGCCATCGCTGCGAATTCGACATAGGCTAGTCCAACTGCAATTGTAACAAGTCCCCCGATTAAGAAAGAAACAACGACACCAGGACCTGCATGTAGAGCAGCTGTAGTTCCTGGCAGTACAAAAATTCCAGCTCCTATTGTAGCTCCTAGTACATATAGCAATAATTGCAACGCTCCTAGTTCACGCTTTAGTTTAAAACGTTCGACTTCAGTTATTTTATTGGCCTGCTCGATTGACTTCGTTCGTAAAAAATTCGCCATAATAACCACTCCATTTCCAATAAAAGAATAAAATTCATTTTTATACACCTTTATTAATAATCAGTATATTATCTATTTTCTCAAATTGAGTCAACAATTAGATTAATATAACAATTTATCTTTTACTAAAACGAGTTAATTGATGCATTCTTTTATGTAAAACTTTTGCAATACTTTTTTACAATGAAAACGATCCATCCTAGTAAATCAATATTAAAGGTGATATTGTACAAGCTATAAATCTAGAAGTTAGGAGCGGACAAAATGGATTCCTATGAAGTATCGACATTAAAAAAGGGCCTTTTGATTTTGGATGTATTACGTCAAAAGCATTCTCTTACACTAACTGAAATTATGGAAAAATTATCAATGAATAAGACATCCGTTTTTCGCATGCTTTATACGCTAGAAAAAATGAATTATGTTATCAAATACAATAAGTATTATCAATTAAATCCTCATATTTTTAGGGATGAGCACTTATATTGGCACAAAGATATTCAATGGGCGTCTCTCGTAGCGCCCTATAAATTAGCCCGCCAAGAAGAAATAACTACTTATATTGGTATTTTGGAAGATTGTGAGATGGTGATAAAAAATGTGATTAGGGAGCCTTTTGAGCAACCTGCTTTTCATGCACTCGATACTCGAACACCTATGCATTCAAGCGCTCTCGGCAAAGTAGTATTAGCTCATCTGTTACCCAAAAAACAACGAGAAATATTAAATAGTATTGAACTTAATACATTCACAACAAAAACCTTCTATGATTATAGTCTATTGATTCCTCATTTACAGGTCATTAAAGCACAAGGTTATGCTGTAGATAATGAAGAAACGAATGAAGGTAAATGTTGTATTGCAGTTCCGATTTATGTGAATGAAGAAGTCATCGGTGCAATTGCTTTGCACGGTTCGACGAATCAAATTAAAAAAACTGCCATTCGGTCATTTGCAAAAAAGTTAGGAGAAGCGAGCCAGCAATTGACGGAAGAAATTCATTATCTTTTATCATAATATTAAAATCTTAGGAAATTTTCCTTACGCAATTAAAATGCATTTGTTTCTATATATGAAACTATAAATATGTATGTTGGTAAAATATTTTTTTTACTCTATTCTGATTACAGAAAAACGAGGAGGTAGAAATATGAAATTTCATACATTAAAAAAAACAAATATTAAGATTTCCGAAATTGGTCTTGGGACGAATGCTGTAGGTGGGCATAATTTATTTGAAAACTTAAATGAACAAGATGGGAAGGAGCTAGTCTCAGCTGCACTTGACTTAGGGATAACTTTTATTGATACAGCAGACATTTATGGAAAAGGACGTTCAGAAGAACTTGTTGGCGAAGTATTAAAAAAATACCCAAGGGAAGATTTCGTTTTAGCAACAAAGGGAGGTAGACATTGGTTTGAGGATGGTTCAGTAAAAACAGATAATCATCCGCAATACTTACGAAGTGCACTTGAAAATAGCTTAAATCGACTACAGATGGACTATGTTGATCTATACTATTTACACTTCCCAGATAACGAGACTCCTCTTGCAGAGGCGATTGGTGAATTGTCACGCTTAAAGGAAGAAGGAAAGATCCGAGCAATAGGCATTTCAAACGTAACATTAGATCAACTTATCGAGGCAAATGTGCATAATGATATTTCTGTCCTACAATCTCCATACAATATGTTAAATCGTTCAGGAGAACAGGATTTATTGCCATACTGTATAAAAAACGAAATTTCATTTATTCCATACGGCCCACTTGCATTTGGCTTACTTGGTGGAAAGTATACAAAAGACTTTAAGCTTGGTACTGGAGACTGGCGAATATCGGATCCTTTATTCCAAGGCGAATTATTTGAACAAACATTAGTAAAAGTAGATGCATTAAAGGAAATTGCAGAGGCAAAGCAAACGACATTACCGAATCTAGCGCTTGCTTGGTTATTAGCTCAAGATGGCGTTGATGCAGTTATCCCAGGCGGGAAACATAAAAACCAAGTGGCTACCAATGTGAAAGCAACTGATATCCTATTAACAAAAGAAGATTTAGTGAATATAGAAAGAATTTTAAAATAAAGTAAAAATGCGAAAATGCTGTTATATCAACATTTTCGCATTTTTTTATTCAGGACGTTCTAGTTCAAATATATCACCAATTTTTGCGTAATTTGAGCCAGCTAGTCTGCTAACTGCTTTTAGTTTTCTTGGATCAATTCGCCCTTCATTATAAATGGTCTCATCTATATGATATTGTACGACTTCACCAATAAACAAATCACCTGTCTGTTCGTCACCATTCATTAAAGGAATTGCCTGTACTAAACGGCATTCCATTCGAACCTTTGCCTCTTGAATACCTGGTACAGATATATGTTGACTATCGATTAATGTAAACTGTGCTCTATCAATTTCACTTTCAGTTACAAGTAAGGTAGCGGCTGTTTCATTCACCTGCTTAACATTATCCTCATCTACAATATGCACAACAAATTGTTGCTGATGATGGATATGGCGAGCGGTATCTTTTAAGCGCCCCTGTGGTCTTTGAACCGCTAGAGAAATCATCGGTGGATTTGATGACACAATGATAATCAATTATGCCTCGGCATAATTGCGTCCAGAATCGGCTTTGTGCTTGCACAAAGCACTCCTTCCCGATTCTGTGACATCCGCCGGAGGCTTTAACTTATTTCAGCGGATGTTTAAACATCTGCTGAAATAAGTTAGAAACTAAAAGGTGCGCCATTGATGACCCCTTGCTCTGACTTCGTCGTAACAAAGGCAATAGGTCTTGGAATAATACTGCCAATCAATAACTTATAATTCTCGCGTTCTGTATTTTTCTTAGGATCAATTGAAATCAAACGTCCCATCTCCTTTAATCAAGCGCACGCACTTTGATTGGAATTAATGTTCTTTCCAATTGTTCTCGTTGCTGTTCGTATTGAGATGGTAACATTAATTGGCTACCCATTGTCTCAGGTGACTCATCATGAGCGAATCCAGGTGGATCTGTTGCAATTTCAAATAATATCTCACCAGGTTCACGGAAATAAATCGCATCAAAATAATTACGATCTTTCACTTCAGTTACATGTTGTCCATGATTCATTACATACTCTTGCCATTCTAGGTGATCCGCATTATCCTGGGCTCTCCAGGCAATATGATGAACTGTTCCGACTCCCATTTGACCACGCATACTAGGAACAACTTTTAAATCTACTGTATTGCCAATATCTGCGCTGGATTTGTAACGAGTATACTCACCTTCCGTTGCCACTTTCTCAAGCCCCATAACTTCAGTTAAGACTTTTGCTGTTTCTTCAGGATGACTTGAATAAAGTGTTGCACCGCCAAACCCTTTAATCGCAACCTCAGGAGTTACTTCACCAAATGTCCATTCATTTAATTCGCCTTCTGCACGCGCAACTAATTCAATATGAAGTCCATGTGGGTCATCAAATTGTATTACTTGTTCACCAAAACGTTCAGCTTTTTGGAATGGAATAGCAAATTTCGTAAGACGATTAATCCAAAATGGTAGCGCTCCCTCTGGTACAACATAAGTAGTTACACCAACTTGACCATCACCAATGCGACCTTGATAAGCATTTGCCCATGGGAAGAATGTAATGATAGTCCCTGGTTTACCACCTTTGTTACCGAAGTAAAGATGATATGTGCCTGGGTCATCGAAGTTTACCGTTTGTTTAACTAAACGTAGACCTAATACACCAGCATAAAAATCAATATTTTCTTGTGGATGCCCTACAATGGCCGTGATATGGTGAATACCCGCAGTATGTTTTTTCATGTAAACAAGCCCCTTTCATGACTAAATGTATTTTCTCTTCTATACTTTACCCAATACCGTTCTACCTCAATCTTTGAAGGTGATTAACGAATTGTATATAAAGCTTTTGACCAAGGAATTAATTGATCTAACATTTGGTTAACTGAATCTGTTTGCACTTCTTTTGGTTTGAAATCAGTACCATTTTCAAAGTCTGTGAATAGTGACAATGCTGGATGTACACGGACATCTGCAATTAAAAGCTCACCCATAATCCCACGTAAGTGTTCAGCTGCACGTGCACCACCTACAGAACCATAAGATACAATACCCGCTGCTTTGTTATTCCATTCTTCACGTAAATAATCTAGTGCATTTTTTAGAGCACCTGTAATAGAGTGATTGTACTCTTGTACGATAAAAACAAATCCATCTTGTTTTGCAATAATTTCTGACCAACCTTGAGCGCCTGAAGCGTCTTGCCCTGGTTCACCTAGTAAAGGTAGTTTGTAATCAGCAATATCAATAATTGTATAATTAGCATCGCCTCGTTGATCTGCGATTTCTTTTACCCATTGTGCTACTTGCGGACTTACACGCCCTTCACGTGTTGATCCGATAATAATTCCTATATTTAATTCTGCCATTGTTTTTTCCTCCTCTTTTTTTGAACTAAAAAATTTATTTAAAAAACCCATTATGATTACCTCCTCATGATGTAAAAACATGGACTAAAAGGTTCGAATTCGTTTATCTCAAATTTAGTTATCTTGAATTCGAGATAATAATAACACGATGGTTTAATTTACGTCAACAAGTTTGTTTAATATTTTAAAAAAGCAGAGATGTTATGGTATCAACATCTCTGCTTCAGCTTGTAAACAAAGGAAAAATATAAAATAACGCGTATCAATAAACAAAGGTTGATTTTCACTCCGAGCTGGCGCTTTCCGCGGGCTTGGCTTCAATCTCCTCGTCACTACGTTCCTGCGGGGCTTTCAGCGCAAGCTCATCCCGCAGGAGTCGCCACTCTCCGTGAAAAATCAACAGTTCCTCATCATTAATATGGGTGGATAAACTGAACCAAAAGAGTATCATAGCTATGATTAAAATACCAAAATTTCCAGTCCGAATTATTATGGGACATGATGGATTGTTTTTCATCCAAGACAACCTTCACCACGGAGGGAAACAAAATGGTTTTGACGTTCCTCACAAAATGCTGAATGTCAGGGTCTCACGATTAAATCACCATATAGGAAGTAACTACAGTTGAGCAATGTTATAACATCAACATTCTGACTTCAATTTCCTAACTTCTTTTTAGATACTCATACACTTGTAATTTTAGATAGCTATATTGGATATCATTTGTATCTTGAAAGGCCTCTTCCCTGTTTGAACGAACATCTTGATATTCGAGGTTGTACGGAAATTGTTCTTGTGTAAAATCCTTCCTGTCCCCATCGAGATTATTATAAAAATGCCAGCCTTCATCAAGCCACGTTTTATAAATTTTTCCTCCAAGAATATCATTTACAACTAATGCCGTGACTCCACATTGTCCTTTAGCAGGGGTATCTATACTCCATTTTGAGCTAGATTGAATTGACCAGGATTTTTTTAAAGCTCTTAATAGATCATTTTCTGTATACATTCCTCAACGCCCTTAACTTGTCTATTTTTCAAAATGGTACGTCATCGATTTTAATAGGCGTTGTTCTACCTAAAATCCAATCATCTTTGATTGCACCATAAACAATACTATCTGTTATAGTACCATCTGCGTTTTCCCAAGCATTTCTTAAATGGCCCTCTTTTACAAAACCTGCTTTCGCAAAACATTTTCTCATACCAATATTATCAACTCTCGTATAACCCTCGATACGAATCTTACCTTTTTCTCCAAACAGGTAATCTTGTAACCAAAGGAGTGTTTTTACTCCGTATCCTTTTCCTCTATAACGTGTACCTAAACGGATATCGAATAATGGGATTGTATCGCTTATGTCATGAATTATAATAATCCCGACCTTTTCTTCATTATCAATTATCCAACGCGTTTCGCAATCGCTGTGATAGTATCCTTCTTCATATGCTTTTAGAACGGAGTCCTCTTTTACATTTTGGTCAGTATGATAAATCCATTTGTTTTGAGTTAATAATTCAACTAAATCGTCAATTTCATCTTCGAATAGTTTATAGTCCAATTCGTATAATCCTCCCGAAAGGTTTGGTTAAGTAGTGTAAAAAGGAAAGTCATCCTATGTAAAATATCCTTATGCTGCTTTTGAAGACAACGTTCTTTCGAATAGTATACACAACAAATATCATATACTATAAAGAAGTGTATATTTTTGTTAATTTTACTTGATGGATTAAAGGTCATGATTATGAAGGAAAAACTTTCGGAAGAAATAGGTGAAAACAACAATGAAAAAAACCCCCATATATAAAACTATATTAGTATGTTTATTATTAATTCCATACTATCTATTTCTACCAGTCTCACAAATCTCCGCATCATCCGCAGGACAAGACATTAAGAGCACAATAGATAATTACGTTGAAAACTATTTGAAAGAGCAGCGAATTCCAGGGGCATCTATTGCTATTGTTCATAAAAATGCTATCTTTTATTCCAAATCTTGGGGCGTAACGGGAGAATCCGAAGAAAAGGTAACTGCTGAAACTCCATTTGTAACCGGCTCTATTAGTAAATCACTAACAGGCTTGGCCATAATGAGATTGGTTGATGCAGGCATTATTCAATTAGATGATCCAGTTCAAAAGTATATGCCATGGTTTACCCTGAAAGATAAACAAGCCGCTTCCCAAATAACGATTAAACATTTACTAACGCAAACAAGTGGGATAAGCACTTATTCTGGCCTATCTATATCGGACAAGGAATCTAATGATTTGAACGCTATAAAGGAAAATGTAGAAAGTTTATCGAATGTTAAACTGACTGCTGCTCCTGGAGAAAAGCATCAGTATAGCAATGCTAACTTTTCTATTCTTGGAGCTCTCATCGAAGAGGTTACCAAACAACCATTTTCTGAATATATGGAGGAACAAGTTTTTTCTCCATTAGGGATGAAAAATGCAGCCGCTAATAGTAGCAAGGCTTATGAAAAAGGATACTTATCTGGCTATCAATCATGGCTTGGTCACCCTGTAAAAAGCGCAGTCACATATGATAACGGAGGAACACCATATGGATACATAACGGCAAGTGCATCCGATATGGTTCAGTACATTAAACTTCTTAGTCAACATGAGCATAATACTTTTTTAAGTAAAAATGCGATGAACCTTTATATATCGCCTTTTGTTCAAACTAGTAAATATCGATATTATGGCCTTGGTGTACGAATCTCCTATCCAGAATCTAAAGAAGAAATGATATGGCATTCTGGTTCAAATCCTGACGCACGCTCAGAAGTATTTTATATACCAGAAACCGATTGGGGCGGTGTGATTCTTACTAACAAAAGTCATATATTAGAGGAAAAGTCACTTCTATACTTGAAACAAGGGATTATCGACATTTTAAATGGAAAAGAGCCTGTTAACGCACCGAAATATACACCTACTTTCCAAATAATAATGATTACTATTTTATGTTTACTTTTTGTGACGTTTATTTACCTTCTAAAAAAGGTTAAAACTAAAAAATTGAAAAAAAGAGGTGTATCGGGTATATTCGGTTTTACACTTTTAATTTTAGGAATTATTTCAATTCCATTAATAAGCTATATTACAGGAACACCTTGGCACACTATTAGATTTTTTGCTCCCGATATTGCATTTTTGACTATAATAATGGTTACTCTTTTAACATTGAATGGCTTATTATCTTTATATATTTCATTTAAACGACGACAAAAAAGACAACTTCTCTAATTAGGAGTTGTCTTTTTTAGTTATGATTGTATTAATGAGCTTAATGCTTCAACCTTTTAAAATCTATTATTGATTGCTCTGACCATATCCCGCTTCCGAAGCTATAGCATCTGCTTTAGTAACATGTACCGTACCAAATGGATGGTTAGGAGGACCATATATCGAATAAAGCTTTAGTGGCATATTCCCTGTATTCGTGACGTTATGCCATGTTCCAGCAGGCACTACTACGGCATAATTCTCATAGACCCTTCTTTCATAGTTTAAATTGTTTTTACTTGGGCCCATTTGAGCATATCCCTCACCCTGTTCAATATATAAAAATTGATCAACATTTGGGTGTACTTCTAAACCGATATTATCACCGACATTAATACTCATTAACGTAACTTGTAAGTTCTTTCCCGTCCACAGAGCAGTACGATACGTATCATTTTGCTTAGTCGCATTTTCAAGATTGATGACAAGCGGCTGGTCTCCATAATCTTTTAATTCAATTCTTCCACCATTAGAAAAATGAGAAGGTTCAGCTCTGTTCGCGTACCCCGTCTGATAAGGAGATGGCCAATAAACTAGCTGATCTCCATAGTTATACATAGGCATGTTTCCGTAATAAGGCATGTAGTACATTTTCTCAATCCCCTCACACATTATAAGGTTATCCTATGCAACTTGTTCAAGAAATGTACTTATACACATTTTAGAAAAAACTAGATAATTTTTTACTCAAAGGTATCTTCAGCATACTCTAAAATATCCCCCGGTTGACATTCCAAGACTTTGCAAATTGCGTTTAACGTGGAAAAACGTACTGCCTTTACCTTTCCCGTTTTTAAATTAGATAAATTGACAATCGAAATATCCACCGCTTCTGCAAGCTCACTTAATTGCATTTTTCTATCAGCTAATACACGATCCAATCTTACTATAATCGTCAATATCTTCACTTCCTATGCTGTTGCATCATACTCTTCTTGTAAAAAAGAGCCATATCTAAATATCCTACCAATTGTCCAAACTATAAAACTACAAAGTAGTATGCTCCAATTTATATCAAAAAATCTAAAAGAAACGGATTGAATCCATTCAATATTGCCTAATTCATTATTGTTTAAAAACATATGTAATACAGTTGAAACTAAGTATGCTTGAACCGTATTACTTAAAAAACTTAAAATTAATAAACTATATGCTACTAACTCTATTCTTTTACTATTTCTAATAGTAAATACATCCCCAACAATTACGGATTTAACAAACTTCCATAATAAAATAACAATTGACATAATAATTAAAGTAAAGATCATCAAGAGTAAAATTAATACGATCGTTTCACTTTTATCATAAACAAAATTACTTATTATATCTTTATTTAACAAAATAGTTATACCATTAAATTTAAAAGAAATATCAATGTTAGAATCTAAAACTAGTTTACTAAACTTCTCACCAGAGACTGTTAAAGCTACAACTAATAAACCAAAGAGTAATAAGATACATGATGATATGATTACTATAGTAGTTATTAATAATACATTTAATATTCTCAAACTCATTTTAATATTACGAATTGCTAACGATTGATCCATAACTGCTTCTAACACCCCTTATTATTTGTTCTTTATATACATTCCTTCCCCAATTACTGTTGGATATCTTATTACGCACCCCCGTTTTAAAGATTACTTTTTCAATAACTAACTTCAACTTTAAGTTCGGATATAGTATATATTATAAATGGATATTTTAAATATGGCTGTATAAAAAGCACCTCGGAGATAAACAGTATGAATGAGGTAATCCTCAAGCGATCACCAAGCACCTTAAAGCTTTTAGGTGATTTCAGTTGATTCTGCATAACTGTTTAATAGCAGCTTCATGAACTATTTCTTTCATTCGACCTTTTTCCTGATAAAGGACATACTAACAATTATAGATTTATCATAAATGAACATTCCAAAAAGTATATAAAATGCCTAGAACTTGATATAGTATGTACTTAGGAAAAAATTTTGGTGGTGTATATATGAAGAAGTTTATTATGGATTTTTTAATGATTGCGATTGGGGCGTTGCTTTTTGCACTCGCTGTCAACTTATTTGTTATACCTAATGATTTAGGTGAAGGCGGCGTAACAGGTTTAACAATCATCGCCTATTATTTGTTTGGATGGTCGCCAAGTATTGTTAGCTTCTTGCTAAATGCAGTTTTATTAGTAGTTGGCTATAGATTTTTAAGTAGGCAAACGACTATTTATACGATTATTGCTGTATCCCTCAATTCACTGTTTTTACATTTAACAGAATCGTGGTCGATTTCTTCAAATGAAATTATTGTGAATGCTATTTTTGGCGGGGTGTTTGCTGGAGTTGGTATCGGCTTAATTATAAGAGTTGGTGGAACAACAGCAGGTTCAACAATCTTAGCTAGAATGACGAACAAATATTTAGGCTGGAGTATTAGTTACGGTTTATTGTTTTTTGATTTAATTGTTGCTTTTTCATCTTATTTTATTATCGGAGCAGAAGCATTAATGCTTACTGTGATTATGCTTTATGTTGGAACAAAGGTGATGGAGTTTGTTATTGAAGGTGTAAACCCGAAAAAGGCAATTACGATTATTTCGAAAAAGCCAGAAGAGATTGCCAGTCATGTAAATGGTTATATGAATCGAGGCGTAACGGTCCTATCTGGCCACGGCTATTATACGAAGGAGCAAAAAGAAATTTTATATATCGTCATTAGTAAACAGGAAGTAGTAAAGCTAAAGAAAATCGTAAAAGAAATAGACACAGATGCTTTTATTGCTATTCATGATGTACGAGATGTCTTTGGACATGGATTTATTGAATTGTCTAAGGCTTAATTAGACAACTGAGAAAACACCTTTTGTTGAAAGCGGGTTTAATCCCATATCAACATAAAGGTGTTTTTTTATTGAATTTTTAGCTACTCATACTTATCCGCTTTGGATTATCACCATAACGTAGGGTTGATTTCCGTTCCGACTGGGCGCTTTGTAGCTGTCGCTTTGCTTTCGCTACAGAAAACATTTGTTGCTGCCGCTTCGCTTTCGCACAGATAAAACATTTGCCGCTGACGCTTCGCTTTCGCGCAGAGCAGAGCTTCCTGGGGGCGTCCGATGAGCCGCTTCGCTTCGCTGCAGGGTCTCGGGCCAACAGATGTTTTTTGCGCGAAAGCGTAGTGCTAACGTAGCGGCAGCAGCACCGATGTTGGTCACGAAGGCGTTATCACAGGACGTGATGGTTTTAGCCTTTGTTCCTCTACCGCTGATCACCAAGGAGTCGCCCTGCCTTCACTCAACTTATATATAGTATACGTTTTACAAATGCATCTAAAAATTTCAGCGATGGAGCCTTTATTCCTCAGCCTGTAAGGAAATCTCAATAATCTTATCTAAAAGCTGAGTATAAGTAATTCCTGCTGAGAGTGCGCTTTTTGGAAGTAAGCTGTTTTTTGTCATCCCTGGCAATGTGTTAACCTCCATAACATATGGTATTCCATCCTTGATAATCATATCGATTCTGGCATAAACACTACATTTTAATGCGCTATAGCAGGCTTTTGCGGCTTCTGCAACTCGTTCATGTATGGCAGGTGGAAGTTCTACAATCTCCTCTATCGTAGCGGCATCCTCATATTTCGCCTTATAGTCAAAGAACTGTGCTGTATGGCGAATCGAAATAATTGGTAATAGTTCCCCGTCCAAAATAGAACATGTTATTTCCTCGCCCTTTATATATTTCTCAATAATGATTTCAGAATCCCATTTGAATACTTCTGCAACCGATGTTAGTAAGGCATCCTTATCGTATACTATTTTTACCCCTACACTGGAGCCACCTGAATTTGGCTTTACTACTAACGGATAGCCCATTTTGTATAATTCATCGAACTGAAGCTCCTCGCTATTCGAAAGATGGAGCCAATCCGGTGTTTCAATGCCTTCATAACGTAGAATTTTTTTCGACATATTTTTATCCATACAAATACTACTTGAAAGTATACCACTACCTGTATATGGAACACCCATAGTCTCTAGTACACCTTGAATCGTACCATCCTCTCCAAACTTGCCATGTAGTGCTAATAAAGCAATATCGATATTTCTTACCTTTTCAATAAGATCTGCCGTGTTATTTTCATTTAGTTTAATAGCAACCGCTTCGAATTTACTCTTATCTAAATGAGCAATCATCTCTTCCCCAGTCATGATAGAAACCTGCTTTTCAGAGGAAACGCCCCCCATAATAACGCCGACTTTCATATGTTCAACTCCCCATTTCATTTTTCAAGGTTTCACCAATAATCTTAATACCACGTACAATATCCTCTTCTTTTAGTCGAGAAAACCCTAATCGGAATGTGTTACTACCTTGGCCATTACTGTAAAAAACGTCACCAGGATAAAAGACGACTCCCTTTTGATAGCACTTTTTCAATAGTGTACGAGCATTCATTTCCTCTTCTAGCTCAATAAAGAGATGAAGTCCACCATCCCCTGTCATTCTTTTATAAGGAATGTATTGATTGCAGGCTTGACGGGCTAGTTCATATTTTTTCTTATATACGGACTTAGCCTTTTTTAAATATTTTTCAAAATAACCATCCTGTAAATATTGATAAAGTACTGCCTGATCTAGTGTCGATGTATGAATAGTCCGTGCTCTTTTCATACTTTCCAGACAGTGAATGAGTTCCTTATCCGCTAATATCCATCCAACACGTAAGCCCGGAAAAAGAATTTTGGAAAAACTACTAATATAGATAACATTATTGCCCTCACCGATAAAAGTCATCAGCGGTGCTAAATGTGAGCCTGAATAGCGTAATTCCTCATTAAAACCATCTTCCACAATTGGAATTTGATATTGTGAAAAAAGCCTAATAATTTCAGCTCTTTTTTCAGAGGATGTAACAATACCTGTCGGATTATGATAGGACGGGATTAAGTAGGCAAAATCAAATTCCTTTTCCGATAAGCTTTTCTCAACTTGTTCAATATCGATACCGTCATCTTTCATATCAATTCCGTGAATATCAAACCCGTGTAGGCGAAAAAGCTTTAATGCTGCATGATGAGTAGGATTTTCACAAATAACACGTCCAGATTTTTTTGCTAAGGAAGATAATAAAATATCCAGTCCCTCGGTAAAGCCATTCGTAATCAAAATATCCTTATTTGATATATCTACACCTTTCACTTCCATATAGTGAAGAAGGTACTCGATTAAAGGTTTATAGCCCTTTGCGTATCCGTAATTCAACACGACATCTCCTTCAAGGGACATCCGCGTCAAAAAGGCTCTTTTAAAATTTTCAACATCAAAAAGCTTTTCTTCGGGGGCAACACTATTGAAGGAAATCATCCCTTTTTCCCAATGGATATCTTGCTTCATTAAATCGAATTCATCAGCTAACAAGGTAACGTTATTAAGCCTCTCCTTCCAATTAAATTCGATAGATGAAGCTTTCAACGTTTCGACTTTCCCTACAAAATTCCCTTTTCCTTTCACTGCATAAATAATGCCCTCTTGCTCTAAATCTGCATATGCATTCAGTACCGTATTTCTACTGATCGATAATAATTTACTAAGTTCACGGGTAGATGGAAGCTTCTGATGCTCCAGCAAGTGCCCCTTCATAATCATTTCTTTTAAATAGTCTTTTAATTGACTATAAACTGGACGATTACCTATAAGCTTAAAATCATTAAACACTTCCTGGCCCCCTTGCTTTATTTTTGCATAACTTTATCTCACTCAAAAGGTCCACCGTATAGGGTTTTTCCCTTCTTAGTGGTATGGTCTGGCTCGCAAAAAATGCAATCCTTCAAAATGAAGAATTGCACCTATTATAGGCTAATTATAATTGAGGATAAAAATACATTTTGAAGTCCTTTCTATCAGCCCGTTTTTTAAGCGTATATATTCCCGAGAATAATTGAACGGACCTAGCCTCATTGATTCTTTTTAAATAAACCTACTAAAAATCCTTCTAAACCAAAATATTGATCTTCATCAGATATGGCTTTCATATTCCGTATTTCAATTTCTTCTAATGATTGAAATATTTCTTTTAATTGATTTTTGGTATACCCTAAGCCGCCTTCTAAGCTACGTTTTATATATACTTCTTCATCTGAGATGGCTGAACCACCATATGCACCATGTTCCTCGAATGAGCATAAAGCGAAGTAACCCTTAGGCTTTAATAATTTATGAATCAATTCAATATACGTCACACGACGATGAGGTGCTATATGATGAAAACAACCTGAATCATAAATAAAATCAAAGCTCTCTTCTTGTAGATTCAGTTCAAAAATATTAGCACAAATGAAATCTACATTTACGTCTGCTTCATTAACCCTTTTTTGCGCCCATTGCAATGCATTATCCGATAAGTCGACACCAACAACTGAACAGCCTTGTTTTGCTAGGTAAATGGCATTTCGTCCTGCGCCACAACCTAACTCTAATACTCTATTTGGATGAATCATCCTTTTTTCAAAATAGCTTACTAGATTTTCATCAGGTTTATTAACAAAAAAAGGTACCTTTTTAAATGTTTGATCATAAAATCCATCCCAAAAACCCTGTGGTTCACGTAATAAATTATCTAATACTCCTAGCAATTGTTCATTTGATTTGATCAACATTTTACGCCTCCCGTTTGCAGCTATCTTATTTAAAAAACCAAAATATTCTTTCTCTTTATTATAAAGTAAACTTAGGGAAGACTGGAAATAAATAGATAACATTTCGTGAGAGGGATATTTCTACATTTTTAAATGTTATATTATATTTATGGATATTTTATCTAAATCAATTACACTAAACATAAGATAAAGTAAAACTTTAATCAGAGGGGGTTTTCTTCATCCTCCACCGATTATTACTCTTTATCAATCGGGCTTTTACGGGCAGTTAATCTCTTACATACCTTCTTTACATTCGGTAAATTTTGAAGGGGAGTCTTGTACCTTTTGCTTCACTCTCGGTACAGATAAATTGCCGCCCGTTCAAGCGGGAACAACAGAAAGGAGTTGCAACATGGAAGAAATCTTGACGATTACGAATTTGACAAAGAATTATGGTAGCAAGGAAATATTAAAAGGGATCGACTTGCACGTCTCAAGAGGAGAAATAATTGGTTATATCGGTCCTAACGGTGCTGGTAAAAGTACAACTGTCAAAATTATTTTAGGGCTTGAGGGCGATTACGCTGGAGAAATTAAGCTGTTCGGAGAGAATATCGGAAAAGACAGCATTGAATATAAACGAAGAATTGGCTATGTACCTGAAATAGCAGATGTTTATGATAATTTAACGGGTTATGAGTATTTAACCTTCATCGGCCAGCTTTATGGCCTTGAATTAGAGGTCGCTGCTGATAAATCAAAATCCTTAATGGAATTGTTCGGTGTTGGAGAAGCGTATCATTCAAGAATATCTTCTTACTCAAAAGGGATGAAGCAAAAGCTACTAATTGTCGCTAGCCTTATACATAATCCCGATTTGTTATTTTTAGATGAACCTATAAATGGATTAGATGCAAATAGTGTGATGATTTTTAAAGAAATTTTGACTCAGCTGGCTGCCCAAGGAAAAACGATATTTTATTCCTCTCATATCATGGATGTTGTCGAAAAAATCAGTAGTCGCATCATCCTGCTGAATGGTGGGAAAATTGCTGCAGATGGGACATTTACCCAGCTTCAGGCAGACAATACTGAAGGGACTCTGGAAAAGATTTTCAACCAATTGACAGGCTTCCATGATCATCAGGAAATTGGTGAGAAATTTGTTTCTATTGTACAAGAGGTATAACGATGAAAGATTTCAAAACTCTGCAATTGCTTGATAAGATTCAATTTATTTTTGTGAAGATGGGCATCGATTACGACATCATGAGAAAGATCCTCCATATTAAACTAACAATGGATGAGCGTAAAATACCGACATTATTTAACCAATCATCAAAGAAAAATAAGGAAGAACAAAAATACGGCTACATCAAATCTTTATGGATTTATGTTTTATTCGGGCTTATGTTAATTCCTTTTATTGGATTCGATCAAAACTATCTTTTCCAGATGAGTATTGCTTATGCCATGATCATTTTTATCATCATGACATCATTGATTTCTGATTTTTCTTCCGTACTTTTGGATGTACGGGACAGAAGCATCCTCTCTACCAAGCCAATCTCTGCAAGAACGATCAATGCGGCCAAGTTTATGCATATTTTCATCTACTTGACGTATTTAACGATTGCATTTACGGCCATCTCCCTTGTGGTGGGCTTATTTAACCAAGGATTTCTATTCTTTATTTTAACGGTGCTCTTACTAGTTTTAATTAATATTTTTATTGTTGTTTTAACCGCTATTTTATATATTGCTATTTTAAGATTCTTTGATGGAGAAAAGCTGAAAGATATCATCAATTATGTGCAAATTGGCTTATCATTAATGCTGATGATTGGCTATCAAGTTCTTATTAGGTCCTTTGAACTTGTCGATTTTGATATGGTGGTCACGTTTCATTGGTGGAGCATTTTTCTAATTCCTATGTGGTTTGCCGCTCCTTATGAGCTGCTGCTAAATGGTGACAGCTCTTTATTTACAGTGGTATGTAGTATCTTTGCTGTCGTCATGCCAATTATTTCGATATGGCTTTATCTAAAGCTGATTCCAACCTTTGAACGCAATCTACAAAAACTATTAAGCACAAGCAAATCGAAAAAAGAAAAGAACAATAAACTAAAGGCGTTTTTATTAAAAATCATTTGTAGAACTAATGAAGAAAGAGCTTTCTATCGCTTCGCCTCTCTTATGATGAAACAAGAGCGCGAGTTTAAACTGAAAGTATATCCGTCTTTAGGCTATTCTTTTGTTATCCCATTTATTTTTATGTATTCTTTTTCAAGGTCCGAAGATGTTGATTATTCCGTTAGCATGAGCTATTTAAATATTTATTTCAGCATGCTAATTATTCCGTCAGCTGTGCTTATGCTCGGATATTCGGGAAAATATAAAGCCGCTTGGATCTATAAAGTCTTTCCACTCAAAGATTATACAGACTTGAAAAAAGGTAGCTTAAAAGCATTTTTGATTAAGTTGTATAGTCCGTTATATATTGTTCTAAGCATTATTTTCTGCTTCATTTTTGGTACGAGAATTATCCCAGACTTACTGAGTGTTTTAGTGGCAAGCTGCATGTACACCGTCATTTGTTACATCGTCATCGGAAGCAAGATCCCTTTCACAAAGCCTTATAATGAAGTTGGCGATGCCCAGAGTTGGAAAACTATTATTTTGCTCCCCCCTTTAGGTATTCTGGCGGGACTGCATTACTTCCTGACAACTCATATTTCTTATGGGGCAATCATTTACTTATTCGTGCTTGTCATTATGAATTTCGTTCTATGGAAATTTGCATTTAAGCATATGAAAACGGCTTGAGCCTGAGCTCAAGCCGTTTTATTTTAAAAAGCTTTTCTCGTATATATACGAATAGATAGTAGCCACGATCCAATATATAATATAACGATTGAAAGGATAGCTATGAAATACATTTGCGTTTCTTGTAAAGTCATGAACTTTTGTGTCAATTCTCTTAATATCTCATTTAAATTAGGAACTAAAAACTTAATAGTTACTAGATAGATACCAATTAAAGCACCTACAACAATCACTAAATATTGCCTTTTAAATTTATAAAAGATTGGCAGCATGAATGAGATAGCGACCATAACAAGACCGATAATTAGCAATATTGCTTTCCACGAAAACGACGTTCCTTGTCCATTTAAGAGATAATTGCCTCCATAAGTAATAATTATAAATAGTGATGTAAATATTAATGCACCTACATATTTTGAAGTAACAATTTCCTTTCTCGTATATGGTAGCGAATTAAGCAGAATATTAGCATTATCTTTATCATCGTAAGAAAAAGCCATATTAATAAATGTTAAACTATATACAAATACAATAAGAATTGGGGAAACATCTGCTAACAAGTAGATTATTATAGTAGCAATGTAAAATAAAATTACTTTCTTTTGTATTAAAACATCCTTAAGTATAAGGTTAACCATACAGTTACCATCCTTTCTTCGTGTAGTACATAATATCTTCAAGAGTTGGTTTTTCCACAATAACAGAATCCCCAAATATTTTTGCCACACGATTTTTATCGGCTGTTAATGCCTCAAAGCCTGTATTCGTTTTTCGGATTGCAATAAACTCTTGTTCCGTTTCACGATCCAATAAATCCAATGTCCCTTTTACAATGGCATATTCTTCTTCAATCTTATAAAATTCTTTCGTGAAAATATGTTCTCCATTATGAATAAAGGTAATATAATCAGCAATACGATCTAAATCTGTTGTAATATGCGTCGAAAAGAAAATTGTTTTATCCTCATCCTGCATTAACTCATGTAAAATATTTAGTAACTCTCTACGAAATATCGGATCGAGACCAGCAGTTGGCTCATCCATAATAATTAATTCTGCATGATGAGCTAGAGCAATAGCTAACGAGGCTTTCATCTTCATTCCCTTCGAAAAGATCTTCATATTTTTATTCATTGGTAGTTCAAACTTTTCAACATAATGCTGAAAAGCGTTATCATCCCAGCTTTTATAGGCTGGTTTAATAATCCTTTTCATATCCTTTAAAGTTACATTTTCATAAAAGACATTTTCATCATAGACAAAACCAATACGTTCCTTTATCTCTTTCTCATGTCCCTTATAATTCATACCAAATAATGAAACAGTACCACTATCTTGCTGTAATAAGTTCATAATCAATTTGATCGTTGTTGATTTACCTGCACCATTTCCACCAATAAATCCAGTTACGAAGCCTTTTTTAACGTTTATAGAAAAATCCTTTATCTGAAATCCGTTAAAAGATTTATGAATATGCTGTAATTCAATGACATTTTCCATCATTCATCCTCCATATACAATAAAGTAAGCATTTCCTTGAGCTCTGATAAGCTAATGTCCATTTCTTTCCCGTTTTGAATGGCAACCAACAGATTTTCTTCGATTACCTTTATTTTTCTTTCCCTCATCATTTCCTTATTTTGTTCAGAAATGAACGAGCCTTTTCCAACAATAGAATAAATAAATCCGTTTTTCTCAAGCTCTTCATATGCGCGTTTTGTTGTAATTACGCTAATCTCTAAATCCTTTGCAAGCTGGCGCATAGATGGCAACGACTGACCTTCTTGCAATTCACCTGATAAAATAAGTTTTTTGATTTGAGCATAAATTTGCTCATAAATAGGCTCTTTTGAGCTGTTTGAAATAATAATTTGCATGCAAATACCTCTTCGCGAAATATTGTATATATACTTTATATACAATATATACACAATAACCTTATTTTGCAAGTACAATTCTTATTGAACTCAAAAAAAAAAAAAACGAAAACATGAGATTGCTAAATCACAATCTGATGTTTTCTGTTTTAAATTATTTAGTTGATAATACTGCCAATTATGACCCTAACTAGATTCCGCTAACTTTTTAATTGAAGTATTATTATTCAAAGATTCCATCCAATTAACCATTTAAACTCTCTATATATTTTTCTGACTCATCCGCTATTCGCTTAAATTCAATATCATGAATATAATGTGAGCAATTTAATTTTATTAATGTGCCGTCTTTATGCTTACTGAAGAACTCCTTTTGATATTCATTCCACGCTTCCTCATTCCAACCTGTTCCTTGACCGTTTGAAGTGAACAATAGCATTGGAACATTTGGGATTCCAGCCGCTCCTACCATTTCAGCATTTGCCTTAATATGCTTAACTTCATTCACCATATTTATAGTTGCCGTTCTACGATAAAAAACCACTTTATATAACTCTTTTTCTTCATCTGTCAAAGTCCCATATTTTATGGCATCACTTTCAGACAGGCCCGGAATCCATCTAGTAAAACCAATATTTGCAGCAAAGGCACTTAAATGAACTAGAGGCATATTTATATCATAATCTTTATATGCAGCAGGAACAGCTATATCCAATCCTATAATTGCCTTTACTTCATTCGGGTAGACTTGAGCCCAATACAATGCCTCAATACCAGACATAGAGTGAGGGAATAAAATATATGGCCCTTTAACACCTGATTTTAATAGAGCTTCTCTTGTTTCATGTAAAATAGTATCAATATCACGGTCAGAATCTGTAATGTCACTAAAGCCATAACCTGCCTTTTCAACGACAACGATTTTATATTTATCGCTTAACAATGAATATAATGATTTAAAATCCAAAACAGGTGAGCTTGTGCCTCCACCAGACATAAATACAAGCGTTTCTTTCCCATTTCCTTCTATGTACACATGCATTTGATGACCATTCACTTCTACCATTTTCCCTGTTGGCGTAAATAATTTATCTTCCTTTGATAATTGTATTTGATGAATACTATAACTTGTCGTAACGATCAACAAAAGTATCGCTGCAATAATTAAAAAAAGCATCATGATTCGTTTAAACACTGTCTTTCAACCACCCCTCTTCGGATATTTACTATCCATCAAAGCCAATAGAAGACACCATAGCTTTTAGAGTTCCAAAAGGTAATCGACAAACTGTAGCTTTTGGCCATTCATTTCGAATTCATCATCATCTATACACACTTGTTTAAAACCATTCTTTTCAAGAACCCTTTGAGATCCGATATTATTCATTGTTGTTTTTGCTTTAATCTTTTTTACACTAATTTCTGTTTCTAATAGTAGTTTTAAGGCTTTAGCGCCTATCCCTTTGCCGCCGTAATCTTGCCCTACTCTATAGCCAATTTCTGCTATATCATTCGTTGTATCTATATCTACTAAATTAATTCTTCCAATAATATTGCCTGAGTTATCTCTTATTAAGTAAAATTTCGACTTTTCTTCCTGTTGTTCTACTAAAAGCTCTCTGTGTCTTATTTTAAACGTTTCAAAATTATAATAATCTTCTCCACGACTAGGTACCATTTGTTCAAAGAATTGTCTATTGTTCTTTTCGAACCGATACAATTCTTCTGCGTCACGCTCTTGTATGCTATTAATTGATATTTCCAAGCTAAACCACCCTCTCATTCTGAAAAATATGTAATGTAACCCATATTTATGAAAAATAAACTCTTTACGATATCATACAGAAAAGTTTGTTTTTAATCCATTGGAATCCTGAATTGAAGAAATATAAACACATTCCTTTCTATATGTATAACGACTCGGATAAAGAGGAAAATCCCCCCTAAATCTTTCAATCGTCTTCGAATAGTAGCTTCAGAACCGCGAAGTATTCGAGCAATTTCCCGATTACTTTTTCCAGCATCCTTTAAATGTTATCAGTTACAAAGCTTTTTTGTAAAAAAATACAAATGAAAAAGAAAGTAGATCTATATCTACTCTCTTGATTGTTTAGGGAAAATATAAAAATAAAAAACAAAACCAATGATAATTGCAGGTGGTAAAGCAATTCCTATATTCTGTACAAATGCACTTGCAAGCAATTTTAAAATCCCCAAAATATCCTTAGATAAAATATTTTGATACTGTTCTGCACCTGTCAAATCTCTGATGATTAGGGTTACAATAAAAATAATGAAATAACTAATTAAGTTATATTTAATACTTAAGCTTAACTTCATTTTTTCTTTGTCATCGTTTTTTTCCTCTTTCTCCATTTTACCATCCTCCCCTTACCTTAATTTATGATAATTATCACATATCAGAATTTACATTAACAGGAATTTTTGGAAATAGAGGAAAATAGAACACTATACAAAAATGCGACAAAACTCATTAAATAGGTTTTCGTCGCATTTTTCATCGGAAATCCATACCATTTATCCAAAAAATACAAAGTGGTTATCGATAAACAAATAAAAAAGTACATTAGCAATATAGCTACTAATGTACTCGCCTAACACATCACTTTGAAACTTTAAAAATGCACTATTTTTCTTTACTTATTAATTTTAATTTTTCATAGCCCTTAATATTTAAGCTTAGTTGTTTTTCTTTATTCCAAATACTATAAGGGTATACTAAATTAACAACGGTTTTCCCATCTTTCAATTCTGTAGTAACTCCTCTTGCATAAAAGGACTCTCCTTTTTCATTTGTTAATGCCCATTCAAAAAATTGATTTTCATCCTTGGAAAGATCTGCGTCGACCATTAAAGATACATGCATAGAGCCATTCGTAAGGGTTGCTGATTGAAGTTGAATGCCCTCAACAGTATTTTCTGCTTTAAAAGGTTGCGTTACAATCGTTGTTGGTGTCAATGTAAACGACCACTTTCCATTAACAGTGACTACACCTTCCTTTTCCGTCGAAAAACGGATCGTTTCGATTACAAATTGAGCGTTCTCTAAGGAAGGCCATGCCATTTCGTTGGACTCTAATAAAAGTTCTAATATCATGGATTGATCGTTCTCTTTTATCATATTCTTGTAATGGCTTGCCGAAATGTCTGTTGGGGCGAGAGGCTTTGTATCTGAAATAAGGGAATCCATTTCTGTTCCTTTAGAATCATACATACGATATTCGATGAATACGTCATAAATATCTTTTATATCAATATTTTTCGGTAAAATTTCCATTCCCAACCCTACTCGATAGGCATCAGCAAATGTATTTTTAAGTGTAACCGTAACATCTTGTGAACTTTGCGATACACCTACATATTGTACCTCTCCGTTTTGGCTTGCAAGTTCAATCCCAGCGTCCTCAAACCCTAGAAATGCTTTTAGTTTGGCCATTGCTATATCATTAGACAAAATCAGACCCGAAGCGAGCACTGCACATGCAGCCGCAGCTGAAATAGGCTTCAACCAACGTTTTTTTGTCTTTTTCTTTGATTTAGAGCGAATCTCTGTATAAGAACGGTCAAAAGCTTTTTGCACAATATCAGGTATTTCTTGTTCTCTATTCATTTCCTCATGTAAACGGTCGTCTAATGATTTTTTCATAGTAATTGTGCCCCCTCAACATAATAATTATTTTTCAGATATTGCTTCGCTCTAGAAATCCTCGACTTTATCGTCCCTTCTGATTCATGAAGAAATTCGCTAATTTCTTTTGTCGTGAGCCCATTCACATAATAAAGCGTTAAAGCAATGCGATAGCTCTCATCTAGACTCTCCAATGCATCATCAAGCTCAAGTGAAATTTGATCTTGGTGTCGCAGTTCATGCAATGTCGTTACATCTAGCGGTACAGTACGCTGATCCTGTTTCATAAAGCGATAGCAGTTATTTAAAAGAATTCGACAAATCCATGTATTAAAATATTTTGCTTCTTTTAGAGAATCTATTTTTTCAAACGCTGTCAGAATTGTATCTTGTAGAAGGTCCGCAATATCCTCATCTTTCAAACCAAGTCGTTTTGCTGTCCGATAAAGCGTCATTTCGTATTGACGGATTAATTGTATAAACGCTTCTCCATCGCCCTTCTTTGCTTTTTTTACAAGAAACTTGGATTGCATGTAATCACCTCTTTTTTTCTCTTACATACCGTTAGAGCATTTTGATTGATAGTTAGTTGCATCGATTTATTATTTTATAACACTAAAAAAGCAACCGACGAAATTAAAGTCGGTTGCCACCTACTAATATAAATTGTAAATGAGAGGATATTTAAAACAACTAACACTGTTTACTCTCCGAAAATAAGTTCAGATCTGTTCAAAGCTTCATAGAAATATCGAAAAACCAAAGAAACAACGCATGACATCCTTGAAATGCAATAACCATTTATCAATTTGTTTGATAGATGGTTTTAAGGGGTTTAAAATCTCGTTTGTTTTTTTAAAAAGCGAGATAATTCAACTAGATTCCCTATTTTATAAATCGTATAAATCGTTTCTTCCCTATCTGTAAAACTTCTTCATTCATTAATATTTTATCAGTATCATCTACTGTAAGTTTTTCACCATTTATAGAAACGCCATTTTGTTTGATTAATCGCATAAATTCGCTTTTACTTTTAATATAGTCATTGGCAATTAATAACGGAATAATATCTAGTACAGATTCTTTTCCTATTTCAATTAACATTGACGGGATGTTATCAGGGATTTTTTTCTTTTGAAATGCTGTTTCAAAATAATGCTCCGCTTCCTTCATAGATTCTTCGCCATGATATAAAGTAGTAATAATTTCTGCTAGCTCAAGTTTGATATCTCGCGGATTTTCACCTTTTAATAATCGCTTTTCTACTTCCTTGATTACTTTAGGATGCTCATCTGTTGCAAGTTCAAAGTATTTAATAATTAATGCATCAGGTACTTCCATTACTTTTTTGAACATGACTTCTGGTGCTTCATTCACCCCAATATAATTCCCTAAGCTTTTACTCATTTTTTCAACACCGTCTAAGCCTTCTAATAACGGCATGAAAATGGCAATTTGTTTTTCAAGCCCTAAATGTTTTTGTAATGTACGCCCCATTAAAATATTAAACGTTTGGTCGGTACCGCCTAATTCAATATCTGCAAAAATTTCGACTGAATCATACGCTTGCATCAACGGATAGAAGAATTCATGAATACCGATTGGTACTTGACTGTTATAGCGTTTTTGGAAATCATCACGTTCTAAAATACGCGCTACAGAAGTCGTCGCAGCTAATTTGATAACTTCCTCAAATGTTAACTTTGATAACCATTCACTATTAAAACGTATAGTTGTCTTTTCCTTATCTAAAATTTTAAAAATTTGCTCACAATATGTTTTAGCATTTTCCTTTACAATTTCATCACTTAGTGCGACGCGCCCTTTGGCTTTTCCTGTTGGATCTCCTATACGACCTGTAAAATCACCTATAATAATGACAACTCGATGGCCTAAATCTTGCATTTGTTTAATTTTTCGTAGAACAACGGCATGCCCTAAATGAATGTCTGGCGCGGAAGGATCTAAACCGAGCTTAATCGTTAAGGGCTTTTTTCCCTTAAAAGAATGCTCCAATTTTGCTAATAACTCTTCTTCATTTACAATCTTATCTACACCCTTTTGAATAATCTCTAATTGTTCCTCTGGCTTTAAAAACATACAATACAACTCCTTAAATATTGAATTAATATCGCAAGTTCTATAAGAGCAAAAATCAATTTCGCCTTGGCGTAATTGCGTCCGGATTTTGAATTGTGCCCGCACAATTCAAAATCTGTGACATTCGCCGGAGGCTTTATCTTCATTCAGCAGGTGCTCTTCTGCTGAATGAAGATAAAAAACGCCCTTTAGGAATCAACCTAAAGGACGTGTATGAACGTGTTACCACCTTAATTTAAGAGTTATTCACATAACCCTTCTCAATAGGTACGGCCAAATGGCGATACCTTTGCATTGATTACGGATGCAAACCCGTCGTAGCCTACTAAAGTTCGGTACGCAGCTCCAAGATGTATTCATTTTAACTTTCCTTGCGCCTCTCATCAACCGGCTACTTTCTGTAAGGTATTCAATCAATTATGCCTCGGCATAATTGCGTCTGGAATCGGCTTTGTGCTTGCACAAAGAACTCCTTACCGATTCCGTGACATCCGCCGGAAGCTTTAACTTCAATCAGCGGATGTTTGGACAGACGTTGATTGAAGTTAAAACTACTCGTTCTCTTCAACGCTTTTACTCTTATACTCCAAATTGTTATCAACAATTTTTCGTTATGCAAATCTTGATAATTATTATAGTGCTTTTATTTGAATTGTCAATAAATTAACAGCTTATCTTCATAACTTTGGGTTGATTTCCGCTCCGGCTGGGCGCTTTCCTCAGGGCGTTCACCCTCCACTCCAACCAGTTTATATAAATACCTTAAATAAAGTTGTATATGTGACTTCAAAAGGCAAAGAATATACCCCGCCACTATTAATTGTTTCTTTTGCGAATGTAGATCCTGGTGTTCTGCACACAGTACCGCTGTTTACAAAAATAATTGTTTGTTAGAATTAGCATGAAAATGTTCCATAATTCATGTACTCTAATACAAGTGGAACATACTGTTTCCTTTCACCATAAGCATGTCGAATAGCAATATTATGCTAATGTTTCGAAATATTCTCTAGAGTCAAATGTTTTAAAAATAGATATAATCGCTTTATCAAACTAGATTAATTAATTACTGAATTATTAATTAATTGAAAGCGCTTTAATCATGGCTATGGAAGGAGGCTTTTGAGTCTTTTAATTTATTTTTTGAGTTTAAATATCTGAAAAATCAAAAAACAGAGAGGGGAATTTCTGGTGAATGGACAAACATATAGGATGGATGATGCTCCGCTAAATAAGTTTCATATAAGAATCACAGCACTTACCTTTGGTTCCAATTTTTCTGATGGATATGCACTTGGAATCATTGGGATGGCTCTTAGCCTCCTTGGTCCGCAAATGCATCTTGGTTCATTTTGGAATGGATTAATTGGAAGCTCAGCCTTAATCGGATTATTCTTTGGAAGCCTTTTTCTTGGCGGACTTTCTGATAAAATTGGCAGGCAGAAAATCTATTTATCCAATTTTGTCATTATCACAGTAGCATCAGCTTTGCAATTTTTTGTAAATGATCCAGTTACGCTTTTCGTACTGCGGGTCTTAATCGGTGTTGCCCTCGGAGGGGATTATGCAGTAGGTTCTACTTTACTGGCAGAATTTGCACCAAGAAAGTATAGAGGTATTTTATTATCATCCTTAAATGTTATATGGACAGTAGGTTATGTCTTTGCCACTGTTGTAGGATTCTATCTTGCGAAGATGGGGCCTGACTCTTGGCGCTGGATGCTTGTTAGTGCAGTAATTCCTGCTGTAATTGTGTTAGTTATGCGTATTGGAACTCCTGAATCTCCAAGATGGCTTGTAAAAATGGGTAGAAATGAAGAGGCAAGAGAAATCGTGAGAAAGTATATTGGCCCTAATGCTGTAATGGATGAAAATATTTCGCAAGATACCGCCACTAATTATGGAATAAAGGATCTTTTCAACAAACATCTTTGGAAGCGAACTGCTTTTGGCGGTCTATTCTATGCATGTCAGGTAATCCCTTATTTTGCTATTTATACTTTTCTTCCGACAATTTTAGAAGCAATGGGCTTTGAAGAAACCTTTATGGTTGATATGCTGTTAAATCTATTTCTTCTTGTTGGAGTAATTGCTGGTGTATGGTGTACAGAAAAGCTCTCACGCCGCGGTTTTACCATTTATACTTTTATTATCCTGACTGTTTCCTTATTTATTCTAAGTCTTATTCCAGCAGGATCTAATGGCTTTGCTATAATGGTGTTTGCAATCTTTACTTTTGTAATGGCTGCAGCTGGCAATCTTACACTCGTTTATCCAGCAGAATTATTCCCAACCGAAGTTCGGGGAACAGGCGTTGGGTTAGTCACAGCGATAAGTCGTATCGGTGCAGCGATTGGAACATTCCTTTTACCAATTAGTGTAAGCACCTTTGGCATGACAACATCGATGATCTCCCTGACTGTTGTCTTATTGATTGGAACTGTTGTTTCCATTGCATGGGCACCAGAAACGAAATCACTTAGCTTGAATGAAGCGAGTGATCCAAATCTGGACGTTGCCATTAGCCTAAATGGAGAGGGAAAGAGTGTTGAAGTAGGTAGATAACATTTATTTCTTGTTCATGTTGGAACTTGAAGGGAGTACGCTAGGAAAATGAATACGACTATATCAAACACCCACCCAAAGGAAATAAAACAAGTTACTTTAGGTGATGGAGATATTACAATAAATGAAATCATTGCTGTTTCTAAATATGATGCAGAGGTTTTATTTTCACAAGATTACCGTGAACGAGTAAATATTTCGCGGTCAGTCATTGAAAAGTTTTTGGATGAAGAACGAGTTATTTACGGAGTCACAACGGGATTTGGCAGTAACGTAACCGAAACGATCTCCACAGAAGATGCGGAGATTCTTCAAAAAAATATTATTCGTTCTCATGCAGTTTCAGTCGGTGAACCGTTAGAAAAAGAAGTGGTAAGAGCCATCCAATTCATGATTTTAGCTAATTTAGGGAATGGTTTCTCTGGTGTAAAATTAGCGACTTTAGAACTTATAAGGTCGCTGCTCAATCACCAAATTGTCCCTTTTGCCCCTGGGGAAGGTTCGGTTGGATATTTATCGCCGGAGGCCCATATGGCCTTAGTGTTAATAGGGGAAGGAAAAGCATGGTACAATGGTGAGTTGATTTCTGGGAGAGAAGCTTTAGAAAAAGCAGGTTTACAGCCTGTTTCATTGGGCTGTAAGGAAGGATTAGCTCTTACAAGCGGAACAACGTCGGTCACTGCTTTCGCGTCATTGGCTCTTTTTAGCAGTATTCAGTCAGCAAAAACAGCTGATGTTGTGAGTGCTATGTCTCTAGAAGCGTTAAAGGGTACCATTAAAGCCTTTGATCCACGAATCCATTCTGTTAAGAAACATGAAGAGCAAGCTGGTACAGCACGAAACATTATAAATATACTCAAAGGCAGTGAGATTGCTGAAAAATATCAGAACTACAGATTACAGGATGCTCTTAGTCTTAGATGTATTCCTCAAGTCCATGGTGCCGTTAAAAAGGTTTTAAAAGATGCAGAAATTACAATCTATAATGAGATGAACTCATCAAGTGACAATCCACTGATTATCGCAGAGGAACGTGGAGATGCCCTAATGGGAGGGAATTTTGATGGAACATTCGTCGGTATCTATTCGGATACGATAGCCATCGCGATGGCTAATCTCGCAAAGATGTCAGAGAGAAGGCTCGACCGGCTTGTCAACTTTCATGTAAGTGAACTTCCAAATTTTCTCGTAGCAAAACCAGGCTTAAATAGCGGTTACATGATTCCACAGTATACTGCAGCAGGGTTGATTAATGAAATAAGGGTTCTTGCTCATCCCGCAACAATTGATAATACACCAACCTGTGCAAATCAAGAGGATGTTGTCAGCTTTGCCTATTTTGCAGCAAAGAAGGCCTATCAAATAGCTAAAAAGCTGGAGTATATTTTAGGACTTGAACTGATGGCAGCTGTTCAAGCTCTGGATTTTCATCAGCCTCTAAAACCTTCACCCGTCAGCCAAAAGGTTTACGAGCTCATTAGGAGTGAAGTACTGACCGTAGAAGAAGATCGATATTTCTATCCTGATATTCAATTTATTACCAAACTTATTAGTGAAGGAGAAATCCTAACTGCTGTAGAATTAATGATGGGTAAACTAGATTGGTAGGAATGTTTATAATAATGGAGGCTATTATACTCATTTTAATAACGAGTATAATAGCTTTCATTCTATTTGGGGGCTCAAAACATGGTCGATGAAATGACACAAATATCTTTTTCGCAACTATTGCTTTCAGGAACCTTTGTACACGTGGCTTCTTTTGAAGTTTTACAAGAAAAGTACGGCATGAATATTCAGCCTAATGTTGTTGTTTTAGTTTCGATGGATCGCTATCCAGATTTAGCTGAGGGAAAACCGCTTGAATGGAAAATGAAGATTGGACGAAAGCTTGTAGAAGAATTAGACAGCATCTTACCTATTCCATTTTTAAGAACATGGATTGAAGAGGGAGTTCTTGCTCTTTTATTGGATTTTCATGAGGTAAATCCACAAGATAGAAAGAGGGAAGTTCTTTTACTGGCAGAAATAATTCAAAAAACCTCAGATCAAAATGACATACATGTTTCGATTGGTATTGGTAATTTTTACGATGATCCTGCTTCCCTCATCTGTTCTTTTGAAGAAGCAAAAAAATCAATGTCCGGAAGGTTTTTTCAAGGGAATAAATTAATTTTTCATACCGATATGAGAAAAAACGTGGTTGAATCATTAACGATTCCTTTAACGAAAGAGAAGTCGGAACTATTTTCGATCGTTAGAATCGGTTACACAGAAGGGGTCGTAACCCAAATGAAAGGAATCATGAATAGCTTTGCAGAGATTTATAACTATAATGAAGATGTCTTTAAATCAGAGGTTATTGATCTTCTTATGATGATGTCTAGAATTGTGTTAGAAGTCGGAGTAAATCCTGTCTCGATTTTGACCAATACGGCGAATGTGATTCAAGATCTCTATCATATTATCCGATATGACAAATTTGTTATGAAAGTTTGTCATTTTGTAGAATGGTTAACCGAACAGGTAGAAAAAATATATATTGGCGATGTTTCACCCACTATTAAACATGCGATTAGCTATATGAAAGAGAATCATCAAAAAGAAGTTTCTTTAGACGATATCGCTCATTATTGTCACTTAAGCAGATATCATTTCAGCCATCTTTTTAAAAAAGAAGTCGGAACCAGTGTCATGGATTTTTTTAATAAGCTTAGAATTGATAAATCCTTATTTTATTTGGAAAAAACTGAGTTTCCCGTACATGAAATTGCTAATCGAGTGGGTATCCATGATTTCAATTACTTTAGCCGATTATTTAAAAAATATATGAAATCCAGCCCCACGGATTATCGACGGTTAATGAGGAACATTTAAAAATTTATAGGTGTCCTGCTGCATGCCTTTATATAACAGCAAGAGTCAAATAAGATTCTCTTATTTATTTAAGAATCGGGTAAACGATTTTATAGTTATACTTTCGAAGTATCTTATATCAATAATTAAACAATCATAACCCCGTACTAAATTTAGAACGGGGTTATGATTGTTTAAGATTTTAAAATTGAATAACTTTATTAAGAGATAATCTAAGAAGGAATTCAAAAAGAGAAAAGAGTTAAGGTTCTTGTGTTTGGCTAAACGGAAGTATTTGAAATTCTAGATTCTAATAAAAGCTATTTAATTATAGAAGATTTCTCTGGAAATTTTCCAATTGTTCTTTGGACAAGAATAGAGTGTAAAAATGATAGTATTAACCGAGTTGAAATAAGTGACCAAGAAATTATAAGCGTTCCTCCACTTTTAATTTCGAAAGAATTGATACTTCAACTCCATATATTTTTAGGGATACGATAGCACCATAAATCTTGGTAATATTAAATTTTACGGACGCATAATTAATGAACATTTGAGTTGCGGTAGTTCCTATACCCTTTCCCCATAACTCACTTTCACCTATAGCAATACCTATTTCAGCGCTATCTTTTTGAATCTCCGCTAAATCTGCATACACAATTAATCTTTCCTCATATTCAATTCCTAAGCGAATAAAATCCTTTTAATACCACATTTTATTATTCATAAACAGGATTGTATCTTTAGATAACTAAAGCTCTCTTAATTTAAGTACAATATTCAATGTCTCTTAAAAATTATAAATGAGCTAAATGAATGATCAAAAATACTATAAGAGGAATCATTAACGATGGTAGAAGATTTAACGTATTAAATTTCTTAATCCCCAAAATACTTAAACCTGAAGCTAATATTAATATACCTCCTACAATCGTCACTTCATTTAGAAGATCATTACTTAAAGAATTCTCCATTAATATTGCAATTAAATAAATAGAACCTTGCCATACAAATAATACTATTCCTGCAACAGCTATCCCAATACCAAAGGTGGAAGCTAAAACAATTGAAGTAATTCCATCCAACATACCGTTTGCAAGCAGATATGTATAGTCTCCCTTTAACGCAGCCTCAACAGGACCTAAAATTGATAAAGTTCCAATGCAAAATAATAAGATAGCAGTCGATAATCCTTCAGCTAAATTACCCTTAGAGTACTTATTTACTAAAGCATTAAATCTTGTTTCTAACTGAAGTTTTTGACCTAGTAACCCCCCTATAGCTAAACTTACAATAAAAAGCACTGGGTATTTGCTTGAAGGTAAATGTTGTACTAGTGCATTTATTCCTAATCCCATAGCTACTAGCCCCATTGCCTGCATTAAAATATTATGATACTCATCTTTTATCCCCTTTTTAAAGATGCTTCCCACAATGCTCCCGACTATTATCATCATTGTATTAAATATTGTTCCAACCATAATCATTTCTCCTAATCAATTATGCCTCGGCATTACTTAGCCTTATTTTATAAATATTTTGTAATACTAAATTTCTCGAACAAATAATTAATGAACATTTGGGTTACGGTAGTTCCTATACCCTTTCCCCATAACTGACTTTCACCAATAGCAATCCCTATTTCTGCTCTGTCTTTTTGAATCTCTGCTAAATTTGCATTACCAATTAATCTTTCCACCAATTATATATTGCTTCTTTGTCTTGATTTTTTCTCCACCCATTAGCTTCACAAAAATTTTCATCCATACTCCAACGAAGAGCGAAATTGTAATCATCATTTTTTAAAATTCAAAAATTATTTTTTTAGCATCCTCAACCATTTTTGATTTTAACTCCTGTCCTTTTTTATACTATATGGATTTCAAAATATTCATACTCTTATTATACAAAGAAAAAATCAAAAGACGGTATATAAATCCAATTTACACCATACTTTTAAATGACTTTACTATTCCTGAACATGACTGTGATGTTTAAAACACTACTTATTTGGATTACAGATAGATCTTTCGAGCAACCATATTTTTAACTGAAGAACAGTATGACTTTTATATAAACAGTGCCAAATTCATTTGAACCTATATATTTTTCACTTCGACAAATTATGACAAAACAATGTAATTCAATTTGATATATTATTCTAAAAATCTATTATTCGAAGGAGCTAGAAGAAAGCATTACCTCTAAGGGTTTCGCGTCCTACTATATTAGGGCAACAACTGAAAAGTAGTTGAATTTAGTTTATAGCGATTCTGAGAAAATGAAGCATATTTAACGTTTGAGAATGGAGAATAGAATATGGAGACACAACCCTACAAATATCCTAGACAAAAGATTAATGGAATTTGGCTAATAATTGCTGGCATAGCAATGTTCTTACTTTTAATAAAATATAACGGCTATCCAAATATTTGGCCCTTTACCATCGTTTATGTACTAGGTATGGTTTGGCAATTAAGCCCTAAAACCCGAGAGAAATTAGCAATCGGTCCTGGTACGCGGGAACAAAAAATGTGGTCTAATTTTTCAATTTTTTTATTAGCCATTTTAGTTTTTGTCAGTTTTCAATTTTTTTCCGATGATTATAGAACTTGCTGGCTATTAATTATTTTAGCTGTCGGCGTCCATTTCTTACCTTTTACTCCGGTACATGGGAAATTAATGCTTTTTCTATCAATCAGTTTAATAATCAATGCATTCATAGGATTAATTATTACTAACGTAAGTCTAGATGTCTTTTTTGTAATAGATGGCCTAATAAAGATTTTATTTGGTAGTATTTTCATTAAGTTAAGTCCTACTAATTTTTAAAATATGAGGATTCTGCTTTGCTGTGACTCTTGCAGAAAATCAGAACCACCAGTCTAACTGGTGGTTTGCTCTACGCGTGAAACGCTGGGGTACTGGCCCATGTCTAAAGACACACTGAAAGGTCCGCCAACC
>NZ_JBNNTL010000016.1:0-99099 GCF_050278745.1 Lysinibacillus sp. NPDC094403 | reverse complement strand
TTAAAAACTATGAAGAATTTACAAAAGCGTTAGCAGACTATATTTACTATTACAATCATGAACGAATTAAAATAAAACTCAACGGAAAAAGTCCCATTGAGTTTCGAAAAGCTTCATAAAAAAGTTCATATTTTTGGGGTCAGATCACTATTTCTCAAGGAGTCGCCCAGTCGGAACAGAAATGAATCACACACTATGGTGAGGATCCAAAAATAATATATGTAAAAAAACGAAGGACTGTGTTAAAAGTTATTTCTACCTTTAGCACAGTCCTTCAAATATTTATTATAAACTTGTAAAAAAACCTTCTGGATATTCTTCATAATGTACCACCGTTAGTTGCTCCTCATTTTTTTCCTCTCCCATATTAAGCTCCAATTCCTGATCCATTAAATACGTTTCAAATTTTGAGTTAAACAACTTTTTCATTTAATCACCTCCTTTTCATTTGATTGAATTTTCTGATAAAAGAATTATACAATGACCTTTGTTAAAAAAGCAATAAACGATGCTCATTATGCATAAAAAGTATAAAAACAATCTACTTTTTAGATTAAATTTTGGTTTATTAGAAAAAGAGATGTATCAAATTACGATACATCTCTCATTTAGTAAGACTTATAAACCAAGCGCTCGGTACATGAACGCTGTAAATTGTGCTCGTGTTAAGTTTTCATTCGGTCTAAAATGACCGTTTTCATCACCTAGTGCAATGTTATGGTCCGCTAGAGTGGCAATATATCCACTTGCCCAGTGTGATGGATTGACATCTTTGAACGTACTATTGCCTTCTGGCGTTAAGCCAAATGCAAGCACCATTATTTTCGCCATTTGAGCACGCGTAATATAAGCATTCGGACGGAAAGCTCCATTTGAACCGTCTATAATGCCCGCTTGTTGAAGTAGTGTAATTTGTTGATAATAAGGATGGCTATGTGGGACATCCAAAAATGATACAGACTCTCGGAGTGGTGTTAGAGGTAAGGCACGTTCAATTATAAGTACCACATGCTGACGTTGAATCATGTCATTTGGTCTGAAAGTGCCATCTGGGTAGCCTTTAATAATGCATCTACTAGCGATTTCTTCAATCATATCTTTTGCCCAGTTATTATCAATATCCTTGAACGTCGTTTGACATTCTTTACTCTCTTTATTCCATTTCGCATACAATGTTAGATTTTCTGTTACTGCATCTTTCGTAAAATCCCATGTTGTTGTTAGCTCTGCATCTTTAAACCAGCCAGCAAATATGTGACCTTCCTTCGCTGGATTAGAAGGTGCTTTCAACAATTCTCTATATGACACTGTTTGAGATGGGATTCTATTGCCGCCGTTAGAATCAAAAATGACGGTATACCTTGGCTCAGAAGTGTTATCCTTCGTCCATTTCGCATACAAAGTTGTATTTGATGTTACTTCATCTTTTGCAAAATCCCACTCTGTTATTAGCTCTTTATCTTTAAACCAACCAGTAAATATATAGCCTTCCCTTGCTGGATTAGAAGGTACTTTCAACAATTCTCTATATGCTACTGTTTGGGATGAAACTTTACTTCCTCCATTGGAATCAAAAGCAACAGTATAACTTGGTGTACTTCCACCAGACCCTCCTTCTGAAGTATTATCCTTCGTCCATTTCGCATACAATGTGATATTCTCCACTACTCTATCTTTCGTGAAATCCCATACCGTTGTATGCTCTACATCCTTATACCAACTAGCAAACGTATGCCCATCCTTTAAGGGTGTAGCTGGGGATGGTAGTAATTCCTTTTCTAAAACCACTTTCGCTGATACTTCACTTCCTCCATTTGAATCAAAAGTGACGGTATAGCTAAGCTCCGAGGTTTCGTCCTTCGTCCATTTCGCATACAAGGTAATGTTTTTTGTCACCACGGCTTTGGCAAAATCCCATGCTTCTGACAGTTCTTTATCCTTATACCAACCAGCAAACGTATGCCCATCCTTCAAGGGTGTAGCTGGGGATGGTAGTAATTCCTTTTCTAAAACTACTTTCGCTGATACTTCACTTCCTCCATTTGAAGCAAAAGTGACGGTATAGCTAAGCTCCGAAGTTTCGTCCTTCGTCCATTTCGCATACAAGGTAATGTTTTTTGTCACTACCTCTTTTGCAAAATCCCATGATTCTGACAGTTCTTCATCCTTATACCAACCAACAAACGTGTTCCCGTCCTTTACGGGTGTAGCTGGGGATGGTAGTAATTCTCCTTCTACAACTTCTTTTGCTGATACTTCACTTCCTCCGTTTGAATTAAAAGTGACAGTATAGCTTAACTCTGAAGTTTCATCCTTCGTCCATTTTGCATACAACGTAACATTTTTTGTCACTACGTCTTTTGCAAAATCCCACGCTTCTGACAATTCTTTATCCTTATACCAGCCAGCAAATGCATACCCTTCCTTCGTTGGGACAGTTGGGGTTTTTACCAGTTCTCCTTCTTTCACTTCTTCTGATGCGACTTCACTTCCACCGTTTGAATCAAAAGTGATAGTATAGCTTGTCTCTGGAATTTCATCCTTCGTCCATTTCGCATACAAGGTAATGTTTTTTGTCACTACCTCTTTTGCAAAATCCCATGCTTCTGACAGTTCTTTATCCTTATACCAACCAGCAAACGTATGCCCATCCTTTAACGGTGTAGCTGGGGATGGTAGTAATTCCTTTTCTAAAACCACTTTCGCTGATACTTCACTTCCTCCATTGGAATCAAAATTAACATTGTAGTATGATTTTTTCCATTCTGAATAAATTGTCATCGGCTGCGATACAGATTCAGTCCACTTTATAGTCAAATTCGGATCTTCAAACCATCCTTTGAAGAAATCATTATCTTTAAATTGATAACTGAATGGACCTCCGGAATAGTCAGAATCTAATTGAGGTGTACCATGAAATATTACGAAATTCAATTTGTTTCTACTAAATGCGCCAGTGCCAATTATCTTGACACTTGATGGGATTTCAACACTTGTTAATTGGTTATATCCAAACGCACCCTTTTCAATTGTTGTAACGCTTGATGGAATATCTACTTTTGTTAATTGATTAAATTGAAATGCACGCATACCAATCGTTGTTACACTTGATGGGATTTCTACATTTGCTAAGTTATTTCTAGAAAATGCATCCTCACCTATAGTTGTAACGCTCGACGGGATCTTTACACTCGTCAATTGATTACTATAAAATGCAGCTTTGCTAATCGTTTTAACACTTGACGAGATTTCCACACTTGTTAATCTATTAGCACTAAATGCAGCATCTCCAATCGTTGTTACACTTGATGGAATTTCTACATTTTCTAATAGATTATTATTAAACGCCTTAAAACCAATCGTTGTTACACTTGACGGGATCTTTACACTTTTCAGAGACATATCAGAAAACGCAAATCCTCCTATTTCTACAACTGGTTTTCCTTTAATCTCACTTGGTATAACAATATCTTTCGATAAACCCTTATACCTCCAAATAGAAACACCTTTGTCCACGTCCATTGTGACATAATCCTCTTCACTATCGCTGTTCGCATAAACAGGCAGATTACTTAATGATAATTGGGAGAATATCAAAATTATACTTATTACTAGTAAACTTGTTTTTTTCATTTTGTAGTATCCTTTCAACAATTTGAAATAAATAGGTACCCATTAAATGAATACCCCGTATTAAGCAGGTATAAACTTTACTAAGATATTTTTTTGATAAATGAATACATTGAAGTTTTCAAACTAACCAAAATGAAAATTAGTGTAAAACCTATTATTTTTTCACTTATCTAAAATAACAATGGAGAGTTTTTCTCAGACCATTTGAAATTATGTGAACCATTAAACGTTACAAAATCAAGACTGTTATTATAAAAAGCATTATTTTTAATCTCTGTAACACTTTCTGGAATTTCTACACTTGTTATTGGATTTCCATTGAAAGCTGAATATCCTATTGATGTAACACCCGACGGAATCTCTACACTTGTTAACTTATTATTAGTAAATGCAAAGTCCTTTATCGTTGTTACACTAGAGGGAATCTCTACGTTTGTTAATCGATTATTGTAAAATGCGCTCGGCTCTATCGTCGTAACGCCATCAGGAATTTTTACACTTGTTAATTGATTGTTATAAAACGCACTTTGCCCTATCGTTCGAACGTTCGGCAGAATATCCACATTTGTTAATTTATTACTAGAAAATGCAAGTTCCCCAATCGTTATCACATTTGACGGAATCTTTACACTTACTAGGCTCTTACCAGAAAATGCACTATATCCTATTTCTATAACTGGCTTGCCCCCGAGTTCATCAGGAATATTAATATAATCCTTTGATATACCAAAATAATGAATTGTTATAGCAACACCATCGCCAAGATCCTTTATTATAAAAGCATCTTCTGGTGGTGGTTTGTTTTCATCATCCTTTAGAACATTTTCATCTTTTAAATTTCTCGATTGTACAAGATCAGTTTCATTGTTACTTGTCGCATAAACAGATAGATTACCCAATGATAATTGAGAAAAGACTAAAAGTATGATCATTAAAAGTAAACTCGCTTTTTTCATTTCGAAATCTCCTTTCAACTCATCTAATATAATAAAAGTTAGGTACCTTTAAATGGATAACTTTTATTACAGTTACCAATACTAACAATCCTCACAAACGCATGCAAATCAACTTTTTCTGGTTTTTGAACATATTTTGATAATCGATTTTATTGACAATTAAGCACTAAGTTATTTATAAGCTTTTTATTCTATTTTCGTGTTTCAACTGCAAAATAAAAAGAACCTGCTCGTTCCTGCAGTTTGTATGTTAAGCAAATTCCTTGTAGACATACAAGGCATGCACTTACTAACTCAGAAAATGAGCAGATTCTTATTATTTTAATATTATGTCGGCCCTAAGCCCTTTTCACTTCTTACCTAAGCTGTAACACTTGTATTACTTTTTTGATCGTCATCACCGTTACCTTTATGCTGCGTTACATATTGAATAACAAACATAACAATAAAGATTGCTAACCCTGCCCAATCCGAGAATTTTTCTGGATAGATCAGAAGTAAACCAGCTGCAACAGCAATAATGCGTTCAAACCAAAGCATTTTGCGATACCAGTAACCTATTACTCCTGCACCTATAGCTACCATTCCTGTAATGGCCGTGAATACTACCCATATAATTACAGGTATAGTTGTATCAATCATTAGCAATGCCGGTGAAAATACAATCATATACGGAATAATAAACGCTGCAATAGCAAGCTTCGCTGAGTTTACACCTGTTTTAATCGGATCTCCACCAGAGATTCCCGAAGCCGCAAAGGCAGCAAGTGCAACAGGTGGTGTTATATCAGCGATAATACCAAAGTAGAATACAAAGAAGTGTGCCGATAATAACACGACTACTGGTACTAGTTCTTGTGGTGTATTCGGTGATAATAATACCACGATTGCAGGAGCAGCAATTGTTGACGTAATTACGTAGTTCGCTGTTGTCGGAGCCCCCATCCCAAGAATCAGTGAAGCAATCATAACAAAAATCAGCGTTAAAATAATACTACCGCCTGCTAATTCTACTAAACTATTAGCTAAACTTAAGCCTAGACCTGTTTTTACAACTACACCTACAATAATACCCGCACAAGCCGTCGCTGCTACTACACCAAGTGCTGTGCGTGCCCCTTCAACTAGTGCATCAATAATATCCTTTGGTTTTAAACGTGTTTCCTTATTAAACATAGCAACACCAAAGTTGATTGGAGTGGAGATGGGCGACACCATGGAGATCGGCGTTAGAGGAACGGATATCAACCCCACGTTATGATGACGATTTATTTTCTTCCCACGAATCAAATATGAATGATTTCGGGAAATTAATAATTTATTGTCAATTTTTACCCTCAAAACAAAAATACTGTATCTAAAGTGATTTACTTCAGATACAGTCGATTCGTTTTCTTATTGAACAATGCCACAAGCAATTCTAGCACCAGAATTACCAGAAGGATCTGTTTTATAATCGTCCTCTGATTCATGAATGATTAATGTAGTGCCTCCATCACGTAACAATGAGTTGGCAGCATCTTTTTCCAAAGTTAGCCCTTCAGCTAAAAAATTCAGATCCACTTTTCCATCTTCTCCAACTTCTAAATTCGGAAGATCCCCTAAATGATATCCCTTAGGATTTAGATTCCCATGCTCTTTATGTGTTGGATTAAAATGCGGACCTGCTGATTCGAACGTTGGTGGTTCACACTTCCCAACGGAGTGAATATGAATGCCGTGTTTTCCGGCTGGCAATCCCGAAAGTGCGAGTGTCACTTTAACCCCATTATCCTCTTCCTCAAAATATGCATTACCATAGCTTTCATTATTTTTACCAATTACTTTCGCGGTTGCTGTTGGTCCTGAACTTGCGTTAACAGCCACTTTTTGCTCCTTCTTTTCAAAGAAACTACAACCACCGACAAATACTAATAAAGAAATAATTATTAAACTCATTTTTTTCATAAAAATACCTCCTCTATATCTGATGGTTGCCAACAAACCTTCCAGTTATGCAATTTCAATGAGAATTTTGCGAATTATCGGTTAAGAAGTAAATTTTGTAGACTTGGCTTTTAATAGCCGTCGACACTTAAAAGGAATGCAAAATAAAAGGATATCTCTAATTTACGAGATACCCTCTAAATAACATTAATTTAAAATTTTTACAGTCACATGTTTGACGCCCCACTGACGAGCTTGTCCCTCAGTAGGAATAAATACATCAATTTTATTACCTTTTATCGCTCCGCCAGTATCTGCTGCGATTGCTTCACCATAACCTTCAACCCAAACCCTAGAACCCAGAGGAATTACACGTGGATCTACAGCAATTACCTTTAAGTTTGGATTAGATCTTATATCTGTTCCATTCGCTGTAATCCCCGAACATCCTGCACAATACGCTGTATAGGCCGTTGCTCGCATTGTTAATGTTTTACCCGCATTTGCCGGAGCACTCACTGAGTTTGTGCTTGATGTCGCTACTTTCTTTTTACTTGATGTCGTTGCTACCTTTTTAGTTTTGTTTTCAAAAGTTTTAGGTTTTGCCGCTGATGCTTTGATAGCTAATGTTTCCCCCACATAAATCACATCAGAAGGGAGATTATTCCATTCTTTTAATTCTTCCACTGACACACCATTTACACGTGCAATTGTAAATAATGTATCACCAGCCTCAACAAAGTGTTGGTCTTTCATTGAATTATCATTTTTCATTTCGACTTCATTTAAATTTTGCTCTGGATAAAACCATTTCGCGTCTGGGTCGATCATTGGCTCATAATCTCCTAAAGATAAATTGTAAATTTTCGAGATTCCCCACAATGCGTCGTATGGCTTAAAAGTGAGTTTTTCCTTTGCAGATGACGTACCGGCAAATAGACTTAATCCCAAGGTCAATGTTACAGCTAAAGCTAAAGCTTGTTTTTTCATATTTTGTAACCTCCATATTTTATTATTTTGCAGTCTGCTGCTAGCACACTAGAGTTAGACTCTTTTATGCAAGCTAATGCAATTAATAACTCAGGACAACGGACCTGATAGTACGAATTATTTCTATAAAAACGGAAAAATATACAATATCAAATATATTTTTGGTAAATTGAACAATTTTGAGGGAAAACATTAGAACTCTATTTGCAATTTTTATATGTTGGAAAATCAATGTTTTTATCCGATAATATGGTAAAGGAGGAATGTAAGGTGGAAATTAATACAATAATGTCTTCTCAGATTATGGAGCTACAACAAACTGCACAAATGAGTGTTATGCAAAATGCGCTCAATCTAAATACTGTAGCTGCTGTCGAATTATTAAAAGATCTACCACAGCAACAAGTAGCTTCACATCCGTATAAAGGGGCAGTCATTGATATTTCAATTTAACCTGTTTTACTTTTATTTTTTATATTTCCGGTTAATTAATATTTGAAAGTTGGTGCCCTTTTTGATTCGAGTAATAGTAATGGATGATGAGCCATTAGCTCTTATAAACATGGAGAAAAAGTTAAAGGAATTTAGTTCAATAGAGGTCATTAAATCTTTTACAACTGCAAAAGATTTGCTTGCAGAGGGGCCAAGCTTGGATTTTCAAGTAGCATTTTTAGATGTTGAAATGCCTGCCATGAACGGTTTAGAGATTGCACGGCTATTAAAAGAATGGAACAAAAATATTTTCATCGTATTTGTCACTGCGTATCGGGACTATGCTGTCCAAGCATTTGAAATTCACTCCATTGACTATTTATTAAAGCCTATTTCAAAAGCTCGTCTAGAGACAACTATTAATAGAATCCAAGAACTCCTCCACCTAGAAAATAAATCGACTCCTATACAAATACGAAACAAACCCGCGCTTACGATACAATGCTTTGGAGGATTCGTTGTTTTACACAATAACAAAGCCATCCATTGGAGAACGCTTAAAACAAAAGAATTATTTGCTTTTCTTTTTTCCAATCTTAATAATCATGTACCTCGTGATACAATTATCGATGCTTTATGCCCAGATACAGAATTTAAAAAGGCAAGAGTACAGTTACATACAACAGTTTCCTATCTACGTACTACTCTTTCAACATTGGGCTATTTAGAAGTCATACAGTATGCAAATGGTTGCTATATTTTGCAACTAGAGGATTTTCAATGTGATGCTCATGACTTAGAGCATATTTTAAATGGTAAAACAGAGACAGGTAAGCTGGATATAGAGAAAGCTGAGGCATTAATACAAGACTATCAAGGTGAGTATATGGCCGCATTAGATTATCCATGGATTACTAGTAAAGCAAATTTAACGAACAACAAATTTACACTTTTACTTCATGATTTAATAGAGCATTATACAGAAATACATGATGTAAAAAAACGAGAAGAAATATTACTTTTAACGATAGAACATAATCCATATTCCGATAAAATCATCCAACAACTTATGAAACACTATATAGAAGTAGATAATCGAGCAAGTGCAGTAAAGGTTTACAATACCTTTAAAAGTACTTTGATGACGGATCTCGGTATTTTACCAGAGCAAGAAACAACTGAGCTATTTAATGCTATATCAGTTGAATAATTGTAATCTATAAAAGGCATCGAGAAGATAACTCTCGATGCCTTTAGTTTGCCCACAAAAGAATATATATAAATAATGTGTATCTATAAACAAAGGTTGATTTTCACTCCGAGTTGGCGCTTTCCGCGGGTATGGCTGATAATTCATTTAATTATTTGTTCAAACAATTCTCCGACGACGCAGATACAGTTCCTTCCTGACTGCTTCGCCTTATATAATGCCTGATCTGCTATTGTAATGATCTGATTAGCAGTCTTAATATTTGCTGTTAATGCTGTAATGCCGGCGGACATTGTAACTGGCCTTCCACATACAGTATCTAACATGGCCTGCTTAATGCGTAAATTCTCCGCTAATTCTAAAGCCACATCTATTGTCGCGGATGGCAATATAACCATAAACTCTTCCCCACCATATCGAAAGCACATTCCCTGTTTCTCAATTCTCTCCTGCATATGACTTGCGAAAGCTTTTAAAACTTCATCCCCTACAGTATGTCCATATGTATCGTTTATACTTTTAAAATCATCTAAATCTATTAATACTATTGCATGTGGTACTTTATTGATGATTAACTCATGTAAAATTTGATCCATCCTTCTACGGTTAGGAATTCCTGTTAAGGAGTCTATATTCAGTTGATTAGTTAAATCAAATATTTTGCTTTCTGAACTAATGACCATGTGTTGCACTACTTTTTTTAACGACTGTGCTTCGTAATACCAGCCATTAATTTCTTCAAGCTTCTGCATTTCTTCTCTCTCCACGCTAGTAGAAAGCTTTTTTAAAGGCCGTGCAATTTTGAAAGCAAGCCATACAGCTAATACAAGTACTGTGACTACCCATAATAGTAAAGGAACGATTATACTTTTTATGAATGCGCTAAATGAAACTACTCTTTCATCAAGTAACTTATCAACCACTTGCACCATATAAGGTTCGATCGACTTATTTTGATTTGGTTCCCTCAGTTTTTCTTGTACGTAGCTCTCCGTGATTACCGAAACTTCCTTCACATAATGTTCTTGCATAGCAATTTTCTTTTGCATGAGAATGTCGTTAAAATTTCGATAGCTACTCCAAATACTAACACTAGAAGTCGCTAGTATAACAATTACCGTCATACTAACAATAACAAACGATAACTTTAACTTGAATTTACCCACAATAGATCATTTCTCCCATTGAGATTTTATTCCATCATCATACGTCATACCTCTTAAAAAAAACTTAAAAACTAATGGAAGTTTACAAAAATATGTATTAGACTGCATTTTCCACTCTATGCTTTGATACCAAGAGTATTTTATTAATCGATCAGATGAGTTGATTATGAAATATAGATTTATTATTAATCGGATAAAAGGATTTTTTTGTCGATGTATATCTTTCTGATTAGTCTGAAAGTATCATTTTTAAAAATTTCCTATTTCTATTTTCTAAATTTCATGGCATGGTAAATATAGTTCTTTTAACTTCTTTCAGCAAAATGTTTCCTGTAGCGAAAGATACAATTACTTTCTGTACTGAAAGCATAGCGACAGCAGCAAATGTTTTCTGTAGCGAAAGCAAAGCGTCAGCTACAATTATGCCGAGGCATAATTGATTACAAGAAGAAAATTTTGGAGGTTCTTATGTCACTGTTGAAAAAAGCGACTATACGACATTCTCTTTTCATTATTTTAATTTTTATAGTTCTTACGACACTTCGTTTACTATGGCTAGCATACTTTCTACCTTCAGGTGATCAACCGATTGCCCAAAAAGGTATATTTGATATACGGGATCAACAGCTATCCGATAAAGAAGTTCTTAACTTAGATGGTGAATGGCTCTACTATCCCGAATTATTAATAGATCCCTTAAACGTTGACAATAACAAGTCTCCTCAATCATCTGAACAAACTACACGGACGATTCCCATGCGAGATTCAGAAGCAACAACACAACGATATGGTACATACCGTTTAAAAATCTTACTCAATCACAATGCTCCCAAAGATCATCGTTATGCCGTTCGGATTCCTGCAGTGCCAACTGCTTCAGCATTATATATTAATGGGAAGTTGGTTGATCAGTCAGGAAAAGTAGCTACTGATTCACATAGTCATAAAGGCCAAGCCAATCCTTATACTCTTTACTTTACAAATGAGCAGCCTGAAATTGACTTAATTTTACATGTGTCTAATTTTGATACATCAGTAAGTACTACCATTGATAAAAAAATTTTATTTGGCTCTGCTTCAGCTATCGCACATCACCTAACGATTAACGATGTATCTCTTGCTACAATTTCAATAACGCTTATGTTGTTCACACTTTTTAGCACCCTTGTGTTCTTGTTTATTTATCCAAAGCCAATTGTTTTACTGTTCACATTAGGATTTCTATTGCCTTTAGCAGATGAATTAATTTCATACGACCAATCTATACTCACTAGGTTACATCTCGATTATGTATGGTCATTTAAGCTTTCTTTTATCATTTATCTCGGGTCTTCATTTTTCTTTGTTCAATTTATGCGTGTTTTACTAGTCAAATATCACAATGCTAAATGCTTTAAGTGGCTCTTTGCTTTCTATGCCCTTTCAGCATTTTTGACTGTCGTCTTACCGATTAATTGGGTATCCGCAATAAATCCTTATTACTATATACTTTATGTCGTTTCATTTTTATTTGTAGCAGTACTCGCTTTAAGAGAGTATCTTGAAAATCAAAAACAGAGCACTGCTTTTATTGCATTGACGGCCCTCGGTACAATGAATGGCATCATATGGGCATATATCAAATCCCTCTATGATTTTGAAATACCAATGTATCCATTCGATTATTTATTTGTCATGCTTGGTTTTTCGGGTTATTGGTTTAAACGCTTTTTTGAAAATCAAGCGCAAATTAATCAATTGATTGCTAAATTACAAAAAGATGATGCACTGAAAGATGAATTTTTATCCAGTAGTTCACAAAAGCTATGGGATCCCATGAATAAAATGGTTACGTTAGGACAGTCCATTTACGATAATCCAAACAACAAGCTTTTGGCTGAAGACAAACAAAACCTAAAGCATTTAATTGATATTGGGAGAAGCATGTCCTTTACATTAAATGACATACAAGACTTTACTCGTTTAAAGGAAGGTAATTTACATCTCCATAAAAAGAACGTTAGCATCCAAAGTATAGTTTATGGTGTTTTTGATATGTTACGCTTTATAACAAATGGTAAACAGATTCAAATGAATTCAACGATTCCTAGGTCATTTCCTAATGTAGTGGCCGATGAAAATCGATTGATTCAAATTCTTTTTAATCTCCTACACAATGCCATTAAATATACGAGTGCAGGATCGATAAAAATCAGTGCCTATCTAGAAAATAACATGGCAGTTATCCATATTCGTGACACTGGGTTAGGAATGAATGATGCTATCCAAAGCCGTTTATTTTCCCCTTACGAACAAGGAAATGACAATAATGATGGAATCGGTCTCGGGTTATTAATTTCAAAGAAGCTTATCGAATTACATGGAGGGACTTTGCAAATACATTCTATTCCTAACAAAGGATCGGATGTCTATTTCACCTTACCATTAGCAGAGGAAAACGTTAATGAGGAGCCATCTTATATAGCGGAAGAGGATTTGCATATTTCTATTGAAGAAAATAATTCATCACCGACAATGGAAAAACAATTTAAAATTTTAATGGTCGATGATGATCCTGTAAACTTAACAATTATGCGTAGTTTATTTGCCACAACAGAATATGCTGTTACTACGGTTAATAGCAGTGAAAAGGCATTAGAAGTGCTACAGCAAGATGATTGGGATTTAATCATTATTGATGCGATGCTACCTTATATGTCTGGCTATGCATTAACGGAAATTATTCGAGAACACTACTCATTGCTTGAATTACCTGTCTTAATACTAACAGCTCGTAATTATTCCGAGGATGTCTTTGCTGGTTTCGCCCATGGTGCAAATGATTATGTTACGAAGCCTATTAATTCTTTAGAGTTAAAGGTTAGGAGCAGAGCCTTAATCGATTTAAAATATAGCATCAATCAACGTCTACATTTAGAAACAGCTTGGCTTCAGGCCCAAATACAGCCACATTTTTTATTTAATACATTAAATTCAATTGCTTCACTGAGTACGATCGATACAGATCGAATGATTGACTTAATGCATCATTTTGGTGAGTATCTACATGCAAGCTTTGATGTGCGGAATTTACAGCGAGTAGTACCACTTAAGGATGAGTTAGAGCTAGTACGCTCATTTCTCTATATTAATCAGCAGCGTTTTGGGGACTTACTAAACATTGAATGGGATATAGATGACAATATAAATATTGAAATCCCCCCTATCTCCTTACAAACCTTAGTCGAAAATGCAATTCGTCATGGTGTATTGAAACAGGAGGAAGGCGGTACAGTTTGTATCCGGATTAAAGATTTTCCAGATCATGTAGCAGTAAGTGTTATCGATGATGGTGTTGGGATTGATCCAAGTATATTAGATGAACTACAATCCGGTAGCAATTCACCAAACACTGGTGTAGGTCTACGTAATACGAATTTACGTCTTAAAAGGATTTACGGACAGAGGTTACAAATAAAAAGCACACTAAATGAAGGAACAAATATGACCTTCCATATTCCAAAGAAATAATCAATTCTTTCAGTGAATGTTCGGACACCTACTGAAAGAGTTAAAGAGCCATCACCTTCTCAATTGAATTGGTGGTGGCTCTTTTTTATACTTTCAAGTTACAATTATTATATCAATGTAAATATTTTTAGTTCATCCCCAAAAACTAGGAGTAATGTTTTTAAAGGTACACTATGTAGATAAGTTGATTGGAGTGGAGGCTGGGCGACTCCTAGGGGATTAGCAATAGAGGAACGAAGGCTAAAACCATCACGTCCTGTGATAACGCCTTCGTGACCAACATCGGTGCTGCTGCCGCTTCGCTTTCGCGCAAAAAACATCTGTTGGCCCGAGACCCTGCAGCGAAGCGGATGTTTTCTGTGCGAAAGCGTAGTGCTAACGTAGCGACAGCAAATGTTTTATCTGTGCGAAAGCGTAGTGACAGCAACAACAAAGCGGCTCATCGGACGCCCCCAAGAAGCTCTGCTCTGCGCGAAAGCGAAGCGTCAGCGGCAAAGCGCCCAGTCGGAACGGAAATCAACCACACGTTATGATGATGAGCCAGCTTCTTACCAAAGTACAGGCTTTGCAACCATTAGCCATAACATAATTAGCAATAATAAAATGTACATCCATGCTTTGCGATGTAGTAATGAAGCAAATTTTTGCTGGTCATAGGCAGGTGTATTAAATGTCTGTAAAGTCGGTTTGAACGCTCTTGCTAAGAAAACAATGGAGGCAAGCATCACGAGGAATGTAAGAACAATCCACGAGGTACTCCAATGATAGCCCGCATGCCACATTAATAAAATACCAGATGCAACAAGAACATGCCCTGAATGCTTGACGATCGTAATTGCTCCTTTAAAAGCCTCAATATATGGTGACATTTCAACATGAGATGCTGTACGCATTTTCTTAACAATTGTTAAAACAACGAACAAAGGCCCAATCGAAAGAATAGCACTTAAAATATGTATGTAAAGAAGAAGTGTATAAATTGAAACCATGGTGCATACTCCCCTTTTAACTTTTTTCAGCAGATGTTTTTTGTAGCGAAAGCAAAGCGTCAGCTACAAATGTCTCCCTCCTCTATAGGTGGTGAGATGAATGCGGGTTTAAGTTACTTTTTCAGTGGTGTTCAAATACCCGCTGAAAGAAGTTAAAGCCTCCGGCGGATGTCACAGAATCGGAAAGAAGTTCACATAGGATGTTAGCCTAAAATCATCGCATCCATGCGATAACGGCTAACTGACCTGCATCGGTAAAAACGCCACGTCCTGTGGCATTACCGAAATGACCGACATCGTGTCGGCCCTCACGCAGGCCCAAGCACAAAGCCGATTCCGGACGCAATTATGCCGAGGCATAATTGACTCATTCCCCCTCATTATAGCACTCAACAAGGCATGCTTTATCGTCAATTGTGAATCCTTTGTAAACGCAAATTGAATCATTGTAAAATTGTTTGAAATCTGCACAAAGAGGGTATGGATTATAGTAACATGCACTTATAGAACAAAAAGGAGTGATTTTTATAGGTATTCATCAATTTTTTACAAGTCTTAATGACTTAGAGCGTATTATTCGTTGCCCTGGGCGTTTCAAATTTGAAGAGCACAATGTGGCTGCCCATTCATGGAAGGTATCACAGTATGCGATGTTTTTCGCTACACTTGAGGAAATGAATGGAGCTACGGTTAATTGGAAATCATTATACGAAAAAACCATCAATCACGATTTTGCCGAAGTGTTTATCGGCGATATTAAAACTCCAGTAAAGCATGCGAGCCCAGAGCTTAAACAAATGCTTGCACATGTTGAAGAAAAAATGATGGAGAAATTTATTATTGATGAGATCCCACAAGAGTTTCAGGCTGTATTCTTTGAACGCATGAAAGAAGGTAAGGACAACACTATAGAAGGTCGCCTACTTGAGTTTGCTGATAAGCTAGACCAATTTTATGAAGCCTTCGCTGAGTTAAAACGCGGAAACACAGATAAAGAATTTGTGCATATGTATCAATCAGCGCTTTCCAAGATTTTAACTATTCCTCTTGAAGATTCAGTTCACTATTTCCGTACTGAGATTCTGAAGGACGCTGTGAAGGAAAAAACACATATTGATATTCAAGCTTTGACCAATGAGGTATTAACATCAAATTAATAGGTGCATGTACAAGTTTTCCGAACGAATTAACTCACGGAAGGCTTTTTTTATTTTCATCAATTATGCCTTGGCATAATTGCGTCTGGAATCAGATGTCTTTTGTACCGAAAGCGTAGCGACAGGTACAGATGTTTGGACATCTACTGAAAGAAGTTAAAAAGTCGTATAATGAAAGGAGATCGATTGGAGGGAAGCTTTTGTCACAGGAATGTTCAATTGTAGAAGATTTATTACCTTTGTATAAAAAACAGGCGCTCCAAGCAACTACTATAGAATTTGTTGAACACCATTTAGCTAATTGTGAGCATTGTCGGCAGTTCGCTACTTCAAAGCAATCACAAGTCTATAATTTACCAATGAAAAGAACGGTAACCTTTTTCCATGTTGTTTTTATCGTACTATCCTTTATGTTTGCCATTAACTCATCCTTACTTGGTAATCAAACAAGCTTTGCTATATCTTACGCGATTTTTGGCTGCCTTACTTATTTCTTTTATAAAAATATTTGGATTGTTTTTGCCATTAGCTCTGTGCCTGTTTTCGTATGGGCTATTATTAACAATCTCAATAATTCACTTTATGTCACCCACTACTCCTTAACGGAAATTGGTACACTGTTAATTGGAGCTAGCTTCATAGCCATTTTACATACTATTTTTGCACTATTTGGTGCTGCTTTTGCTATTCTTTTTCGTAGGTTTACAAAATAATGTTACACCAACAGAAAGAAGTTGTCTCAAGTATTTGAGACAACTTCTTTCATCACCAATTATACCCATTCATAAGCTCAACATCCCCTAGCATTTCATTAGAAATACCTTCTAGATCTTGAAGCATCCATAGTTGCTTTGTCGGTCCTGTTACAACAGCACCATATGCTTGAAATCCATTCTTTTTAATATAATCATAGCGTTCTTGCAAATGGTGTAAACCGAGAAACCCCTCATAATAGCTTTTCTTTTCATTTTTCAATAGTTTTTCCATATTTCTTACCATCCAACGCTGGCTATTTTTTAAATTACTTGTTAAGTCCTGTGCCTCAGATATATGTGAATAATCATCATTAACTGTTAAGCCTCCTGATAGCCCGATTCTATCATAAATAGTAATTGTACCACTGGAGCGGTCAGAAGCAGTTGGTTCAAAGGATTTAAACTCACCTGTATATAATGGCATCCAAACGATTCGGACCCCGTACGGAGCAAGCATTTTTTCCAATTCTATAGGATCTTTAAATGTTGAAATCGAAAATGCCATTTCCGCTACAGCCCCTTCAGGTAATTTCTCTAATATCTTCCATATATTATTATTAAGTTGAGATGAGGTTGCTTTTCCCGTTACAGGATCTTCGGGTAAATTAAAATTAAATTGTTGTGATGTATTTGTCGACGGTAAGCCCATACTCAGAGATGAATTAGAATTCAATATAGATTTTTCAACATGCATTTCGCCGACTACTACCTTTTCCTTTCCTACCTGCTTCTCAAGAGGATAGCTAAATTTTTGCGTCAGAAATGGTGTTATTTCAGCAGGCGAACCCATAGAATATTGACCTTTCATATTTGGATGTTGCCATTCAAGTACCATTAAAGAATTATAAGCATGTTTAAGATCAGGACGCGTTTTATCAAAAACGATGGACACCCCTGCTATATAGAGAGCATAAATAACGAAGCATATTAGCAATATACGCAGTACTCGAAATGTTAACGTAAAACGGTATTTTCTTAAAACCTTTTTTTCATTCTCCTGCGACCACTCAGTCATGTTGAAAACCTCCATTCTTTTTCACTATTTCCTCCAACCTTTTGCGAGCACGATGCAAAAGTATTTTCACCTGCCCCTCAGAAAGCTCTAGTGCCTCCTGCAATTCTAAGTAGGTGAATTGCTCATATTCACGTAAATATAAAATCGTTCGGTAATTTTCAGGCAAAAATTTCAGCAACGTCTGTACATCTTCTGATACTTCCTGCATTAAAAACTCCTCTTCTGGTAACCCATAAGGACTAAGCATTTCATCTTTCCAAAATAAGTGTGCGAACGGAATAGTCCTTCGCCTTTTCTGCTTACGCCATTCATCTAAATACGTGTTCCGCGCTACTTTGAATAACCATGCTCTCACATCCTCCTCTTTATAAAACGATAGCGAGACCGTAGCTCGTACAAATGTTTCTTGCACTAAATCTTCCGCTATATGTACCGACCCAGACATCTTCAACAGAAAATAATATAACGATTTCGCGTATTTTTCATAAAGTTGCTCAAGCTCGTTTTTCCGCTGTCTGTCCATGCCATCCCCTCGCTTTGCAATTTCACAAGTAAAACGTATATCTTTTCTAAATGTTACAGTAATTACTAAATTTTTTTAAAATAAAAAAGAGTCGATTTAGAATAGCCTTCCAACTTCAAGTTTGGGGCGCTTCCTATTCCGACTCTTTTTACAGTAATTATGCTTTTTTAACGAACTCTGACTTTAATTTCATTGCACCAAAGCCATCGATTTTACAATCAATATTGTGATCACCTTCAACGAGACGAATGCTTTTCACCTTTGTCCCAATTTTTAGCGTTGAAGAACTACCTTTCACCTTTAAATCCTTAATAATTGTAACGGAATCACCGTCCGCAAGTAGATTGCCATGAGCATCCTTTACGATTAACGTATCTGTCTCCTGCTCCGTTACATCCGTGCTCCACTCATGTGCACATTCTGGACATACAAAGTTCGATCCATCCTCATATGTGTATTCAGAATTACATTTTGGACAATTTGGATAAGCTGCCATTTCCGCTTCCTCCTTATACTTTTTTGCTTCTAGTTCAATTTCGCCTTGGCGTAATTGCGTCTGGATTTTGAATTGTGCCCGCACAATTCATTCCTTTGAAAATCCATGACATCCGCCGGAGGCTTTATCTTCATTCAGTAGGGATTTGGACACCCACTGAAAGGGAATCAAAACTGCATTCATCTCACCACCTGTTGAGATGTGTAGCCTTCTACTGAATGAAGGTAAACCCTATATATACTCCTTTATCTTTACATACAAGCCCTATTAAGTAAAGGTTGTTCGTATTTTTCGTTCGCATTTGTGAAAAGTATATGAATCTGTTTCATGCATTTGTCGCCATTTTCATTCTGGATTTGCATGATTTGGGACACTTGTCCATTGACTTTTTTGTACAAACCATCTTACTTGCAAGTTTGTTTATCATGCCTTATTATATCCTTAAAGGCTGCATTGTTCGTATAATATTAAGTTTTAACCTTTAAGCTGTAAAAGGGAGTTTTATTATTGGAGTTGGAATGACGGGCCTCACACCAAGGTGCATGAGGATAAGCAGGAAAGCTTCTGCGAACACCCACTTTGAGGAGTGGTGGTTTAAAACTTTCTATAATAACTACGGCATACGCGGCTTTTTAATTTTAATCATACAGCCACTAGGCTTTGAGCGAATCACCCTTCATTATTGGAGGGTGATTTTTTTTATCACAATGAGCACTGGTTAGCAAGAAGCTTTTGCCATTGCAAAAGCTTTGGATGAAAACACTTTAATATACCAGCTTTATTTATCGTAAACCTATCTTTATATCTAAACGACATACAAAAAATAACCAGGTACTCACGATGAGCGCCTGGTTATTTGTTTAGATGGTTAGTAGCCTTTTATACAAAAAATAATTTTTTTTAGTTTGAAATTTGTGTTTTCTTAAACATTGAAATTAATGCCACACCAACTAATGACACAATACCTAAGAAGAATAATAAAAAGCCAATTGGAATCAAGAAGAAAGGTTCTTCTAAAGTGCCATCTATAGCTACTTTACTTCCAATGATAGCTTTTGCAATTAAACATATTACTCCTAAAAGTATTGGTGTAGATGCGATTACATATTTCATTTTCATAATATTTTCCTCCAATAAAGTTAGTTTATTTATTTTTTATATTCCAAGATATCACCTGGTTGACAGTCTAATACTTCACATATCTTCTCTAATGTTGAAAATTTAATCGCTTTTGCTTTTCCATTTTTTAAAATTGAGACGTTTGCCATTGTGATACCAAGTTTTTCTGATAGTTCTGTAACACTCATTTTCCTTTTAGCTAGCATTACATCAAGATTAACTATGATGCCCATGTTACACCTCAAATCGTTAATTCGTTATCTTCTTTAAGTTCACTTGCTTTACCCATCAAATAAGAAAGCAAAGAAGTAAATACAGAAATAACTACTGCAAAAAATAGAATAAGCAAAAGAATCATTAAAAGATTAGTATTGTAGTTCCCACTAATAAATATATAAAGCAATGCGATAACATATAAAACTCCTTCTGTCATTGCTAAAACACTTATACGCATTAACCTTTTTGCATTTTTTAATGTGAAATCGTTACCTAAATTAATGTCTGAACAGATACTCCAGCCTATACATAAAGCATAAAAGTAAGGAATGCCAGTTATCCAAATAAAAGCAACAAAAGGTTTATATAGCTCTTTTAAGGAATCAGAATCTAGCAATATATTCTTCCCTGTTTCTGGTCCAACATAGATACAGAACAACAAACCAAATACCCAACAAAATACAATAATTATTTTTAACCACTTTGCTAATTCCTTTTGTTTCATAATTCACCGCCTTCTCAACTTTCTAACGTTAGAATAATCTACAACACATCATTAGTCAATACTTTTTTATTGTAAAACGATAAATAATTATTCTTTTACTACAAATACCCATGATTTAAATTATAGAAAAAGACCAGATGCTCACAATAAATTACGGTTTACAATCCCCCCATAATTCTTGAGATGTAGTCAATAGCCACAAAGCTTATTAATATGGTCACATCCACTGCAAAAGAGATGATTGTGCCAATACTGCAACAATCGATTTTTCCATTTGAACAATTCTTTTTACAAAATAAAAGCCCTCCACAGATATGTGGAAGGCATAAACCCAAACGTTTGGGTTTTTATAAAGTACAATCGATATAGAACAACTGCTTCTTTTTTTAAATTAAATAACAAAACCAACAATTGTAGCCGTTAAAATACTAACAAGCGTGGCCCCATACAACAACTTTAAGCCAAAACGAGCAACTACATCCGCTTGCCTTTCATTCAAACCTTTTACTGCTCCGGCAATAATACCGATCGATGAAAAGTTTGCAAAGGATACAACAAATACAGAAATAATAGCCAGTGTATGCGCACTCATAGACTTAGCTACTTCTTTAAGGCTTGCCATTGCAACAAATTCATTCGTTACTAATTTGGTTGCCATAATTCCTCCGGCAGAAACAGCATCTGCCCATGGTACACCCATTAGGAAAGCTATTGGTGCAAAAATATAACCTAAAATATCTTGGAAGGATATACCGAAAATCATATCAAATACAGAATTGATTAAATCCATTAATGCCACGAAACCGATAAGCATCGCTCCAACAATGACGGCTACTTTAAATCCATCCATGATATATTCGCCAAGCATTTGAAAGAAAGTTTGTTTATTTTCATCTTCAATCGCTAAGATATCTTCACTTTCTTCTACGCTATACGGATTAATGATTGAAGCAATAATAAATCCACCAAACAAGTTCAAGACAATCGCCGTTACAACATATTTTGGTTCAATCATCGTCATATATGCTCCAACAACTGACATAGAAACGGTCGACATCGCTGATGCGCATAATGTATACATTCGCTGTGGAGTAATCTTATCTAATTGTTTTTTTACAGTAATAAATACTTCAGATTGACCTACCATTGCAGAAGCAACAGCATTATATGATTCCAATTTCCCCATACCACTTACTTTACTTAAAAATAACCCTATCCACTTCATGAAGAAAGGGAGAATTTTGAAATGCTGTAAAATCCCTATCAATACAGATATAAAAATAATTGGTAATAACACATTTAGGAAGAAGGAATACTCTCCTTTATTCGCTAAACCACCAAAAACAAAAGTTACGCCCGTACTTGCGTAAGACAATAAATGATCAAATACATTTGTAAATCCTTTGATTAGAACATAACCGAACTTCGTATTTAGCAGTAATGCTGCAAATATAAATTGAATGATTAACATAATAATTATGTTTTTATATTTTATTTCTTTTTTGTTTTTACTCATTAACAGAGCTAAACCAAAAACAAGTAGCAATCCACAAATGGATATTAAGTATCTCATGAGTTCCTCCATAAATAATATTGATAATTTTTGCGCGTTCGATATCCGAAACTACAAATCCTTCTTTCACTCATTATGTTCCATTATTGAAACTTGAATAACAGCTTTAGATCTTAAAACTGAAAATATGTAGATAGTCAGACGTCAGACAAATCACTTCACTATACATTGTTTTCACTAGCAATTCAATAGTTAAAGAAAAAAAACTCCGCGAAAAGTGTATACGCTTACAAGATTATCGTTTTATAAAAAAAGACCATCATAATGGATGGCCTAGCTTACTACAAGTTTTTGTAAACTTTATTCAAATTATACTGATTTATTAAGATTTATTGCTCGCAAAAAAGAATTATAACCTTCCTTCTTTTTGTATAATTCACCTCCAATTTGCGCATATATGGTAGTAACAAGGGAGGTTATTACATTGAAGAAGTTATTTTATCTGTTTTTATTAGCCACACTATTATTATCAGCTTGCGGAAAAAATACTGCTCCAAAGGAAGTTGCCGTCGATAAAAATACTTCCGTTCAAGATATAGTAGGAGCTATCGTTAAAAATAAATTCACTGTTGAAGAAAAGAATGGTAACGTATCAATCTCCATACAGGATACAGATGTGAAAAAAGGTATGAAAAATCAAATGTTGAAGGATTCCACTAAAATCTTTGCAGAGCTGTCAAAGCTAAAAAGTATTAAAACTGCAGCTATTAACTGGTATGCTCCTTTAACGAAACCTAATGGGAACAAATCTATGACAGAGCTATTAAATATTTACTTTAGCGAGGAAGATTTTAGAAAGGCTAATTGGGCAAACTATACCCAGCTAGATATTGAATCCATTGCCACCCATTATCATGAAAATGCTGCTTTAGGACAATAGAATATTCCAATCACAAGATACCCCTCCGCGTATAATGGAGGGGTATCTTTTTTATTGCCCATTCACATATTAATTGTTTCAGACTAAAGTGCTTGTTTGATTTTGTATTAAAAGCTGCGATCACATACCACGTAGGGTATTAAAACTAAAAAACACGAGCCCACAACAATGTAAGCTCGTACCTCTTATTTAAATACCCTCTGTGTTCATTAATACAAGACGCCAGCCATCAGGGTCTTCAATTGTGACACCTTTTTCAGCCCAATATTGATTTTCTGGTTCTACCTCAGGGAAGCCCATTTGCAATAAGCGTTCCGCAATACGTTGTATGGTTGAACGATTTGGAATATACAATACAAGCAGGTTATCCTTTGTTGGTGCTGGGCAAGGACTTCCTTCAATATGCTCTGTAAATTCTAAATGATAGCTAGCATTCGGCAGACCAATCATGATACCATTGTAGCCTTGATGTCCTGAAAATGAGCCAATTTTTTCTAACCCTACGCCTTCGCAATAGAATTCTTCAATTTCCTTTAATTTATCAGTTGGCCTAGCAACGCGCACCTGTGCCACCTGTAATTCATCTGACCATTGTTGTCTCATCGTTATTTTTCTCCTTTTCTACCATTGTATAATCGAAAAACAGAGCTAGAGAACGGCCAATAGTCTGAAAAATCACAATCAACCTACATGCTCGTCTGAAATACCCGCGCTTGAAGGCAAAATACCCGCGATGTTGGTTGAAATACCCGCGGATTGGAGACAAATACCTGCGGAATCCATGTAAATACCCGCGAAGCGACAATACTACTTTAAAAAATCACAAATTCTATCTGCAATTGCTAACGGATTCTCTTTTTCTAAATAATACTCCTCAGCTGGCCAATATCTTCTTTGATACTTACTTAGTCTTGCTTGAAAATCCCCAATATAGACATCTCGTTGTAATACTCTTTCCTCTCGAAATGTTCGAGGGATGTCTATAAATAAACGATAATCATAAAAGGTTCTCCATTCCTGCCTTAAAAGAAATATTCCCTCGATAAAAAGAATACTATTTGTTTCTAATTTTACCTTTCTATCGTTAACGGTATCTGCTGATTGATTATAAAACGGTAGTTGAAGTTGTAAATTATTATTATGTATTGGTAAAAGAATATTATTTTTAATAACTTCAATATCCCATTGTAAATAATAGTATTCATACCATTCAGCGTGACCAGTATCATAGCGTTTATTTCTCTCTACAATATGATTATCCATTTGGATTAATTTCACAGAGCAAATAGATTGTAGTTCCTTCGCCAGTTCGTAAGCTATAGTAGACTTTCCTGCACCACCCAATCCATCAATCGCGACAATGAATGGTCTCTCTTTAGCAGACCTCGTTTTAAATTGCTTTATAATATCGCACTTTAGTTCATGTATATCCATTGATTCACATCCCTAATGAAAAATAACCAGCTCTATCACAGAACTGGTTACATTAATTTATCCCGCATTAACTGCCCGTAAGCGCTCGATTGAAGTTTCACTTTATACCGTTAAGGCGACACTAAAGGAAGCAGCTGTCTTCTCTTTTATTTCCTCTAAAGTGACACCCTCTGCTAATTCTATAAGCTGCATTCCTTCCTCCGTAAAGTCGAAAACAGCTAGGTCTGTAATTAATCTATGCACAACGCCTTTGCCCGTTAACGGAAGCTCACATTGTTTTTTTATTTTTGACTCACCGTTTTTATTGACATGCTCCATCACGACAACTACCCTTTTTGCCCCGACTACAAGGTCCATGGCGCCTCCCATACCTTTCACCATTTTCCCTGGAATCATCCAGTTCGCAAGGTCACCCGTTTCAGATACTTCCATGCCACCTAAAATAGCAAGATCGATATGACCTCCGCGAATCATCGCAAATGATTCGGCACTATCGAAGAAGGAAGCACCAGGAACTGCAGTTACTGTTTCTTTACCTGCATTAATTAAATCAGGGTCGACCGCTTCTTCTGCTGGGTATGGGCCAATGCCAAGAAGTCCGTTTTCTGATTGTAAAAGGACGTCATAATCAGCCGGAATTGCATTGGCCACTAGCGTTGGAATGCCAATACCTAAATTGACGTTCATGCCATTCTGTATTTCTTTTACCGCTCTATTTACTATTCTTTGTCTTGTATCAGCCATCACGCATCCCCCTTTTTCATCGTCAAACGCTCGATACGCTTCTCATAATTGCCACCTAGTAAAACGCGTTGCACGAACACTCCCGGCGTATGAATATGATCTGGATCCAGCTCTCCAACTTCAACAATTTCCTCTACTTCTGCAATCGTAATTTTCCCTGCCATTGCAGCTAGTGGATTAAAATTACGTGATGTTTTCCTGAACACTAAATTTCCTAGCTTGTCTGCCTTCCACGCTTTGACAAGTGCAAAATCTGCGACAATTCCTTTTTCTAAAATATGTTCCTTGCCATCAAAAACCTTTACTTCTTTCCCTTCAGCAATTGGCGTTCCAACCCCAGTAGCCGTGTAAAAGCCAGGAATTCCGGCTCCGCCAGCTCGCATACGCTCCGCCAACGTACCTTGTGGTGTCAATTCTACTTCAAGCTCCCCACTTAAAAATTGCTGCTCAAAAATTTTATTTTCACCTACATAGGATGCAATCATTTTTTTAATTTGTTTATTTGCTAATAAAAGCCCTAAGCCCCAATCATCCACACCACAGTTATTGCTGACAACTGTTAAGTCCTTTGTTCCCCGTTGTACTAGCGCCGCAATTGATTTTTCAGGGATACCACATAGCCCGAAGCCCCCTACTGCTAGTGTATCTCCATCTTTAATATCAGCGACGGCTTCCTCAAACGAATTCCACACTTTTCCCTTCCCCATATCGAAACCCCCTAAATTTACTCACTTATTAAGAAAAATTCTACCTTAATACTATTTTATAAGTAAAGGGATTAATTGGAATACTATTTATTCTAAAATTGCATAAATTAATTTTCAGAACGAATTGTATTGAGTAGCTGCTTCAATGCAAAAGATTGATATGTATTCTTCTTCGTAATAACACCTAAGCGCCATGGCATGTCAAAATTAGATAATGGAATAATTTTTACATTTTTATTCGTCTGCTTTGCGGCAATTGAATATGGTAAAAGTGTCACTCCTAAATTCGAGGATACTAGCTCCACTATTAAATCCCACTGCGAGCTCTTATAGCCGATTATTGGTGTAAATCCTACGCTTTTACATGATTTAATAACATAATCATGCAGTGTGAATTCCTCTGCAAAGATAATGAATGTCTCATTTTTTAAATCTTGTAATAGAATATGCTCTTGCTGAGCTAATGGATGGGACTCATTAATAAAGACAAAAAATTGGTCTTCCACAAATGATTGAACAGAAAATTTCCTTTCATCTGTCGGTATAACAACAATCCCCATATCAACATCGCCATTTTCTACTAGTGTTCCGATCATTTTAGCTCCACGTTCCACTAGCTCTAAATGCACCTTTGGATATTGTTTATGAAACTTCCGAGCGATTTCAGGGAAAAATAGAGTACCAATCAACGGCGGAATTCCTAATTTAATAGTACCTGTTTCGATATTCGATAAATCATCCAGTAAAATATGTAAATCGTGTACAGAACGCATTATTTTTTGTCCTTGTTTATAGACAATACTACCTGCATCTGTTAATTCTACGTTACGTGTAGATCGGTTTAATAACTCCACATGAAGAGTATCTTCCAACTTTTTAATGCTTTTGCTTAATGAAGGCTGTGACACAAAGGATTCACTAGCTGCCTTTGTAAAACTCCCATGCTCAACAACAGTCATAAATGCTTTTAAATCTCGCAACTCCATATAATCCCCCCTATTTATTCTAATTTGTTATAAAAAGTATTCCAAAATCCCTTTTTTAGTAATAAATTCTCCTCATTTTCTACGAATCCTTCTTCTAGATAAATATCTAAGACAAATACAATAGCGACAACGTTTCCCCATGATGCCGATAAAATTTAACTAAGCAATATTCGCGAATAACAGCCACAAAAAAATTTTCTATATTACGTTTAATTTATTGTTCTTAATTACAATTTTTTCTTTAATAACTCATTTCTCTATGTAAAATTAGCAATAAAGGATGGTAGAAAAAGAAAGGGGATTTCTTACATGAAAACGTTAACAAGAATTTCGAATGCTATCATGGAAAAATATTTACCCGACCCATACATATTTGTCACTATACTCACAGTATTAGTATTACTTTTAGGGGTCGGATTAACAGATTCTTCTCCACTCGACATGGTGACATATTGGGGAGGTAGCTTTTGGAGTTTACTAGAATTTACAATGCAAATGGTAATTGTCTTAGCTGCAGGCCACATTTTAGCGAATAGTCCTGTCTTTAAAAAAGGGTTATCAGCCAGTGCAAGTAAAATAAAATCACCAGGCATGGCTATTATTGTTATTACATTCGTATCACTAATAGCTTGCTGGATTAACTGGGGATTCGGACTTGTAATTGGTGCCCTCTTTGCTAAGGAAATTGCTCAGCATGTAAAGAAGGTAGATTATCGCTTATTAATCGCCAGTGCCTATTCAGGCATGGTTATTTGGCATGGTGGATTAGCTGGCTCAATTCCGTTATCCATTGCGACTGAAGGTCATAAGTTTGCTGACATAATGGGCGTCGTACCAACCAATGTTACAATTTTTTCAACTTATAACTTATTTATAGTCATAGTGATACTCTTCACTTTACCTTTATTTAATCGTTGGATGATGCCAAAGGAAGAAGATACGGTTGTGGTTAACCCTGCTTTATTAGTGGAAGAAAAAACAGAGTTACCTAAGCCTGAAAACAATTTTGCCAGTCGCTCTGAGCGCAGTTATATTTTAACGATTTTAATTGGTATTATCGGACTTACTTATTTAATCTATCATTTTATTACGAAGGGCTTTGTTCTTGATTTAAATGTTGTAAATACAATTTTTATTGTGTTAGGTATCATATTCCATGGGACTCCGCAGCGTTTCCTTGCAGCCGCACAAGATGCCATTAAAACAACAACGGGCATTGTTTTTCAATTTCCGTTTTATGCAGGGATTATGGGCATGATGACCGCTTCTGGTTTAGCTGCTGTATTTTCAGAATGGTTCGTTAGTATTTCTAATGAACATACCTTCTATTTATTCACTTTTTTCTCAGCCGGACTTGTTAACTTCTTTATTCCGTCAGGCGGTGGACAATGGGCAGTGCAGGCTCCTATTATGCTAGATGCTGCAACAACTCTAGGTGCCGACTATGCTAAAACAGCTATGGCTATCGCTTGGGGAGACGCTTGGACAAATATGATTCAACCATTCTGGGCACTTCCAGCCCTTGCAATCGCTGGCTTAAAGGCTAGGGATATAATGGGCTTCTGTTTATTCGTTTTAATCTTTACGGGCATTATTATTAGCATTGGCTTCCTTTTCATCTAAATATCGAGTATTAAACTTCACGGAATGCAATACACACATTTCCGTGAAGTTTTTATGTGCACTTTGAACGAAGCTAAATTGAGCTTTTACGGGCAGGTTGAAGAAGGAATTTCCACATTTTTACTTGAATATATCAATAAAAAACTATAGATGGAGGGCAATTTATGGCGTTAGTTTCAATCTATACTGTTGGTAGGCTAAACCACCCCTATGACCACCCAACCTCTCGTGAATTTTATCAAGTGGGAAATGAAGTATACCGTCAGGCAACTAAATCAGGACTTATAGAGACTTTTTCACCTGAAGGAGTCCCTTTCCCTGAAGAAACCGTAAAGGGAAAGGGTTCTCCTATTCTTACGCTAACAGTATGGAGAAATCTTCAATCCTTATATCGCTTTACCTATTCCGGACAGCATTTACAAGCATTACGAGATAGCAGCAAATGGATCGAGCCATATCCAGAGAAACACCTTTCTTATGTAGTTTGGTGGACAGAAAAGGTGAAGGATGTCTCATGGGAGGAGGCATTTAAGAGATACAACTATTATATTCAGCATGGTCCAACTTCTTTTGCATTTGATTTTAAGCATACATTTGATGAAAAAGGGGAAAGGTTCTTGATTAAGTAGCAAGGGCCCACTCCGGAGGGAATTGTGAAGTATTACACTTAAACTATCGAGGTGCGTTAGTTGAACAGCAAAAAAGTTGTTGTGGTAAATGAGGTCATTTGTTGTAAAAAAGGATAGATGAATACAGGTATTCTTCCTGTTCATCTATCCTTTTTAGACCTATAAAATGTATGACATTGTATTCAGTTATTTAATTCATAACAATTTTAAATATTTTTTGATTTTCAATAAAATCTTAGTGGGCTTTCTCTAATGCTAGCTTAATGCCAAAGCCAATAAGTACTGCACCTGTCAATCCTTCGATAACAGCCTTCGTCGTTGGCTTTTTCATAAATGCGCTGATTTTATCCAACAAGTAAACATAAAACACAAACCAAAATCCTGTTAATGCTGTATAAATAAGTCCCATTATAAGAAACGGCATAAATGTACCGCTCTTGCCATCTACAAACTGAGGTAAAAATGTTAGAAAAAATACAGCCACCTTTGGGTTTGTAACGTTCGTTAAAAAGCCTTGCTTAAAACAAGATTGCTGCGAATATTTATGATCAATTTGGGTCTCGTCTTGCGCAACAGGAGGCTGCGTGCGTATTGCTCGTAATGCCCATAAGGTTTTGACACCTAAATAACATAAATAAACCGCTCCGACGTATTTTAAAATGGCAAATACATATGCTGACTTTACAATAATCGCAGAAAGTCCTACAACAGCTGCAAAAGTATGAATCAATAATCCACAGCACGAACCGAGTAAAGTCTGCAAGCCACCCTTTCTGCTTACGGTAAGTGTATTTTTTGTTGCGATCGCCGTATCCGGGCCAGGCAAAATAATTAATAAAATGCACATTAATAAAAAGACAGATATATTCACCATATTATTGACCTCCTTTTTAGTCAGAAAATTATAAAAATAATTCTAACATATGTACTGCTACACAAAAAGATGTGATAAAAATTTATCCAAAGTATTTATATTGACATATAACCTTAAGGTGTTATATATTCATAACACCTTAGGGTTATATTTTTTTTGCAAAGGAGTTCATTTTAAATGACTGAAAAACTAGAGAATATTGTTAAAACAGTTACACTCAATGCACCGATTGAAAAAGTATGGGAAACGGTAACTGACGCTGAAAAGATCGCTTCTTGGCTTATGCCAAATGATTTTAAGCCAGTTGAAGGTCATGAATTTACGATACAATCACCGTTTGGCCCTTCACCATGTCGAGTAGAACAAGTAGATGCTCCACATTTTGTTCGTTTTGCATGGGATACAGATGGATGGTTTGTCACTTTTGAACTAAAAGAAATTGGTGAGCAAACAGAGTTTACGTTAACACATGGTGGCTGGAAAGACGCTTCACATATCATTCCTAAAGCTAACATGCCTGCTGAAGCTATTCGTACAACAATGGAGGGCGGCTGGACAATGCTTGTCGGCAAAAAATTAAAAGAAGTTGTGGAATCACAATGACACAGCTTGCTGTAAAGTATGATGTTTTTCAAGCAATCGCTGATCCGACAAGACGTCATGTCCTACAGCTACTTGCCTCAAGTGATAAACCCATCTCACTTATTTCTGAGAATTTTTCTATAAGCCGAACTGCTGTCGTGAAGCATTTAAAAATTTTAGAACAGGCTGAGCTAGTTTCTGCTCAGAAAAAGGGCCGAGAAAAAATTTACACATTACATGCCGAAAAACTAAAAGAAATCGAAGACTGGCTACAGTACTTTGATTTATTTTGGGATAATAAATTGGCACAGTTACAAAGTATTTTTGAACTTGAACAAGATTAAAATAGCAAGGAGCTGTCCCCACTATTAGGACAGCTCCTCGTTTAATAAAGATAAAATAATCCACCATTTATAATTTCTATTTTAATTTTTGTATCATATTGTTCCTCTAATGCCTTCTTTTCAATGTCATAGCATTCCGGTTTGTCATCTTCCTCCTCATAAAAATAATCGAGTACTCGCTGATCACGTTGCCATCGTATTTTTGCTTCAGTCGCCCATGAATGGTCATCTTGTTCAATGATCTTTTCAACGGTAGCATTTAATCTTTCAAATGCTCTATGGGGCTTAATGATAGATTGAACATGAAAAGCATTGTCTGCTGGAACAGTGTCAAATTCGGATGCACATATAGTCTCGTGAAAATCCTCTTTTATTATCCCAGTTAGCAAGTTTATGCCAAATGAATAAAGCATTTCTTTCGTTCGGTCGCAGCAATACGACACTTTAAAATTCACACCTAGCCAAGGAGTAAGGATTACTTGCCCTATTGCGTTATCCACCTTTTCAAAAAGCTGAACATAAGCCCCTAGTTCCCTAGTTGCTTGAAAAAGCTGGTTCATTCTCGGCGAACCGAAATGAATAGCTTCGCCATAAAGGCTTCCAGCTGATGCTGTTTGATTTGTAATGAAAGTTACTTGGGCTGGATTGGGCTCGCTATTTGTAGCTTCAACGTATTGCCAATAAAAAGGGCGATTCATTATTCTTTTATCAATATCAACTGTTAATTGTACTGTAAGATAATGATGATCTTCTCCTAAAATAGGGCAATTATTTTCGTTAAAAAATTGTCGTAAATAACTATGAACTTGCTGTGGATACATGGTACTACTCCCTTACACTATACAGATTCTTTGAAATTAGATAGAATCGCATCTAAGTCGCCTACTACCTTTTCGAAAACATCAATTTTTGTATGAAGTAATGCTAATATGTTCTCTTCAATCGTATTGGCAATAGCCAAATTATAAATATGAACATCATGCTCTTGCCCTAATCGATGGACACGACCAATTCGTTGCTCTAGCTTCATAGGGTTCCAGGGTAAATCATAGTTAATGACATGATGACAAAATTGAAGGTTAATCCCCTCACCACCCGCCTCTGTTGCAATTAGAACCTGTGCCCTTTCCTTAAAAAGATGCTTCATATAATCACGTTTGCTTTTATTATATTTACCGTTGAACAGGACACTCGTTATACCGTTAGAATGTAAATACCATTGCAAATAAATTTGAGTAGCTCTATACTCTGTAAAAATAATCACTTTATCCTTGGCCTTTTCGATTATTTTAAGTGTCTTTTCCGCCTTTGAATTCACTTCTAGGGCCATTAATTTTGCTAGTATTTCTTCAATTTCTTGTGATTGTGCATTGTCTTCAAGCATTTTAGATAATGTTAAAGCTGTTGCTTCTTTGCTACTACACATTTCCTTCTGCAATGTAATCATTGAAAAAGAGCCTGTATTTTGAAGCGTTCCGAGCAGATTATAAATTTCCTCTTCTTCCTTCGTAAATCGAATAGGAACAATTTGAACACGGCGATTTGTCCATTCAATACCCGTATCCTCTCTCCTATTCCTCACCATCACCTGATTCACTAATTCCTTTAAATAATCATTATGCTCTAAATCATGCTTACTTGCCGAGAATGCAGATTGAAATGTATCATAATTGCCTAGATGACCAGGCTTAAGTAAAGAAATAAGATAAAATAATTCAAAGACATCGTTTTGAATCGGTGTTGCCGTTAATAATAAACAAAACTTTTTCTTTAAACCTTGTACGAATTCATAAATTTGAGTTTTATGATTTTTTAATTTATGAGCCTCATCGATAATAACCATGTCGTAATCTTGCTCATAAATACGCTCTTTGTGAGGGCTTTTCTTAGCCGTATCCATACTCATAATAAGGACATCGTAGCGCTCAATCGGAACATTTTTTTTATAGGCTATTGCCGGAATGTGGAACTTTATATTTAATTCTTCAATCCACTGATTAATAAGAGATGCTGGAGCTAATATTAATACTCTTTTAACGAGTCCTCGAATCAGATATTCCTTTAAAATTAAACCCGCTTCAATTGTTTTACCAAGACCCACCTCATCAGCCAAAATCGCTTTTCCATTCATACGTTCAATCACCGTTTCTGCTGCTTCCAACTGATGCTTAAGTGGCTTTAAATTTGGTAAATATTTTGTCGCCTGTAAACCTGTGAAATCAGTAATTAACTTCATTTTCACAATGTCATAATTCATCTTGTACAATGTCCAACTATCCCACTTTTCAAGATGATTTAGTTTATTTATAAAGCCTTCTTCCCATTCGGACGACCTTTCTATTTTCATGATCATCACCTCATACCATTATTTCTAGTTTAGGTTGTCCAAAAAAGAGAAAGCTATGTTAAGGTTTTGCGAAAGAAAATCACCTGATGAATTTTTTCTATCAGTCAAATCAACATTAGCGTAGAACTTTATCAATTTTTATGCATTTCAAAAGTGAACGCTATGACGTATCACTATACGAATAGACTTATAACAGTGACGCGAATGGACAGCTGCTGTCGCTACTCTTTCGTACAAAAATACATTTTGTTGCTGTCGCACAGGTAAAACATTGCTGGAGTATCGTTTTATTAGTATAAATTATAATGAGATGCAGAAGATACATGCTTGGCGAAAGTGGTTGATTGGAGTGGAAGCTGGGCGACTCCTTGGGGATCAGCAATAGAGGAACGGCAATCAACCTCTCGTTTTGCAAAAGAGTATAGGACCTTAATTTCGTATAATTTAAAAGGATAATGGTATTAAGATAGTCTTTTTATTCTCTTCCTTTTTTCATACAATTAAAGAAGTATTACTTTCCAAAAAATTACGTTTTTAGAAGGACGATATTATGCTCCAATTTAATGAAGCTTACATATACCTAGGAGGTTACTATGAATATTCTTGAAGCATTATCAATGTCAATACCTTACATTCATTTAGCTATGAAGGGCGAGGCCATGATGGCAGTAGTAGATAAAGAGAGTGAGAGCATTATTACTTATTTACCTGGGAAACGGATAGATGCTGGTTATAAAAATGGACAAAAAATTCACCCAGATGATGCAATCTTATATCTCCCACTTAAAGGCAAAAGTACTGATTCACCTGTCCCAAAAGAGGTTTATGGAGTAGATTTTAACGCATTTTCTTTTCCTGTTCGTGAAAATGGACATATCGTAGGCGCACTAGCCTTTGGATTACCCATTGATCATTCTCTCCAAATGGAGAAATATATTCTTACTATGAATAGTATTATCCAAAACCTACAGGATAAAGTACATACAATCGCCTCTCATTCGGAGGAGCTAGCTGCAACTAGTGAGGAAATTAATAAACAAACACAATTCGCTTTAGAGGACGCTGAAAAAACAAATGGTATTACTGATTTAATAAAAAATATTTCTCGTCAAACAAATCTACTCGGATTAAATGCATCCATTGAGGCAGCGCGAGCAGGCCAGCATGGTGCAGGATTTAATATAGTAGCACAAGAAGTTCGCAAGCTTTCTACTGAAACAACGACTGCTACTGATAGCATTGAATCCTCGCTTCGAAGCATCAATCATAATCTTGAAAATTTAAAACAAAACATGACTCAAATAAATAGCGCTACAAATGAACAGGCACAACTTGTTCAGGACTTTAGTGAAATTATTGATGAGCTAAGCACGCTTAGTATGGAAATGAAAGGTTTTATGTCTACAGTAATGAAATAAAGGTTTATATCAATGGGAAAATCCGCCTCAATTTCTGTGGTTAAATCAAGAGCCACATTAGTTTGAGCGGATTTTTCCTTTCGAAATAACTATACCAGAATAATAAAATAAAACCCAAAAATTTCTAAAATATACGGTATAATAACTTTTTGGTACACTATAGAAAAAAGCAAACATGAGGTCAAAATGAAAAGGAAACTATTTATTTTACATGAGATTTATGGAGTCAACGATTTTATAAAAATGCAAGCTAAGGCACACAGTAACGCTAACACTACTGTTGAGTTCATTTCTTTATATTCAGACAATAGAATATTTCCATATGACCAAGAGCAGGAAGCCTATGAGTATTTCATAAATGAAGTTGGCTTTGATGCTCCCCTCGAAAAACTTACTGAAAAAATACTGGAAGATACGACACATTATGATGAAGTGCTGTTAATCGGATTTAGTGTAGGTGCAACGTTGGCTTGGAGACTATCAGAACTGCCATTACAGAGAGTCGTTTGTGTTTATGGTTCACGCATTCGCCAATACTTGGATGTAAACCCCTCTTGTCCGACACTTGTTATTTTACCAAGTCATGAGAAAAGCTTTGATGTCCATGAATTAAAGGAAACACTCGATACATTACCAGCTGTTCACACGAGACAATATCTAGGTCAGCATGGTTTTATGGACTTCAATCATTCAAACTATTGTTATGAAAGCTATTTACAAGCACAGGCTGAAATCACACAATTTTTTGAAATTAAACAATCAAGGAGGACTAAGTAATGATCCAAAATGAAAGCATGATTATTGACCCTTATATAGAAGGGGGAAATGTAATTTATCCAAACTTTCACCTATCTATGCAGCCTGGCATTATTATAGGCATCTATACGGATGTGTCAAAAATACATACATTAATACAGTGGTTTTCGAAGCAAAGCAATACGTATACACATTTTCGTGAAAACGCCTTGTATGAGCGACTGACGGTTCGAGAATATATCAATTTTTGCTTAAAGCTTTTCAATGCTTCTTCTGAAAAGATAGAGAATCTATTAAAATTATTCGCTTTAGTGGAGCAAAAAAACATTAAAATCAGCAAGCTTTCAAATGGAGAAAAGCAACGCTTAAAATTGATTCATACATATCTTAATCAGGCACCTATACAAGTTTTAGAAGAACCATTCCAAAATATGGATGAGTTCTCCAAACAAAAAGTCATTCAGTTATTGGATGTCCTTCAAAAGCAAAATAAAACAGTCATTTTACTATCTAACAATTTTGAGGATTTAATAGTTTCGAGTACAGAAATACATAGACTGGATGCAATGGGCTTACATGCATTAGATGTGAAAGAAGATGAGACAGAACCAGCTTCTCCCTCTCTTGAAAGTGCACCGATTCGACTTGATAAAATACCTACAAAGAAGAATGATAAAATCATTTTATTTAATCCTCCCGAAATCGATTATATCGAAAGTGTTGAGGGTGTTGTTTCGCTATATGTTGCAGGTGAAACTTATCCATGTACATTATCATTAAACGACCTTGAGCAAAAATTGACACCGTTCGGCTTCTTTAGAAGTCATCGCTCTTATATCGTTAACTTACAAAAGGTACGGGAAATCATTACGTGGACTCGCAATAGCTACAGCCTAGCCTTAAACAGCAATGAAAAGACCGTAGTACCTTTGTCGAAAAACAAGCTCGCAGATTTAAAGGAAATACTCGGAATTTAGTAGATTTCCCAGGAAATAAACGACTCCTGTCAGCTAAACTATTTCTCCGCTAAAGGTCATTTTACTGCCTTTCACCTGTAATTTAATGTTGTTATCTTCATTGTCCCTTATAGTTGAGACATCAACAACAACACAGGGAGGTTTTCAAATGAACGCAGTGATCGATGTTCAGCATTTGAAAAAAACATTTAATAAGGAAGCAGCATTACAGGATGTTTCCTTTACCATTCAAAAAGGAGAAATATTCGGCTTTCTTGGACCTAGCGGCTCCGGAAAAACTACTACTATTAAAATATTAACAGCACAAACTGAAAAAACTGCTGGCGACGTTTTATTGTTTGGCCGTCCGGCAAATGAGATGAAGCAAAGTAACAATCGTAAACGCTTCGGTATTTTAACAGATAATAGCGGACTATATACGCGACTTTCAATCGAGGAAAATTTATTACTATACAGTAACTTATATCAATTACCTAAATCAGCCGTAAAAGAGGCGTTGGATTTTGTTAATCTATACGGTGATCGTAAAAAGAAAATTAGTCAGCTTTCTAAAGGAATGATGCAACGTGTTACGCTGGCACGTGCCATCATGCATAAGCCAGAATTATTATTTTTAGATGAACCAACTTCTGCACTCGATCCTGTTAATACCCAGCACATTTATAATGGCTTGCGTAAATTAAACGAGATGGGTACGACAATATTTTTAACAACACATGATATGAGTGAAGCCGAAATACTTTGTGATCGTGTAGCCTTCTTACATAAAGGTAAAATTCGAGCAATTGGTGCGCCAAAAGATTTGAAAAAAGAGTTCGGCGATGAATCTATTACAGTTGAATTAAAAAATGGTGCTTGTGAAGTCATTCAAAATGGAGACCAAGATGCTGAAAAACTGTTTCATTGGATGCAATCTAACGAAGTTTCTCGCATTTATACGAACGAGCCAACATTAGGTAATATTTTTATGCAAATAACAGGGAGTGATTTAGTATGAACCTTTCAATGACACGTATTCAGGCTATTTTAATAAAGGATTATAAGGAATTTTCACGTAACTATGCGGTATCTCTTATGGTACTTATGCCACTTTTTTTAGCATTTTTATATAGTAAATCGGGCTCAGCTACTATCGCAACCTATTTCCTTTCAATTAATATAGCATTTTCTATGGTAACTACCTATGTACAATGCTGTCTAATTGCTGAAGAGAAAGAAAAAAATACGCTTCGTGGTCTCATGCTTTCGCCTGCTTCACTTGGTGATATTTTAATTGGTAAAAGCTTGTTTGTCTTTATCATTACAATGGTAATTGTAGCATTGATTATTTTCATTGTTGGCTATAGCCCAGCTAATCTTTTCATCTTAGCTATTGCTTTAATACTTTCGACTGTGTTCTATATTGCAATAGGAACATTATGTGGATTATTCGCTAAAACGGTTATGGAAGGATCTCTTATCATACTACCCGTTATCCTTATTTTCTCATTCGGCCCTCTTGCACTAGCTTTATCTTCTGCTAGTCCGATTTTAAAGATTGCTGAATGGTTACCAAGCTCTCAATTAGTACTATTAGCAGAAGCTTTAGAAGGATCATACACAACAATGGATGTCATTATTCCAATGGCTTCAATCATTGTTTGGTCACTAGTAACTTGGATTGCTGCAGGATTTATTTATAAAAAAAGAATGGTCGACTAATGACCATTCTTTTTTTAGTATAATAATTTCTTTATCCCAATTTTTCAGTAGTATTAATTAGCAACTGCTGCAAACGTCTTTTTACATGTGACCATTCTTGTAGAGTAATGCTGTACATCACAGTATGGCGAGTTGTTCCGTCCTTACGCACCATATGATTACGTAGGACTCCCTCCTTTGTTGCGCCTAGACGTTCGATTGCCTTTTGCGAACGCACATTTTCATGGTCTGTTTTAATTTGAACACGCTGTAGGTTGAGTACCTCAAAGCAATATTGTAATAATAAATATTTGCAATTTGTATTAACAGCCGTACGCCAAAAAGCAGGTGTAATCCATGTAGTACCTATTTCAAGCCGTTTATGCGTTTCGTCAATATCCATAAACCGAGTCGAACCAATGATTTGTCCAGATTTTTTATCCACAATTACAAATGGAAACTCAGTTTTTTCATGCTTTTTTTCTAATGCCTTGTCCACAAAGTTATTCACATCGACCATCTTCTCAACAGTTGTGGACATATGTGGCCAAATCTCTGGATAACTACCTGCTTCCAATAATCCTTGCGTGTCCTCTTGTTGTAATGGCTTCAGTAATACTACTTCATTCTCTAATGCTATAAAATTCATTTTACTTCACTCCTTTTTTAATATTTAACGGTATTTTTGATATGATAGATATAACCAATTTTCAAAAAATACACCGTACCAGGAGGTGCAATGTTTTGGAATTATCGATCTCATTTACTGGAGATGCATCGAAATACGTGCAAATTTACGAAGAAATAAAACAAGCAATTTTAAGAAAACAACTACTTGCCCATGAGCAATTACCTTCTAAACGAACACTTGCTAAAACGCTAGATGTTAGTATTCATACGATTAAGGAGGCTTATGAGCAACTACTAGCTGAAGGCTATATCTATAGTAAGGAACGCTATGGTTATTTTATAGCACCCTTTGAATTCGAATGGGAACAACAGCAAAAGCAGCACATATCCACAGCTATAACACCAACTACATATACTATAAAATTTGATTTTAATAACGGACATGTGGATAAAGAAGCTTTTCCATTTTCGATCTGGCATAAGCTGTTGAAAAAACACTTCAATGTGGATAACTTAACAACAAGTCCTTGGCAAGGAGAGGCTATATTACGGACAGAAATCGCTCGCTATGTTGAACGTTCAAGAGGAGTTGCTTGTGAAGCATCACAGGTATTTATTTACAGCGGTACACAAAATCAGCTTCAAGCCCTATGTCACTTTTTTGGATCAAAAGCACATGTTGGCTTAGAGGAGCCTGGCTTTAAAAGAGTCCGTGCAACATTGCAACAATGTGGATTAACAACCCACGCTATTCCTGTTGATAACTCAGGGGTTACAATACCTAAAAAATCAATCCACATGTTATACACAACACCCGCACACCAGTTTCCACTTGGTATGGTCATGCCTGTTGAACGGCGTGCTGCACTTCTGCAATGGGCTACTTCTGAGAGGGCGTATATTATTGAGGATGACTATGATTCAGAATTTCGATATAAGGGGCTCCCTATCCCCTCTTTAGCAAAAATGGATCAGCTTCAACGTGTTATTTATTTTGGAACCTTTTCCAAAACACTTATTCCATCATTGCGCATCAGTTACATGATTTTACCTAAATCTTTAGTCGAAGATTTTATTCTTTTTAATCAAGAACAAAAATCTGTTGTCTCCAAAATAGATCAGCTTGTGTTAGCTGATTTTATTGCTCAAGGTTTATTCGATAAGCATTTAGCCAAAATGCGCACTATTTATCGTAAAAAGCAACATGATTTACTAGCAGCAATTAACACCCATTTTTCTGAGGAATTCGAAGTAATTGGTGAAAAATCTGGGCTACATATTGTTATGAAGTTACCAAAAAGGCTTTCTGAACAAGATGCCATTAGGCTTGCCCAGGAGGTAGGAATCAAAGTCTATCCATGTTCAACCTCCTATCAGGAAGGCTCTAAATATGCTATGGTCATTATGGGCTATGGTGGACTAACCATTGAGCAAATCAAAGAAGGCATCGCGTTACTTGCAACAGTTTGGCAAGCATCCATGCCAGAATAATTTCAATTCGATCCCCTTTTATAAATCAAAAAAGATGACTCCAACAGTACACATCAGAGTCATCTTTTCATCGTTTAATCAATATTAACATCGACCACTACATTTTTAAGGTACTCTTCAAGATTCCCTTTATTTACATCCTGCATAATATTTGATGGTTCTGCCTTGTTCTCTAAAGATTTAATTATTAAATCTCCAACGTTTGGATAGTAATGCAACCAATCAAAAAAGTTGTTCTCATTTGTCGTTACTTCATTCACACCATGGAAGCTATAAACGGTACCAAATACACCAACCATATCGTTCATCCATCTACTATAAGCCTCGTAACGATTATCGTTATGCAAAATTGTTTGAAGCCGTTTTGCAGGCATTAATTCTGTAAAGACCACAAGTTCTGAATTTGGAAATGCATCTTTTATAGCTTGAAGCCTTTTTCGATAGTCGGTATCGTACATAAAAGGCTTAGCTGACTCTGCTTTAAAACTATTTTTAAATTTTTTCCATTCCTGCTCCATATCATCATTTGGATACGTAGTTTGTGCAATATTATTACGCGTGTAACTGCGAGCACCGTCGTAATGATTTGCTTTTGAAATATCATAATTAAATAGAGCATAATGCATCGTGCTTGCCGAAAATAAGGACTTTATTGCATAAAACGGTGCCTCAGACGTCTCAATATAAGTCTGTGGCGGATTCAATGTACTAGGTTTGCCAGCATTAGCTGAATCGAAATATAACTCAATAAAAATTCTCTTAAATGGCTTACCATTTTTCTTCTCGGCATATTTCATGTAAGGCAAGTATTCTTTTATATGCAGCCCACTCAATGAATAGTTATAAACACTTTCTTTTTTAAAAGCCCTCTCATCAAGATACGTAATCCTGCTCGTCCCAATTAACAAACTATCATAGTTGAAATCATGGCTATTCATATAATTTGTTTTTAATTGTCTTTCATCAAAGCCAAGCTGATAGTCGTTAAAGTCATTCTCATGTGTGTAATTCCAAAGAGGGTCAATATAATAATTGAAACCCATAATTCCGAAAACAGGTATTCCTATTACTATGAAAGATGTGGCAAACAATTTTACTAACCATTTTTTCGGATCCAAGTTAATTCGCACCTTTATTTAGAAATTAAAATATAAGAATATACTATTTTTTTGCATATAGTAAATCGATACTAGCACTAGTGCAATCATAAATTGCGTATAAATGATTGCGCCCCAATTAAATTTCATCTTATTCATTAATTGAATAGAATTTAAGGTAGTAAAGGCAATAACAAGTGTGATTAAGAGTCCTACTACAATCACTATTGGATCACTTAATGTTAGTCCCAAAATATTAAATGCTTCTGCTTGAGCAAAATTCGTAAGTGGCTCAGTAAAGAAGCTAGTTATAGATTCCATATTTGGCGTAAACATTTTAGATATAATAGTATTTGCTTGCTCGAGGCTTGTTGCACGGAAGTATACCCAAGCAATGTTAACAAATTGGAAAGTTATAAACCACGAAAGTAAATAAGGAAGTTTAACACCTGTTTTACTAAAAAGTCTTACCACAACAGACGCAAAACCATGCATAAGTCCCCATAAAATAAAATTCCATCCAGCGCCGTGCCAAAATCCACTGATGAAGAAAATAATTAATATATTTATATAAGTCCTAAAAGCCCCTTTTCGGCTACCACCTAACGGAAAATATACATATGTAGTTAAAAACCGGTTCAAGGTCATATGCCACTTTTTCCAAAACTCCTGAATATTACGTGCTTTGTAGGGGGAGAAGAAATTTACTGGCAATTTAATATTAAATAATAAGGCTAAACCAATCGCCATATCAGAATATCCACTAAAATCATAATAAAGTTGCACTGTATACGATAATGAGGTAATCCAAGCTTCTACAAAACTTAAATTACTATAATTTTCAAAGCCCGCATTAGCCCATATGCCAACAGTATCCGCAATAACAATCTTCTTGACTAAACCGATGACAAAGATAAACAAGCCTCGTGCAACATTATCATGTATAATTTTTCGATTTTCCTTGATATCATACTGTGGAAGCATTTCATCATGCTGAACAATAGGCCCCGCTACTAATTGCGGGAAAAACAAAATGAACAACGCATAATGACTAAATTTATAATGAGCTGTTCCATCTCGATAACTATCAACAATAAAAGCAATTTGTTGAAATGTAATAAAACTGAGTCCTAATGGTAGCAATAAGTGCAATAGTGCAAAATTTGTACCAAATAAACTATTTATATTGTCAATAAAGAAATCTGTATATTTATAGTAACAAAGAATTAATATATTGAAGATTACCCCAATAATCATATAAGTCTTTCTCAAACGACTATTGGTATTATTAATCATCCGACTTAAAGCAAAGTTCACAATGATTGAGATCGTGATGATTGTTAAATAAGTTAACTTAAAATAGGCGTAAAAAAATAAAGAGCTCAGTACCAACCAATAAATCGCATATTGCTGGTTCCTTAAACGATTTAATAAAAAATAGACTACAAATGTTATTGGTAAAAATAAAAAAATAAATTCAAAGGAATTAAAAAGCACTTCACCACTCTCCTATTAGCCATTCCTTTATATTAGTGCTTCATAATACAAGAGGCCAAACATAACATTATAATTTAAAATTGACCTAAAACAAATAACATTGTCAAAATAACGCAAAGAAAGACAAAAATCCATATAATAATACCTCATTTTAACAAATATATAAAGGGAATTTCTGTATTATTGTCGAAAAATAAAAGAGGGTTTTAGTTTACATACAAACCTATGAATTGATGGAGTTATTCTTTAAAAAAACCCCGTATAGTGTGTATCTATACAGGGATTGAATATTTTATATTTTAATTAAAATTTTCCCTTGATGCTGGCGACTTTCCATCAAGTCATGCGCTTTCTGCATGTCCTCTAAATTAAAGATATTAGCAATTGGTACTTGGAAGCTTTCATCCTTCAGCAATGCAAACATCTCCTGTGCTACTTGTTGTAGCATTTCTGGCTTGGAAGCTCGAGTTGTTCCTAGGCTAAAGCCTTTCACATTGCGGCAGCTATTATGTAAATCAGATGTTTTAATATTTCCTGCTTTACCACCACTATTTCCAAATTGCACTAGCGTTCCATACGGAGCTAAACAGTTAAAGCTCTCTTCCGTAATATTACCAGCAATGGAGTCAAAAATAGTGTTAACACCATGACCATCCGTATATTCATTGACTTGAGCACTAAAATTATCGTATGTCAGTACATGATGTGCCCCTAGTTCAAAGGCAATTGGCGCTTTCTTCATATCACTGACCGTGCCAATAATATTTCTAGCACCTAGCTTTTTCGCCATTTGAATAAGCATTGTCCCTACTCCACCAGATGCAGCATGAATTAATACGCTATCGTTTGTACTAATTGGAGCAATTTGATGTGTTAATAGATAGGACAAAAACAAAACTGTTGGCACAGCGGCTACCTTTTCCAAAGGGATATCATTCGGAACTTTAAAGACGAGCTGCTCTTTCGCCACCACATATTCTGCATAGGCTCCATTTTTCGGGAATGCAATAACGACATCTCCAACTTTAAAAGTACTACTTTCATCAAAAACCTCTTCAACTACGCCAGCTACATCTAAACCGAGTATCATTGGAAAATTCGCTTTTGCTTTATTTCCTGTTCTATTTTTAATATCAGCAAAATTCACACTCGTATATGTCGTACGTATTAATACTTCCCCTGCTGAAATAGTGGGCTTTGGACATTCCACGTACTTTAAAACATCAGAAGTACCAAACTCATTAATGATAACAGCCTTCATAAATTTCCCCCTCCTTGGTATAGTTAGATTATAAAATAGAACTATTTTTACAAAAAGAGACAAAAGGAGATATTAAATGTCCACCTTTCTATCAAAAAATAAAACACTATTTTATTTACTTTCACTCTATGGCCAACAGAAAAGCAACACTTTTCATCAGCAACAATTAGCTTCTACATTAAAAATAAGTCCTAAACAATTGAATCGTTATCTTAAATTATTTCAACAACACAATTGGATAACTTATAAAGCTGGGAATGGGCGTGGACACTTATCCAAAATTCAATGGCATGAAGATATTGAACAAATTATTGTAGATGCGATTAAGCCACATCTCTCAACAATGACGATGATGGATTGGGAAGAATTGTTTACATCTCCTAATTTAACAGATTCTTTAGCAGTAAACTTTAAGCATCTATATCAGCAAAATATAAAAAACAATATCCTATATAATGAGCGTTTGATTGCACCAATCAATCATCCCATTTATAATTTACAACCTAATCGGGTAAATGATATTTATAGTTCAGCACTTATTTCCAATATAACCAATCGTTTAGTCGAGGCAGATACTAATGGTAATATTATTCCTTCTCTTGCTCACCATTGGAAGATGAATGACTTGAAATTACGTCTTTATTTAAGAAAAAATGTTGCATTCCACAATGGCGATTTACTAACAGCACACGATGTAGCTTGGTGTTTACGCCAATTACTACATCTTCCTTTATGGCAACCTATTCGGGAAATTATCATCGTGGATATGTGGACAATTGATTTTATTTTTTTGGAGTCTTGCACGTACGTACTACACTTACTAACAGATATACAAGCAAGTATCTATAAAATTGTAGATACTGTAGTTTTCGGAACAGGTTCATTTGCAATATCTAAACATACACCCAATCAAATTGTTTTAGAAGCTTACGACAATTATTTTGGCATGCGCGCTTTATTGCATACAGTAGAATTAAACATACTTCCAAAATCATCTAATTCGTTTTATCAAACTAATTTCTCAAACGATATTACTTACAAAAAAATTAATTTCCAAAACGGGGTTTGTGCAATTATTTTAAATAAAAATGCAGAAGCTTGTTCGAATAAAGTACAAAGGCAACAAATAAAAAACATAATACAAAAACATTTATATAAACCTATTCAAAAGAATTCTTCATTACAAAATCATTTAAGTAGGTTTGATAATACTATCTCACCACTATGTAAAAAAGAGGTTTTAAAAATCGGCGTGCCTAAAGGGAAAATCGGTCTAAATCAATACTTATTTTCATCTTTAACGCAATACGGTTATCTACCTCAAATAGAAGCATTAACATTATCTCAATATATTAAAGATAGTCTGCAACCGCCTAAGTACGATGCACTTGTTTACACGAATGTCGTAACTGTAAACACCGCTTTCAAAAAATTACATGACATGTTCAGCCCAGTTTCTCCAATTTATAAAATTTGCAAAGAAGATGCATATTTTATAAATATCTTTGAAAAATTTAAAATTGCAACTATAGCAGAATGGCCGTTACTTTTCGATTCATTAAACCACTATTTAATTGAAGAGGCTATTTTGATACCATTATTTACACATCTCGATGATATACCGTTTGCCCAAGATATTTTAGAATTAAACTTCAACCACTTAGGCTACATCGATTTTTCAACAATCTGGTATGACAAGGAGGAACTATGATGAAAATCAAATCAAGAAAAGAACAATATAACGGTATTGCATACAATTACTTTGATAGCACTAGCGACAAAGTGTGCTTTATGTTTTCTGGCACAGGCTATACGTATGAAAAACCACTTCTTTATTATTCCACTGAGCTGCTGCTAGAGCTTGGCTATGATGTAGTACAAGTATGCTATGCATTTGATTCAAAGCAATTTGAACAGGAGCAAGAAACTATTTCAGCAATGGTTTATAATGCAGCGAATCCTATTGTGGAATATATTTTAAGCACAAAATCTTATACAGAGACTGTATACATAGGAAAATCACTTGGAACATTGCCTATTACAGATTTTTATATGCAACAGGCTGCATCTGTTCCTTCTCGTTATGTACTTTTAACACCCCTGCTGTCACTTGATCATGTTATGAAAAATTTGCTCGGAAAGCAGGCATTTCTAGCAATCGGTACAGCTGACCCGCATTACTCTAAAGAAAGATTAGAACAACTTTCTTCACATGAGCTTGCTATTGTAGAAAATGCTGACCATTCTCTTGAAATAACAAATCATACAGTAGAGTCAATCATCATTTGCCAGTCACTATTAACAGCGCTTAAAGCTTATCTTCAATAAGATTATCGGAACCTTTTCGTGAAATATCGGTATGTTTTTAAGATTTATCGGAACAATTTCATAGTTTATCGGAATCTTTCTTAGATTTATCGGAACACTTTAAAAAATACAGCTTGAGCCCATTAAAATAAGGCTCAAGCTACTTTTAGACTTTTTAAACTCCCTCATTTGAGTATTCGGGATTTCTCTGATGAACAATCTGTGTTCCTGCTATATCACCAGCAAATCAATAAATTATAAAAAATCAATTAACCAGCGATGTTTGAATTAAAAAGTAACATTTGCTTTCTTCATTTTTAACATTGGTACCAATATAAGTGCCGATAACAGGGTAGATACAATCATTGTTATAAAAAATCCATTCCACCCAGTACTCTCAATTATTTTAGAAAGTGGATACCCTGCAAAAGCCGCACCTATGTAACCAAATAAACCTACAAAACCATTGGCCGTTCCAGCAGAATCTTTATGAGCCACTTCAGCTGCAGCTATACCAATGAGCATTTGCGGACCGAAGACAAAGAATCCAATTAAGAAAAAGCAAGCAGCGACTAATCCATAGCCAAGACCTGGGAAAATCCATAATAAAGCCGCAGCAACCCCAATACCAATCATAAAGATAATATTCATTGGTGTTCGATTCCCCTTGAAAAGAACATCAGAGCCCCAGCCTGCAACCATAGTTCCGAAAAAGCCACCTATCTCAAATAAAGAAAGAGCAGAGTTAGCTTTGATCAAGTCATAATTATATTCACGCACTAAATAAAGGTTTGTCCAGTCATTAAGCCCAATCCGGACGATATAAATCAGGATGTTAGAGATTGCCAATAACCATATTAACTTGTTAGTAAAAATATAATGAATAAGAATTTGCGACATCGGCATTTTTTTACTATTATTTACTTGCTCTAATTCTAACGGGTCATTACGCCATTCCCCGACTGTAGGTAAACCCATAGAAACTGGACGATCACGTAAACGCCAAATAACAATCAATCCAGCGACAATGCCAATTGTTCCTGGCACGATCATGCCATAACGCCAACTAAAATGGACCGCCAAGCCACCTGCAAGCAAAGGAATTAATGCTCCACCTACATTATGTGAGGTATTAGCAATCGCATACCAAAATCCTCGCTCTTTCCGAGAATACCAAACAGTTAATGATTTAATAGCTGGTGGCCACCCCCAACCTTGAAAAAAAGCATTCAAAATCCACAGGCAAATAAATAAAATCAACGAAGAGCTAAATCCAAAGAGAATATTGCTAATTCCTGTAAGAATTAAACCTATTCCCATGAAATACCTTGGGTTGGATTTATCACTCATCATTCCAGAAATAAACTTTGAAGCACCATAAACCAGGGCGAAAGAAGTAGTTAATATTCCGACATCCGTGACCTTCATACCGAGATCTTCTAACATAACAGGCATTACATAGTTAAAACTTTTTCTAGTAAAATAGAAAATTGCATAACCGACATAAAGGGCGATCATGATATGGATTCGCCAATAGCGATAGAGTTGATTAATTTCTTCGTTTGTTTTCGTAACTGGTTGTTCAGGTTGTGATTTGAACCACTTAAACATAGTACCTCCCCCTTTTACATAGGCTCTTTAAAAACTCGATAAGACTTTTCAAAAAGAAAACAAGTCATATTACAATTTTGTAAATAGTTCATTTATAATCCCTGCTTAAAGGTTATAACATAAGCCAAAAACAACAATTTTACGACTATACTTGTTTTAGTAGAGATTACTACTAGTTAACTGTAGTATTTCCGAAATCTCCCTCCCCAGGATGTTAGCGCTTTCAAAAAAATGAACAGAGTACAAGGGCAAACCGCCCTTGTTTTTCAATTCTCTCAGTTATAGATATTGCGACAGTATTGCCAATGTCTGTGCATGCAAATCGGCATCACCCGCAGCGACAACAGTTGTCCCGGAATGAATAGTTAAGGGATCTCCAGCCCAGTCTGTAATAACACCTCCAGCTCCTTCAATTATTGGTACCAATGCACAATAGTCTACCTCGCGCATCCCACCACTATCTATACTTACATCCAGTTTGCCGGAAGCTAGACATGCATAGGCATAACAGGCTGAGCCATAAACGCGCCATTTAGTTGTCTCAATCATTTTTTCATATCCCAGGCGATGTTCAGGCAATACTGGTTCGGTATTACTAGAAGACATCAAAGCTTCCGATAATTTTTTACGCGCTCGAGTAGAAACTTTTCGGCCATTCAATGTTGTCTGTTGCCCTTTAATGCCAAGCCATCGTTCCTTAACAGCTGGAATATCAATCACACCTAAGACAGGTACACCATGGTGGCAAAGAGCAATCAGTGTACCATAAACAGGTATTCCTGCAATAAACTGTTTAGTGCCATCAATCGGATCAATTACCCAAACAAACTCTTGATCCTTAGAATCTGTACCATACTCTTCACCTAAAATTCCATGGGTAGGGCACATTTCTTGAATTACCTCGCGTATTTGCTGCTCTACCTTCCGATCTATTTCAGTTACCGGGCTAGCATCCTCCTTAGTTTCAAAATCAAAATGTCCATAAAGATAATTTTCACGGTGTAAATTAAGCGTTTTTCTTGAGATGTCTGCTGCTTTTTGTGCTACATCTATAAACTCTGTGTAATCTTCCATTTTACTGTACCCCCTAATTCTAAAATTCCAAGTTTTTTTTTACAAAAAAGGGGGAGTTTACTCTCATGTACATTGAGAATAAGTCCTTTTTCCATTCCATCCTTCACTTAGAAAAGATCCCCCAAGAGCAAACAACCTGATAAGCTCCAAATCGAAGTCCCCACTTTTTAGCTGCCTTATTTAACCGTTTTACTTTGTGATGCATAAAGGGACACATTTTTTGAAACCTCTACTAACATGAATTCTTCCTCCTAGATATATAATTATCAAAACATCTTTTGATAACAAAAATTTACACCTTAAAGGTTGATACTAGTTCCTACCTTATTTTTAATCGCCTTTTCGTAAAAATATTTTGCAACTATAATGTCTACAACTGCTAGTCCTACAGATTTAAATAGAGTAATTTCTTCGTTACTTTCTCTTCCATTTCGTTCTCCATTTACAATTTGCCCAAGCTCACCATATATATCACCTGCCTTAAAAACGCCTTCTTCTATTGGAACAAGCAAATCACCCGTTTCTTCTAGAGCTGCTTCACTTGATTCAACTACTACTTTGTGTGCTACAGAAAGAGCATGAGATGGCAATTCTTGCATCGTAGGTCTGAATGAACCAACCGCATTTACATGAACACCAGGCTTTAACGGTTCAGAAAAAACTGGTGTTGAAGAATTGGTTGTGGTCACAATAATGTCAGCTTTAAGTACTGCTTCATTCGGATTTGAAAAGACTTGTACATACTTATCGAATTTATTTCTAATATACTTCGCGAATTCATGTGCTTTTTGTTCTGTTCTATTATAAAGAAGAATTTCTTCAATATTTCGTACAGCTAATATAGCCTCAACTAGACCTTTCGCTTGTTCTCCCGTGCCGATAATGCATAACTTTTTTGAATCTTCACGGGATAGATACTTCGTTGCAACACCTGATAAAGCGCCCGTTCTAATCATTGTTAAATAAGAACCTTCTAGAAGAGCCATTGGTTCCCCAGTTTTAAAGTCTGATAGCATTACCAATCCAGTTATCGTTTTCTTACCTAATTCTTTATTATTAGGTGCTACTGTTACTACCTTTAATCCAACACTACTAAGTTCTTCTGCTACAGAAGGCATAATCAATGCTGTATTTTGGTTGTTATTGAAAGGCAGAGCAGCGCGGATAGGTGTAATAGTTCTATTTGCTGAAAATTCCTTCAAGGCAACAGCCACGCATTCAATAATTTCATTCATATCTACTAAACTTTTTTGTTCATCCGTACTTATAACTAACATAATTCTCCACCTTTTTCTTCCTTTATTAAAATGCTATTCTTCTTTTGTTATACTAAATTGGGTGCAAAATCAGCAGCAAATTTACTTCAATAAAAACCCTCTATTAAGGGGATCTTCTGGGCTAATCACAAATTGATGGAAACCAGTGATAAATGCATTCCCAGTAACTTTCGGAATAACAGCTTTATATTCATCCACTTGCGTTAAAGAAAGTACTTCACCAACAAATTGTCCATCCGTTATACTTTCATGAATAAAACTTCCATCTTCCTTCAGTACGCCACGTTCGTATAAAGTAGCTACTCTTGCAGCAGTACCTGAACCACACGGGGATCGATCAACCTGTTTGTCTGCAAAGATTGTGACATTCCGTAAATCAGCATTGCTGTCTTTCGGATTATCAGAGAAAATTACACCATAAATCCCCGTTATATCTTCAAACGGATGTTTTACTTCAATTTGACTTTCAATGTAATGTTTAATTTTGTCACCCGATACTTGTAAATCCCATAAATCTTTGTTGTTCACTTTCAAACCAACTTTTCCACTATCAACCACGGCATAAAAAGCACCGCCGTATGAAATATCCACATCAAATTCGTAACCATCAATTTTAATCGGAAAATCTTTTCTATAGACAAAAGAAGGTACATTTTCAAAAGAGACTGATTCTACTTTAGTTCCTCTACACTTTGCATACGCTTTTACTGGCCCACACGGACAATCAATGATCAGTTTATCGTTTTCATCTTTTACCTCAATCATGCCTGTTTCAATAGCCATCGTCACTACCGCAATAACGCCATGGCCACACATTGTACTCCAACCCTCATTGTGCATAAACAACACACCTAGATCTGCGCCTTCTCTTGCTGGTGGAGTAATAATGCAACCATACATGCCATCATGACCTCTAGGCTCATACATTAATACTTCTCTAATATGATCTAAATGTTCCATACAATAGGCACGTCTTTCTAGCTGCGTGTCCCCTTTAATTTTTGGTAAACCTCCAGTAATAATACGTAAAGGTTCTCCAGATACATGGAGATCAATCGTAGTAAACATTTTTTTGAATTCCATCATTCTTCCCTCCAATTTGTTTGATATTTAATACACTTGTTAATAGCCGACATCTCGACAAACACGATTTTTAATCATAGCTTTAATTATCTGCACATATCCCTCAAAATTTAAACGTGACTTAAATTTTCACCTAAAAAAAATGCATTTATTAATGCTATTTCATGATGTATCTAGATTTGAAATTGATTGTTACATAAAAAGTTCAATTTCATAAAGTTTATGTAAGCAAAAATTTAAATACCACTTAAATTTCATCGAAAGATAAAAGCGTTTACAATTATTATACATTCAATTTCTGAATATTCAATATTTTTTTCAGAAGACTTCTACTTAAAAAAGTTAAACGTCTACAGATCTCGAAGTTGGAAACAACTCAAACCCAAAGGCTACCATAACTTTACAAGAATTTAAGTATTATATATACTTTATTACAATAAGACTATATTTGAGGTTGATAAAATGGATCAAGATATAGGGATTTTAATAAAAAGGCTTCGTAAGTCAAAAAAAATGACATTAAAGGAAGTCTCTGAAAAAACAGATTTATCAATAAGCTTTTTATCTCAAGTAGAACGATCTCTTTGTTCTATTACATTACACTCCTTGCGCAAAATATCTGAAGCTCTCGGTGTTAGTCCTAGTTATTTTTTTCCAGATTCAATACAAATGGACAAAAATATGATTAGACGTGGCGCTTATAAACAATCGGAACATAAATCATCATTTATTTATTCGGACCTTTCTGGAAATGTATCAAATCCTATATTTGTGCCAATTTTAGTAACCTTATTACCTGGGGACAAACGAGAAACTCCTTTTTCTCATGAAGGACAGGAATTTATTTATGTCACCGATGGAATCTTGACTATCATTCTTGATAATACAGAATATGATCTTTTACCTGGGGATAGTATTCATATGAATTCAACCATACCCCACAACTGGTTTAATAAAACAGATAAACCTACAAATTTTATCTTTATTTCTTCAACTTCCATCAAAGTCTAAAATAATGCCATAAATCCTCTAACTGACGCATTGCTTCGTATCCGTGTAGATATATGCTCACTCACAGATCATTTTGGAGAAATTATTATTTTGGCAAAACTTAATAGATGGCAAGAGTCAATTATTCACCTCTTTTATTTAAACAAGCCAGTAGCCCTTTTTATTGAAATGAAAGGCTACTGGCTTATTTGTCTTTTTGATTTTTTCAAATATATTTTTGGGGGTTTATCGGAATATTTTAAAAAGGAATACTTTACTAAAAATACAAACATATGCTACACTATCGAAAATACATTGAAGAGAAGAGTAAATAAGGCTGTTCTTCCCAGAGAGCTCGGGTTGCTGAAAACGAGTAAGAACGAATTATTGAAACAAGTCTCGGAGTAGCGCATTGGATTTCAGCTTGAATGATGGTGCGACGGGAACTCCCGTTACAGAGTAACAGTATAAGCATAAGAATTTATGCCGTACTGAAAAGGCTATTATGGTGACATAATAGCGAACTAGGGTGGCACCACGTGAGTATAAATTCCACAATCTCGTCCCTAAGACAAATCGTCTTGGGGGTGGGATTTTTTTATTTTAGTTACTTGTCATAACTACAAGGAGGAATTTATATGAGCATGAATAAATTTTTAGAAAAGTGGCGTTATCCGTCGATATTATTGTTTAGTATTGGTGTTTCCAGCGTTGGAAGCTGGATATATTTTATAGCTTTAAATCTTATTGTCTTAAATCTTACTGGATCGGCTATAGCTGTGTCCGGTTTGTATATCGTTAGAGCGTCATCTTCACTTTTCACCAATTTTTGGTCAGGCAGTTTGATAGATCGTTTAAATAAAAAATATCTCATGATTGTTCTCAATCTTTTCGAGTCTTTTCTAATTGTCATACTACCTTTCTTCTCTACTTTGACTTGGATATATTTCATGGTTTTTGTTATCACAATGGCTAGTTCTATGTATCATCCGACTTCCATGACCTACATTACGAAATTGATACCAATTGAACAAAGAAAACGTTTTAACTCGCTTCGTAGCTTACTTGATTCCGGTGCATTCGTAACCGGTCCAGCCATTGCAGGACTGCTATTTACGATTGGAACGCCTAATATGGCAATTTACTTGAACGCCGCTGCTTTATTTTTATCAGCCTGTATTACATTAGGCATGCCTAATATTGAAGCTAATCAACAGCTTGCTCGTAAGGACGAGGAGAAAATTTCCTACAAAGTATTATTTAATGATTGGAAACTTGTTATAAGATTTAGCCTTAAAAATCCGTATATTATGATGATCTATTTTTTATTTAGTGCGATGATTGTCATGATGACAGCGACAGATTCTTTAGAGGCTGCCTTTGCTACCCAAGTACTTTCATTATCCGAAGGTGAATACGGTGTTTTAGTGAGCATAGCAGGCGCTGGGATATTAGTTGGTTCTTTAATGAATACAGCAATCGTTGAAAAAGTACCGACTGCTTGGCTAATAGGGTTGGGATCACTAATAACAGCTTTAGGCTATTTAATTTTCACATCCTCTTATACATTTCTTATAGCTTCTTTAGGCTTTTTTATTACATCCTTTGCAACGGCCTTTGCCAATACTGGCTTCCATACTTTTTATCAAAGCAATATTCCTGTCGATAGCATGGGGAGAATAGTAAGTATTTACGGTATTGTAGAAGCCTTGCTCATTATCATCATCACTGCCGTCTTTGGAGTTGCAGCTGATATTATATCTATTCGATATGTTGTTGTATCTGCAGCCATCATCATGTTTGTAGTAGCAACGATACTGCTAATTTTTAATGTTCAACCTTCAAAGTCCAGATTTTATAGAAATATTTCTGAACTCAATGAGTAGAGGGAATTTTGATGCTGTCGCTTCGCTACGCAAACGGAAGCAATAGCGATATAAAAATCGTAGCACCTCCTATTATAAGGGGTGCTACGTAAAATGTGTGGGTTAAGACATCATGTATTCTACCGTTGTATCGATAGCTCTATTTGTCGCTTCGGCATTTCTATCCGTCACTATGTCGGGGCTATCCATGATTTTGACGATTCTATCCATGACTTTGGTGGTTCTATCCACGATTTTGACGATCCTATCCGTCACTTCGACTCTTCTTTCCGTCGCTCTGGCTCTTCTTTCCGCCGCTTTGGCCTTCCTATCCGTCACTTTGACTCTTCCTTCCGTCGCTTTGACCGTTCTTTCCGTCGTTCTAGCCCTTCTTTCCTTCGCTTTGACCGTTCTTTCCGTCGTTCTAGCCCTTCTTTCCTTCGCTTTGACCGTTCTTTCCGTCACTTCGACTCTTCTTTCTGTCGCTCTTGCCTTGCTATCCTTCGCTTTGACCGTTCTTTCCGTCGTTCTAGCCCTTCTTTCCTTCGCTTTGACCGTTCTTTCCGTCACTCCGACTCTTCTTTCCATCGCTTCGATTTCTTTCCGTCGCTCTTGACTTGCTATCCGTCGCTTTAACCCTTCTTTCCGCCACTCCGACTCTTCCTTCCAGTTTTATAGCAGAAATGCCAAGCATTCACTTCACCTAAAATTGTATGTATACCCTAATAAAACAAAAAGGGCATGAATTCAATATTACTATTGAATCATGCCCTTAAAATATTAATACGCTAAGCCGAATAGTGCTTTAATGTGTGTAAGATAGCGAATGTTAGACGCTTCTTTCATAAGTGTTGCAGGAAGACCTTTAAGCTCTGTGTTGCTAGCACCGATAGTCGCAACAGCGTCTTTACGGCCTAAGCTTGCAAGTGTACCAGAGTTAATTGCAGAGAAAGTCTTCATCTCTTGGTTTTTGTATTGTGCGAATAGGTTGTAGCCAGCGCACTCGCCCATTTGCCATGCAACTTGAGCAGTTGGTGCGTATAGCGGACGTCCGCCATCAGCTGGTAATGCCACAGATGCATCACCAATTACGAATACATCATTGTGAGATGTAGATTGTAAGAACTCGTTAATCGTAGCTTTACCGCGGTCTGCTGCAAGACCAGACTCACCTACGATTGGAAGTGGAGCTACCCCACCTGTCCAAATAAGTGTATTGGCAACGATTGGCTCACGATCTTTAAGAGAGATAACATTACCATCAACACCTGTTACAGGAGTACCTGTAATGAATTCAACGCCACGTTTTGTTAAGCTTTCAGTAGCACGTTGGATAAGTACATCTGGAAGTACTGGTAAAATTTTCGGACCAGCTTCAACAAGTTTGATTTTAAGATCGGCAAAGTTAACACCGTGTTTTGCTGCAATTTTCGGGAAGTTGTCCACGATTTCACCAACAAGCTCAACACCTGTTAAACCGCCACCACCGATAACGATCGTCGCATCTGCTTCGTCTTTTGTTTGAGCATATGCTTTAATACGGTCTTCGATGTGTTTGTTAATTTTGTTTGCTTCGTTTACTGATTTAAGTACCATTGAGTTTTCTTCTAATCCTGGGATACCGAAGAATCCAGTTTGACTACCTAAAGATACTACTAATGTATCGTAATTTAAAGTATAACCAGTGTCTAGGTCAACTTTTTTAGTGTCTACATTGAATTTCGTTACTTTAGCAATTTGTAAATCGATATCTAAACCTTTAAAGATTTTTTTTAGTGGTAAAGCAACAGCACCTTCAGCAATAGTACCACCAGCTAAACGGTGAAGCTCAGTGATGATTTGGTGTGTTGGGAATTGGTTTACTACAGTAATTTTAGCTTCATCAGCTGATAAATACTTACGTGCAGTTAATGCAGTTAAAACGCCAGCGTAACCAGCACCTAAGATGACGATTTCTTTTGACATGATTAATTAATCCTCCGTCCTTACGTTTTGAATATATCTCGAGTCGAGTCTTATTTAGATTTACGTTCAGCGCTTACTTGTAAGAAAGCATTAACAAAACGGAAAACACCTTGAACTTGTGGGTCTTTTAACATTTTCATAAGACCGAATAAACCAATTACTTCTTGGCTTTCAGAAGCACGATCTTTCGCTTCAATTGCAGTAGCTGCAAGATTTTTTGCTGAGCCTACTACTGGGCCTGCCATTTCCGTTACCGCACCAACAGTATCATTTTTCAGTACTTCGTCAGTTGCAACAGCTTGAGCAAACTCATACGATTTTGTTAATAACGTCATCATTTCAGTTAACTTAGGTAATTGCTCAACTAAAGTTGTAAGTGATTCCTGAACCTCAGGCTTTAATAATTGATCTAGCACATCCAGTTGTTCTTGACTCACAGTTAATTGTTCAGACTGTGTTTGGTTTTTCGTTTCTGACATTTTGAACTCTCCTTTGCCATCACTATCACTATTTTAATTTTATTGCTTCCATGTAAAAAAGACCATTAAGGCACTTCTTAACAGTCGATACAGCGCGTATATCTTACAAATCACCAGTCTCAAGAGCTAGATAGCAATTCGTATAACTTGTTATTACAATGTTAACTTTATTTTGCAAAAAGTGCATCATAATTCCATCCTTATCTTGTCTTGGTGACGTTACAACCTCCATTATAAGGCTGTTTGTACATTATTTCAATGAGCTAAATCACAATTTCGACAATCTTTTCAAAATTCATTGATTTTGTTAACTATATATTGTAGTTAAGCTTGCTTTTTGTCCCCACTGTTAAAAAATACAATATTTTTGAGCTCGAATTTTTAAAATGCCTTTGTAAAACATTTGATTTTCAATAGTATTTGGTCTAATTAAGCTTCCCCTAAATCGATCTCGTATACTTATTTTATCTTCAGCATTTTTATTACATATAATAAAAGAAATCATTTCCTAACAGATCGCCAGAAAAAGTCTATAATTTCTTTCGCGGCCATACCTTCTGATTGAAATAAACTTTTCCCTTCCCCGCCCTTAACGTATCCTACTGACATTAAAGCCATAAACGCATGTGCAAAAAAAGTAGCATCTCCCTTCCGAATCGTGCCTTGCTCCATCTCTAACTGCATCGCCTGCTCTATCGTTTTATACATATTATTTTCAGATGCCTGCACTTCTTTTAATTGAGATTTCGATAAATTAATCGTCGCCTCTCTCATAAAATTTTTCATATCAATATCTACAGTGGCTGATAAATGAATTTCAATAAGCTGCTCTAACCGTTCTTTAAATACTATTGGCTGCTCTAAAATCTGTAAAATGGACAGTCTGATTCGATCCATCATTGCCAACAACGCTGATGTATATAAATCCCCTTTAGTCGGGTAATAGTAATAGATAGTAGCCTTTGTAACGTTACAAGCTTTTGCTACATCATCCATCGAAATATTTTTATAGCCTTCTTTTATAAAAAGCCTTGTTGCCGTTTCAAGGACAATATCTTTTTTTGGTTTCGCATTTTCATCATGGCGAGGTCTCCCTAGAACACGAGGTGACTGCTTCAACAAGTTCGCCCCCTTATAAAGGATTCTTTTTAGACATAGTATAGCATATAAATTTTTCGCAATTGATTAATTAACCTTCTGGTATATATAATTAAAATTACATACATGAAATGGAGGTCCTATCATGAAAAAACACCCACTTGAGCAATGGGGCTCGATGGTAGCAAGTAAAAAGGGTCGCCTATTAGCCCTTGTTTTTTGGGTTTTACTTGTGGTTGTATTGTCTTTTGCTTGGCCACAGATTAATAGTATCAAGAGTGAATCTGGTAAAAATTTACCCGAGAGCGAAATGTCTCAGCAAGCAGCGACTATTATTGCTGAACAATTTCCGAATGAAGCAGGTACACCATTATTACTCGTTTGGCATCGAGAAAGTGGGCTAACTACCGACGATTTCGTAGCCATCCAAAAGGTTTATGGAGAGCTTAAAACTAAACCTTTAGAAAACCAAACCCTTATTCCACCATATGATAAAATGCCACCTCAAGCCTTTTTAGCGTCTGCATCTGACAATGGCACAACAATTGTAACTCCTATTTTCTTTGAAAAAGGCGTGGCTACTGATTCATTAAGAGAGAGTTTAAAGGCATTAACAAAAACAATGGATAAGTACAATATCCAACTAGATAAAGACTTAGTTAGCGACAATCTTCATGTGCGTTATTCCGGACCAGTTGGTATTGCTACGGATGCTGTCAGTTTATTCTCTCAGGCTGATATGAAATTATTGATTGCAACAGTGCTCCTTGTTTTAGTATTACTAATTATTATTTATCGTTCACCATTATTAGCTATTATTCCATTAATCGTTGTTGTTCTTGCCTATGGTGTCATAAGTCCTACGCTCGGCTTCTTAGCTGATAACGGATTGATAGATAAGGATTCGCAGGCCGTCTCTATTATGACTGTATTACTCTTTGGTGCAGGTACAGATTATTGTTTATTTTTAATATCAAAGTACCGAGAGATATTATTTATAATTGAGGATAAGACTACTGCCATGAAGGTTACTATAAAGGAATCTGGCGGTGCAATTTTGATGAGTGCCTTAACGGTTGTCATTGGTCTAGCTACTCTTAGTTTGGCCCATTATGGTGCATTCCAACGCTTTGCTGTTCCTTTTAGCTTTGGCGTACTCGTGATGGGAATTGCAGCACTTGTTGTTCTTCCAGCAATTCTTGTCATAATAGGTCGCGTCGCCTTCTTCCCATTCATACCTCGAACAGAGGAAATGGCTCATAAGAAGGGTAAAAAACAGCACAAACCAACACATAAAATAAGCCATAAAATTGGGCGCTTTGTGACGCATAAACCATGGATTGTCATTGTTGTCACTTTACTGCTACTGGGTGGATTAGCAGCATTCGTACCACGTATTCAGTATACTTTCGACTTATTATCGTCATTCCCTGAGGATATGCCATCACGTGAAGGCTTTACTTTAATAGAAGAAAATTTTTCACCTGGCGAATTAGCTCCAGTTCAGCTCATCATTGATACAGAAGATATAGATATTAACTTGCAGCAGCAATTAACTGAAATCTCTTATATTGATAGTGTTGCAGATAGCCGAATTGGAAAGAAGAATAATGCTATCCAACTGTACGAGATTTCTTTAAATGCGAACCCTTATGCTAAGGAATCGTTAGCTCATATTCCAGAGCTTAGAGCAGAGGTTATAAAAATGCTTGAGGCCGAAGGTATAAAAGATGCAGATAAACATATTTGGATTGGGGGCGAAACAGCTAGTCAATATGATACACAGCAATTAACTGTACGCGATGAAACTGTTATTATGCCAACTATGATTGCTTTAATTGCTTTATTATTATTTATTTATCTACGTTCAATAACAGCAACTGTTTACTTATTAGCGACAGTTATTATTTCTTATTTCGGTGCACTTGGTGCAGGTTGGCTAATTTTACATCATGTAATGGGGGCAGATGCCATTTCAGGAGCGATTCCACTCTATGCATTTGTATTTTTAGTGGCACTCGGAGAAGATTATAATATCTTTATGATCTCGGAAATTTGGAAAAAACGTAGGACCGTAGATCATTTAACAGCTATTGAGGAAGGTGTCGTACGAACAGGAAGTGTTATTACATCTGCTGGTTTAATTTTAGCAGGAACATTTGCTGTCCTTGCTACCTTACCTATTCAAGTACTTGTTCAGTTCGGTGTCGTTACGGCAATTGGGGTGTTGCTTGATACATTCATTGTACGTCCATTGCTCGTACCTGCCATTACGACAGTTCTCGGTAAATATGCGTTTTGGCCAGGAGCATTATTTAAAAAGGATGCTTAGTTACTGCAAGGACATTAGCGTAAAAGGTTTAGAGGATTTTAAAATTCATCCACCCTTTCTCTTTGGCTAATGTCCGTGCTTTTTTGAGTGCCCTACAACGAATATTGCTATCATTTTTCGAAAAAAATATATACTTAAAACAAAATTTCTTGATTTGTTATGTGCTTCTATTCCTAAATTAACAAAAGATATGACATTCATGAACTTCAAAAATTGCAACAGCAATTTCCACTATCGAGATCTTTTTCAGATTAAGACAGAAGGTTCTGTTTCTTTGTTTCAGTAAAGAGAGCTATTTTACTTTGAACGGCCCTTGAAGCATTACTTGGAAAAAGCATTAATCTCCTATCATTAAATCCTCAATTGTTCGCTATTATTGAATGTATTGAAAACGATGAATTGCTTAGTTTTTCTCATTACATCGATATTTTACGTGAAAATAGAGAGACTAACTTTAATATATGCATTAAAAAACTCCCCTTCGATAAACAGAATTAATTCTTTCATCCGTCTATCTATAAGGGAGCATAGCAGTTCATTATTGTTTAGTTGGTTTTTTCAAATCCGTGGAAACCACTTCAGCTTTGGAACGTTTTAAGAACAGTGCAAGCACAAGTGCCACCACTGTAAGGCATGCAGCAATTAAGAATGAGTGAGTAATACCATCTAATAATGCATTTTGCATAATTTGTTCTTTCATTTGTTGCATTTGCTCTGGTGTTGGTGCAGCACCTGACTGTACCGCATTTGCCTTCGCTTCTGCAATTAAATCTTGAGCAGTTGCTTTTGTACGGTTATTCATAATCGTTACCATCACAGCACTACCAATTGCCCCTGCCACTTGCTGTACAGTATTGTTAATGGCTGTACCATGTGGGTTCATCTTTTGTGGTATTTGGTTTAAACCGTTTGTCATAATTGGCATCATGACCATTGACAAGCCGAACATACGAATCGTGTACATTGACACAATATACGTATAGCTTGAATCAATTTCTAATTCTGCTAACCCGAATGTTGCTAGTGTTGTAATGGATAAACCAATCATCGCTAACACTCGCGGTCCAAATTTATCAAAAAGTTTCCCTGTAATCGGCGACATAATCCCCATTAAAAGTGCTCCAGGAAGCATCATTAAACCCGCTTTAAATGGATCAATTCCACGAATCGATTGTACATAAGCAGGAGTTAAAATCATACCAGAGAACATAGCCATTGAGACGATAACCGAGATAGCTGATCCCAACGCAAACATTGGGTATTTATAAATACGTAATTCTAACAAAGGCTGATCCATACGTAATTGTTTTAATATGAAGATCATTAAGGCGATAAAACCAACTGAAATCGTGCCATATACCCAAGGACTTGACCAGCCCTTATCCCCCGCTGCACTAAATCCATACAGTATACCACCGAATGCTATTGTTGATAATAATACGGATGGGAAATCTAAATGAACTTCACGTGTTTCCATCACGTTTTCTAATTTCCAAACAGCAAACAATAAACTAATAACAGCAAACGGAATAATCATTTGGAATAGCATTCGCCAATCATGGTGCTCAACAATATATCCTGATAATGTAGGACCTATTGCTGGTGCCATAATCATGACTAAACCAAATATCCCCATCGCTGCCCCACGTTTTTCTCTTGGGAAGCTAGTTAACATGACATTCATTAAAAGTGGTGACATTGTTGATGCACCCGCCGCTTGCACCATACGACCCGCTAATAGCATACCGAAGTTAGGTGCAAATCCAGCCATAATTGTACCAATCGTAAAGACTGACATCGCTGCAATAAATAAATGTCTATTTTTAAAGCGTGTTACAAAGAATGCCGAAGCTGGTACCAAAATACCACTTACAAGCATATACCCTGTCGCAAGCCATTGTACCTTAGAGTACGTTGTGATACCAAAATCTTTCATGATTGTTGGTAATGCAACATTTAATAATGTGTTATTTAGAAAAGCAACAAAAGCACCCACAAATAAAATAGCAATCATGCCATAAGGGGGCTTTTTCATTGTTTGCTCACTATTCATTTATATCCCTCAATTCTTTCTTGTTTTTTTCGATAAAACTTATTTTATACTCGCAGTCTACTTTTTTCAAGAAAAAAGAATATTTCCTCCCTAAACATTGATATATAGGCGTTTTCGTATTAGAATGATAGTATAATAACTTTAAAAAGGTGAGGTTATGAACAAAAGAAAAAGACAAATAATTACTGCTGCTCGTGAGCTTTTTATCGAAAAAGGATTCGTGGAAACATCAATTAACGATATTATTAGTGCAGCAAAAATTTCAAAAGGTACATTTTATAATCATTTTGCTGCCAAAAACGAATGTTTAATCGCCATTCTAGATGAAGGGCGTGAAGAGGCAAGCAATCGTCGACATGAGCTTCTTTACGGAAAAGACCCGACTGACTTAGAAGTGTTAACACAGCAAGTTGCCGTGCTCATGTATGTCAATCGGGAGCACAATCTAATTCAAATTTTTGAATCGATTACCTCTTCTCGTGACAAAGAACTTAAAAAGATTATTTTGAACTATTACTTACAGGAGCTAGAATGGCTTGCTAATCGTTTTGTACAAGTTTTCGGTGAAGAAATTAGTACTCTGAGCTATGAATGCGCTATACAGGCTCTCGGAATGATTAACCTTTCATTACGAGCAGTTTTAATTTCGGATTTCCAATTTATTAGTCGCGAAGCAATTGTCCGTGTAGCATTGCGCAATATTAAAGCAATCATTCCTGTAATGTTAGAATCCAAAGAAGTCATTATAAACGTTGAAATGATTAACGCTATTCAAAATGTGGTGAACTATCAATCGATTAACAAAGAAATGATTGTTGAACAATTGCATGGATTTATGAAGGAATTGTCTAAGGATGAAACAGTTGAGGGCTTAGAATACACTGAATTTTTGCTAGAAGAATTACAACGTGAGAAACCAAAGCTTTTCATTATCGAATCACTACTTACTCCTTTCAGAAAAGCATTCGTCGGGACGGGACATGCTGCTGAAGCACGCGACATCGCCAATAATTTATGGCGCTACGTGAAAATTGAGCATCCATCAGAGAGATGTATATAGTAAAACACTTAAAGGAGCTATCTAGAAAGTCAAGCACTCATGTCTTGCTAGATAGCCCCTCAATTAATATGGAATTTACCTATTTATTGCTTCATTTGACGATCTTTCGGCCCTATCCAAAAGCCAATCACAATACTGGCAGCCACTACAAGAAAAGGTGCATACAAAATAATAAATTGATTCATTATAGTTCCTCCCTATACATGATGATTACGTTTACCACAAGCATAGTCACGATCAAACACAAACCATTTCATTACTAAATATAGTGAAGGTATGAGTAGAACTAGCCCTCCAATAAACGCTATCACTAAGGCAACAGCCATTGTTTCGTTTGTAAAGCTGTCATAGACTGATAGATACGGATACAGCAAATAAGGATAATGTGAAATACCATAACCGAAAAATGCAAATCCGAATTGTGCAACCATTAAAAATACTGCTATTCCATATTTTTTCTTTTTAAATAAAAGAATTAGTGTTATAAAAAATAGAACACCTGATATCGCGAAAAGCCACCACAGATTTAACATATTTTCATAATGCTCAGGCACATGTCCCTTTAACGCCACCATAACCCCTACTACACTTATTACGAGCGGTAACGACCAACCGAGTGCATATTTTCTCATTAAATTAGAAGCATGTTCATCTTGCGCTCTTTCCCCATACCAAGTTAAGAAAACAGCTGAAATATACAAAACCGCCACTATACTTAATAGCACAATAGACCAAGTTAACGGACTTGTGAAAAGTTTAGCAATTTGTAAGTGTGGCACTTCATTGACAATTTTCACAAACCCTCCCTCAGATATCGTTAATACAATAGAAAGGGATGCTGGTATGAATAAACCAGTAATTCCATACATCAATGTATAACCAATGTGTATCCCCTTCGAACTGTAAGATTCAAATGCATAATAACTACCTCTAATTGCAATTAATATTAATGAGATACTGACCGGCACTAGCAAAATTGTGCCATAATAATAAGCCGACTGAGGAAAGAAACCCACTATTCCTACAAAGAAAAATACAAGGAAGACGTTTGTAATTTCCCACACCGGAGATAAATAGCGCTTAATGACATTTGCCAATATACGGTCTTTACCAACCATGACACTATAAGCATTAAAGAAACCTGCTCCAAAGTCTATGGATGCAACAACGACATAGCCGAAAAGAAATAACCATAGTACTGAAATTCCTAAGATTTCTAAGCTCATTGTTCTTCACATCCTTCCACTTGTTTATGTTCTTCAATTTCACGTTCAATTGGGTTGTTACGGAACATACGAATAAGTGCTACGACACTCCCTATTGCTAATACAATGTAAAGGCCTGCAAATAGTATTAGCATAATATCGACTTGACCACTTGTTGTGGCTCCTTCCTCCGTTTTCATATAACCACGAAGTATCCAAGGCTGACGCCCTACTTCCGCAAACCACCAGCCTACCTCAACAGCAATAAGCGATAGTGGACCACCTGCCACCACTATTCTCTTAAAGCTTTTTGAAGAAATAAACTTCCATCCTCGCCACTTACCTAGTACATAAATAGCTGCAACGACAATTAATAAAGTCCCGATAACTACCATGATGTCAAACAAATAATGGATATAAAGCGGCGGCTGTTCATCCTTAGGAAATTGATCTAAACCTTTTACTTCTGCAAAAGGATTATTATGCGCCAATACACTCAGTGCGTACGGTACTTTAATGGCATATTTTACTTCTTCTCCATCTAATACGCCAAATAGTACAAGCGAAGCATCCTCTTTAGTTTCAAAATGCCATTCAGCAGCAGCTAATTTTTCAGGTTGATATTCAGCTAAATACTTCCCAGAAAAGTCACCTACGATCAGTGCCGCTAGCGAAAATACTAATCCAAGTTTCAATAATAGATGTAACGATTTTTTATGATACACATGCTTCGATCCTCGCAGCATACGATAAGCTGCGATAGAAGCTAATAAAAACGCTGCCGTCATATAAGATGTCACTAATACATGTGCTACCTTCGTTGGCATCGCAGGATTTAACATAGCAAGTACAGGCTGAATATTCACAAGCTCCCCATCTACAAGATCAAAGCCCTGTGGTGCGTTCATAAATGCATTCACAATCGTAATAAAAACAGCCGACATAGAAGCACCAATCGCTACTGGAACCAATAATAATAGATGTCGCTTTGGATTTTTGAATCGATCCCATGTGTATAAATAAAGCCCTAAGAAAATTGCTTCAACAAAGAACGCGAACGTTTCCATAAACAATGGCAACGCTATTACTTGACCAGCCAACTCCATAAAATTTGGCCATAGTAGTGATAGCTGCAATCCAATAGCAGTACCAGTCACAACACCAATCGCTACAGTAATTACAAACCCTCTTGCCCATCTTCTTGCGAGTAGTAAATAGTGTTCGTCATTATTTTTTAATCCAACCCATTGAGCAATCATTATCATTAAAGGTATGCCAACACCAATAGTTGCGTAAATAATATGGAATGACAATGTTAACTCTGTTAAGGCTCTACTCCACATTACAGCTGAATCATTCATTTAATTTCATCTCCTAGGTACCAAAAATTCTTCCAATTAGTGAAAGAAACATTATCCCAGCTACTAAAAAACTCATAATTATTAGCTTTTTCTCTTGTGATTTATAGGCAACAACTTTTTGTTTTTTAATCATCATCAATCAACCCCAATTTTAATCGTTGTCGCTAAAACAAAATTTTTGCTTTCATTTTTTTATTGCCCAAGTGGAGCCGCCAGACTTTACGGTAATGAAAATGCCGCTAGGCCAAAAGGTGGCGGTATATATAGTGGCATTAAGTATTTAATGATTGAACCGCGTGTTCCCAATGTACTGGACATAAAAGATCCAACGCATCCAATCAGGAAACTCGCAATTAAAAATGTTATATCCACTGTGCTTGCATCTCCTTTTATTCATGTGCTTTCAGTATAATCTCGCTGCTTTTTCAGACATATAGGGGTTTTCCACTATTAGCTTTCCTCACTGTGACAATATTGCAAATTACTTTGAATAAGAAGAACAAATATGCTAAATCGCTACATCTGGCGCGAGGAATCGAAGCGACCTCGAAGTACAAAAACATTTGTTAATGACAAAAAAAAGACCACTCATTGTTTGAGTGATCCTGTAACCGTTCTAATGTCCTTTCGGGATATTATTTTTTACATTTAAGAAAGCTCCAGCTTCTTACATATAGTTATTTGCAAGTCCATACTGGATAAGCTCAGCTTTATTACTTAAATCAAGCTTTTGCATAATATTTGATTTATGATTTTCAACCGTTTTACTACTGATATATAGCTGCTCAGCAATTTGGACATTCGTATACCCTAGAACCGTTAACCTCATTATTTCCTGCTCACGCACAGTTAAAATGCATTTATCTTCATGCCCTTTATGTTCAAACAATTTATTAATCTGTTCCTGTGGAATACCAACGTTATAATATATACGACCACTAGATACAGCATGGATAGCCTCATAGAGGACCCCACCTTGACTATTTTTCAAAATATAACCATTGGCTTCAACAGCAATCGCTTTTTGAATATAAGCAACTTCATTGTGCATTGTTAACATAATAATTTTAACGTTTGGCATTTGCTTATGAATTTCTTGAGTAGCTGTAAATCCATCTAACCCATTCGGAATGGATACATCCATCAAAATGACATCTGGTTCTAATGATATTGCCTGAGTTATCGCCTCTGCTCCATCACCTGCTTCACCTATGACGTCTACATCTTTATAATTTTCCAATAAAAGAACAAGTCCTTTACGGATTAGCACATGATCATCTACCACTAATACACGAATCATCTATAGTCATCCTTCCAATTAGGTACTTGAATACTAATTTTTGTACCTTTATTGTAAGCAGAAGTAATATTAAAAGATCCGCCTAACAAAGTTATTCGTTCCTCCATATGCTTTAAGCCAAGTCCTTCTTTCTTCACGTGCTGTAGATCAAATCCTACGCCATTATCTTCTATATAGAGTGCTAAATTTGCAGCTTTCTTTTCGAGCCGAATAACCACCTTAGAAGCCTTTGCATATTTAGCAATATTGTGTAAAGCCTCCTGTACAACACGATAAATATTGATTTCTACAGAAGGATGACAACGTTCTTCAAAATCTGTTTCTAATACTATAGAAATACTGGGATGAACCTTCTGCACTGAATCTACCAGTGTGCCTAATGTAGGTGAAATCCCTAACTGGTCAATACTTTGAGGACGGAGCTGATAGGCGTACAATTTAATATCATTCATTACTTGCCCTAGCTCATTGCGTACTTCTTCAATATACGTATTTAGCTTTTCATTATCTTTGACATAAGATTCTATCGCTTGCAATGCAACAGATATTGTATACAATGATTGGCCAACGCCATCATGTAATTCCTGTGCAAGCCTTTTGTGTTCTTCCTCTTTCGCCTCAATCAGCTGTTTAATAATAAGTTTTGAAATCCGAGCCTCTTCTTCTTTTAACTGTAGGGTTTGATCGCGCAGTACAAGAAGAAACTCTTGCTCGTTTGTTTTACTGTCTGTATACATCAGCGCTGTGCTAATTTCAACATCTATTTTACAACCATGATACGTAAGCATTTTCGATAAAAAATAGGGAACCTCATTATGTTCTATTAAATAACATGTATGTTCTGTTGGAGACTTTTGGCGATTTTCGCAAAATGAACAATAGGGTACTCGATCTCCTAATTTCCACCCCGTTAACCGCATCGCTGAAGGATTCATCATTAAAATTTCACGATTGTGATTCATAATGATGATTCCGTCTTGAATATATTGAAATATTTGCTGTAAATATTTATTTTTTAGTTGTTCTTTCTCCAACCTAAACACACTCCTGACTTAAAATGAAGGCACACTGAAAAATATATTTCTTAAATTTCTTTGCAGTTACCTTCCTTTAAGTTTACTTGTTACCAATAAACACTTTGCCCTAAATTTTTTCTTCTATCAAGCTATAACTCTTCACTCCATGCCCCGCTTTCCAAATGATGAGAACACTCATACTTTTTGGATCATCACCATAACATGTGGTTGATTTATTTCCGTTCCGACTGGGCGTTTTCCCGAAGCATCCAATGAACCCCAGCCTCTAATCCAATTAATATATGGCATACGTTTTAACAAATATCATCCCTAACTTTTGGTGATGAGCCAAAAAACTACTATTTACAGTTAAATTTCAAGACAAAAACTGTACCTTCCGCTCCTGATTGGACACTAATGGTACCATCGTGTAAATCAATTAACTGCTTAGTAATTGCCAATCCTAGACCTGTACCCGTTGTATCGTCCGTAGTATTAGTACCTCGATAATATCGCTCAAAAAGGTTATCGAGCTCCTCCTGAGGAATTCCCGGACCTTTGTCGGCAATTGTCAGCATAATTTCCTTACCTAGATTTTGCGCTTCTACGTTTACCTTTGTACCAACAGGTGTATATTTTTTAGCATTGGTTATTAGATTATCTAAAATTCGCTTTAATAAAAGCTCGTCCGCTTCGAGCATGATATCCCCATAAACTTTTACAGACACTTGCTCATCTGCAAATTGAGGCAACCATACGTTGAGTGGTAACAACACTTTTTCAAGCTGTATCGCTTTATTTTTTATTTGGTACGTATATGTTAGGTCTTGTATAAGAGCATCCATATACGTTGCCTTCTCCTGCATCGTTGTTGCAAAAACTCGCATTTCTTCCTTTGTCCACTCATAGTCTTCAGAAGCTAACATTGTTGAATAACCATAAATAGAGCTTAACGGTGTCTTTAAATCATGGGATAAGCCTGTTATCCATTCCTCACGTAATTGCTCTACTTGCTTAATTTGCCTTTCATTGGAGGAAAGGCGTTCTGATAAATTATTAATCGATTCATCAACTGGCTGAAATAATTTAAATTTCCTCTTTAACTCCCCTGTCTTCCGATGATGGATTTTTCTATCTTTTACCTTACTATAGTCAAACTGCGTTAGTCGCTCAATACGAGATATTACATAAACAAGCGGACGAACAAATTGACGGGAAACGCTAATCGATAAAAAAGTGACCCCTATTAACAAGAAGATATGTCCACCAAAGAAGATGGAAACAAATAAAACCATTGCTTTATTAAAAGGTTCCTCAAATGGCTTATATGATGGATTAGGCATACGCACAACTAATGTCGAGCCATCCTCTAAAGCCGCATTTTGCGTAAACTCTTTATGCTCAAAAATATCGTATTTCTCTTCTAGCAATTGAGGTTTATGTAGCTTTTTAAAGCGCTCACCAATGACTTCTACACGATTCCACTGCTCATTATAAATTTCAACAGAGGCCTTCTTATCCTGTAAACGCTGGAGCAATTCTGAAGGAATCTGTCCTTTTTCCTTCCAATCTTGAAATGCTTCCTCAAATAGTGGTTGAACAGGTGAAGTTGGGAGGAATAACAAATAATAGTTAGGAATTTCCCATGTGTGCATTCCTGGACGCTTCAGAGCCATTATTTCGTTATCTGTCATTCCACATAATTCACATGTATCTCCCGTGTAATCAACAATATTCATCGATTGATTGAGCAAATATAATTGTCCTACGTTTTCCTTGGCACGCTTCACTAAATAATCAGCAATCTTTATAGAATCTCCTCTTTCTACGACAGCATCGTCTTTTATTTCAGAGGAAGTCATTATATGGATATTGTCTCCAACATGACCATTGATAAAGATTGCAAAAAACACCAAACTAATAATAAAGCCGGAAATAATTAGTAAATAAAAAATGATGAAATAAGACACAAAACGAAGCGATAATTTTCCAGCCGGTTTCATCATTGAACATCTCCAACAAGCTTATAACCAATACCCCTCACAGTAATAATGCACGTTGGTTTACCTGGATTCTTTTCTATTTTTTCTCGCAGTTTTCGAATGTGTACCATCACTGTATTATCATCAAACAAACAGTCACCCCATACACGCTCATAAATTTGCTCCTTCGATAATACTTGCCCTGCATTTTCACATAAATATTTCAATAAATAAAATAATCTACCACTAATAATTTCCTTTGTATCATTAACAATTATCTCTGCTGCATCGACATCAAATGTGAAGCGACTACATATAAATAAATGACTTTCTGGCACATCCTTTTTCTTTATATATCTTGCAAGCTGTACTTTCACCCTCGCAACAAGCTCAAGTGGATTAAATGGCTTTGTAATATAATCGTCTGCACCGTTCATAAAACCACGAAGCTTATCTGCATCACTACCTTTAGCAGTTAAATAGAATATAGGTGCTTCACTTTGCTCTCGAATCATATTCGCCATATCAAGTCCACTACCATCCGGGAGCATAATATCTAATAGATAAAAGTCAAAAATCTTCGTTTCAATTTTCTTTTTTGCTTCTTGAACAGTGCCACAGAGTGTAATGTTCAAAAATCCTTCTTTTCTTAAGATAATTTCAATCATTTCTGCAATTGCACGTTCGTCCTCTAACACTAAAATTGATGCGTCTTGCATGCTATCACCTTCTTTTAAGATTACTTTAAGGTAGTCATCATTTCACCATAAGCTTTGCCAACTACACTATGTATAAGATAACCAATTAAGGAGATAAAACGCAATGACAACTAACCGTGTTACCTTCATAGATACAATGCGTGGGTTTAGCTTATTCGGCATCTTAATGGCAAATCTGTTAATTTTCCAGTTTGGCATGTACGGCAAAGATGAACTAAAAAATCTTTCCGCCCTCGATAATGGAGCTTTGTATTTTGTAAAAATCTTCATAGAAGGATCATTTATGCCAATCTTCACCATTTTATTTGGCTTCTCCCTTATTAAGCTTATAGAGTCTATTCGTAGAAAAAAGGATAAGAGTCGATGGTCCATTTTACGCCGTGCAACAGGGCTAATAGCCTTAGGATGGCTCCATTCATTTTTATGGGATGGCGATATTTTATTTTCCTACGGTTTTATGACTTTATTTTTAATCCCATTTATTAATCGAAAACCAAAAACAGTATTTATTTGGGCTGGCATTTTATTTTTATTGACAACGGCTCTATCCTTCGGTCCTACAATGGCGTCTGAAAAAGAACAAAAAGAGTTAGCAACATATATTGAGAAGGCTGACAATGTGTATGCGAATGGAAGTTATTTAGAAATACAGGATTTCCGTACAAATGTCATACCTCCAGGAATGGACGATCCTGCTATCATACTTATTATTCTTATTTTGGCACCTATCATGTATGCACCATTATTCCTTTTTGGTATGGGTCTCGCTAAAAAGCAAGCGTTTGTAAATATGGAAAGTGAAAAGAAATGGTATTTGATAGGATCAATACTCGTTCCTGTAGGCCTTGCTTGTAAAAGTCTTAGCTTTATAGATAGCTATTTTTCCGGAATGTTGATGATGGGTGGGTCACAGCTACTTTCAATTGGCTATGTCTGCCTTGCAGCTTTAATATATAAAACTCGCCCAGTACAGCTGCTAGCTCCTGCTTTTGAGAGTGTCGGTAAACTTTCATTAACCAATTATCTAATGCAAACCATTATTTGTACAACAGTATTTTATGGATATGGTCTAGGCTTATACGGCAAGCTAGGCGTATTTGGCGGTATTATATTTGGATTAGTCTTGTACAGCTTACAATGTGTTTTCAGCCTTGCCTATTTCAAGAAATTTAAACGCGGACCATTCGAATCAGTACTGCGCGTATGGACGAATTGGTCTTGGAACGGACAGATTAAAATCAAACAGAAAGGAAGTATTTTACATGAATAGTGACTCCAAAGAGGACTTTACAGATACATGGTGGTTCTTAGGAATCTGTACTGCTGTAGCCGTAGTTTTAACATTATTTGCGTTTTAATAAATTGAAACTTTAATCAGTGATGCTTTCTTTAACCCTATTATTAGTCTTCATCAATCGGGCTTTTATGGGCTGTTAATAGATAAACTAACAATCAACTTTCCTTGGGAACAACTATACAACAGCATCTTGGGATTCGTTTTCATTCGCCCCCTACTGTATACTATGACTACACATACTATACAGCTTAGGGGGCGTTTTTTTGCTGCAACGAATTATTATTACTGGCTATAGACCACATGAATTAGGCATTTTTAATGACAAGCACCCTGGCATTGCCATCATAAAAAAAGCACTCGAAAATCGCCTGCGTATATTGATTGATGAAGGTTTAGAATGGGTGATTATTAGTGGTCAGCAAGGTGTTGAAACATGGGGTGCCGAGGTTGTTCTTGCGTTAAAAAAAGAATTTCCTCATTTAAAATATTCAGTTATCACTCCTTTTTTAGAGCAGGAGAAAAATTGGCAGGAACATAAAAAAGAAAAATATCAAGCATTAGTAGCTCAAGCAGATTTTGTAACGAGTGTAACGAAAAAGCCATACGAGGCTCCGTGGCAATTTATCGAAAAAGACAAATTCATTATACAAAATACAGATGGTCTGCTACTAATTTATGATGAAGAAAATGAAGGTTCCCCGAAGTATATGAAACGTCTAGCAGAAAAATATATGGAAACACACGATTATACACTTTTAATGATTAATGCTTATGATTTACAAGTAGTAGCAGAAGAAATACAGCAACAAGATTGGTAGGGAAAATATTGATATAATTTTCTGATAATTATATACTTGAACTATATTAGTCATAGCCTTATGGATCAGCACAATAGCGTATGGGTGATCTCCGCTCCGACTGGGCGCTTTGTAGCTGTCGCTTTGCTTTCGCTACAGAAAACATTTGTTGCTGCCGCTACGTTAGCACTACACTTTCGCACAGAGCAAAGCTTCCTGGGGGCGTCCGATGAGCCGCTTATCCCAAGGAGTCGCCCAGTCTCCACTCCAATCAACTTATATAAAAATGGTATTTCTTTTTCACATCTACTTTTCTACCCTTTAGTGCTAATTTCTAAAAAGGAGTTGCTAACATTTGAGTAAAAAAATCGAAGTGGTTCTTGAGTCGTCGCCGGTGAATGTTTCTCATGATACGTACCGCAGAGAGTGCAGATATACACGAGGGATTCATATTGAAGAACAAGAGTTTAAAACAATTTTGGATGCAATGTGCCACGATTCCCGCTTGTATTTTGATTTCCATAATCCACGTAAGGAGATTAAAAAAGGAACATATTTAAATGGACATTCTGGGTTAGCGCATAATATTTATAATTACTATAAAACAAATCACAATATTGAACTGACCGAGCTTATAAACGGTAAAGATTTTTATGTAAAAATTATATAAAGTGATAAATTGATTTCATAAAATGGGTTGTTTCTTACATAACAACTCATTTTTTTATATTCAATAAAAAAGAACTACCCTCAAACGAGAGTAGCTCTGTCTATTTTAAAGGTCCGATACTTGAGCACCTAATTCTTTATTATTGTACACTTCAGTGTCCAATTCTTTTGTAATACGTGCTGTTGTCACACCTGCAGTCATTGAACCACTTACATTAAGAGCAGTACGACCCATGTCAATTAATGGCTCAACGGAGATTAATACACCCGCAAGTGCAATCGGTAAATTAAGTGCTGATAATACAAGAATTGCTGCGAATGTTGCACCACCACCGACACCAGCTACACCAAATGAGCTGACTGCTACAACTGCAATAACAGTAATGATAAACACCGGGTCAAGCGGATTAATCCCAACTGTCGGTGCAATCATAATCGCTAGCATTGCAGGATAAACACCAGCACAGCCATTTTGACCAATAGATAAACCAAATGAGCCCGAGAAGTTTGCAATACCCTCAGGTACACCAAGACGACCTGTTTGTGTTTTAATGTTCATTGGCAAAGCACCTGCACTTGAACGTGAAGTGAAGGCAAATAATAATGTTTCCGCAGATTTCTTTAAATACGTAAATGGATTTAAACCACTTAAAGTAAGAATTAATAAGTGTACTATTAACACGATAAATAACGCTACATAAGACGCAATAACAAATTTACCCAGATTATAGATTGCTCCGAAATCCGATGTTGCCACTGTACGTGCCATGATTGCTAAAATACCGTATGGTGTTAAACGTAAGACAATTGTTACAACGCCCATTACTAATGCATAGATGGCATCCAAGCCTTTTTTAATAGTAGCTGCAGTATCTCCATCCTTACGTGCTACACGTAAGTAAGCAAAACCTAAAAATGCTGAGAAAATTACAACAGCAATTGTTGATGTAGAACGAGCACCTGTTAAATCTAAGAATGGGTTTGCTGGGAACAACTCAATAATTTGCGTTGGTAAATCCGGTGCAGTTAAGCCAGAAGTTTTTTCCTCTAAATACGCTCCACGCTCTGCCTCTGCAGCACCATGTATAATATGTGAAGCATCTAAATGAAACACTGTTGCTGAAAAAATACCAACAGCAGCTGATACTGCAGTTGTACCGATTAAAATGGCTAAAATAAGAGCTGCCATTTTTCCGAAGTTTTTACCAACCTTCATTTTCGTAAAGGCTATTAAGATGGAAATAAAAATTAATGGCATCGCAACCATTTGTAGTAATTTAACATAGCCAGTACCGATAATATTGTACCAACTTGATGTCTTTGCTAAAACGTCAGAATCAATACCATATATTAAATGCAGTCCAAGACCAAGTACTATACCTAGGCCTAAACCAGTAAAAACACGAGTTGAAAACTTAACGTGCTTTTTATTCATAAAATATAAAATTCCAACGAACACGAGTAAAACGGCAACGTTAAGAATAATTTGTAATGTAGACAATGGAAAGCCTCCTAAGAAGTTTAATAATGTAAATCGAATTATATACCTATAATCCCTATAATTCAAGTATGTTTTATTTAGATTAATAATTTCCTAAAGTGAAAGTGGCTTATTTCTTTTGATTATGCCCTTAAAATTGAATTTAATAATTCAGCTCATCTCTGTTACCGAAAGCGTCCGTTAGAAAAAAAGACTGTGGGCAAGCTCAAATTATTACGAGCTTGCCCACAGTCTGACCTACTTCGTTTAATGAACGAGGTAAGTTTCTTTTTCATGGTCATTAATAAGGTAACAGCTTCCCGAAATTCTTTTACATTGTTTTTTCACACGTGTCACCGCATCAGACAATTGATCAACAGATTCAAATTGCTGATATTGATTAGTAATAACCGCAATGGATAGCGTAGTACAAGATAAAGGCTCTAGTTTACCAGCCCTATTTTGAACTTGTAAGTCTGTTAAATCCTCTTCATCATAAAAGCTTAAAATACATGCATCAAACTCATCAATAATCCTTTGACAGATTGGCGCAGCCTCATAATGCGGAAGAATTGCCACGAAATCATCTCCACCAATATGCCCTAAAAAATCTTCTGTACAAACTATATTTCTTTTTAAAACATCTGTTAAATATAGTAAAATTTTATCCCCTTTATTAAATCCATACGTATCATTGTAAGATTTAAAATGGTCTAAATCGAAATATATTAAACTATATTGTGGTAGCTGTAATGATTCCTCTAACTTTTCATCAATTAATTTATTGCCAGGAAGACTACTTAATGGATTTAAAAAATTTGCAATAGCTACTTGTGTATCTACGAGTTTTAACAGTAGCTCCCGAATACTGACTACACCATAATATAAATCATCCCTGGTTACAATCACATCATCATATAAGTCTTCTGGAGGTCTAGACATTGCTAACGTACTGACCTCTGTTATAGGTATATTACGATCTACCATTAAAGGATTCTCTTTAATAATAAGCTGATTATGCCTTCCCATAAATAAATTATAGCCATAGCGTGTACCAATTTTTTGATAGAAATGTGTACGTGTAATATGCCCAATTGGTTTGTCATCTCGAACAACAACCACACTACGTAATGACAGATTACTTGTAAAAAGTAAATCCACCTCTTGATTTTTCACAAATTCATCAATACAAGGAACTTTCTCTATGACTTCCCCTATCTTCATGGTCATCCATCCTTATTTTCCCCAAATGTAATTCCTTTGCGGGTTTCCCTATCGCATAACCTTGCGCATAGTGGATACCAATATTACGTAAATAATGAAGTTCTTCCTGTCGTTCTATACCCTCTGCAATAATTTTCGTCTCAGCCTGCTCTGCGTATCTCATCAGCAATGTAACAAGCTGCTGCTGCTCGCTATTTTTATCAATAAATTGTATTAAAGAACGATCTAGTTTAATAAATTCCGGCTTTAAGTAAATAAGCGTTTTCAAGCTATTGTAGCCTGAACCCACATCATCCACTGCAATTCGATAGCCCTGTGATCGATAGTGTGATAATACACGTTCAAACTCTACAAAATCTACCACTGCACTACGTTCAGTTAGTTCAAAGACTACCTGCTGTGGTTTTAGGCCAAGCTCCTTTAATAATTGCAAGGTTTCACCACTATGATAGTTCTTATCTAGTAAGACATTAGGATGTATATTTACAAATACTAAAAAATCTCTGTTTACCCACTCTCCGTGCAGTCGTTCCTTGAAACGCTGTAATGAAAGATTACGACAAAAGCATTCAAATAAAAATACGCAGTCTGTTTGCCCAACAAATTCATAAAACTGATCAACACTATTAAACAATTCTGAAGGCTCTGGACGATTCAGTGCCTCAAAACCAACCGTTTTTCTCGTCTGTAAATCGACGATAGGCTGAAAATAAGTATGTAAATTCTTGTTATTAATAATTTGCTTCAATGCTTTTAAACGTTTTATATAGAGAGTATTGTTTTGGTGCTGCCGATATAAATACTTGAAATAAGAAAATAAATTACTTGATTTTATGCTTTGTCTCTCAACAGACTCCATTCTCGCACCTCTTAAATCGGTTATTAGGATCTATTGTACGCTTTCATTGTAAATGTACTGTGAATTTCATGTAAAAACAGGTGTCTCTAGCACTAGATTCCCTTATAAAAATAATCTCTTTTGATCAGTTGATCGAGTGGTATAAATGCAGGTTGTGAAGAAGGTAGTTCAAGTGGAGATTCGTTGTTTTATCAGCGATTTTAACCAGTTTATCAGCGATTTTCGGTGCTTTATCAGCGATTTTGACCAGTTTATCAGCGATATTTGGAGCTTTATCAGCGATTTTGACTAGTTTATCAGCGATCCACCATGCTTTATCAGCGATTTCACTTTGCCCTATCAGCGATACTAATGTATTTTACTGACAAGTACTTTTATAATAAGTAATAGAAGATCAATCACAAGAAAGGTTGCTTGATATACCAATGAACGTAGAGAATTTTTTACAACTTCCTATTACGAAGGATTTTACAGTCGTTGCTGGTCGCAATGGTTTACATAAACCCGTTCAGAATGTTGAAATTCTTGACTTTGAATTTTCACCCGATATTCAAACTGTGCGAGAAACGATTTTCACACCGAATAGTGTTGTTTTAAGCAGTTTATTATTCGCAAAGCAAAAGCCAGAATATTTATGGAATGCTGTGAAAAGCCTTATTGAGCTAGGGGCAAGCGCTTTAGCTTATAAACCTGTTATCTTTGAGGATTTGCCTGAGGAAGTGTTAGCCTATGCAGATGAACAAAATTTCCCGATATTGCGATTTGGCGGAGATGAATTTTTTGAAAAGATTATTTTAGAAACGATGGCCTATGCAAAAACACAGGATTATTCATTCTTTTTAGAAACGATCATGCGACGTCTAATGGAGGAAGAAGTAACAGATGAACAAATAAAGTCTATTTTACAGCAAATCAATAAGCCCTTTGAAAAATATGTATTTGTTGCTAATATTCAAACGCAAGATCATGCAAATAGTCAATGGATGCAATCTCTTTTTCAATTAGAGCCTCTATTGAAATCTGGTATGATTTGTAGCTATAAAAAGAGCCTCTTTATTTTAATGACCCATCCATCACAGCAATTTCAATTTGAAAAACTTCTCAATGAATGGTTAACGATATATGCAATCTCAACTGATTCATTGACCTTTGGCTATAGTCGTTGTCACGTAACACAAACAGAATTCCCTATTGCTGTTCGTGAAGCGTTTTATGCACGTATCATGGCTGAAATTGAAACGGCTTCTATATGTCATTATGAGAACCTCGCTTCCGATTGGTTGTTAATTGAATTGCATCGTAAGGACGCTAAATTTGCTATGGACTATGTAAATAGCTATCTTGGTCCCCTACTTGAGGAAAAGGTTGATCCAGATTTAATGAAAACAGCAATCACCTATATCATAAAACAAGGAAATATTAAAGAAGTAGCCGTTGCTCATTACTGCCATCCAAACACAATCCGTTATCGTATGTCAAAAATACGTCAACTAGTAGCTCCTTTAGAAAATGATTATGTTTTTTATGAACGACTAGCAGCAGCCATTAAATTGTACTTATTACATAGCAAAATGAATGTCGAATGACAGCTTTGGAATAAGTACAAAAAAACGCCTGAATATTTAGAATTAAAATCAAATTATTTTCTTCCATCACATGTTATTCTATTGAAGTTAGGAGGAAGAATAATGAAACAATACATAGCTGATGGTATGCTGTTAGTCACTGCAATCGTTTGGGGTAGCGGATTTGTATTAACGGCTATCGCATTGGAATATTTAACAGCTTATCAAGTGATGGCAGGTAGATTTTTATTAGCTGCCATTATACTCACAATTTTATTTGGATACAGATTAAAAAAAGCTTCAAAATCAGTTATCTGGAAGGGTATTTTGTTAGGGACCATTTTGTATATTGCCTTCGCCCTTCAGACAGTAGGTTTACAATATACAACACCCTCTAAAAATGCATTTTTAACCGCTGTAAACGTCATTATTGTGCCATTAATCGCGTTTGCAGTTTACAAGCGCCGTATAGATGGCTATGAAATTATCGGTTCGATTATGGCAATTGTTGGAATCAGTTTTTTATCATTACAAGGCTCACTGACAATGAATATCGGAGATGCACTTTCCTTAGCATGTGCCGTCGCCTTTGCCTTTGATATTTTTTGTACCAATCTATTTGTCCAAAAGGAAGATGCCATTGCCCTTACGATTATTCAATTTATCACAGCAGCATTTTTAGGTGTCTTGGTCGTAGTCTGTCAAGGTGATATCCCAACTACTCTTGAAAAAGAAGCAATCTATTCAATCGTTTATTTAGCGATTTTTTCAACTACTCTTGCCTATCTTTTTCAAAATGTTGCGAATCAATATACGTCTGCTACAAAGGCAGCTATTATCCTGTCGACAGAATCATTCTTCGGCATGGTACTATCCGTTATATTCTTACATGAGGTATTAACGAGTCGTATGGTTGTTGGGGCAGTACTGATTTTACTCGCCATATTAATTGCCGAAGTAAAGCCTGCACATCCTAAAAAACGAATGATGAAGAGCTCTCGATAACGAATTTCAAAATAGTTTCAGTCCTACTGAAGCTATTTTTTTATTAAAAACGACTCGTCATGATACTTGTAGTAATCCCTGCTACCAAAATTGTAATAATAGAAAGCAATAATGTACTAGAAGATAAAAGCAATCCCCCTATGACGATGACGATTGAATCTATCATAAAAATGAGTATCCCAACATTAATTCCGGTTTTATCACTTAAAAATTGTGCAATCAAATCTGTACCACCAGTGCTTGTCTGAAATCTAAGCATCAAACCAACACCAAAACCCATAAGTACCCCTCCAAATATGGCGCTATAGATGGCATCTACCTGAATAAGATTCCGAACAGGCTTTAGTAAATCAATACTAAGAGAATAGGCGAATAATCCATGTATACTATTGTAAAAATACGCTCTGTATTTATACCAAGAGATGATAAAGATTGGAATGCTAATAATGATGATCATTAAACCTATTTTAAGCTTATATATATAGTGTAAAATAAGCGCTATCCCTACAACTCCCCCATCTAAAATTTGATAAGGAGTTAAGAATAGATTAATTCCTAATGATACCGCGGCACTCCCTATAAGAATGACCAAGCCTTTCGTAAAAAAATACATACAACACCCCTCCGGGACTTAACATGTTTTTATAGTATGAAAAAATTGATTTGAACATGTTATTGTTCACGTCTGTCGGTGTAATAGTAGTGATATTTTTTATCGAGCTTGGTCGCTAAATTTCTCTATAAATTGTGTGAATACAAAAAATGGATCATGGTGAGAACCCAAAAATGCCCTTTTGTATATAAACGGAAGGGCAATCTTAGGGAAAAATTATTTGTTTTTTGCCTTCATGCGATTCAGCAAAAATCCACCTTTAAATGATTTAGGCTCGTAAGAAATAATAAAAGCATTTGGTTCATAATGCTCCACAATTTGAAACAATTCTGTCTCTCGATTCCTCTTTGTTAATATTTCATATTTATAGCGATTACTATCTCTACCTTCCCCAATATAAATTGTCACTGCAAAGCCTTCATCACGAAGGAAATTCACGAGCTCTTCATTCTTACTTTGCGTATTGATTGTCGTATAGACATAGCCAATCGCTAGTTTACGTTCAATTTTGGCCCCTAGAAAAATACCTAAACCAAAACCAGCAGCATAAACAACCATCGCTAAAATACTTTGATCTCCATTAAAGACAAGAGAAAGGCCAAATACATACACTAACATTTCCAGCATCCCGAATATGGCAGCAAGGAACGTAATGTTCTTCACTAAAAATATTGTACGTAACGTTAAAAAAGGCACATAAATTAATTGAAGTAATACAATCAAAAATATATTTTGCATTTGTAAGAGACCTTTCAAAAAGTAGTTTTATATACTATAAATGTATGTCGAGACATCGACTTGCATTCTATTAAGATGCAACTATTTTCCAGATTCCCTTACAAATAGAATTTAAACATCTACTTTTCATAAAAAAATGCCACCTACTATAGTAGTAGATGACATTTTGTTTATATAGAAATCCTTTATGCTTCGGCCCAATCATGTTGAATAATATATTACGAATAATCGCAATGACAGAACCACAGGCGATACCGTTTGATGTTAGAAGAGATATACTTTCTAGGAGTTCCTTGAAAATACAGGAACAATTGATACGCCGACAGTGGTGGGTATTTAAAGGACACCTCCGAAAAGAAGTGCCCCCATTTTAAATGACTACCCTTTTAAATGGCTAACAATCCAAATTCATCGAACTTTCTTTTTTATTAGTTCGTCTATGTAATACTCTTTAAGCCAAACTTCCAATTTCATTCTTTCTTCTTGACACATATGCGACTTCATAGTTTCTTGTAGTTCTTCAAGAACTTCTTTAGCGGTTTTTAAATTCATTTATACCCAACCTTTCCATAAGGTTCATAATATTCCATAGACAATTGGATTACAATACCTAATTTTCCTGTTATATAGGGTAGTCTTATGAAATATATGAGACAACCCACCAACTAATGCTAGTGTTTTTTTAGGTTGGGATAACCTTATTTCTTAACAGGTCTCCTCAGCACTTTCTCCATACCGTCTTTTCCCCTAGTAAAATAGCCATTCGAATAGGATGTCTTCATAACTAACATTTCATCTTCTGTTAGGTCACGGTCTAAAGTATCCTTAATTTGATTCTTTTTTCACATCCATATCGACACCGAACCTTAAAGACATAGGTTAATTGAAAAAGGTCTCATTTGAAGTTTTGTAAAAATGCAGTATCATCATTAAAATCATATCTTATTAAATAGGCTTTTCTGCAAAAAAAAATGCCATCTACTATAAAAAGTAGATGACATTTTTTATTTTCAGAGATTCTTTAAGCTTCCCCATGCATCGGGTCTTCCTTATGCTTAGGCCCAATCATGTTGAATAAAATATTAAGGATAATCGCTGTAACAGAACCACAGACGATACCGTTAGATGTTAGAAGAGATACACTCTCTGGCAGCGATTCGAAAATTCCAGGAACAACCGATACACCTACACCAAGGCTGACTGCAATTGCAGCAATCATGGCGTTCTCTGCTGACTCATTCATAACAGGTACTAGCATGCCCATACCTTGAGTTATTACCATACCGAACATCGCAAGCATTGCCGCACCTAGTACTGGTGTTGGAATAATCGTTGTTAATGCTGCGATTTTTGGTAAGAAACCAAGTGCTACTAGTAATCCACCTGTGATGTAAATGACTTTACGGTCTTTTACGCCCGACATACGTGTAAGTCCCACGTTTTGTGAGAATGTTGTATATGGGAAAGCGTTGAAAATACCGCCGATAACAGAGGCAAGACCTTCTGAACGGTACCCACGTGATAAATCTTTTGAATCTAGTTTTTTCTTACAAATATCACTTAGTGCAAAATAAACTCCTGTTGATTCTACTAAAGAAACCATTCCTACGAGCGTCATTGTAATAATCGCAGATGCATTAAATGTTGGCATCCCGAAGTAAAATGGCTGAACCATGTGTAATACTGCAGCATCTGAAACAGGGCTAAAATCAACCTTCCCCATAAATACTCCTAGGGTTGTCCCCGTAACTAATCCGATTAAAATAGAAATTGCACGGATGAAGCCTGTAGAGAAACGATAAACTACTAAAATAATAACGAGTGTAATAAACGCTAAAGCTACATTCGAGCCAGATGCAAAATCTTTTGCACCTAGTCCACCCGCCATATTGTTTAAAGCTACTGGTAATAAAGAGATACCAATAATCGACACAACCGAGCCTGTAACAACTGGTGGGAAGAATTTTACTAACTTACCGAAAAAGCCTGCAATAATCATAATGATTATACCTGATGCAATAATAGATCCATAAATATCTGTAATACCTTGTTCAGGGTTAGTACCGATTGCAATAATTGGACTAACTGCTGTAAATGTACAGCCTAGTACTACCGGCAAACCGATACCGATAAATTTACCTGAATACACTTGTAAAAGCGTTGCGATCCCACACATCATAATGTCAATCGCTACTAAATACGTCATTTGTGTTGAATCAAAGCCAATTGCCCCACCGATAATCAGTGGCACTAAAATGGCTCCTGCATACATCGCAAGTAAATGTTGAATAGCTAGAGTCGTCGATTTAACGGTATTCATTACGCATTAGCCTCCGCAGCAAATGTTACTTTGCCGTCCTCTAGAGAGTCTACAATTGCTAATGATTCCACGCGAACTCCTTGCTGGCGTAATAATTTCCCACCGTCTTGGAAGCCTTTTTCAATAACAATACCTACACCCACAACATTTGCACCAGCTTGTGCTGCGATATCAAGTAAACCTTTGACCGCTTCCCCATTAGCTAAGAAATCGTCAACAATTAGAATGTTATCATCTTCATTTAAGAAACTACGTGATACTGAAATATCATTTGTTTCATTTTTTGTGAAAGAATGTACTTTTGAAGAATAAAGATTATCTGATAGTGTTAATGATTTACGTTTACGTGCAAACACTACAGGGGCACCGATTTCAAGACCTAGCATCACAGATGGTGCGATACCTGAAGATTCGATCGTTAAAATTTTTGTAATGACTTGATCAGAGAATCGATTTGCAAACTCATGACCAATTTCCTTCATAAGCATTGGGTCAATTTGATGATTTAAAAATGAATCTACTTTTAATACAGATGAAGATAAAACTTTACCCTCTTGTGTAATTTTGTCGTGTAATAACTTCATTTCCTTGATAGCCTTCTTTCTTATAGTAATAACTCTTTATGAGCAACTTACATTCCGTTACAGGCGAGCGCCAGAAGCAATGCAAGTAATAAAAAACGCTGAATACTTTGATTCCAATCATCTACGAGTGGAGCAAAGCATTCAGCGTAAAAACGTCGAAACGAATAGAAAACACCTCATATGAGGTCTCCTAAAACATTGCTACCCATAGTCGATTCATTTACGGTAAATCGGTAGAAACTCGCGAGCCATATTCTCGCTATTATATGAGTGAAATAGTATAAAACTGTAAAAACTTCTTATTTTTATCACGCCTTGGCGTCATTTCCAAAAATAGCACTTCATTCGGTATGTGCTTATATCTCACACTGACTAAAGTCTGTTTTTTCGGAATTTACTATCATTTTAGTGAATTTTAATTGTAAACGTTCGTGTTTTACAATCAACGTACTGATTATATCAGACTATTTTCGAGCTTGCTAGTCATTATTTTAATAAATGGAAGGGCACTGTCATAATGACGACATTTTTGTGAAATAACAGCGATGCGCGAATTAATAGACTCGATTGATTGTGTAACATATGATGCCATCCTTTTTTCGGTAAAAACTGTGGGATGATCACTGTTACTTGATGGCCAGTTTTCGTACATTGATGTTCAACCTTATCAATAAATTTCATCAACGGTTGTGTAATGCTCCGATATGGCGAATAGTATGTTACAAGTCTTATATCTGGCTGCCAAGCTTTCCATTTCTCCTCAAACACTTTTGCTTCCGTTTGATCGAAAGCTACATAAAAGGCAATAATTTTATCAACGTTTAATGACTGCGCGTAATGCAATGTGTTTTCGACTACTTTCGTAATACCCGCGACAGGGACAATGAAGACATTACCCTCAACATTCGGTAATTTCTCATTATCTAATCTTAGTTGTTGACCAACTGTTTTGTAATGCTGCTTAATACGGTGAAATGTCCAAATAATAATTGGTAAAAAGATAAACACTGGCCATACTTGAGGTAATTTTGTCACAAAAAACATCATAGCTACAATAAATGAAATGACCGCTCCAATAGTATTAATTACAAATTTAGCAACCCAACCTTTTGGCTTTTCACGCAACCATTTTCGCATCATTCCAACTTGCGCTAAAGTAAACGGAATAAACACACCAACTGCATATAGTGGAATCAAATGCTCTGTTGTTCCACCAAATAAAAAGATTAAAACAATGGCAGCTAAACCAAGCATCAAAATGCCATTTGAATAACCAAGTCTATCCCCACGAACTTGGAATATTCTTGGGATAAAACCATCCTTCGATAAATTAACAGCTAGTAAAGGAAATGCTGAATAACCTGTATTCGCAGCAAGTACTAATATCATCGCTGTTGTTCCTTGCACTATATAATAAAAGAGATTACGACCTACACTTGCCTCCGCAATTTGTGAAACAACCGTTTCTTTCGAATTTGGAGCAACTCCATAAAAATATGCTAGGCTCACAATACCAATAAATAGCACTGCTAAAATACCACCCATAGCCAATAATGTTTTAGAAGCATTTTTGGGGGCTGGATCTCTAAAGTTAGGAATAGCATTTGAAATTGCTTCAACACCAGTCAAAGCTGAGCTTCCTGATGCAAATGCTTTTAATAATATAAATAAACTAATACCTGCAACCGGTGTACCAACCTTTGGATGCAACTCAGCAGGAACTTGCCCTGTTACTATGTTATAAGCCCCTACCCCGATTAATATCAGCATCACGATCACAAACAAATAAACTGGATACGCTAAAATGGATGCAGATTCTGTTACACCACGTAGGTTTAAAAGCGTTAAACATATAACAAAAAACACAGCGATTATCACATTATAGGGATGCAGACTTGGAAATGCCGAAGTAATGGCATCTGTTCCAGCCGATACACTTACCGCAACTGTTAAAATATAATCGACAAGCAACGATCCACCTGCGACTAGCCCCGCATTGACACCTAAATTTTCCCGAGAAACTACGTATGCTCCACCACCATGTGGATACGCATAAATAACCTGACGATACGAGAAAATAAGTGCCGTCAGTAATACAACTACCCCAGCAGCAATCGGTAGAGAATACCAAAAAGCAACAGTACTTACTGTCATGAGTACAATTAAAATTTGCTCAGGTCCATACGCTACTGATGACAAAGCATCGGACGATAGTATGGCAAGTGCTTTAGTTTTACTAAGCTTTTGTTCCCCCAATGCATCAGATCTCAATGGTTTACCTATAATAAAACGTTTTAATGAGGATTTCATTTACTACACCTTCTAGTTTCATAGAATGTGTTTCACATTTCTAAATCGATTACACTATAGCATAATTGGTTTTTGTGCCGTTCACCGGGGCTTTGTTTCATTAAATGAAGATAAAAAAATCTACAAGCCATCACTAAATAAGACTTGTAGACGCTCATTCGTCTGCCAAGCTCCACTTTTCTGCTCTTAACGCTTACGAGGTTAGCTGTCGGATTCGGGCCTGAGTAGCCCTACCCCTCAATAAATGAAGAGATTCACCCCAAGGATTATGTGTAATCCGTAAAAATTGGGTCCCCCGCGTCTAATTGCTTCAGCGATTTAGAAATTTGAAACTTTTATAATGATGTCATATTACGCCTGTAATTAAAAAAAGTAAAGATGAAGAAAACGGTTACAAAAAATTTTTTTCACTTGATTTTTTGAATATTTTTATGATGGCTCACTGCCTTAACGTGATGTTGATCTCCGTTCTGATCGAGCGCTTTCTCTGGAAGCCGTTTCACTTGCGATACAGGGTCTCATCTGTGACGCTGATTTCCAAGGTTCACTCAGCCCCACTTCAATTAATTTATATACTTGGCAAATGTCGCAACTTTGGTGATGAATCTTTATTTTTTAAGGAATAATGTTTTAATATGGGTAGGAAATATATGAATACCCGAATTGGAAATCAAAAAAAGCCACCTTATAAGTATATTCCTGCTTTTAAAATAGCTAAGTACATTAATCCTTGATCATTTTCAAAGAATCGAATTTTTTGCTATGATGCTTCAATACATTATGATACATAAACAAAATCAACGTTCATTAATGACAATTGATTTACTGTACTAAAAACATTTCGAATTAAGAAAAAAAATCGAGTAAACTTCTTCACATTTTCTTATTCTAGCTATAAAATAGGAATATATCATTTTCCTTTAGGAAACTTTATTTCACCTGCGATACTCTTTGAAATGAGGGAACAACATGGTTTACAAACGAATGACAAAACCGTCGGCTGAGGCGGTTTTAAATGGAGATATAAAGGGCTGGCGACGAATCTTACCGTTTCTTGGCCCAGCCTTCATCGCAGCAGTTGCCTATATTGATCCAGGCAACTTCGCAACAAATATTACAGCAGGTTCACAATATGGATATTTACTACTTTGGGTAATCGCCTTTTCCAATTTAATGGCGGTGTTAATTCAATCCTTATCGGCAAAGCTTGGTATTGCTACTGGTAAAAATTTACCCGAAGTAGCACGTGAACATTTTTCTAAAAAAACTTCTATTTTTTTATGGATTCAGGCTGAATTGGTCATTATCGCAACAGATCTTGCAGAATTTATCGGTGCTGCACTTGGACTGTACTTGTTATTCAATATTCCAATGTTGCCTGCAGCGCTTATTACAGCGGTCGGCTCATTTGCTATTCTAGAATTACAGCGTAGAGGCTTTAGAGCATTTGAGGCAGGTATTTCTGGCATGGTGCTTATTGTCGTATTAGCGTTTGCATTCCAAACATTTTTAGCACAACCAAATTGGGGTGAAGTAACGATAGGCATGTTCACACCACGCTTTGACGGAGTAGATTCTATTTTACTGGCAACAGGTATTTTAGGAGCAACCGTTATGCCACACGCCATTTACTTGCATTCTTCATTAACCCAAAGTCGTGTAGTTGGCCGAAATGATGCTGAAAAAAAACGTATATTCCGTTTTGAGTTTATTGATATTATTATCGCTATGATTGTCGCAGGCGCTATCAATATGAGTATGCTTGTTATTGCTGCAGCAGTTTTCCATACACAAGGCGTAGTAGTTGAAGATTTAGATATCGCTTATAACGGATTAAAAGCGGCGCTTGGTCCGATGGCGGCGGTATCCTTTGGTCTTGGCCTTCTCATTGCAGGTCTTGCTAGCTCTTCAGTTGGTACACTTGCAGGTGACGTTGTGATGCAAGGCTTTATTAGAAGAAAAATTCCGCTTTATTTACGTCGAGCTATTACAATGTTACCTCCTCTGATCATCATTGCATCCGGCGTTAATGCGACCTATGCGCTTGTCCTAAGCCAAGTTATTTTATCGTTTGGTATTGCATTTGCTCTTGTACCGCTTGTTATGTTTACAAGTAAGCGTGACATCATGGGAGACCTAGTCAACCATCGTATAACAACTATCTTAGGATGGATTGTCGTGGTGATTGTAGTTACTTTAAATCTTTATTTATTATGGCAAACGGTATTTGGTTAAAAAAATGCCAGACACAAAAACCTTAATTTGGTTTTGTGTCTGGCATTTAAGTTTTTAAAGCTCTTCCGACTGGATGCTTTCCAGAGAGCGTTTAGTCTGTGATGAGCTAATTTTTTATCCTTATATATCTATCTTCTCAATGTTTCTAAATGATAAATAGGCCACGCTTATACCGATAATAGCTAAAGTGATTGGTATGATAATAATATCATACAAGGTGAAGTTACCTGTATTTGATGATACGGCCGCTACAATTAAAATAGATGATATAATTGTTGCCGGAATGGAGTATTTTCTCATACCAAAATACAATGGTATTAATGCGATGCATGATGCTGCAACTGCATTCATTATAACAACTGGAATTCGTTGTATTATTAGAGAGCTCGTTAATGTATCTGAAACCAATTGGAAATTCTCACTAACAGCACAAAAAATCGCTGTTACAAAAGCAGTTGATATAATAATTGCACTAAAGGTGAAAAGAACAACAATGGCTAACTTTGAAGCAATTAATTTTTTCCTATTTATCGGATACATAAAAGCTACAGTGATCGTTTTATATTTGAATTCACCAATAATAAGCTTGGCGATTAACGCACTAGCAAAAATAATAAACACTGCTCTTACAGCTGAATCAATAATGCCTAATGCCATCTGATAATTGTCAAAGGTTAGGTCCCCTTCTATTTTAGTAATAAATAAAAGCATAAACATAATACCTAATATCACAAAATTTGCGAAAATAGCTCGTTTTATATATGAACCAATATGATATTTTTTCATTTCTAGACGCATTAAATTAAGCACTAGCTACACCTCCATTGATTAACTTCAAGAAATAATCCTCTAATGAGCTTGTTTTTTTGCTAATGCCCTCAATTTCAATATCATGCTCAATCAATGTTTTAGATAGCACCTTTTGTGAAGCTGTCGATTCATAAATTCGAATACAATTGTCATCCATTAGTTTGAAATTAGTAATATTTAATTTACTTTCTATAATAAAGGCAGCCTTTTTCCCATCATTGACAACCACTTCAATATAATCTGCTTGACTACGATTGACATCTTCCATTGTTACTTCCTTAATTAATCTTCCATCTTTAATAACCCCAACTGTATCTGCCAATTGTTCAATTTCACCCAAAATATGACTAGAGATAATAATCGTAATTCCATACTCTTTACAAAGCATCTTGAATAGTTCTCGAAGCTCTTTAATGCCAACTGGATCTAGTCCATTTATCGGCTCGTCTAAAATAAGTAATTCCGGCTTAGTAATAATTGCACGTGCAATACCCAACCGTTGTTTCATCCCTAGAGAAAAGTCTTTTACACGTTTCTTCTCAGTGTTTGTTAGTTTCACTAGATCTAGGGCATGGGCAATCTCTTTCTTGTCATAATAGCCCATATATTCACAATGTAATTCTAACGTTTCCTTTGCTGTTAAATCTTCATAGAAAATTGGATATTCAATAATCGTTCCCATTCTTTTCAGCACGTCGTATGAGCGGTCCATTAATTTTTCACCAAATATTTCGACATCTCCACTCGTTGGCTTCGTAAGGTTTGTTAGCATTTTCATGACTGTCGTTTTACCGGCACCATTAGGACCTAAAAAACCGTAAATCTCTCCTTTTTTCACATGCATAGTCACAGCAGAAACAACTTCTTTTCCCTCAAATACCTTTGTAAGCTGATTTGTTTTCACAATATATGTCATGTAGATCTCTCCCTTTAATTTAGCTACCTTTATTATAAAAAACGAAACTCTCTAATTTATTACTTGATTCTTACAAATTTCTTAAGGGCAGAAGAAAAGCCTGTAAAGCCATAAAATTTGCTCTACAAGCATGACTGCTCAGTATGTTATTCGTTTTAAAGAAACTGAAAAAATGGTCTTCTCATATGGGATACTGGAAAGCTGGATGGAACCCTCCATTAATTCTACAAGGCGTTTTGTAATAGTTAAGCCAAGGCCACTCCCTTGAAAGGATTTATTTCTGGAATCCTCAAGCGTATACATTCTTTCAAAAACATTATCAATATGATATTCGTCAATCCCCTTACCACGATCCCAGACATCAATAAAAATATTAGTATCATCATTTCTTACTGTGAGGCCAATGATGTTTCCCGCTGCCCCATAGGCAACAGCATTTGACAGTAAATTATTCAGAACCCTATCTAACGCTTCTTCATTGCCAAGTGCATACACGGACATCTCTGGTATTGCTATATCGATTTCTAGTCCCATAGACGTGACCATATCGTAAAATGATAAAATATTTTTGCGGCAAATTTCATTAACATTAATTTTCGTCATTGGATAATCTGTATCTCCTGCCTCCAATTTTGCCAGGTCAAAAAATGTATGGATTATTTTTAATACTTCCAATGATTTCGAATGAACGCCCTTGAGCAACCGGCGCTGCTCCTCTTCACTAAGTGATTGCTTCAGCTGTAGCATTTCCGTATAACCTAGTACAACTGTTAAAGGTGTTTTAAGATCATGTGAAATATTGGCCAACATTTTTTTCATAGAGCTTTCCATTTTCCGATGTGTCGCCGATACTCTTTGATTGTGATCTAACAACGCATTCATCGCAATAAGTAGTTGCTGTAATTCTTGATTTGCTGTCGGCACTAAAATCTTTTCGCTCGATTGTTCGTTAATGATTGCTTGCAGTTTTTGATGCATGTATTGAACGGAAGCGTTTTGTTGTTTTTTAACTCTCACCTGAAAAATAATAATGCCTACAAGTAACACAATCATCAGTAATAGAAATATAATCATCTGTTTATCCTTCAAATTTATAGCCGATTCCCCAAAGTGTTTTAATATATAGAGGATTGGATGGATCGTCTTCAATTTTTTCGCGTAATCTTCTTATATGTACATTAATAATATTTTCATCCCCATAGTAAGCATCATTCCAAATCAATTGGTAAATTTGTTGCTTTGTAAAAACTCGATTACGGTTTGTCACGAATAATTTTAAGATAGCAAATTCCTTTGATGTGAGCTTTACTTGCTGTCCATTCTTCTCAGCTGAAAAATTAACAAGGTCGATCGATAAGTTGTCTATCTCTACTATATCTTTCTTCTCCTCTACTTGACTGGAGTATTTCGTAGCTCTTCGAATTGCGGCTTTGACACGTGCTGAAAATTCCAGCATCGAGAATGGCTTGGCGATATAATCATCTGCGCCTAAACCTAATCCTAACGCTTTATCAACATCACTATCCTTGGCTGACATAATGATTATTGGAAGTGATGCTTGCTCTCGTATAATCTTTAAAACTTCTAATCCATTAAGCTTCGGTATCATAATATCCAAGATCACTAAATCAAAGGGATTGTTTAAACAATTTTGTAATGCCTCTTCTCCATTTACCGCAGAGGTGACAAGGAATCCCTCCATCGTTAAATAGTTTTCCACCATTTCACGAATGGCTTCGTCATCTTCTACTAGTAATATATTGTTTTGCACTTTCATGCACCTCTTCCTAATATAAAGCAGTCTATATATGACTTGGTCATTACTATGATCATCACCACAAAGAGGGGTTGATTTCCGTTCCAGCTGGACGCTTTTATCGCTGCCGCTTCGCTTTAGCACAGAGCAAAGCTTCCTGGGGAGCGTCCAGCCTCCACTCCAATCTACTTATATACATGGTATACGTTTCAACAAATGTCCTACCCAAAATTTGATGATGTGTTATTTATCTATCAGTTTACCATATTAAGGTTGTGCTCCAAAAGTGGGGGACGATTCGAGAAACTAAAGTCCCCTTTTTATTCTCTCCAGTAATTTTATCTGAAGACCCTAAAATACAGAATTTGTAACCCCCTGTATCAATTGGTCTATTTTAGTGATAATCAAAATTAAATTAGCAAGGGCTGGAGAAATGACTTTTAGAAGGAATTACGGTTTTTTTCTATTACATTTTGTATTATAGGGTTGTTATTGTTTTATGCTAGTTTATTAAGTAAGAACGGTATTTTTGGGATTTACTTTTATGTAGGTGCTCTACTCTGGATAATGAGTATTTTTTGGGGGATATCCGGAATTAAATCAAAACAACCAGGTATTTCTAAATTTTTAGGATTACTCATCATTTTGCTTATTCTTATACTCTACGGATCGCTGATTGCTATTATGGGGATACGAGGTTTTGGAGCTTAAAGCTTGGAACGTTCACCTATAGTGTTTTGATGATACGTCTGGGTTACAAATTCATCAATATTTTTTAACTTAAAAAAATTGTCCTGCGAGCATTTTCTATGGCTCACAGGACAGTTTAATTTTTTTATTGTTCTACTTTTAAATCACATTGCTCTAATGGAAGCATTTTTGTTTTATGCTTGATTTTATAGCCAAACCATAACAGTAAGAACAGTGGAATACCGATATATGAGACAAGAACTCCGTACCAATCTACTTTATCACCCATAAAGGCACTGTAGTTTTGTCCAATAACAACAATCATACAAACCGTAAAGGCGAATAGCGGACCGAATGGAAATAGCTTTGCTCTATACGGTAACAATTTCGGATCTAAGCCCTGTGCCTCGAACGCTCGACGGAAACGGTAATGACTAAATGCAATTCCTAGCCAGGCAATGAAGCCAGACATCCCAGAGGCATTTAGAAGCCACATATAGACCACACCATCACCAAAGAATGAAGCTAAAAATGCTAGGCAGCCTACAGCTAAAGTTGCCAATAATGCGTAAATCGGAATACCTCGACGGCTTAGTTTTGTGAAAAATTTCGGTGCATGTCCATCTACCGCTAATTGCCAAAGCATACGTGACGATGCGTAAAGCCCTGAATTCCCTGCTGACAGCATTGCCGTTAGAATGATAGCATTCATCAATGATGCAGCGAAGGCAATTCCTAAACGATCGAACACCAGTGTAAATGGCGAAACAGCGATATCTTCAGATAGCAAACGTGCGTCTGTAAATGGAATCAGCATCCCAATTGCACCAATCGCTAAAATATAGAATAAAAGAATTCTCCAGAAAACAGACTTAACAGCTTTCGGAATATTTTTACCAGGGTCATCCGTTTCACCTGCTGTTATTCCAAGTAGCTCCGTCCCTTGGAACGAGAATCCTGCAGCTAAGAAAATACCAAATGTAGCAAGGAAGCCACCGTGGAATGGTCCATCACTAATAAAGAAATTCGTAAAGCCTACAGGAGCTTGACCTCCTAAAATACCGAAAATCATTAAGAAACTGATGATAATAAAAACGATTACAGTTACAACCTTTATCATTGCAAACCAATATTCACTTTCACCATAGCTTTTTACCGATAATAGATTAAACGTTAAAACTACAGCGATAAATATAACAGTCCAAAGTGCAGATGAGCTATCTGGGAACCAATATTTCATAATTAATGAGACAGCTGAAATTTCCGCTGCAATTGTAATTGCCCAGTTGTACCAGTAGTTCCAACCAAGTGCAAAGCCTAGAGCTGGGTCTACAAATTTTGTAGCATACGTACTAAATGAACCCGATGATGGCATATAGGCTGCCATTTCGCCTAAACTCGTCATTAAAAAATACACCATGATACCGATTAATGCATAGGCGAGTAATGCACCGCCTGGGCCTGCTTGTGCAATGGCACCACCACTAGCTAAGAACAATCCTGTACCGATTGTACCGCCTAATGAAATCATTGTAATATGGCGGCTTTTTAATTCTTTTTTCAGCTTTGGCGCTTTATGGCCGAGCTGATTGACTTTTATCTCACTCACAATATAGCTTCCTTCCTTTTTTAAGAGGCAAAAAAATGCCATCACATGAACGTTGCTGTGATGGCTAAGTAAATCCTCTGTTCTTTCAAAATGATAGCGCAACACGTTGTCCAAACGTGACAGTTCTGTTCCTTTCGGAGACAGCCCCAGCATGAGGTTTTCAAGTCCCCTCACACTTCGGCAGTATTTCCTTTCAACTAATATCTCTAATGCTTGTCATTTCCATTAGTATACTCTTAAATACCGCGACCTCTACCTCAATACAAACATGAGGCATATAAATATTAAATTTATGATGGGTTCTATTTTAACATATGACCTATGACATTTCAATAACACGATTAATATTCCGTATTTTATGAATTTTCAACTATTTTTAACGTTGTGATAAAGTGGTATAGTGGTTCAATCATAATTGTTCTAACAGGGGGGATTTATTTGACTACTCATGAACATACCGATACTTATCCTAGCAGGAAAATTAACTGGAAAGGTACAACCTTATTACTAGTTATCGGCGTAATTTGCATTGCCTCGACACTACGTATGCCGCTAACAGTTGTTGGCCCTATTATTTCCTTTATCCGTGAAGATCTCGGCATATCCAATATACTAGCTGGCTTTCTAACAACAATCCCATTACTAGCATTTGCAATCATTTCACCATTCGCACCAAATGTTGCACGTAAATTTGGGCTAGAATTAACATTATTTTTATCAACTATTCTTTTAGCGTTAGGGATTGTACTACGTTCCCTTGGCACAACTAGTTTGCTCGTATTTGGTACTGCGCTAATTGGTATAGCCATTTCATTCGGTAACGTACTAATTCCCGGATTAATTAAATTGAAGTTTCCCTATCACGTAGGTTTGCTTATGGCATTTTTCACAATGTCGATGAATTTGACAGCTGGACTCGGTGCTGGCATTAGTTATCCTGTTGCCAATTCATCACTTGGTTGGCAAGGTGCACTGGCAATCGCACTTGTTCTTGTAGTGTTAACCATCTTAATTTGGATTCCACAGTTGAAATTTAATAAGCCTGAACCGACTGTTAAGACTACGAAAGAACGTACACCATTATGGAAATCACCTGTTACTTGGGCAGTGACAGGGGCTATGGGATTACAGTCATTATTATTTTATACAACTGCCGCTTGGATTCCTGAAATATATATGGCACAAGGATTAGCTGCAGATCGTGCAGGCTGGATGTTTTCCATCATGCAATTTTCACAAGTCCCAATGGCTTTAGCTGTGCCTATTATCGCTAGTAAAATGACATCTCAACGACCTCTCGTATTAATGTTTACGGCATTTTACTTAATTGGATTTATCGGAGTAGTTATGGAATGGACAAGCCTCGCTATACAGTGGATGGTGCTACTAGGCTTAGCCGGAGGAGCTTCATTCTCATTAGCAATGATGTTCTTTACATTACGTACCCGTACAGCTTTTGAGGCAGCTGATTTATCAGGGTTTGCACAATCACTAGGATATTTATTTGCCGCAATTGGTCCAATTTTATTTGGTTATTTACATGATTTATTCGGCGGCTGGCATATCACTGGTTGGTTATTTGTTGTAGTAGTATTGATACTCTTCTTATGTTCATTTAGGGCTTCTAAAAATGAATATGTGAATTAAAAAAAGCAGCTCATGTTAAAGTGAGCTGCCTTTCTCTATTAATAAGATGGTTTTTGATAAAAATAGTTGGGTGTATTGTAAACATTAACATAAGGCTTATGGTAAATATGAGTTGTAGCTGGTGAAAGAGGCGGAATCAACCACGTCCAATTGCCTGTAACCTCACGATCTGCTGCTGCTTCTGTTTCCTCAAACAATTTAAATTGCTGTGCAGCTGTATGATGATCTACAATGCTGACACCGTCTTCTTTAAAGGAATGTAGAACTGCAATATTCAGCTCAACTAATGCCCGGTCACGCCATAGAGAAGCCTGTTTAGTTGTATCAAGGTTGAATATCTCTGCTATAGCGGGCAGCATATTATAACGCTCATGATCTGCTAAATTACGTGCTCCGATTTCTGTACCCATATACCAACCATTGAATGGGGCTGCCTCAAAATCGATACCTGCCATTTGGAAGCGCATGCTCGAAATTATCGGCACTGCATACCATTTCAATCCTAGCTTCTCGACTTGAGAAGATTCTGGATGACGAATCGGTACCTCGAGTACATATCCGTCAGGGATTGTAAACACTTGTGGCTCCCCTCCATCCACCTGTACAACAAGCGGAAGCACATCAAAAGCGGTTCTTTCACCTTGCCAGCCAAGTGACTCACATACTTTTGTAAATTCAACAGAATGCGGATCACCAACGACTCCAGACTCCGTGTCATAGCCAGCATAACGGATTAGCTGATGATTCCAGATACGAACTCGACCTGGTGCAAAAACCGTTATCGTTGGACGAATTTTCCCACCATTTGTTGCATATTGAATATGTTCAAGCAAAGCGTTGAAAATATCCTCTTCATTCAAAATATCGCGGGCATCTACAACATGCAGTGATTGCCAAAACAAGCGGCCAATGCACTTATTACTATTGCGCCAAGCCACTCGTGCACCAAAGATTAATTCTTCCGTTGTCGGTATATATTCTCCTGCTGTTTTAATTTGCTGTAATTTATTTTCTAGCCATGTTTTCGACTCATTTTGTTCTACTTGATAAAGTTCTAAAAACTGCTGTACTTCATGTAAATTCATATCGAATTCCTCCATCTACCCTCATATTAGAGGAATAGAACTATAATCACCACGAAAAAATCTGCTAGAAAACATACATATTTTATATATGAAATACTTTGTTCAATATTTCATATTATTTCTTATATTTTTTTCAAACTAAAATTATTTATGGATTAGGAATAAGGTCTTAGTCCCCCATTAGAATTGCCATTATAAAAAATGTGATACATTGGTTCTATATTTTATTGGGAATTTCACTTAGAAAGAGGAGACCCAAAAGGCGCCGCCGCCAGTAGTATTTACAGTAAAGTTTGCCCCATTAATCCCTTTCACAACGGCATTTTTGAACTAGTTGGCATTAAAAAAGCATGTTGCACAATGTGCAACATGCTTGATGACCCGTACGGGATTCGAACCCGTGTTACCGCCGTGAAAGGGCGGTGTCTTAACCACTTGACCAACGGGCCATGGCTCCGAAGGCAGGACTCGAACCTGCGACAACCTGATTAACAGTCAGGTGCTACTACCAACTGAGCTACTTCGGAATAATGGTGGGCCTAAATGGACTCGAACCATCGACCTCACGCTTATCAGGCGTGCGCTCTAACCAGCTGAGCTATAGGCCCATTATTTTTTGGAGCGGGTGATGAGAATCGAACTCACGACATCAGCTTGGAAGGCTGAGGTTTTACCATTAAACTACACCCGCATATGGTGGGTCAGGACGGAATCGAACCGCCGACACTTAGAGCTTCAATCTAATGCTCTACCAACTGAGCTACTGACCCGGAAAAATGGAGGAGGTAGAGGGATTCGAACCCCCGCGCGGTGTTACCCGCCTGTCGGTTTTCAAGACCGATCCCTTCAGCCAGACTTGGGTATACCTCCGGAAATTATATAAATGGTGGAGCCTAGCGGGATCGAACCGCTGACCTCCTGCGTGCAAGGCAGGCGCTCTCCCAGCTGAGCTAAGGCCCCAACAATCAGGAAAGATGGTCGGAATGACAGGATTCGAACCTACGACCCCTTGGTCCCAAACCAAGTGCTCTACCAAGCTGAGCTACATTCCGATACTATTAGGCTTTTTTGGCGCGCCCGACAGGAGTCGAACCCATAACCTTCTGATCCGTAGTCAGACGCTCTATCCAATTGAGCTACGGGCGCATAATTTTTGTAAAAACTTGATGAGCCATGAAGGACTCGAACCTTCGACCCTCTGATTAAAAGTCAGATGCTCTACCAACTGAGCTAATGGCTCGTATTAAAAAATGAATGGCTGGGGTACTAGGATTCGAACCTAGGCATGACGGAATCAAAATCCGTTGCCTTACCGCTTGGCTATACCCCAATTATTAAAATGGGGCGACTGATGGGAATCGAACCCACGAATGCCGGAACCACAATCCGGTGCGTTAACCACTTCGCCACAATCGCCACTATATGTAATCATAGTAGTGTTGATAACGAGTACCTCGAAACCTGGCAGGGGCAGTAGGAATCGAACCCACACCAAAGGTTTTGGAGACCTCTATTCTACCGTTGAACTATGCCCCTAAAAATGGTGGAGGGGGACGGATTCGAACCGCCGAACCCTAAGGAGCGGATTTACAGTCCGCCGCGTTTAGCCTCTTCGCTACCCCTCCAAGGGATGGTGCCGGCGATAGGAGTCGAACCCACGACCTACTGATTACAAGTCAGTTGCTCTACCAACTGAGCTACACCGGCAAAAAAAAAATGGCGGTCCCGACCGGGATCGAACCGGCGATCTCCTGCGTGACAGGCAGGCATGTTAACCGCTACACCACGGGACCATAATGGTGGAGGATGACGGGCTCGAACCGCCGACCCCCTGCTTGTAAGGCAGGTGCTCTCCCAGCTGAGCTAATCCTCCACATGGTAAATAAGCGAAGCGACGTCCTACTCTCACAGGGGGAAGCCCCCAACTACCATCGGCGCTAAAGAGCTTAACTTCCGTGTTCGGTATGGGAACGGGTGTGACCTCT
>NZ_JBNNTL010000015.1:0-101353 GCF_050278745.1 Lysinibacillus sp. NPDC094403 | reverse complement strand
AAGACACCGCCCTTTCACGGCGGTAACACGGGTTCGAATCCCGTACGGGTCATACTAAATGCAGTAGATGTAACTTACATCTACTGCATTTTTTTAATTATGTGCAACAGTTGCTCTATAATCTAACTAAGACGTTATTAAATTTGTGTAAGACTTCGATAAAACTTTCCTCTAATAACTCATTAAAATTGTTTTTCTACGGTTAGCACTCAAGAAGAAAGTCTTCTGTATTTCCATTATTTCCTACGCCACTAAGAAAAATAGGCATAGCAAACATAGATATCAATTTTCAATTCCTCCCTCTAATATGTGAAAACGTCTAAAAATCCTTTCTACGATCCGCTGTTGTGGTTAGAATAGTCGTTCAAGTAGGAGTCAAATAAGCCCGTTCCTTCGACTTCACAGAGCCATCAGAATAACAATTCTTCCATAGGAACGTGTCATTCGTTGTGACTAACATCCTTTTGTTTATCCCGTTCAGAGACAACCGCATATAAGATTTGTTTAACCATAGCTCTATACTATAAAAAAAGGCTCTAAAAATCATACTTTATTCCTCGTCTCTATCAAATATAAGCAATAAAATTATGCAATTTCATATAGAAAAAACTAAATATAATTTAGATTTGCTAAGAGCTCACTTTCTTTGGGCAAATAATCCATGGAAAATCACTATAGTATTGGTATATCCTTTGGAATAAATCTATCTTTCTTTTATAATGGGAATGAATAGAATTAGTTGGAGGTAATAAAAATGAAAAAAAAGCAAAGTAAATGGATTATGAGTACAGCATCTGCTGCATTGGTTGCTGCGGCTGTTGTGCCTACTGCAAGTGCAGCTAGCTTTACAGATATTGCAAAAAGTGATCATAAAGAGGCCATTTTGGCACTAGCAGATTTAAAAATTGTAGGTGGATATCAAGACGGCACATTTAGGCCAAATGCAGTCCTTACGAAAGGCAATGTAACGAAATTTTTAGGAAAATGGCTTGTATCAGAACACTTCCAAGTGCCAGCAGACTACAATAAGAAAGTACGTTTTACAGACTTGCCTACATCTTCAAAAGATAAAGAATTACTACAATACGCTGCGCTTATAAATGATACTGGTATTTTCAAAGGGACTAACAACAAGTTATTACCTTCTGAGTATCTCCCACGTGAACAAATGGCTTCTATTTTAGTACGTGCGATTGAAAAAGTTTACGATATCAATTTAATTGCGATGTATAAAAAAGATAACTTTAAATCTTCTATTACAGATTTAAAGTTAGCTTTACCAGAAAATCGTGAAGCCATCATCGCGTTAGAATATGCAAAAATTACAAATGTAAAGGCATTTAATCCGAAAAACTCATTAACACGTGGTCAATTTGCGTCATTTTTACATCGTTCGATGACGAATATCAATGATATGCTTAAGGAACCTGAAGTGCCATTACTCATCCAAACAGTTAAAGTTGTAGATGCAAATACACTACAGGTGACATTAACAGATGGGACAAGCCATAAGGTAACATTAGCAAAGCCACTTACTGAAAATGTGGAGACGAAGGTAGATTTTAAAATTAATGACAAATCATATTCCGCTGTTGTTACATATGAAGTCAATGAGCTAAAAGTACAATCAATTGAGGGGATTAATGCCTCTCAGATTAAAGTTGTTTTCAACCAAGCAATTGACCCACTGTCTGTGCTAAAAGTAGATGGGAAATTACAGGATAATATTGTAGCTTTCTCTAATGTGGATACTTTAAAATCACTATCTGTAGTGAAAACAGAAATCAGTGCAGATCGAAAATCAATCATCTTTACAATGAATGAGCCATTAAAAGGTACACATCGTTATGTGTTTAATAACATCAAATCTGAAAAGGGCTTAGTGCTTCAAAAAGTAGATGCGAACTTTGTTATTGCTGGGGATACACAATCGCCTACGATTTTAGGAACAACGCAAGGAAACAATTCTTCAATCGTTAAAGTGCAGTTTTCTAAGCCAATGGCAGCATTTCCTAATGAACGCATTCAATTCACATTACCAAATGGTACAAGAGTGGCAAATGTAGTAGGCAGCATTGAGCAAAATGCAACTGAAGCAACCTTTGACTTATCAGCTGCAACAGTAAATGGTAATTATTTATCACCTGGTACAGCTATGCAGATTACATTCGTAGCTGCAACAGATTTGTCAGGAAACATAATTTCACCAAACCCTGCTACTGTATCAGTGAAAAAAGGAGATAAGGATGGTGTTGCGCCGACACTATCTTCTGTCACACAAACTGGACCAAATACTTTCCAGCTATTGTTCTCAGAGGAGATTCAACAGCTTTATCCATATGATCTTTCAATCAAGAGCGGTCAGACTTCAATTTCCGTTAATAAAGTAGAGAAAGATCCTAAAAATGGTCGTTTATTTAATGTTACGGTTGATCCGAAAAGTATACTTCAAGGAATTACAACGATTGGGACAGCTTCTAGCCGTGTAATTACTGATTTATCAGGTGAAACAGCAACATTCTCAACAGCGTATAACTTTATAAGAGATGACAAAGCTCCTGCCCTAATGGGTTCTGATATAGTTTACGAGGATAATGTAGAATATTTACAATTAACTTTCGATAAGCCAGTACAGTTGGGAGCTAACGCAAAAGCATCATTTACTGGAAGCTATATGAATAACCACATTTTGTATGAGTTATCAAGAGGACCTCAAAGTGATATTCATAGCGTAAAAGATCAACCTACAAAATTACGTGTGAAAATAGCAGGATTGCTAGGCCCTTATGATTCAAAGGGAGCTTCTTACGATGGCAAACTATTTTTATCTAATGTTACAAATTTATACGGTGTGCCAATCTATGAAGTGCAAAATGTCAAATTTTCGCGTAATGGTGATTTAAATGTTAATGGTAATAAACTAGCATTAACGCAGAACAATCCAATTCAAACATCTGCAACAGATTATTCTATAAAGGATAATAATATTGTTTATTTAAATTTCAATTATCCAGTAGATCCATCACTCGCTCAAAACGTTCAAAATTATATTATTGATAATGCTCAGGTAGAAAGTGCAGTAGTAGAGGCATCTAATTTAAATCGTATTAAGCTAACATTGAAAAAGGATTCGAATTATTTTAGTGGCATACGTAATTTCACGATTAAAGGCTTAAGAGCAGCAAACTCTATGGAATCATTCGATGAGGTGCGAACATCAGTTAATCTTAAGGAAAATGTCGCACCAAAGAATGTAACTGTTAATGTTAGCAATTCACAAACTTTAGAGGTTGTTTTTAGTGAGCCAGTAATAAACGTTAATATTTTGGACTTTGACATTGTTGTGAACGGTTCTACAGTAACAACAACTACCTATTCACAAGGCAATGGCAATGATAGAGTGTTGATTACAGTACCACAAGGTTTATATGGAAATGTTACGATTCAAGCTTCACCTCGTAATGCTATTATGGATTTCAGTGGGAATAAGTTAGATTTCACTCCACAAACAGTTACATTACCAAGATAAAAGGAATTAAAATTTCCTAAGACATAATGAGGTAAATCCACACTAAAAAATAGCATGCTAGATGTATTCTTAGCATGCTATTTTCTTATGTCATTTTATTGATACTAGACTAATTGGAGATGAACGGTGCTTTGTGTATGTACTGCGTGTTATTTACATGATTAATGATAAAGGTGGCTATATCTTGATTAGTAATTTTTGTACCAGGCATATCAGTAAGGTTTTCCATGATCTGATATGATTTTAAACTATCTTTTACAAATGGCAATCTAATTAATGTCCAGTTGATATGTTTATTATGTAATAAAATTTCCCATTCTAATTTTTTATCCTGCATCATTTTTGGAAAGAAAACTTCGAATATTTTTGCTCCAAAACGATTCAAAATGCTCTTTTTGTCCTCAAGAATAGTTAAAGAACCCCCAGACACACCTATATAACGACTAATGTTTAAATCTTTCATCACATCAAGAATATTTTTAGTTACTTTGCTATATATTTGTTCTCCTTTAGTTGGTTGACCAAATGTATTAATTACGATTTTACAATCTTTAAGAAGCTCTCGGATACTATCTATATCTTGTACTTGCCCCTTCACTACTTCAATTTTCTTATTTTTAAATAACAACCTTTCCGGATTTCTTACAAGCATTCGAACATGGTATCCTTTCTGTATAGCGTGAGTTGCTATATGTCTTCCTACTTTCCCTGTTCCTCCAATTATAGCTATCTTATAAGGGCTATTCATTATATACCTCCAACTAAGCGTGATAGTAAATATACCGACAAACCTTAAGAAAGGTTTCGGGTTTTTTCTATTCTTGGCTAAGTTATGTAAAATTAGTATCATCACCAAAAATCTAGGATGACATTTGTTAAAGCGTGTGCCACGGCTATAAGATGATTGAATGAAGGCTGAACGCCCCTAGGAAAGTGCCCAGTCGGAATGGAAATCAACTCAATGTTATGGTAATGAGTAAATTTTTCTTGACCTTAACGTTACGTAAAGATTTACAGTAGCATTAGTGGAGGTGAAAAAGTATGGAATATACAATTCAAGAGCTTGCCCGATTGTCTGGGGTTAGCACAAGAACACTACGTTATTACGATGAAATTGGATTACTGAAGCCAGCAAGAACGAATGAAGCGGGCTATCGATTTTACGGACAGTTTGAAGTTGATATGCTCCAGCAAATTTTATTTTATAGAGCATTAGATATGAAATTAGCAACCATTAAGGAAATTACTCAAGCGCCTAATTTCCAACATACAGAGGCACTCAAAATCCATCGTGTAGCCTTACTGAAACGCAAGGAGCAGCTGGAAAAAATATTACAAACAGTGGAAAAAACCATTCAATCTATTGAGGAGGAACAGCCAATGACAAATGAAGAGAAATTTAATGGATTTAAAGAGAAGCTAATCGAGGAAAATGAAAAGCAATATGGTGAAGAAATTCGTGGGAAATATGGTAACAAGAAGGTTGATGCATCGAATGCTAAGCTAATGAATATGACAGAGGAACAGTATGAGGCAATGCAGCAGCTAGAACAGCAATTATTTAATCGTTTAAAAGAAGCGATGGAAATTGGCGATACGAAAAATGATGTGGCAATGGAGGTAGCGGAGCTTCATAAGCGTTGGCTTAGCTTTTCATGGTCACAATATTCTAAGGAGGCACATGCTGGTATAGCGCAGATGTATATAGCAGATGAACGATTTACAGCTTATTATGATGAGCGCGTTTCTCAGGGAGCCACAAAATTTTTACATGATGCCATAATTAATTTCGCATTGGCGTAATTATACGAAAAAATAAGTGATTCCTTCTCATGCTTTAATGTTTTAGAAATATTTATTTAGGAAAAAATGAAGGCATGAGGAGGAGATTTTTTTGAACCCACAAGTAATGGAAAAATTAAAAAAGCAATTAGAGCAGGAACTACAGGAAATAGAACAGCAACTTGAGGAATCAGAGCGTCCGCAAGCGACAGAGCTATCTAATTATGATAATCATCCAGCTGACAATGCGAGTGATTTAACGGATCAGCTAACGGAAATGGCGATTGATGAGCACCGTGGGGACAATGCTGAGGAAATAAAGGCTGCACTTCAAGCGATGGAGGAAGGTACATATGGTAAATGTGCTGTATGTGGTGAAGAGATTCCTATTGGTCGCTTAGAAGCTATGCCGAAAGTATTGACGTGTGTTGAACATGCGGAGCACAAAGAAGATAATTTAAGGCCAGTGGAGGAAGATGTGTTGTCTTCTACCCCAAAATCGGATGATTTCATTGAACTTGAGGAATTTGGCTCTTCTGATACACCTCAAGATAAAAGTTAGTAAGCATTTTCACTCACAGGCAGTATAATAGCTGTATGGGGTGAGGATATGGATATAATTGATTTACACTGCGATGCTCTATTGAAATTAACAACTTTAGAAGCGGCAAAATTTGAAGATGATGTGCGTTTGCATGCCAATCGAGAGAGATTACAATTAGGGCGGGTTAAGGCACAAGTATTTGCTATTTTTATTAACCCTAAAATTCCGCAAAATATGCAATTTTTAGAGGCAGTGCGGCAAATTGAAGCTTTTCATACACATGTATTACAAACTGAAGGTATGGTGCATATTACTGATTGGTCGCAATTAGATACTTTAGCTCCGCATGAAATTGGCGCAATTTTAAGCTTAGAGGGCTGTGGTCCAGTCGGTGAAGATTTAGCAAAGCTTTCTGCCATATTAGATGCAGGTGTAAAGCTTGTTGGCCTAACGTGGAATGAAGAAAATGCTGTGGCCCACGGTGCTGAACAGGATGCAAGTCTTGGTTTAAAACCATTTGGTAAAGAGGTTATAAACTTGCTAAATGAGAGAGATATTATTATCGATGTCTCACATTTAAATGAACAAAGCTTCTGGGATGTCCTGCCACTTTCGAAGCATATCATTGCGAGCCATAGTAATGCACGTGCAATTTGTGATCATCCAAGAAATTTAACGGATGCTCAGGCAAAAGCACTTATCAAGCATGGAGGCCATATTCATGTCGTTTACTATCCGCCTTTTATCCATGACAATGCTACGATGGATGATTTAGTAGCGCATGTGAAGCATCTAGCGAATATAGTAGGGGTAGAGCACCTTGGACTAGGTTCAGACTTCGATGGAATAGATGCTACTGTAAAAGGATTAGCACACGCAGGAGAGGTACAAAATTTATTAGAGGCGTTACGTGAACATTTTTCAGTCGAAGAAGTTCGTGGTCTTGCGAGTAATAATTTTCGACGTTATGTAAAAAATGCAGCAACCTGTTAAGGCTGCTGCATTTTCGTATCTTAATAAAAGAAATATTGAATTAATAAACCGATTCCTAAGAGGAAGCCGAAGAATGTATTTGTTTGCGCTGTAAATTTCATCGCAGGCATAACTTCTTTTGCTTCTTTTTTATCGCGGAAAATTTGAATCGCACGTAGTGGCTTTGGAACGCTTAAGAAAATGATTAGAGCCCAAAATGTAATACCATCAATCGCTACAAGAGCGATTACCCATAAGTACGAAACGATAAAAAAGCCTGATAGCACAGAAATGGCATTATCTCGACCTACTAAAATAGCAAGTGTTCTACGACCACCTTCTGTATCGCCAACGATATCACGAATATTGTTGGACAGCATGATAGCCCCAACTAAAATCATACTCGGTACTGAAAGCATAACAGCATCAAATGTTACTGTAAGCGTTTGAATATAAAAGGCGATTAAGACAATCCCCATTCCCATAACAGCGCCAGATACAAGTTCCCCGAATGGTGAGTAGGCTATTGGGTATGGTCCTCCAGTATATAAAAAACCAATAAGCATACAAACAAGCCCGACAGCAGCAAGCCACCAAGAGGTTGAGGCACATATGTAAATGCCAAGCAACATAGCGATTGCATAGAAGCTTAAGGCAATCATCATAATTGTTTTTGGTTGAACACCGTGACGCACAATCGTTCCGCCGATACCGACAGAATTTTCATTGTCTAATCCTAATTTGTAATCGTAATATTCATTGAACATATTTGTTGCTGCTTGTATAAGCATACTTGCAATGAGCATAGCAAAAAATAGTCCAAAATCAATTGTTTGTTTTTCAATTGCTAAGGCAATCGCTGTTCCTAAAAATACTGGAACGAATGAAGCGGTTAAAGTGTGTGGACGTGTTAAATGCCACCAAACTTTAAAACCCCTATCAGCTTCAATGACTTTTGTCATAAGGTCTTTCTCTCCTTCAAATGTTGTAGACTATTCCTATTTTATACGAAGAATGAGAAATTGGGTAGGTTCACAGCTTATTACATACAGTTCAGTTAAAAAAATGATACAATAGAACATGCATTTATGAACTGAAAACAATAATTAAGATAATAGCAACAGTACGAAAAATAGGCTAGCAAACAAACAATGACAACTATTTTAACAAAAGAAATACGATGTGGAAAAAGTACAAACGCTCACTTCATTATGCAAAGTCTTGGTCAATTTGTGCTTCAAGAAAAGCCAAAGTGGTTGATATTTATGACTGAAAGTGTAGAACGAGTACAAAACATACCGTGCGTCATTCATTATGTACATTGCAACAACGGAGGTAATTTTCATGCAACAGAAGTGGTACCAAGCCACAGAGGTAGAAGTGGACTCTTTGGGCCAAAGCCTTCATTTTTATATGGAAACAATTGAAGTAAGTCGCTTATCGGCGCTCGCATTTTATGCGGCGGGCGAGGAGCATTATAAAGGTGAACGATTTTATTGGCAAAATAGAGAAAAAACAATGACATTAGTAGGGCTAGGACATGCCTATACAATTCAAAATAACGCCAAAAATGATCGCTTCGATGCGGTAGAAGCGGAATGGAGAAGCTTAACGAAAAACTGTGTTAAGGGTCAAAGCGAGTTACAGCCAATTTTGTTTGGCGGATTTACATTCGATCCACAAAATGATGTAACTGGGGAGTGGACAGACTTTCCAGAGGCTTATTTTGCACTCGCAACATATCAGCTTGTCATCCGTGATGACAAAGCGTTTGTAAGTATACATCTTATTTCAGAAAATGAGCAGGCAGAGTCTCAATTTGAAGCATTACGTAAAGAGCGAGATCATTTAATTCATGCTGCTCAGGTAAAAGAAGTGAAAACGTATTCAAAACCTGAAATCACAAGTTATTTTGAACCATATAAGGAGCCATATTTAGCTTCGATTGACCAAGTAACAGCATTGATTAAGCAGAAGAAGGCAGATAAAGTCGTTATTGCACGCTCACTAGCATTGCAATTTAAAGAACAAGTTTCCTCACCACAGGTACTATCACAAATTATTCATGAGCAGCCAGAGAGCTATTTATTTGGTTTAGAACGTCAAGAAATATTGTTCTTTGGTGCGTCCCCTGAACGTCTTGTAAAAGTAGAAAAGGGCCGCGCCTTTTCATCTTGTGTTGCAGGCTCTATTAAACGTGGTAAGACAGCAGAGGAAGATGAAGCCTATGGACAAAGCTTATTAAATGATTCGAAAAATGGTGGCGAGCATCAATATGTTGTCGATATGATTGCGGAAACATTCCGTAAAAATTGTGTAGAGATGACAATACCGGATAGCCCTCGCCTACTAAAAATTAGAGATATACAACATTTATATACACCTGTTGAAGGTCAGTTAAAAAATGAAGCAACAATATTACAACTGACAAAATCTTTGCATCCAACGCCAGCTTTAGGTGGTGTGCCAAGAAAAGAGGCAATGGCAGCTATACGTAAGTATGAGCCTATGAATCGTGGACTTTACGCTGCTCCAATTGGTTGGGTAGATGCAGAAGGCAATGGGGAATTTGCGGTGGCCATTCGTTCGGCTGCTTTACTTAAGGATAAAGCTTATTTATATGCTGGTGGCGGTATTGTAGCAGATTCAGAGCCACAATCTGAATATGAGGAAACATTAGTGAAATTCCGTCCAATGCTTCGTGCGCTAGGAGGACAATTACATGAGTGAACAGAAAATTTTAACGGACTATGTTTATAAAATGGTGGCATCACTAGTGCAAGCTGGTGTTGAAAACGTTGTTGTCAGCCCTGGCTCACGTTCGACACCTTTAGCTTATGCATTTGCTTCAACGAAACAGCTCCATATGTATCGTCAGGTTGATGAACGATCTGCTGCCTTTTTTGCGCTAGGAATTGCAAAGGCTACAGCAAAACCTGTTGTTCTTTTATGTACATCGGGAACAGCTGCGGCAAACTATTTTCCTGCCATTGTTGAAGCAAGCTATGCTCGTGTACCGTTAATTGTAATTACAGCTGACCGTCCACATGAACTGCGAGAGGTCGGTGCACCACAGGCTATTAATCAGCCGAATTTATATGGTACGAATGTTAAATGGAGCGTGGATTTCCCTTTGGCAGATGGTGCCGCACCAACACTACCGTTTATTGAGCGTCATATTGCACGTGCGGTAGCGGTGGCAATGAGCGCTCCATTTGGACCGGTGCATATTAATGTACCGTTTAGAGAACCTTTGTTGATTGATTTTCGAGATGAACTTCCAGAAGCGACATTTAAGCACAGTAGTATGGGGCAGTTAATACCTTCTATGGCGACTCAACAGGAGCTAGCGGAGATTTTACGTGCAACCAAAAGAGGCTTTGTGATTATAGGTGAGCTAGCACTTGGTACAGATTTAACAATTATGTGGGAGTTTGTTCGCCGATTAAAATGGCCAGTCATTGTCGAGAGTTTATCGAATATGCGAGCTTCTGTTCCAGAGGATTGTCTGCCATATATCATCACAACGTATGATGCAATTATGAAGAGTGATGATTTTAAAGCATTAGTTGAACCAGATACGGTACTTCGTTTAGGAGCACAGCCTGTTTCTAAATTTATTATGCAGTTTATTACAAAATCTCAGCCTAATGCTTATATTGTTGTTGATGAAGATCCGATGTTCCGCGATTCTACAAGCGTGTCAACTCATTTTATTCACGCAAGTATTGGTGAGTGGCTCACTCAATTAGAAATCTCTGGGACAGCATTAGAAGTAGAATATTTAGCTGAGTGGCAAGATGCTAATGATATTGCTTTGGAGTATATTGAGCATTATGCTGACGCTGCAATCGATGAGGGAGCAATGGTAAGTCGATTATTAAAAATGATTCCTAATGGTAGTGATATTTTTGTTAGTAGCAGTATGCCAGTACGTGATATTGATACGTTTTTAATGGCGACATCGAAGGATATTCGTCTTGTTGCGAATCGTGGAACGAATGGTATTGATGGCGTCGTATCAACTGCAATGGGCTTTAGTCAAGGAAATAACCGTGAAACTTACTTGCTTATTGGTGATTTAGCCTTTTTACATGATGTCAACGGTCTTATTGCTTCAAGATATCAGGAATGCAACCTAACAATAATCGTTATGAATAATGATGGCGGCGGTATTTTCTCTTATTTACCACAATCCACAGTTGAGGCACATTATGAAGATTTATTTGGCACACCAACTGCACTTGAGTTCCGGGATATTGCCAATATGTACAATATGGACTATATCCGCGTAGAAGATATTTCAGAGCTATCTGTAAAGTTCACTATGAGCAAAAAACGACCAATGCGCTTAATCGAAATTTTCACGGATCGTGAGGAAAATGTCTATGCGCATCGGGCACTGTGGAATCGCATTAATGCGGGGTTAAAAGCATGGCAAAGCTAATGATTCGCGGGCTTGAAACATACGTGGAAATCTGGAATGAAGAAGCGGAGCAAACGCTCGTGGCATTACATGGTTTTACAGGTAGTACGGCTACATGGCAAAATTTGGCGAAAGCTCTACCTAGTGTACGAGTTATTGCTGTTGATTTAATGGGGCATGGTCAAACAGCTATACCTCAGCAAATTAGTCGTTTCTCAATGCAAGAGCAAATCCAAGATTTAGAGGAAGTTTTTGGCCAGCTACAGCTCAAGAAATTTACGCTGTTAGGCTATTCAATGGGAGGGAGAGTTGCATTATCGTATGCAATCTCCTACCCTGAACGTATTGAAAAGCTAATTTTAGAAAGTGCTTCGCCAGGTTTAAGAACTTCAAAGGAAAGTTCTGAACGTCGTGAGCGGGATAACGCTCTAGCTGAAAAGATAATTAGTAAAGGTTTGTTATCATTTGTTAATGCATGGGAGAACATTCCTTTGTTTGAGTCTCAAAAGCGTTTACCTCACAGTGTTCTAGAAGCGATTAGGTTAGAGCGACTTTCTCAGAAAGAGGAAGGCTTGGCAGGTAGCTTACGAGGGATTGGTACAGGTAGTCAGCCATCGAATTGGATGTCGTTGGATAAGCTTGAATTTCCTGTTCTTTTAATTACAGGCTCACTTGATGAGAAATTTTGTAAAATCGCACTAGAAATGAAAGCGTTATTAAAAAATGCCAAGCATACGACAGTAAATGACGTTGGACATGCAATTCATGTGGAAAATCCCGCTCAGTTTGCTACAATGGTAGAGGAGTATTTAACGTAATATAATTTTTACGTTATCGCCTCGGTTTTGAACGAGACGAATTTAATTATTAGGAGGCAATTCAATGACACGTCAATGGACAAGTTTACATACTTATGAAGACATTAAGTATGAGTTCTATAACGGTATCGCAAAAATTACGATCAACCGTCCTGAAGTGCGCAACGCATTCCGACCAAAAACGGTAATGGAAATGATCGATGCTTTTTCACGTGCACGTGATGACAAAAATGTTGGAGTTATCATTTTGACTGGTGAAGGTGAGCATGCCTTCTGTTCAGGTGGAGACCAAAAAGTACGCGGTCATGGCGGCTACGTTGGTGAAGATGAGATCCCACGTCTAAACGTTCTTGATTTACAACGTTTAATCCGTGTTATTCCAAAACCTGTAGTAGCGATGGTTGCAGGTTATGCAATCGGTGGTGGACACGTATTACACGTTGTCTGTGACTTAACTATTGCTGCCGACAACGCTCGCTTTGGACAAACTGGACCAAAAGTTGGTTCATTCGATGCTGGTTATGGCTCAGGCTATCTTGCACGTATTATCGGTCATAAAAAGGCGCGTGAAATTTGGTACCTTTGCCGTCAATATGATGCACAGCAAGCACTTGATATGGGATTAGTTAACACAGTTGTTCCATATGAGCAATTAGAAGATGAAACTGTACAATGGTGTGAAGAAATGCTACAAATGTCTCCAACTGCTCTACGCTTCTTAAAAGCAGCAATGAATGCAGATACAGATGGTTTAGCAGGTCTTCAACAAATGGCTGGCGACGCTACTCTTCTTTACTACACAACAGATGAAGCTAAAGAAGGTCGTGACGCATTCAAAGAAAAACGTCAACCAGATTTCGGTCAATTCCCAAGATTCCCTTGATTATCTGAAACGTTTAACGGCTCGTATCTTAATGAGATACGAGCTTTTTGTATATCTAAAGTAGCGAGACGGATAGACTTGCTAGAGCGACGGAAAGTTACGGTTTAGTGGCGGAACCCGGTGCATTAGCGGCGGAAAGCGGTGCGTTAGCGGCGGAAAGCGATACGTTAGCGGCGGAAAGCGATGCATTAGCGGCGGAAAACGTTTTATTAGCGGTGAAACAGCCTGCTTTAGCAGCGGAACACCGTGTCAGAGCACTGAATAGACATGTAAAGCAACGGATTACCTCATCAAAGCAATGGACATATCTCCTCAAACTAACAAATAGACGGATGATGTGATAAAGCGGTAAGATTAAGGCTGATTGGAGGAATAACGAGATGTATCTAAATTGGATATTACAGCGAGCGTATTTAACACCTTTACGAAACGGTTTAACATATAATGGGCAGACTTGGACATTTCAAGAATTAAATGATTTATCTTTAAAACGTGCTCGTCAACTGACAGCACTGGATATTAAGCAAGGAGACCGTATTGCCATAATGGGGCCGAGTAAGCCTTCCCTTGTCATTATGATGTACGCGTGTATGCATTTACAATGTGAAATGGTCATGCTAAATCGTAGGCTAACACAGGATGAAATTTCCTATCAGCTAGAGGATTCAGAGGCTGTAGCGGTATTAATTGCAGATGAGGATATAGAAAAATTACCATCACATACGTCATATTATTTATTTTCTACTATAGAAAAAAGTACAGAAGTGGCTATTGATATTACGAAAGAATGGTCTTTAAACCAAACAACATCGATTATGTACACATCTGGCACGACTGGTTTTCCAAAGGGGGTTTGTCAAACAGTTGGAAATCATCAGGCAAGTGCAACTGCCTCCGTTTTAAATATAGGTTTGAATGCGGACGATACTTGGTTATGTGCTGTACCACTTTTTCATATTAGTGGCTTTTCTATTTTAGTGCGCTCATTGTTGTATGGCAATAAAGTACATTTATATGATCAATTTGATGCAGAAGCCATTTCACAAAATATAATGGATGGCGAGGTTACACATATGTCAGTAGTTGCTGTCACATTGGAAAGGATTCTACATACCCTTGAACAGAAAAATGCACAAGCTTCACCAAAATTTAAAATGATGCTAGCGGGTGGTGGGCCTGTGCCAGTAGATTATTTAAAGAGAGCGCATGCATTAAATTTAGCTGTAGCTCAAACGTATGGTATGACTGAAACTTCGTCACAAACTGCAACATTAGCAAATGAAGATGCGATGCAAAAAATTGGTTCTGCGGGAAAACCATTATTTTTTAATCAAATTCGCATTGCTGAGCCGAATGACAATGGTGAAGGAGAAATTTGCATACGTGGCCCGCATGTTACACCAGGGTATATCGGTCGTTTTGCCGAAAAAGGTGCAACGATTGATGGCTGGCTCCATACTGGGGATATTGGTTATATAGATGAAGAAGGTTATTTATTTGTCATTGATCGTCGGGCGGATTTAATTATTTCAGGTGGAGAAAATATTTATCCTGCTGAAATCGAAAATGTGCTACTTACACACCCTGCTGTTAAGGAAGCGGGAGTATGCGGCATCGATGATGATGCTTGGGGGCAGGTACCAATCGCCTTTGTTGTATTAAAAGAAGAAGTACAGGTAGAACAAATACAAGCATTTTGTCAAAGGAAGCTTGCGAAATATAAAATACCAAAAGAAATTATTGTTACGGACGAGCTCCCTCGAAACGGAGCCAACAAGCTACTTCGTCGAAAATTAATGGACTAATAACAAAAAGAAGCCTTCATTGATATGATGGCTTCTTTTCGTGTTTTTAATTGCAAAGTATGGCTCTTCGGCAAAACGAGTGGTTGATTTCCGTTCCGACTGGGCGCTTTGCCGCTGACGCTTCGCTTTCGCGCAGAGCAGAGCTTCCTGGGGGCGTCCGATGAGCCGCTTCGTTGTTGCTGTCGCTACACTTTCGCACAGATAAAACATTTGCTGTCGCTACGTTAGCACTACGCTTTCGCACAGAAAACATCCGCTTCGCTGCAGGGTCTCATCTGTGACGCTGATCCCCAAGGAGTCGCCCAGTCTCCACTCCAATCAACCTTTGACTTGGCATGTATCTTATGGCATATAACACGTAAAAAACGTATCTTCAGTAATTAATATTTGTTCAAAAACGAATGGACAGCAACATTATTTATCTGCACAAAAGCGAAGTGCTAATGAAGCGGTAGGGGCAACAAAAGTGAAGAAAGCATCGCGCCTGGAACGGAAAATCCTCCTTATTTAAAGCGCCCCAACATTCAAAAAGATTTCTTTGGCCATTTTTTCACCACAATGAAAGAAGCCTTCATTATATGAAGGCTTCTTTTATTCGTTTTAAATTATTTCAGCGGGTGTCCAAACATCCGCTAAAATAGAGGAACTCAGTCTAAGAACGCCACGTCCTGTGGCAACGACTGAGTGACCAACATCATGTTGGCCTCCTGCCGGTTCTGGACGAATTATGCCGAGGGATAATTAATAAGTCATTTTTAGTTAAAATTTAGGATTTAATTAATCATTCATTAACATAATAAAAAATGACAGGCATAAACTAGTTAGTAAAGGAGAATGACTCATATGAGAAAATATATATATAATGTTGTCATTATATTATTTGTTCTACAAATGAGTCATGTGCAAGTATTCGCAAACTATGAACAAAAGAATATTGCAACTGCCAATTCAATAGAAACACTACAACATCTAATTCAAAAACAAGTCATGCAATTAACTACTGAATTTGACATTCGCTATACTGGTAATACGTCGGAAATAAAAGATGAACTATCAGAGCTTATTAAACATGCTATTCAAGATCCATATATTTACGCCAATATTTCTAGTTTTAAATGGAAATATGATGGTTACGCCGATAATATTGTCATTAGATTTGAGTTTACCTACCATATTTCACAGGAAGAGGAGACATTTGTAGAACAGACTTTGGCGAATATTATTGAACCTATGCATGGATTAAGCGAAATGCAGAAAATACAGGCCGCACATGATTTTATCGTTCTATCTACTGAATATTCAAAGGAAACCAAAGGAAGTCAATATTCTCCCTACACATTGCTTACGGAAAACAAGGGAGTTTGTCAGGCATATGCTTTAGTGCTTTATCGAATGTTAGAGATGTTAGGCTTTGAAGTACAATATGTACCAGGAAAAGTAGGGGAGCAACTTCACGCATGGGTCTTAGTGAAGCTTGATAATGCATGGTATCATATCGACGTTACATGGGATGATCCATTGCCTGATCGTAAAGGTGAGGTACGTTATAATTATTTTTTAGTGTCTGATCGCCAATTAGCACAGGATCACTCTTGGGACTATACAAGTTTCCCAGCTGCTACAAGTGAAGCCTATATTGATTTACAAAAAAAGAGTAAGGTTGATGCTCTTACAAAACCAATATTGGATAGTTATTTTAACTTTGATAAAGGGCTATCTATTTTAAGTAAAAATAAACAAATGGTAAAGCAATTAATAGTACAGCCTACAAAGCTTTTGAAAGGTAAAAAAAGCGATAATCCTGTTCAGTTGAATTTAAATGAATGGGAACCAATCATTTTAGAAAGTAATGTAGCCCAAGTAAAGGCTAATCGAAATATAATACAAAATGATTTGCATAAGAGAAATGGGCTAATAAGTGTTTATAGAATGGAAAAACGAATGCCACAAGAAAAGTACGTCATAATAAAGGAGGTGTCCCAAACGATTTTCGGGGCACCTCCTTACTCATTTATTTTTGAGTGTTTAATGCGGTATCTAAAGTTTTAATATTTCTCTTCATAAGGGTGAAGTAAGTTTCATCATTCTTCACGTCATCTGCTGTTAAAACACTTAAATTATGCAGGACAAGAGACTTTGCTCCAACTTCTTTTTGGATAACCTCGGCTAATTTAGAAGAAACATTTTGCTCGAATAAAATGTAGTGAATATGCAACTCATTTGCTTTATCAACAATCGCCGTAAGTTCTTTTTGAGAAGGCTCATTTTGTGAATTTAGACCGGCTATTGGAATTTGCTTTAAGCCGTATTGACCTGCGATATAGCCAAATGCTGCATGTGATACGAAGAACGTCTTCTCTTGCGCTTTATCAGCCATTGCTTTATATTCATTGTCTAAATCCTGTAGTTCTTTTACCAATGCCTCGTAGTTAGCTGTAAATGTAGCTTCTTGTTCTGGCATTTTTTTAACTAGATTGTTTTTAATGGAAAGTGCTAAGTCTTGACTGATAGTTGGTGATAGCCAAACATGTGGATCTACATTACCATGTTCATGATCACCATGTCCGTCTTCATGATCATGATGAGCATCCTCTTCATCATCATGTGTGTGACCGGTGCTCATAGCTAATTTTTCATCTGAAACCTGATCTGCAGTTGCCACCATTGTTACATCTTCATTAGCTAGGGTCTTTTTGGCATTTTCAACAAAGCCCTCTAACCCTAAACCGATATAGAAAAATATATCAGCATCTGCTAATTTCATCATATCTTTTTGTGTTGGCTCAAATGTGTGTTCATTGGCGCCAGCAGGGTAAATAGAAGAAACCTTTACAAAATCGCCACCAATTCGTTGTGCAAAATAACTTAATGGATAGACAGTTGTGTAAATTGTTAATTTATCCTTTTTTTCTGACTGTTTAGATGTGGATGTTTTATCTCCGCAGGCAGCCGTGAATAGGGCAAGAACTGCAACTAAACATAATAAAAATATTTTTTTCATCTTGTAGTATACCTCTTTCAAATAGTAATCGTTACGATTTGATTTTTAGAACAGTTTCTATGATAACGCACATCTGAAAAAAGTACAAGAAAAAATGACCCTCGAAAATTATTTCTTTTTCGAAGGCCATTTTTCAGGCACAGGATCAAAGCCTCCAGAATGGAATGGTTGGCATTTTGATATACGTTTAATCGTTAAATAGAATCCTTTAATGGCACCGTGTTTTTGAAAAGCTTCAAGCCCATAGGAGGAGCATGTAGGGTAGAAGCGGCAGGATGGCGGCGTCATTGGTGATATGAATTTTCTGTAAAACTTAATGAGCCATATAAAGGGATATTTCATATTTGTTTATCCTTTTGTTGATCGTTAATCTGCTTAGGCTTAGCATCGATAGTTTGTGTAAAGAAATTACTTTTTTTCTTCAACAGGACAATGACAGAAACGCCAAACATAAGCATCATCATTGCGATCATAATGATTATAGGTAATGGTACTCCCATTGCGTTCACTCCAAATTCTATTCGTTAATAATATTATAAAAGAATTTCATGAAAAAATGTACAAATTGAACTAGTCATCGTCTTGATGAAAGCTCTGCTGAGGTTTTTCATCAACTGTATGTTTAAAAGCATACGCACGATTGACACTGATAATAGTCGCGACAGTTATTAAAATAACAATGATTGCTGCTACAATTAAGAGTGTGATTAAACTCATGGCATTCACTCCGTTCCTTATTCATCATATCTATTATAAATTAGATAATCTTACTTAGTTGTGAAGGAAGTTTGACATTCCAGCGAATAAAACAACACTTTTATCACCATACTATGGTAAAAGGAGTGTTTTGTAGAGATGGAGCGTCAGCGTGTATACTTTTCACTTGCCAATAGAACGTATTATACAAATCCATATGCAGGACCGTGGAACTTTGAACTCAATATAGATCGACAAGCATTAGATGTCTTTGAAAAGATTTTTCAGCAAATGCAGATGTTAGAAATTTCGAATGCATGGCGTGCGCAATTGCCATATATACAATATCATCTTGATAGAGAAAATGATGAAATTGATTTGCGATTAAAAAAAATCTATGCACTTGTTCATGAGTATGGGGATGATGATACGAAGGCATTTGTAGAACAGCTTCCTTACTTCAACAAACGTGTATAAAAATAGAGGGTCACTGAAAAAAACTTTCAGTGACCCTTTTTTTATTGAAGAAACGATAATGTTAATGAAAGCTAATTTTGAAAACTACTAAGGGTTCCAATGCCTACAAAAGTTAATTTCCTATTTTCCAATTCACTAATTTGGCAAACTGAACAGCTATGATTTTGATGGATTAACCATTGTTATAAAAGATGAGCTCATCCAAGTAGAGAAGTTTCAAAATTTGTTGCGCTGTAGTTGCTTACAATTGAATAAATATAGTATTGAATGCGGTATCGCTCCCTGTTAAAATCCTCGATCGCACCGATTAATGGTCCTAATGACAATATATTTACACTTCAGGAGTTGAATATTAGTGATTTTATTTGTTGATTGTAGCTATATGATTACACTATAGTGAAATAAAAGATCATCACAAATGCTGAAGAATGCCAATATATTTTAGTAATTGATTCGACTCATTGCATGAAATAAGACTTTAACAATATAAATAAGGGGTTGAAGAGCATGTTCTCATTTACAGATTTAAATGGTTTACAAGTGGATTTAAGTTTTATAAGAGGCGAATTGGACATTGAGCCTAAGCATGTACTTGTTTTATTAAAGCATGAAAATAAGTGGTTATGTACGATTCATAAACGTCGTGGTGTAGAGGTCCCAGGTGGCAAGCAAGAACCTGGAGAAACATTAGAGCAGGCAGCAGTTAGGGAAGTATTTGAGGAGACTGGTGTTCATGTGAAAAATCTTAAATGGTTTGCAGAATACGCCGTTCATGATGACATCTTATTTTGTAAAACGGTCTTTACCGCACAGTTTGTAGGTCAAGAGGACATAGAATTTGATTTAGAAACGTCAGGCATGCTTTGGTTAACAGATGAAGAATTTGCTCAGCATCCTAACTTGAGTTTTCATATGAGGGATGAGGGTATGAAGAAAATGCTGGAGGAGTTGAAACATCGTGACAAACAATGGTGATATCGTAAAAAAGCGTGCCTATCCTTCGCCGAATCCAGCTATACGTTTAACCGAAATTACTTATATGTCACAGGGACTACGTGTGAAGGGATTATTAGCGGAGCCTAAAGCAGAAGGTACATATGATGGCTTTTTATATTTACGGGGAGGCATGCAAAGCATTGGCATGGTTAGACCTTCGCGTGTCGCACAGTTTGCAGCTCAAGGCTTTATCGTTTTCGCCCCGTATTACCGTGGCAATCGAGGTGGAGAAGGACGAGATGAGTTTGCTGGAGCGGATCGTTATGACGCTGTATACGCTGTAGACGTGCTAAAACAGTTTTGTAATGATAATATTCATGTCTTTGGTTTTTCACGTGGTGGTATTATGGCACTTTGGACGGCGATATTACGTAGAGATATCACCTCTGTTGTAACATGGGCAGGAGTATCTGATGCAACAGCTACATATTGGGAGCGGTCAGATATGCGCCGTATGATGAAGCGTGTTATAGGAGGGACGCCTAATCGTGTACCAGAGGCTTATGATGCTCGAACACCACTATTTGAGGTAGAGCACATTACAGCTCCAATACTTATTATTCATGGCTATCTTGATGAAAATGTAGATATTGAACATGCAAGACAGTTAGAATTTTATTTAAAGGATGCCAATAAAACATATGAGACATGGTATGATCACCGCTACGCTCATCAGTATCCACCGGCCAAAAATAGAGAGACAGTACATGCACTTTGCGAATGGATGAAACGACAATAAGGTATTCAAGCTGTCTTTCCATTCAACGATTCTAATGTAGAAACTCTTTGGAATCAAAAAGATATTAACGCGGGGTAGACCTCAGAATTGCTCGGGTCAGTGGGAAAACTGCTCGGGTAGGACAAAGAACCGCTCAGGTGCTTTGGGTAGACACCTGAGCGGTAGCAAAAATTAAGGATATTTACTCTATATATTTTGCTAAAAAGTTATTAATAGTTTCCCAATAAGTATCTCCAGCAACACTTTCAGCATTACCATGCCCAGCACCTTCAACTATCAATTTCTCCTTCGGTACATTGGCAGCCTCATATACTTCATTAAGCATATCAGAGGGAACAAATGTATCATTACTTCCATGAATGAATAGCATCGGCGTTTTTGATTTTGCTACTTGCTCGACAGTATTAGCTTCACCAAGCGTAAAGTCAGCTCTTAACTTCGTAACAATTGAAGAGAATTGCATAATAGGAAATTCAGGTAAATTAAAGAGTGCTTTCAATTGATAGGAGAATTCATCCCAAACTGAGGAATAACCACAATCCTCAATAATAGCCTTAACATTGTCAGGTAGATCTTCTCCTGAGGCCATCATCACTGTAGCACCACCCATGGAAACACCATACAAAACAATTTCAGCGTTTTTATCAGAACTGATAATATTATTAATCCAAGAGACTACATCAAGTCGATCATGCCAGCCCATACCAATATAGTCACCGTCACTTTTTCCGTGAGCCCTTGCATCAGGTACGAGAACGTTGTAGCCTGTATCATAAAAATGCTTAGCGTACTTTGTCATTTGTGAGCCATCAGATGAATATCCGTGGAAAACAATTGCCCATTTATTTGTTTCGTTTGTATTTTTAAGCGTATAAGCATGTAATTTCAAATTATCGAAAGACTGTATATAAGAATCCTCATAATTCTCTTTAAACCACTTCTCACTCTCTTCTTTTTCTTTAGCATCCTTAGGACTAACAGCAATAGAATTGTGCGGAGCATTAAAGACTTCTGATTTATCAGTATTAGGATTTAATGCGAAGTTATAAAAATAATTCCCTGCAAAAAATCCAGCCCCAACAAACAATACTAATAGAAGACTGACAATGGTAATAATCACTTTGTACTTTCTTTTCATATGTATCCCCCTAAAACTACTATTATGAATTATACACAAAGTTAACAATATGAAAAGTGGACTTTTCAAAATAAGGGGATATAAAAAAGGGAACGACTTGAATCGTTCCCTTTGAATGTTGTCGAAATGCTAATAATTTAGTGTGGCTCTTCGGCAAAAATGAGAGATTGATTTCCGCTCCGACTGGGCGCTTTGCCGCTGACGCTTCGCTTTCGCGCAGAGCAGAGCTTCCTGGGGGCGTCCGATGAGCCGCTTCACTCGCGTTGCTCGCTCCAGGGTCTCATCTGTGACGCTGTGATCCCCAAGGAGTCGCCCAGTCTCCGCTCCAATCAATCCTTTCACTCGGCATGTATCTTCTGGCATGCTACTCTAATTAATAGTGATAAAACGGTACTGTTTTGTGTGCGAAATCGAAGAGTTAGCAAAACACAAAGCAGAAGAAGTGGCTAGATACATAGGATAGCGAGTAGTCTAGAATGGAAATCACCCTCATTTAAAGAGCTATATATTTACAAAAATTTTCTTTTTCAATACAAAAAAGGGAACGACTATTAAATCGTTCCCTTTGCTTTATTTTAATGGACCGCCAAGTTTAGTGATGGCTTCAGAAACATTTGAGAATTTCTCGAAGTTTTTGTTGAATAAGCCAGCAAGTTCAGCAGCTTTAGCATCATAAGCAGCTTTGTCTGTCCATGCATCACGAGGGTTAAGCACTTCTGTTGGTACACCTTCAATAGAAGTTGGAATGTTTAAACCGAATACTGAATCTTGAATTGTTTCAACATCAGCTAATTTTCCATCAATTGCAGCACGTACCATTGTACGAGTGTAAGAAAGTTTCATACGGCTACCAGTACCATATTCGCCACCAGTCCAACCAGTGTTCACTAAGTATACTTGTGCACCATGCTCGTCAATTTTTTGACCTAACATTTCAGCATAAACTGTTGCTGGAAGTGGAAGGAATGGAGAACCGAAGCAAGTTGAGAATACTGGTTCTGGCTCTGTTACTCCACGTTCTGTACCAGCAAGTTTAGATGTGAAACCGCTTAGGAAGTGGTACATTGCTTGCTCTTTTGTTAATTTACTGATTGGAGGTAATACACCAAATGCATCAGCCGTTAAGAAGATGATTGTTTTTGGGTGACCTGCAACAGATGGATCAACAATATTTTCAATGTATTGAATTGGATAAGCGACACGTGTATTTTCTGTTAATGAACCATCGTCATAGTCACAAACTCGAGTTTCTGGATCAACTGCTACGTTTTCTAGAACAGAACCGAAGCGGATTGCGTTGTAGATTTCTGGTTCTTTTTCAGCAGAAAGGTTAATTGTTTTTGCATAACAACCGCCCTCAATGTTGAATACACCGTTATCAGACCAACCGTGTTCATCGTCACCGATAAGCTTACGGTCAGGATCAGCTGATAAAGTAGTTTTACCAGTACCAGATAAACCGAAGAATAATGCAACATCACCAGCTTCACCAACGTTTGCTGAGCAGTGCATTGAAAGGATGCCTTGTTGTGGTAATAAGTAGTTCATAATACCGAAAATAGATTTTTTGATTTCACCAGCGTATTCAGTACCACCGATTAGGATAATTTTCTTTTCAAGTGATACAATGATGAATGTTTCAGAAGCAGTGCCATCAACAGCAGGGTCTGCTTTAAAGTTAGGAGCTGAGATAACTGTGAAGTCAGCAACATGAGAAGCTAATTCTTCTTTAGTTGGACGGATAAATAATTGATGAGCGAAAAGATTGTGCCAAGCATATTCATTGATTACTTGGATGCTTAATTGTGAATCTTTGTCAGCACCAGCAAAGCCTTTGAATACGAATAATTCGTCACGTTCTTTTAAATATTTTACTACTTTTACATATAAGTTATCGAACACTTCAGAAGAAATTGGTTGGTTAACTTTTCCCCAGTCAATTTTGTCCTTTGTGCTTTCTTCTTCTACCGTATATTTATCTTTAGGTGAACGACCAGTGTATTTGCCAGTTTCTGCACGAACTGCGCCATCTACTGTTAACATAGCTTCACCACGAGATGTAGCTTTTTCAGCTAATTGTGGTACTGAAAGTTGAACATTAATGTTACCGCCGCTTAATAATTCCTTCAGTTCGTTTGCAATTTCTACTGAATTCATCGATTAAATACCATCCTTTTTTATAGTATTCCCTAGAGTCTGAGGGAGATTTTCTTAATTTCAAAAATAGTATAACACAATTGCTTAAATAATCTATACTAATTCAGAAATTATTTTTGCGATTTTATTACTTTTCAAGAAAACGACAAAAAGTAAATTGATTCGTTTTGATAATGCTTTTTACCCTATTTATTATTAAGTGATTTTACAATCACTTTCGACACAGCAAAATTGCTTTTAGAAGCCTTTGGATAACATGAGGTTCGCACAGGATGTGAAGTTTAGCTAGTTTTATTATCAATTGGAGCTTGTCGCCTACTGAAAAGGGGCTACAATCATATTCATCCACCACATGTACTGATGGTCTTCCGGAGCTGACGCTTTGCTTTCGCTACAAAATGTGCTGTAAAGGGTCACACATATGTTAACACATGATGTGAGGTGGAGAATAGGGATTATTTTGTTTCAATTTACAGCATAATCCAAATTAGTTTCTCCCATACTTACTTAATAAGATACATTAAAAATATTTGACAACGTTCGACCTTTTACGTATTATGAGATATTGAACGGATACTCTTATCCCGAGCTGGTGGAGGGTCAGGCCCTGTGAAACCCGGCAACCTGCATGAACTATTTCACGACATGCGCTGGTGCCAACCTGATGCAAGGGACACCCCTTGAACGATAAGAGTGAAAGGTTACGAAGTCATTATTCCTTTCCTCATGTTAAGTAAGCGTGAGAAAAGGATTTTTTTATTGTCAAAAACGAATGCAAAGGTATATATAGTCCTTTCCTTATTAAAATGACGGATCTTTCGAAATCCTCGTGTTAAAAGCAGAGCTGTTTATTAGTACAAACGTAGCGACAGCAACAAATGTTTTTTCTGTGCGAAAGCGTAGTGCAAACGTAGCGACAGCAACAAATGTTTTTTTCTGTGCGAAAGCGTAGTGCAAACGTAGCGACAGCAACAAATGTTTTTTTCTGTGCGAAAGCGTAGTGCGAACGTAGCGACAGCAACAAATGTTTTTTCTGTGCGAAAGCGTAGTGCGAACGTAGCGACAGCAACAACGGCTTGAGAGTTCAATCCTTAGGAGCGGACTTGAACATGGGTAATGAGTACCGTATTAATTCGCAAATATTATTTGTTAAAGTAATAGGAGGAAAATCAAATGACAAACCGTCGACTATTTACATCAGAGAGTGTAACAGAAGGACATCCAGACAAAATTTGTGATCAAATCTCGGATGCCATTTTAGATGCTATTTTAGCAGAAGATCCAAACGCACGTGTAGCGTGTGAAACAACAGTAACAACAGGCTTAGTATTAGTAGCAGGAGAAATTACTACTTCTACATATGTAGATATTAAAGGTATCGTTCGTGATACTGTAGCAGAAATCGGTTATACACGCGGAAAATATGGCTTTGATGCTGAAAACCTAGCTGTACTTGTTGCTATTGGCGAGCAATCACCAGATATTGCTCAAGGTGTTGACCAAGCATTAGAGGCGCGTGAAGGCTCTATGACTGACGCAGATATTGAAGCAATTGGCGCAGGTGACCAAGGCTTAATGTTCGGCTATGCATGTAACGAAACGCCAGAGCTTATGCCATTACCAATTAGTTTAGCGCATAAATTGGCTCGTCGTTTAACGGAAGTGCGTAAATCTGGCGAACTAGCATATTTACGTCCGGACGGAAAAACGCAAGTAACGATTGAATATGATGAAAACAATGTACCAGTACGCGTTGATACAATTGTAATTTCAACACAGCATGATGAAGAAGCTACACTTGAACAAATTCAAGCAGACTTAAAAGAATTCGTTATTGCCCCAGTAGTTCCAAGTGAATTACTAGATGCCAATACTAAATATTTCATCAACCCAACTGGCCGATTTGTAATTGGTGGTCCAAAAGGGGATGCTGGTCTAACTGGACGTAAAATCATCGTTGATACATACGGTGGGTATGCGCGTCATGGTGGAGGTGCTTTCTCTGGTAAAGACGCAACTAAGGTGGACCGTTCAGCGGCATATGCAGCACGCTATGTAGCAAAAAATATTGTAGCAGCTGGCTTAGCAGATCGAGCTGAAGTACAACTAGCTTATGCGATTGGTGTTGCTCAACCTGTATCCATTGCTGTCGATACATTTGGGACAGGAAAAGTGAAGGAAAGTGAAATTGTAAAATGGGTACGCGAGCTGTTTGATCTACGCCCAGCAGGGATTATTAAAATGCTTAACCTTCGTCGCCCTATTTATAAGCAAACTGCAGCATATGGTCACTTCGGTCGTACAGACTTAAATGTACCTTGGGAACAAACAGACAAAGCTGACGCATTAAAAGAAAAAGCAGGTTTATAAACTATCTAGCTAAAGTAATAAAGTAGCTGAAAAAATATTTTAAAATATTATTACAGAAAGGGGCTCAACATTCTAATAGCCCCTTTCACTTTTTTTATCGAAAAAAAGCTCCTAATATGTATGGCTCGGTTGTCCAAGCAAACGTGGAGCTGTTGATATAGCTATTTATTTTCTGTTTGAAGAGATTTATAGTATTGCCCTTTTTCTACATATTCACGTATGATGCGTTCCATATCTTCTATATCTTCATCATTTAATTTTCTTACAACCTTTGCGGGACGACCTAATGCTAAGCTATTTGGAGGAATGACTTTGCCTGGAGGTACAAGACTACCGGCCCCAATGAATGCACCCTCTCCAATCTCCGCTCCGTCTAATACTATAGAGCCCATACCTATTAAGGCTTTTTTACGAATCGTACAGCTATGTAAAGTTACTTGATGTCCGACTGTTACTTCATCTTCAATAATAAGTGGATATTTAGGGCTTTGATGTAAGCAACAGAGGTCTTGAATACTAACTCTTTTTCCGATAATTGTAGGTGATACATCTCCTCGAATAACTGTATTAAACCAAATTGTAGTTTCAGCACCTATTGTAACGTCACCAGTAACGGTTGCATAATCGGCAATAAAAACAGATGGATCGATATTGGGTGTTTTACCTTTAAATGGATAGATCATGAGGATCGCCTCTTTTCTTTCTATGATGTAATATTATCGTATCAAATACGCAACTTGATGGAAATATAAAATTAAAATGTGCTAGATATTCCGATATAATCATTGTGTAATTATTTTTTTAGGAGGACTATGTGAAATGTGGAAATGGGAAGCTGATGGACAAGCAAAGGCTGTGGTTGCTATTCTTCATGGTGCATATGAAAATCACCGATGGTATGCATGGCTTATAGAAAAACTTAGATTGGAAGGCTTCCACATAGTCATGGGTGATTTACCTAATCATGGAGTAAATGTAGGGTTTTCTCGTGTTCACGATGAAGATTTTAAAGAATACAACAAATATACAAGGCATTTAATCGAGAATGCTTTTTCGTATAATTTACCTGTCTTTTTAATAGGACATGGGCTTGGTGCGACACTATTACTACATACCATGCAAAAACGAAAATATGAATGTGCAGGGATTATCTTAACTTCACCTTGGCTTCATTTAAAACTATTACCAGGTAAACTATCAAATGCTTTAACTAGTTTAAGTGCCCTGACTGCAAATGTGAAGCTGACCCATGAAATTACATTAGAATCAATAACGCGCAGTTTAGAAGGTAGAGATGAGATGAAGGATGAGGTTCCTTTTTCGTCAGTCGTTTCAGTGAAATGGTATCGAGAACTACAGCAAATGATGCGCAATTTAGTGTTATTACCTAAGGCTGAATTCCCTAATATGCCTATGTTAGTTATGACAGCTGAAAAAGATAATATTACTGAAACTAAACAAACACGAAACTGGCTACATCAGATGGAATTTACAGAGTTTCAATTCAAAGAATGGGCAAACTGTTATCATAATTTATTCCATGAAGTAGAACGTGATGAGATTTTTGTTTATATACGTGATTTTATTAATAATGCTCTTCGAAGAATTGGCTATATAATTGAATAGTGAATTACCTCTCTAATTAACTAGAAAATTACTAACTTATTGTTACTTGAATATAATGTTGTAATTTTCTGAAAAGTGTAATACTATAATGTCTTAAGTTACATTTTTTCAAATTGGAGGGGTTAAATGGAAACAATTGTTGGGAAAATTAATGAGATTTTATGGGGACCGTGGTTTATTTATGGCATTTTGTTAATTGGGCTCTTTTTTTCAATCATTACACGGTTCCTACAAGTAAGACACATTAAAGATATGTTTGTTTTAATGTTTAAAGGCGAAAAATCGGATAAGGGGATTTCATCTTTCCAAGCGATGTCTATCGCATTATCTGGTCGAGTAGGTACAGGTAATATAGCCGGTACAGCTACAGCAATCGGGATGGGGGGACCTGGTGCTGTATTTTGGATGTGGGCAATCGCCTTTATCGGTGCGGCAACTGCTTACGTTGAGTCGACGTTGGCTCAAATTTATAAAGAAGAAAAAGATACAGAATATCGTGGTGGGCCAGCTTTTTACATAGAAAAAGGAATGGGGCAAAAGTGGTTTGCAGTTATTTTTGCTGTTGCCGCATTGGCTGCCATGTTAATTTTGATGCCGGGTGTTCAATCGAATGCAATTGCGACAGCGGTTGAAAACGCTTTCGATGTTAAGACTTGGATTACAGGACTTATTATTGTTGTATTATTAGGCACTATTATTATCGGTGGTGTTAAATGGATTGCCAATGCTGCACAGATCATTGTACCGTTTATGGCATTAGCATATATTCTTATGGCCGTCATCATTATTGCAATGAATATTAAAGAAGTACCAGCTGTATTTTCATTAATTTTTTCTAGCGCATTTGGTGCACAAGAAATCTTTGGTGGTATTATTGGCTCCGCTATTGCATGGGGGGTTAAACGCGGTATTTATTCAAATGAAGCAGGTCAAGGGACAGGTGCGCATCCGGCAGCGGCTGCAGAAGTATCACACCCTGCTAAACAAGGTATCGTACAAGCAGCTTCTGTATATATTGATACTTTATTAATCTGTACAGCTACAGCATTTATGATTTTATTTACTGGTATGTATAATGTACACGATGAAAAAGCGGGCGCTGATTCATTTGTTTATGTTGGCGATTTCAATAAAGGTGGATTAACTGGGGAAGAACAAATCACATTTGCGAAAAGTATTAAAGAAGGCGCAGCATACACACAATATGCAGTTGACTCTTCACTACCAGGTTTTGGTGGACCATTCGTAGCGATTGCATTATTCTTCTTTGCTTTTACAACGATTATGGCATACTACTACATTGCCGAAACAAATGTGGCTTATTTATTCTCAGGAGCTACAGAAAAAGTCGTCATTTGGCTAGCTAAATTTGCAATTTTAATTTCTGCATTTTACGGTACTATTCGTACATCCGACCTTGCTTGGGCAATGGGGGATGTTGGACTTGGCTTAATGGTTTGGATTAACGTTATAGCAATTTTAATTATTATGAAGCCTGCTATAGTCGCATTAAAGGATTATGAGAAACAGAAAAAAGAAGGAAAAGATCCTGTTTTTGATCCTCGTAAACTAGGAATTAAAGGTGCAGATTTCTGGGTAGACTATAATGAGAAACGTAAAAATAAATAGATGATAGAGAGAAAGCTATCTAATAGATTTAACATTCTATTAGATAGTTTTTTTGTTTGCTATAAAAAAGACTTAACACCAAAAGTTGTAGATGAAATTTGTTAAAACGTATGCCAAATGTATAAGTTGATTGTAGTGGAGGCTAGGCAACTCCTTGGGGATCATCGGATGCCCCCCGCGCCATCGGGGGATATTTTTTTTCTAAATTAAAAGGCATGATTCCAATGCGTTATCGGAATCATGCCTTAAATATTAAAACTAGCTAATTAACTTAACGAGTAATCTTTCACTTTTTCTAAAGCAATCACAAAGGGTGGATCATTTTGTTGATTTAGAAACTCGTATTTTAATACATGTACATATTTTTGGGGAAGTTGACTAACATATTCTATGACAGCATCTCGTTCTTCCTTACCACCCGGATGACCATGATAAATGACAAGGACAATAAGACCACCGATTTTGAGCAGTTGTAGTAAATCTTCAATTGCTTGTATTGTCGTATTTGGCTGTGTAATGATGTCGTGATTACTTCCAGGCAAATACCCAAGATTAAAAATTGCAGCAGCTACTGGCTTGTGTACATAGTTGACTACTTCTTCATGCCCTCTATGTAAGACAAGTGCACGATGCTCTAAGCCATTATCTAAAAGGCGATGGAGAGTTGCATCAACAGCGCTCTTTTGAATATCAAAGGCGTATACTTGGCCTTCATCGCCGACAAGCTGTGCTAAAAACAATGTATCGTAGCCGTTTCCTGCTGTGGCATCCACTACAGTATCGCCCTCTTTAACTGTTTCTTTTATTAGCTGTTGAGCATATTGTAAAACGCGCTGTAACTTCATTTGGCAACCTCAGCTTGATAAAATTTCCCTTGCCAGCTTCCACGTCGTTCAAGCTCAGCATCAATGCCATTTAATACTTCCCATTTATTAACACTCCACATCGGGCCAATCATTAAATCAATTGGTCCATCGCCCGTGATACGATGAATAACCATATCTGGTGGTAGAATTTCAAGTTGATCTGCTACAAGTTTTGTATAAACGTCCTGATCTAAAAATTCTAACATACCCTTTTCGTATTGCTTAACCATTGGTGTACCCTTTAAAAGGTGCAGTAAATGAATTTTAATACCTTGTACATCGAGCTTTGCAACTTCACAAGCAGTTTCCATCATCATGTCATAATCTTCAAGAGGAAGACCATTAATAATGTGCGAACAAACTCGAATACCATGTTTTCGTAGCTTTTCAACACCTTCCACATAGGTTGCATAATCGTGGGCACGATTTATAAGATTTGCAGTTTTTTCATGAACAGTTTGAAGCCCAAGCTCAATCCACAAATAAGTGCGCTCGTTTAATTCAGCTAAATATTCGACTACATCATCTGGTAGACAGTCCGGGCGAGTTGCGATGGATAATCCAACAACACCTTCTTGAGCCAACGCAGCTTCAAATTTTTCCTTTAACACTGGTAGCGGCGCATGTGTATTTGTATACGCTTGGAAGTAGGCCATGTATTTGCCATCCTTCCATTTTTGATGCATTTTGTCACGTATTTCAGCAAATTGCACCTCAATAGGATCAACTTTGTTGCCCGCAAAATCACCTGAACCTGCTGCACTACAAAACGTACAACCTCCAAAGGCAACGGTTCCATCACGATTTGGGCAGTCGAAGCCTGCGTCTAGTGCTACTTTAAAAACTTTATGACCAAATTGCTCACGTAAATAGCGATTCCATGTATAATATCTTTTCCCGTCTGAAGGAAAAGGAAAGTTTGTTTCTGTCATTTATTTCACTCCTCTAACACTATATTTTATCATGTGTCAATGGTTCCGTCATGAGGTAAGAATTTATTATTAAGGACTTTACTATTTAATACTGGGAAAGCTGAGCGAAAAAATAAGACGACTGGTGCGAATCATGGAGGTAGCTGAGCAAAAAGGACAATGACCTGAGCGAATCAAAGAGTGCTTTTCGTAACCAACACTAAAAATACCTTCATTAATAGCGTTCTAAAGTCTATGTAAAAAGAGTAAATTTATTTTTCTTGTACTTTTGTATTTTTCAACATAAACTAACTATTTAGAGTAGCGAAATATTGGAGGATATTTTATGCCAAAAAGCGTTTGGTTTTTAATTATCGGAATGCTTGTGAACACGACGGGCAACTCATTTTTATGGCCATTAAACGCCATTTATTTGCACGATTATTTAGGGAAGTCACTTGCGATGGCTGGCTTTGTGTTGATGTTGAATTCTGCTGCCGGTGTAATAGGGAATCTCTTGGGTGGTTATTTATTTGATAGAATAGGTGGCTATAAATCAACAATGTTTGGCATTCTTTTGACGATTGCCTCATTAATAGCCCTAACGATTTGGCATGGCTGGCCACATTATGTGTGGATATTAACGATACTTGGCTTTAGTGGAGGTATCGTATTCCCTGGGATGTTTGCTTTAGCTGGAACTGCGTGGCCTGAGGGTGGACGAAAGGCCTTTAACGCTATTTATTTAGCTCAAAATCTAGGAGTGGCAATTGGACCTGCACTTGCCGGGGTTGTTGCTGATTACCAATTTGACTACGTCTTTAAGGTCAACTTAGCCATGTATATTTTGTTCTTTTTTATAGCTTTATTTACTTTTAAACAATTAGAAGAGGGTAGCATTGCTCCGAAGAATGTCGTGAGTGAAAGTAAGCGAATTATTAATAAAGCACCGTTTTATGCATTATTAATTATAAGTTCATCCTCTGTGCTATGCTGGTTAGCGTATTCACAATGGAGTGCGACTATTTCTTCCTATACGCAAGATTTAGGATTAGGATTGAAACAGTACAGCTTACTATGGACTATTAATGGCCTTCTCATCGTTTTAGGGCAACCGCTAATTGCGCCGCTAGTAAAACGTTGGGAAAATAAATTGAAGCGTCAATTAGTATTTGGTGTTACCCTCATCGCAATATCCTTTGGAATCATTGCATTTGCAAGTGATTTTAAAATGTTTGGGGCAGCAATGGTCGTGTTAACTTTTGGTGAAATGTTTTATACGCCTGCTTTACCTACCATCGCCAATCAGCTTGCACCAAAAGGGCGTCAGGGCTTTTATCAAGGAATTATTAATAGTGCAGCAACAACAGGTCGTATGATTGGCCCATTATTTGGTGGTGTTATGGTCGATCAGTTTGGCATGATTGCGCTCGTATCAATTCTAGTAATTATTGTATTGTTTGCGATTATTCCATGCCTTATCTATGATTATCCTTTACGAAAGAATAAAACAGTGACAGATTAATAGGGTAAATTTAACAAATATTTTGAGGGAACGAGCAAAAACTGTGTGGGAAACACGTTTTTTGTTCGTTTTTTAATGTTTGATATTGAAAGTAAGCATATATTAGCGTACAATCATTCATACATATTCAAATATTTGAATATATAAAAATGAAGTTCCGTGGAGGGATTTATGTGGAAGAGAGCTTGCAGCAATTTAAGGCAGACTTTTTTAAAGCTTTAGCACATCCATTACGAATTAGAATATTGGAATTATTAGTAGATGGTAAAAAGAATGTCAATGAAATTCAAAGCTGCTTAGAAAAAGAAGGCTCAGCTGTTTCCCAGCAATTAAGTGTATTACGGAGCAAAAATATTGTGTATGGGACGAAAGAGGGGAAAAAAGTTTACTATTCTTTGAGTGATCCGATGATTGGAGAATTACTTGGTGTCGCAAAAGATATTTTCAACAATCACTTAATAAATACAATTTCAAGATTAGAAGAAATGACTATTAACGAAAATAATGAAGAGGATATGTAAATTTTGTAGACTGAGTTCTTATGAAACATTTACCTTGCTATTATTTTGAAGGGAAGATTTATAGATGAAGTCACTGTTTACAGGACGATATGAAGGATATTCTGTTCATCATTTGAAGAAAGATTTAATTTCAGGGATTATTGTCGGGATTGTGGCAATACCGCTGGCAATGTCCTTTGCCATTGCGTCAGGTGTTAAGCCTGAGTATGGAATATATACAGCTGTTATTGCTGGGATACTTATTTCACTTTTGGGTGGTTCGAAGTATCAAATCGGGGGACCTACAGGTGCTTTTGTGCCAATTCTGCTTGGAATAGTCATTTCGTATGGCTATGAAAACTTACTGGTCGCAGGATTAATGGCCGGGATTATTTTGTGTTTAATGGGTATCTTTAAACTTGGCTCATTAATTAAATTTATTCCTCGTCCTGTAACGATAGGATTTACAGCAGGAATTGCGGTTAGTATTTTTACAGGTCAGATTGCCAATTTCTTAGGTTTGACTAATATTAAGAGACATGAGTATTTTATTGACAATGTAAAAGAAATTGTTTTGCATATTGGTACGACAAACCTTTATAGTGTTTTAACGGCAATCATTAGTCTTATTATTATTTTAATAACACCGAAAGTATTACCTAAAGTACCAGGGGCGCTAGCGGGGATTGTTGTTTCTACATTAGTTGCAACGTTCTTTTTTTCTGGACAAGTTGCCACAATAGCAACGGCCTATGGTCAAATTCCGAATACATTACCGAATTTTGCAATTCCGGATATCACATTTGAGCGAATTCAGCTACTTATTGGGCCAGCGTTTGTAATTGCCATGCTTGGTGGAATTGAATCACTTCTATCTGCAGTAGTAGCGGATGGCATGACAAATACAAAACATAATAGTAATCGAGAACTTGTTGGTCAAGGAATTGCTAATATTATCACTCCTTTCTTTGGTGGGATTCCTGCAACGGGTGCTATTGCTCGTACTGCGACGAATATAAAAACAGGAGCAGTATCACCAATATCAGGTGTTATTCACGGTGTATTTGTATTAGTCACTTTATTATTGTTAGCGCCCTTTGCTTCACATATTCCATTAGCAAGTATGGCTCCAGTTTTAATGGTTGTGGCATGGAATATGAGTGAACAAAAGCATTTTGCACATATTGTTAAATTAAAATCAGGAGATTCTCTCGTTTTAATCATTACGTTTCTTCTTACTGTTTTTACAAGTTTAACATTAGCTGTAGAGGTTGGGCTCGTGTTAGCAGTCGTATTATTTGCGAAGCGTATGAGCGAAAAGCTAGTAGTAACAAAGGTATTACCAGACCATTCGTTAAAGAGTGGAAAAGTGCAATCACATGTTGTTCATCAGAAGCATGACTGTCCACAAATTAGTATTTATACGATCGAGGGCCCACTTTTCTTTGGTGCAGCTCAAACTTTTGAGCAGGCAATTGTAAGTTCCATTCATCATCAACAAAAAGTTTTGATATTACGCATGAGTAAAGTGCCCTTTATGGATTCAACAGGTGAGGCGTATTTTAGTAATATCATTCAAAATTTCAAAACGCAGGGTGGTACCATTTTAGTTACAGGTGTGCAAGATGATTTGAAAATAGCACTACAAAACAATGGCTTATATACTGCAATTGGTGAAGAGAATTTCTATCAGCATACAGGAGAGGCGATTAATAAAGCTTTCAGCTATTTAGATACAAATAAATGCATTGGATGTAAGCATTTTGCTTTTCGTGAATGTCAGGAGTTATCCCCCCTACCAACGGAGAAAAAGGATTTAATTATTCAGTAATGGGTTAGTATGTTAACAAAGGCTTGTGCTTTTTAGTACTTTCCATTAGAATAAATGCAATACATGTAAAGACAGTGATGAGGAATAGTAGATTTGTGGTTCTTTTTAGAGAGCTAGCGGTTGGTGGGAGCTAGTAGGAAAGCAAATTGAACTCGCCTTCTGAGTCTGCCCGCGTGAAATAGCGCGTGCCGTTCCTTCCGCGTTAAGGAAGCTAGAGCCGAGTGTGATCACTAATTTGGGTGGTACCGCGGGAGATACGAATTCTCTCGTCCCTTTCTGATAAAGAAAGGGGCGAGTTTTTTTATTTTTTAAATATTTTGTCAATTCTAGTGAAAAGCATGACACATTCAAAGGAGGAAAAATAATGAGTTTTAATCATCAACAAATCGAAAAAAAGTGGCAGCAATATTGGGCTGATAATAAAACTTTCAAAACTGAAAATGAAACAGAAAAACCAAAATTTTATGCGTTAGATATGTTCCCATACCCATCTGGTGCAGGTCTTCATGTAGGGCATCCAGAGGGATACACAGCAACAGACATTCTTTCCCGCTTTAAACGTATGCAAGGCTATAACGTCCTACATCCTATGGGCTGGGATGCTTTCGGTTTACCAGCAGAACAATATGCACTTGATACAGGAAATGACCCAGCAGAATTTACAGCGAAAAATATTGCGACATTCAAGCGTCAAATCCAAGAGCTAGGCTTTAGCTATGATTGGGATCGTGAAATTAACACAACAGATCCAGAATATTATAAATGGACACAATGGATCTTTATCCAACTTTATAAAAAAGGCTTAGCCTATGTAGATGAAGTAGCTGTAAACTGGTGTCCAGCACTTGGAACAGTACTTGCAAACGAAGAAGTTATTGATGGAAAGTCAGAGCGTGGTGGTCATCCTGTAGAACGTCGTCCAATGAAACAATGGATGCTTAAAATTACAGCCTATGCTGACCGTTTAATCGATGACTTAGAGGAAGTTGATTGGCCAGAGTCTATTAAGGATATGCAACGTAACTGGATTGGTCGTTCGGAAGGTGCAGAAGTAACATTTAACATTGATGGCACAGATGAAAACTTCACAGTGTTTACAACTCGTCCTGATACATTATTTGGTGCTACATACTGTGTTATTGCACCTGAGCATAAATTAGTAGAGCAAATTACAACTGCTGAACAACGTCAAGCTGTTGAAGCTTATTTAGATAAAGTAAAATTGAAATCTGATTTAGAGCGTACAGATTTAGCGAAAGAAAAAACAGGCGTATTCACAGGTGCCTATGCAGTCAATCCAATTAACGGTAAAAAAATGCCGATTTGGATTGCGGACTACGTATTAATATCATACGGTACTGGTGCAATCATGGCGGTTCCAGCACATGATGAGCGCGACTATGAATTCGCAACAGAATTTGGTTTAGAAATTATTCCTGTACTTGAAGGTGGAGACATTAGTAAAGAAGCATTCACAGGGGATGGTAAGCACATTAACTCTGACTTCCTTGATGGCTTAAACAAAGAGGACGGTATTGCTAAGGCAATTGAATGGCTTGAGGAAAAAGGCGTAGGGGAGAAGAAAATCTCTTACCGTCTTCGCGACTGGTTATTCTCTCGTCAACGTTACTGGGGTGAGCCAATCCCTATGATTCATTGGGAAGATGGTACAACGACACCAGTGCCGGAATCAGAATTACCATTAATGCTACCTAAAACAGATAATATTCGTCCTTCAGGTACTGGTGAATCTCCACTAGCGAATATTTCTGAATGGGTAAATGTTGTTGACCCTGAAACAGGCAAAAAAGGTCGTCGCGAAACGAACACGATGCCACAGTGGGCAGGTTCTAGCTGGTACTTCATACGTTATATTGACCCAACAAATAAAGAAGCAATTGCGGACCCTGAGTTACTAAAACGCTGGTTACCAGTTGATATTTATATCGGTGGGGCAGAGCATGCCGTATTACACTTACTATACGCTCGCTTCTGGCACAAAGTATTATACGATCTAGGTGTTGTACACACGAAAGAGCCATTCCACAAATTATTTAACCAAGGGATGATTCTTGGTGAAGGTAATGAAAAAATGTCTAAATCAAAAGGCAATGTCGTTAACCCTGATGAAATCATTTCTTCACATGGTGCTGATACTTTACGTCTATATGAAATGTTTATGGGGCCACTTGAAGCTTCTGTTGCATGGTCAACAAATGGCTTGGACGGGGCACGTCGCTTCTTAGATCGTATTTGGCGTTTATTTACCAATGAAGAAGACGGTACAATCGCTGCTAAAATTCAAGCGTCTGATGACAAAACTCTTGAAAAGTCATATCATCAAACTGTGAAAAAAGTGACAGAGGATTACGAAGGAATTCGCTTCAATACAGCTATTTCACAAATGATGGTATTCATCAATGATTGCTACAAAGCAGATGTTATTCCAACAGCATACGCTGAAGGTTTTGTGAAGATGTTAGCTCCAATGGTTCCGCACGTTGCAGAAGAGTTATGGCAGATTTTAGGTCATAACGAAACACTTGCATATAAGGAATGGCCAACATATGACGAGTCTAAACTTGTTGATGATGAAGTGGAAATCGCAGTTCAGGTTGCCGGCAAAGTACGTGCAAAAATCATCGTAGCGAAAGATGCTTCAAAAGAAGAAATCGAAAAAGTAGCACTTGCAGATGACAAAGTACAAGAGTATATGGCAGGCAAAAATTTAATAAAAATTATTGTCATTCCAGGCAAGCTTGTTAATATTGTAGTTAAATAATAATGTAAAAAGTGTCCAATATTTGGGCGCTTTTTTCTTTTCTACTGAAACCAACTGAGATTTCGATACGACTATAGTGTGAATAGGAGGTGTTTGTTTGAGTGAGCATTTAGCGAATATTATGGATGAGCATGGTGAGTATTGTCTTCGAGTAGCTTATCTATATGTTAAAGACTGGACAATTGCAGAAGAAATCGTTCAAGATGTGTTTTTTGCCTATTATCGGCAGCAGGAGCGCTTTGAACAAAGATCCTCACTAAAAACATATTTAGTAAAAATAACAGTACATAAAAGTCATGACTATTTACGAAGCTGGAAAAATAAACGTCATATTTTATTTGAAAAGCTGCACATCGGAGTCAGCAAGCGAACGCCTGAAACAAATTTACTTGAAAAGGATGAGCTAAGAATTTTGACAGCAGCCTTGTTTGAGCTTCCGATCATCTATAGAGAGGTTATAATTCTTTATTATTATCAAGAATTAAAGGTTCGAGAGATAGCAGAGGTTCTTGTATGTACAGAAAATACAGTGAAAACAAGACTGCGTAGAGCTAGACAAATATTGCAGGAAAAACTGGACAAAAGTCATTGGGAGGTGCTAGAAGATGACATCTTTTAAGGATAAACTGGATAAAGAACTTGGAGAAGCCCCACGGTTTTCGCAACAATTGCAGGAGAGTATTTTGCAAAATGTATATCAGCAAAATAAACAACCTCATAGATGGCAATATCCAGCGATTATCATTGGAGCAGTCGTGACGTTACTCTGTTTGATTTTAATTGGTCCATGGAAGCAAATAGATACAGCTAAGCATGCTACGGTTGTTGAACTAGCCCAACATGAAGATATTAAACAATTTACTAGTGCACATAATTGGGAGGGAGATTCCTTTAAGGCTGGAAGAACTGGCTGGATCATAGGACAACGAGCTTATAAAAAAGATTCAGAAACAACGCTCATAGCCAATGTGCTACAGAAAGCAGTTATATCGCAGAAGGATACTAATTATTTTGCATTTCGTGATGTATGGGTGGAGTTTGACAATGGGCAGGCTGTGCAACTGAAAATGTTCTTAAACGATGAGCAGCTAGCTTTTAGCGATCGACATACAAATATCTTTTACAAAGTGAAAGATGAAGATACTGCCTTAGCATTTATTGCCCTTATGCGAAAAGATGATAAAGATATTAGTTTCGGTGAGATGTTTACTTTTTTAATAATTGCTCTCTTTCTATTGTGGCTTATTGAAAAAGCTATTCGAAAAATGTTTAGCATTCCAAAGGAGCCAAAATATATCAATACAGGCCATCAACTTACAACGTATATTGCTAAGTTTATAAATGCAGTGGTTATAATTTTATTTAATATAAATGGCTGGTTTTTATATACAGCAGCAATATGCGGATTTTTAGCTGTCGCCATGGTAAGTTCTATTATGATTGAATATTATTATGGGCGTGAAGAAAAAAGACATTACGTAACGATTATTTCATCGATCGTAATAGGACCTACAATAATTATATTTCTCTTTTATTCTCTATAAAAAGAGAAACTAAAGAAAAAGAGATGCTCGAATTATTCCAGAGCATCTCTTTTTGATATATTACTAGATTAATTATGAACTCCATTTAAAAAGAACTGTTTTTATTTGTGTGCTATAGCAAATGTATTTATGAAAACTGATAGGTTTAGTTGTTTTTGAATTTAAAAGCATGACTGGCCATAGTTAAAAAGAATATGCAGGATTCTTTTTAAAAGAAAAAATATATATTTGAATAATAAAAATGAATGGGTAATGATTATTCATTTTGAAATATGCAAAATGTGTATTGTATTTATTTGATTTAAAATCCATTAAAAGTTAAAAGTGTAATATAATATTTTTTTTGATTTCCTTTTTATACGAAAGAAATTCATTTATTTAAGTTTTAAAATTCTCTTTTGTTCTAGATATTTCTATGTAATGAATATTTGTTTATGGTCTTTTAATGAAGTATGGAGAAATTGTGAGGGGGAGGAAAAGTGAAATACATATAGGTTACATGTGAAAATATGCACAAAATTAATTATATCAAAATAATTTAATAGTGGTTGGATAATAGAGTAGAAAAATAATATTAGCTAAAAAATGTAATAATTTTCGTTTAATAAACATCTATTTACTTAGAGACTGTAGGGTTTTCGTTATCATATTACTAGGGTAAAAAATAAAATACTTTTTGGAGAAATAATATTTTTTAAAAAAACATCTTGCATTTGAATAATTCTAAATGGTAAATTGTTTTACATGGACGTTCATAAAACTTTCACAGGTAGCAAAAGAGGGGAGAAAAGAGAATTTATGAATAAAAATAGATGGTTAATTGCATTATCCGCAATCGCTATTCATCTTTCGATCGGTGGAGCCTATGCATACAGTGTATACAAGCTACCGATTGTCACAGAAATGGGATGGAGCGAAACAAACGTAACGATTGCCTTTACAATAATGATGGGGCTTGCTGGTTCTTCCGCAGCGTTATTTGGTAGCTTAGTAGAGAAAATGGGGCCACGTAAATCTGCGATGATAGCAGCTGTTCTATTTGGAGCAGGACAAGCTGGTGCTGGTGTGGCGATTTCAATGGATTCCGTAACAATGTACTGGTTAACATATGGTTTACTAAGTGGATTGGGTATGGGTATTGGTTATATTTCACCTGTATCGACATTAGTAAAATGGTTCCCAGACCGTCGAGGTTTAGCAACAGGTATGGCTGTACTTGGATTTGGATCAGGGGCACTAATTACAGCGCCTGTCGCAGCTAACTTAATGGAGGCTGTGGGTATTTCTACAACTTACTTTATTTTAGGGGCAAGTTATTTCACGTTAATGATTTTAGGGGCTTTATATATAGTACCGCCTGCACCTGATTATATGCCAGCGAATATGAAAGCGGCTGCAAACAATGGTAAAGAAGTTGTGAAAAAAGATTTAGCAGTAATGTCAGCGCGTGAAGCTGTAAAAACTAAGCATTTCTGGATGCTATGGTCGATGCATTTAGTAAACGTAACAGCAGGTATTATGATGATTTCTGTTGCATCTCCAATGGCTCAGGAAATTGTAGGATTATCAGTTGCGGGAGCCGCAGCAATGGTAGGAGTAATGGGATTATTTAATGGTGGTGGTCGTTTAGTATGGGCTGCTGTGTCTGACTATATTGGTCGTTCGAACGTCTTTGTAATTTTCTTTATCGCACAGCTAGTTACATTTATCGTCTTACCATATACAACAAACGTAATTATTTTCCAAGCACTTATTTTCTTAGTTGTTAGTTGCTATGGTGGAGGATTCTCGAATTTACCTGCATTTGCAAGTGATTTATTCGGTACGAAGCAACTTGGTGTTATTCATGGTTATTTATTAACTACATGGTCAATAGGTGGCGTATTTGGCCCACTTTTAGTAAGCGCAATTAAAAATGCTTATGGAAGCTATATTCCAGTATTCTATGTGTTTACAGGGTTAATTGCAGCTTCATTAATTATTTCATTAACTTTACGTGCAGATGTACGTAAACGCACAGCATTAAAAGAAGCTTCTCAAAAGGTTGGAGACGTCTCCGCTACACAATAAATAATACTTTCAATTCGCACTTGAAGGTATTGGCCATATGAGTGTCATTTCGCACATGACGCTTGTATGGTCTTTTTTTATAGTTGTTGTTATATAACACTTGATTAATCTCTGTTTAATGTATAACAGTCGGTGTCTGATGTCAATATCATTACGGGAAATAAAGTGATTTCGCTACCAAAAGAGAAATTTTGTAACGGAAAGCAAATGCATGGTTCAATAATCAATTTTCAAAAGGGTTTCCTAAAACTAGGGATTTTTTTCACCCTATTTTATCTTCATTCAGCATAAAATAATAACAGTACTGCCTTGTGCATTGATTTATTGCTAGTTGGAATCGTATTTGTCAGAAAAATAGCAACCGCTAATGATCTATTGAGTAAGTCTAGTTAGAGTGCTAAATTCAAGTAGAAGTATACCTTTTGTTGATTGAATCTTTTTAAAAGTTAATGCGTATATAAAGTAAATGAGGAGGCAGATTGATATGGGGAAATTTTCTTTAAATGAGTTTATTAATAAAACACAGCAGGACGACAACGAAAATGAATATTTCGAGTTAGAAACTGAGCGTGTATTAGAGGTCAACCTAAATGGCGAGGTTTGGTCGAAAATGGGCGCGATGATTTCTTACATAGGAGATATAAAATTTGAGCGTGAACGTGTGCTAGAGCATGGCCTAGGTAAAATGTTTAAAAAAGCATTAACAGGCGAAGGTACACAACTTATGAAAGCGAAAGGTAAGGGGCGACTTTATTTAGCCGATCAAGGGAAAAAAATAACGGTTTTCGATTTAAAGGATGAAAGTATTTGTGTAAACGGCAATGATTTACTCGCCTTTGAGCCAAGTATAGATTGGGATATTCATTTAATGCGTAAAATGGCAGGAGTCATGTCAGGTGGGCTGTTTAATGTAACCTTACAAGGAAGAGGGAAGGTAGCCATTACAACTCATTTCGAACCGTTAACATTGTTAGTGAAGCCTGGTGAAACGATCTATACTGATCCACATGCCACAGTAGCATGGTCAGGTAATTTGGCACCAGAATTTAAAACAGATATTAGCTTCCGAACATTTATCGGCCGTGGTAGTGGTGAATCTATTCAGATGGCTTTTTCAGGTGAAGGTTTTGTCATCATTCAACCATATGAGGAAGTATATATGTCTAAAGATAGCTAAAAAAGCGTGTCCTGTATTTTTAGGACACGCTTTTCGCTTTTTATATGATAGAAAGTAGCTCGAATCGCTGATAAATTGAAAGAAATCGCTGATAAAAACCTGGAATCGCCGATAACTCGCTGAAAATCGCTGATAAAAGGATCGAAATCGCCGATAACTCCCGAAAAATCGCTGATAGAAGTCCGAGACATAGAGTATATTACATTCCTGCGTTCATCCCTGCAATACGTCCTGTAACGAGTGCAGACGTTATATTATAGCCACCTGTGTAGCCATGAATGTCGAGGATTTCTCCACAGAAAAATAAACCAATCTTTTTCTTCGAAGCCATTGTCTTTGGTTCAATCTCTTTAACAGAGATGCCGCCTCCAGTGACAAATGCTTTTTCAAGGGATTGCGTACCACTAACTGTCATTGTGAAATTGACGAGTAGTCTAGCTAAGTTGCGGATTTTTTCCTGTGATAATTCATTGCCTGTCATTTGGACATCGATGTCTGCACGTTCACATAAAAATAATAGCCAGCGTTCAGGCGCAATTCCTTTCCAAACGTTTTTTACAGCTTTTTTTGGATCTTCTTTAATGAGTCTGTTTAAATATTGCAGGCATGTTTCCTCATTATAATCAACAAGAGTTTGAATACGCATTGTCACAGGCTCATAACCTGTTTTCATTAATTCTTTTACGACAAATTGACTACAGCGTAAAACTGCAGGACCGCTTATTCCGAAATGAGTAAAGAGCATATCCATTTGATGTGTTACGAGCACCTTGCCCTTTTTGTTTAAAACAGAGACAGCGACATCTCGTAACGCAAGCCCCTGTAGCTCACGAGCCTGAATAAAATCCTCTTTTGATAGAACAGGAACCTCGGTAGGGAAAAGCGTTGTGATTGTATGACCAGCACGTTCTGCCCATGGATAACCATCTCCTGTTGAGCCTGTTTGTGGAACAGCTTTCCCACCAACGGCTACGACTACTGCCTCACTACGAATTTCTGTGCCATCTGTAAGGCGTACCCCGAGAATTTTTTCCTCATCCATTAAAAGTTTGTTAACGGGTGTGTTTAAGCGTACTTCAACATGTAGCCTCTGAAGTTGACGAATAAGTGCATCTACAACATCTTGTGCGCGGTTGGATACCGGAAACATACGCCCATGATCCTCCTCTTTTAATGCCACACCAAGTCCTTCGAAAAATGCGATAATATCTTCGTTATTGTAAACCGTAAAAGGACTGTAAAGAAAACGTCCATTTCCAGGAATGTGTTTGACTATTTCTTCAACAGACAAACGATTTGTGACATTACAGCGACCGCCGCCTGAAATGGCCAATTTTTTGCCGAGCTTTGTCCCTTTTTCTAGTAATAATACTTTCTTTTTACGCTCTCCAGCAGCGATAGCAGCCATTAAACCGGATGGACCACCACCGATAACGATAACATCGTACATATATTTAAAAACTCACTTTCTCTTCAAATTAGGAATCTTTCCTATTATACATGAAGTCTATATAGAGGGGCTTCTTTCACATTGAAAATATAACAAAAGTATTTTATAATGCTTTATCTTCTACTTTAAGTAGCTCGTCACCATAACGTGGAGTTGATTTCCGTTCCGACTAGGCGCTTTCCTGGGGGCGTCCGATGAGCCGCTTCGCTTCGCTTCGCTGTAGGGTCTCGGGCCAACACGATGTTGGTCACGAAGGCGTTATCACAGGATGTGATAGTTTTAGCCTTCGTTCCTCTATTCGCTAATCCCCAAGGAGTCGCCTAGTCTCCACTACAATCAACTTATACACATGACATACTTTTTAATACAATGTCATCTAAAACTTTCGGTGATGAGCTTTCAAATGTGAAATTTAGGAGGAAGATGGAAAAATAAAGTGTTTTTAAATGAGATAAAGTGCTCGTTGTTTGAACGAATAATCGGTGTAGTATAACCTCACTGATGAAAGTTTTGCTTTATCTGTATTGTCTGCATGAAATGAATGTCTTTTCATGCTATTATGGTAAAGGTTATGCACTAAATTATGAGGTGAAAAATAGAATGTGCGGATTTATAGGCTATATTAATGGAACAAATGTGATCAATCATCATCAAACGATTGAAAATATGATGAATACAATTATTCACCGTGGACCAGACAGCGGTGGGATTCACAGTGATGATAAAGTAACGTTAGGATTCCGTCGATTAAGCATTATCGACTTATCAGACGTGGCAAATCAGCCGTTGTACAGTGCGGATGGGAACATCGTTCTTGTATTTAATGGAGAGATCTTTAACTTCCAAGAGCTACGTGCGGATTTGGTTGCAAAAGGTCACAACTTTAAAACGCAGTCTGATAGTGAAGTTATTATTTATGGTTATGTTGAATACGGAGTAGAATTTGTCAAAAAACTTCGCGGAATGTTCGCATTCTGTATTTGGGATAAAAAGAATGATTTACAATTCATCGCTCGTGATGGCTTTGGTATTAAGCCACTGTATTACACAGAAAACACAACAGATGGTACTTTTATTTTCGGTTCAGAAATTAAATCATTTTTACCACATCCATCATTTATTAAAGAATTAAATAAAAATGCGCTACGTCCTTATTTAACGTTCCAATATTCTTCAATGGATGAAACTTTCTTTAAAGGTGTGTACAAATTACCACCAGCACACTATATGCTTATTAAAAATGGACAAAAGCAAATTGTGCAGTATTGGGATAAAAAATTCCATGCAAAAGAAGCTCCAATTGAAAAATATGTTGACGACATTCGTACAACAGTAAGAGAATCTGTAGATGCACATCAAATAAGTGATGTAAAGGTTGGTTCTTTCCTATCAGGTGGTATTGATTCAAGTTATATTACTGCATTATTACGCCCTGATAAATCCTTCTCTGTTGGTTTCTCTGACTACGAGGATATGTTTAATGAAACAAATTTAGCAAAAGATTTATCTGATACATTAGATATTCAAAATGAGCGTAAATATATTTCGGCAGATGAGTGTTTTGAAGCATTACCAAAAATTCAGTGGCATATGGACGAGCCACAATCAAACCCATCTTCTGTACCACTTTACTTCCTTTCTGAATTAGCATCGAAGGATGTAACAGTAGTACTTTCAGGTGAAGGTGCAGATGAAATTTTTGGTGGCTACTCATGGTACCAAAATTCTGGCAAAATGCAAAAATATGAAAAAGTTCCATTTGGTATCCGTAAAGCGTTACGTGGTATAGCAGAGGCGTTACCTAAAAATCAATATACGCACTTCCTTGTTAAAGGTGGTCAAACAGTGGAAGAACGCTTCATTGGGGAAGCGGTTGTATGGGACGAAGAAGATGCATTAAATGTATTGAAGCCAGACTATAAAAATGGTCCATCTGTAAAATCGATTACAAAACGTATTTACGATGAAGTTCCAGGTGACGATGATGTTACTAAAATGCAGTATCTTGATCTAAATCTTTGGATGCCAGGCGATATTTTATTAAAAGCAGATAAAATGAGTATGGCTCATTCTATTGAATTACGTGTACCATTTTTAGATAAAGAAGTGATGGAATTAGCGAAAAATATTCCGTCAAAATATCGTGTAAATGACATTGATACGAAATATGTTCTTCGTCAAGCTGCGCATCAGGAATTACCTGAAGAATGGGCAAAACGTCCAAAGCTTGGCTTCCCAGTGCCAATTCGTCACTGGCTTCGTGAAGAAAAGTACTATAAAATGGTAAAAGAAATGTTTACAACTGATTTTGCCAATGAATTCTTTGATACAAAACAATTAGTAGGCTATCTAGATGAGCACTATGAAGGAAATGCGAATCGTGGACGTTATATTTGGACAGCTTATGTGTTCTTAGTATGGTATAAACAATTTTTCGTAGATATGTAATAGAGAAGTAGCTTTAATCGGTGGGGGTTTTCTTAATCTCCACCGATTATTTTGAGCTTTCTACTTTCTATGTGGTGGATACAACCGCAATTTTTTTATTGCGCTGTGTTTTTCTAGAACTTTTTCGTGTGTTTATGCGTCTGTTTACCTATAAATATGTTAAGATTACAGTTGGTTTACTTATTTAATATTTTTGCTAGGATGTGCTTTCTTGTTGTTTTGCTGATTTTTGTTGGTTGTAGTACTGTAGTTTTAACAGTGAAAGAAAGCTTTTTTATATGGCAGCGTTTGCAAGTTATTGTGAAACATCTTTAAAAAGTGCTCGGGTGCAGAAAGTGCTGCTCAAGAAGTAGTCCTGTCTGCTTCATTCAAAGAACCTAGTGTACTGAAGAAAGCGCCGTTAACAGCAAATATTTCATAAGTGGTAAGAAAATGAAAATATTGATTTTACGATGAATGGATGGGTACGATGTCCAATTTAATGAAAGGTACTGCGATATTAACAATGGGAATGTTTTTATCGAAGGTGCTCGGATTAATTTATATTTTTCCGTTTTATGCGATTGTGGGTGAGGAAAATGTTGCCCTCTATCAATATGCATATATTCCCTACTCGATTATGCTAGCAGTAGCCATCTCGGGTGCGCCAATTGCTGTATCTAAATTTGTTTCTAAATACAATGCAATGGGTGATTACCAATCAGGCCGCAAGCTTTTGAAATCAGGCATACTTATTATGTTGTGTACTGGGTTAGCGGCGTTTATTGTTCTCTTTCTATCAGCTACATCGATAGCGGGTCTTGTTATAAAAAGTGATGAACAGGCCTTTACGGTAGAGCAAATTGCCTCAGTTATTCGCTGGATTAGCTTTGCGTTAATTGTAGTACCATTTATGAGCCTCTGGCGTGGATTTTTCCAAGGCTATGACAAAATGGAGCCTACAGCTGTTTCTCAGTTAGTGGAGCAAATTGTTCGTATTGTTGTGTTATTGGGTGGTTCATTCTTAGTTGTGGTAGTTTTCAAAGGAAAACCAGAAACAGCTCTTTCCTTTGCAGTATTTGCTGCCTTTATTGGGGCAATTGGTGGGTTGCTGGTACTTTATTATTATTGGAAAAAATATCAACCTGAATTTGATTTACTGCGTAGTCAAAGTGTTACGTCTACACAGCTACCAATGTCCAACATATATAAAGAAGTAATTACGTATTCGATTCCAATGGTATTTGTAGGTGTAGCTAATCCGTTATTTCAATTAGTAGATATGCTAACATTTAATGGAGCTATGATATCTATAGGCTTAGCGGAAGTAACGGATAAGTATTTATCGATGATTAACTTTACAACACAAAAGGTTGTCATTATCCCAGTAATGCTAGCTACAGGTTTTTCTTCGGCGCTAGTACCGACGATTACAAAATATTTTACGCAAGGTGAATATGTATCGTTACGAAATGCAATGGATAAGACCTATCAAATATTGATTTTTATTACATTGCCAGCAGTAGTTGGGATTTCGTTGTTATCAAATGAAATATACTTTATGCTCTATACTGAAAGCGAAATGGGGGCTATGATTTTAGCCCATTATGCTCCTATTGCTATTTTATTTGCATTATTCCAAGTCACAGCAGCTCTTTTACAGGGTATTGATTTCCAAAAGTGGATTGTCTTAAGCTTGTTATCTGGGATTTTAGTCAAGCTAGCGATTAACATTCCTTTAATTCGTTGGATGGAGGCAGATGGCGCACTTCTTGCCACAGCTATTGGCTATAGTGTTTCAATTATCATTAATATGCTTGTGCTACGAAAAACACTGAACTACAGATCAGAAATGGTTGTTCGTCGAGTTATGCTCATTTCTCTTTTGACAGCAGCAATGGCGGTAAGTGTACTAATTGTTCATTCACTTTTAGAGTTATTAATGGGACCAGTAAGTGGCAAATTCTCTGCATTAGTTTATTCTGTTATTTGTGCTGGAGTAGGTGTAGCGGTATATGGCTATTTGTCTTTACGCCTAGGCTTAGCACAAAAACTTCTTGGTGAACGATTGACAAGAATTACGAACAAACTGGGATTAAAATAGGAGGTACTAATGCGATTAGATAAATTACTGTCGAATATGGGTTACGGGTCACGCAAGGAAGTTAAGCAGCTTTTAAAGCAAAAAGCGGTGACAGTGGATGGTGCATATGCGAAGGATGCAGCATTACAAGTTGACCCTGAAAAGCAGGAAGTCTCCGTATTTGGTGAACGAGTTATTTATACAGAATTTGTTTACTTTATGATGAATAAGCCTTCTGGAGTTATTTCTGCTACGGAAGATTTACGAGATGAAACTGTCATCGATTTACTAGAGACTTCAGATCAACATTTTCAGCCTTTCCCAGTTGGTCGCCTAGATAAAGATACGGAAGGATTATTGCTAATAACAAATGATGGCATGCTAGCACATAATTTATTGTCTCCTAAAAAACATGTGCCGAAGGTTTATTATGCACAAATAGAAGGAATTGTGACTGAGGAAGACTGTGAGAAATTTGCTCAAGGTGTTGAACTAGACGATGGTTATGTAACAAAACCAGGAGAGCTCATCATATTAAAATCTGCTCAGCAATCAGAAATTGAGTTAACAATCCAAGAAGGTAAGTTTCATCAGGTGAAGCGTATGTTTGAGGCTGTTGGTAAACGTGTAACGTATTTAAAACGCCTATCGATGGGTAGCTTAAAGCTAGATGATAGTCTAGAATTAGGTGAATATCGAGAATTAACCGATGAAGAGCTAGCCAGCTTACAAAATAGGGATTAAAGAATTCCTCGATGCTAACAGCGATTAGTATCGAGGTATTTTTTATATACATACTTATGCCGGTAACTGTATAATTGATATAACTTTTGATTTACTCTATGGTACTAATAAATCTCTAAATGTTTCAGAAAAAATGATGGTGAAAATAAGTAGAGGACAAGTTAATGAAAAACCTAAGAATTAAATTATTCATATCTTTAATTGCCTTTGCATTAATACTCGTTGCTGTAATTTTTTATTTCAATAGGCAAATACTGGTGGCTGATATAGAAAAACAAGAAGTCTTAAATAGGACATTAATTGAAAATCATATTCTAACAGATATGCAAACTGTAGATAATGCACATTTTTATTTTGATCAAAATATTTCTGACAAAATGGAAGAGGTTCTACGGAAACTAATTACATACTATAAAGAAAACCCATATATAGCAAAGTGGGATTTGCAGAAAATAAAAAACGAGCATGGAATGGATGTATACATACTCGATCAATCAAATACTGTCCTTTATACAACATTTGAAAAGGATAAAGGTTTGAACTTTTCTCAATGTTGCCAACGTTTTTCTACTTTACTTGACGAACGCCGAGCAAGTGGGGAATACTACAATGATGGTATAGATATTTCAACAACTACTGGGGGATATCGGAAATTTGGCTATTTGGCAACACCTGATAAGAAATATTTATTTGAGGTGGGTATTGACTTACTTGAGGATCCTGTATTTCAAACCTTTAATTTCGGAAAGACTGCTGACTATCTAATTGATAAATATGCTGATTTGTTAGAAGTACAAACGATAAATGCGGGGGGAGTTTTCTTTGATTCTAAATCTCGTGAAATAACCGTAAATGATCAATCGAAAATATTTCAAGAGCATTTTAAGCTAGCAAAAAAAACGATGAAACCAACGGAATATCAAAGGGAATTGAAAAATGGCTATATCGAAACGTATCGTTTTTTACCATATGTAGCGGAAACTATTCGGGGAGAATCCTCTAAAAGAGTTGTATTTGTGAAATATGGGAATTTTACAGAAATAAGGGCGCTAGCTAAAAATATAAAGCAGTTTCGAATATTGCTTTATATTGCCTTAGTAACTTCTTTCATCATGCTATTAGTCATCAATAAACTTCTTTCCAAAACAATTCATCTTGCAACATACGATCCATTAACAAATGTTTATAATCGTGCTACCTATATTAGAAAAATGGACAAGTTATTAGGAAAAAGAAAGACAAATCGACCTGGTTTATTGCTGTTAGACTTAGATAATTTTAAACAAGTCAATGATCGGTTTGGACATGTTGAAGGTGATAAGATCCTGATTGAAACAGCAAGAATCTTAAAACAAGAAGTAGGGAAAAAAGGCTTTGTTGTAAGATTTGGTGGGGATGAATTTGCAATTGTTTTATATGATACGAAGGATGAATATATGGAAGAATTAGCAGATTCTATTTTGGATAAAATTCGTCACTTGAAGTATGAGGATAAAGCCTCTATTGATAGATGGTCTGTACTGTCAGTCAGTATGGGTGGTGCCGTTTGCATTCAATCAGATGTGTCTGAAAGATACTTATTTGAGCGTGCAGATAAGGCATTATATCAATCAAAAAATGCTGGTAAAGACCAATATTCCAGTTATGAAGAGATTACTACTGATGAAGAAAGCGAAAATCACTTAAAATAAGGCTGAGATTGTACAATCAATCTTTCACTCGCTCCATTACTATTAGTGAGTCCAGGCAAGTATTTCAAATGCTTGCGATTCGCTAATAGAAATGGAGCGATTTTTTTGTCTGAAGTTTTAGTGAAAGCAAAGAAGTTAGGTGGGAGGTTTATTGCCTGTAAAAGACCGATTGGTGAAGAATAATAATCAGTGGGGGATGAAGAAAATTCCTACTAATTATTACTGTTGTGGCTTTAGTTTTGATCTATAAAATATACAACTGCATAAAACAAGAACAGCAATGACCGCATACATTGCGTCTATATAGTGTGTTAACAGCCATCCGCCAATGATTGGACCAATAAAGCCCCCTAAATTTTTAAATTGGGCTGCACCTAAATAAGTTGCCTTTTGTGTATCGGGTGCAATTTCATCGATCATAACATTCATAGTTGGAAATGCGAAAATTTCACCAATCGTGAATATAATCATAGCGATAATAAATAGTGGATAGTTATTTGAGAAACCGAATAATAATAGACCAAACGCAAAGAACAAGATCCCTACTAATAGAGTAGCTGTCGATGAAAAACGTTCTGAAAATATACTAATCGGTAATTGTAGTAATAAAACCACCGCTGCATTGAGAGAGATTAGCAGTGAATAAAGTTTAGTACCATCTTCAATTTTAAGTTCAATGATTTGTGGCAGTGTTGAATCAAATTGAGAGTAGCCAATATTTATTAAAATTGCTCCAAAAATAAAGCTTAGTAGTATACGATTCGTCAATAGTATCGTGAAGGTTTGCAGTATTTTTGTTGGTGCTGAAGGTTTTGGTTGTTGCATTTCATAGCGATTTAAAACGAAAAATAAAAATACCGCATAAATAATATACATAGTCCCTGTCAGCATGAATGGAATACTTGGGCTGGACAATTGAGAAATATAAACACCAATAATAGGGCCGATAACAGCGGCTATGTTAATGGCTGTGTAACGAAACGAAAACATTCTTTTTCGTTTGTCAGCAGGAGTAAAATCAATCATTAATGCTTGTGTCGAGGGTTCAAAGAAGGAACGACATAAACCATTTAAGGCGTTCAATGCTACAAAGAACCAAATCGTTTGTGCTGTTGCAAAGCCAAAGAACACAATGCTCCAAACAATAATAGTAAGTAAAATGACGCTTTTCCTACCAAATCGATCTGTTAAATAGCCACCAAAGAATCCTCCTACTGTGGAGATTAGCGGTGCAATACCAATCGTCAAACCTATTTGTAAGGGGGAGGCTTCAATTTCATTATGTAAGTAAATTGCTAAAAAGGGCATCGCCATAAAACTTGCAATGCGTGTGAAAATCGTTCCACCTAAAATAATCCAAACTAGTGGATGAAACAGTTTGGATAGTTTCATAGAAAGTCCTCCTTTCAAAATGTAGAATGTTTCGATTTTAACGGATTGTTAATCAATTGTAAATAGTCAAAAAACATTTGGGGTTAACGCTGAGAAAACGAATGTTATAAAAATACATGAATTCTTAGCAAAAATAGGGCTTTGCATAAATAAGGTTCATCACCATAACGTGTAGTTGATTTCCGTTCCGGCTGGGCGCTTTTATCGCTGCCGCTTCGCTTTCGCGCAGAGCAAAGCTTCCTAGGGGCGTCCGATGAGCCGCTTCGCTCGCGTTCCTCTATTGCTAATCGCCCAGCCTCCACTCCAATCAACTTATATACATGGCATCACTTTTAAAATAATGTTATCCACAACTTTTAATGATGAATACCATAAATAATGAGTATTCATAATTAGAGGGATATTCCACTAAAAGTAATCGCGATTTTTTGAGAGGAAATTTGCTTGGAAGTTTGAGAAGTTGTGGGGAATCAAAAAATAGTAGAAAACAAAAAAAGAATGACCACGACGAAAGGTCATTCTTTTCCCATACAAAATGCTTTACGTGTTACACGTAAAAACTAAGACGTCATTTTTACTTTTTTCTTCGTCGTTGTCCATTTGCCTCGACTTGGACTCATCACCAAATCGTTAAAGGCTAACACGTTCAAATCTCTTTGAACGGTGCGAGGAGTGATACTAAACTCTTCGACTAAATCCTGTGTAGACACGGTTCCTTTGTCTAAAATAAACATGTACACGTCTTTAATACGATTAAGCATTCGATCAGTAGTTGGTTTCATAAATGAACCACTCCTTCATCTTAATTCTCTTGGCAAAGACTAGCGGACGACAATATGTGCGGAGTGCACTTAGGCTAATAAGTAGCTGCCTTAGACATCCCCTTTTCTAATTTTATATTCAGAAAAATTATTCTGATAACTTCATTATATAGAAAAGCTAGTCAATTTTCTAGTGAATGCAAGGGGAATTTACAATTTAAACATAAAATTTATACTGTATTTTGTGGGAATAAGTGAAAAACGTGCTATATGTGGTATTGTTCAAAGTATGATTTTGAAAAGTTGTAAGAAAGATGATTGTAATTTATGTTGTAAAGAGTAGAATAATGTTAATACATTGAAGGAGGTACATCATATGGATTGGTTACAAGCTGCAAAGGAAAGGCAAGATGAATTAATACAAGAGCTGCAAGAGCTTGTGCAAATTAATAGTGTTCTTGATGAGAATACGATCACTACTGAAGTACCTTTTGGCGATGGTCCACTAAAGGCTCTTGAATGGTTATTAGCAAAGGGCCAAGCTGAGGGACTGCAAACGAAAAACATTGATAATTATGCAGGACATATAGAGATGGGTAAAGGTGATGATTTATTAGGTATTTTATGTCATGTTGACGTAGTACCAGTTGGTGATGAAAAAGATTGGACATACCCACCCTTTAGCGGCACTGTTGCAGATGGTAAGCTATTTGCTCGTGGCGCAATAGATGATAAAGGCCCAACAATTGCGGCATGGATGGCCATGAAACTTGTTAAAGATGCAGGCATAGAGCTTAATAAAAGAGTACGTATGATTATCGGTACGGATGAAGAAACTGGCTTCCGCTGTGTCGACCACTATTTTAAACATGAGGAAATGCCGACGATTGGATTTGCACCAGATGCAGATTTCCCGCTCATAAATGCTGAAAAAGGCATCGCAGAGCTAGTGTTCTCTCAAAATAAAACAGGCGATGCTTCGAAAGAACAGCTATTACTATTTAATGCTGGAAAGCGACCAAATATGGTACCTGATTTTGCAAAAGCAACAGTGCAGTTAGTTTCTCCACAATTCGAACAGAATTTTCACACATTTTTAAGCAAAAATCAGCTAGAAGGCTCTTTATTAATCGAGGGTTCTCGCTATATAATAACTATCAAAGGTAAGGCAGCCCATGCAATGGAGCCGGAAAAAGGTGTCAATGCAGCTGTTTATCTTACAGCATTTTTACAACAAGAGTTGACGACTGAGGCAAGTAAACAATTTGTCGACTTTACCGCAGATGTTTTTTATCAAGACCATTATGGCCACAAGCTTGATTTACAATTTGAGGACGAAATGTCTGGTAAAACTACATTAAATCCAGGTATTGTAACATATGATGTGGCTAAAGGTGGCAGCATGGTAATTAGCATGCGCTATTCTGTCACATATCCGTTTGATGAAAAAATCACGGAAGCACAACGCTTAGCTGTGGCAAAAGGATTTTCATTAGATATTCAAGATGACTCAAAGCCTCATTATGTAAGCGAGGACGATGCATTTATCCAGACTTTAGCAGATATTTATAGACGACAAACAGGAGATTATGAAACGCCTTTACTTTCTACAGGTGGCGGTACGTATGCACGTGTTATGAAAAAAGGTGTTGCATTTGGCATGCTGTTCCCGGGTGAACCTGACGTAGCGCATCGTGCGGATGAGTTTGTCGTCATTGAAAATCTCATAAAAGCAGCAGCTATTTATGCAGAAGCAATTGTTGAACTTGCGGGAAACAAATAATTTAATATGAAAAGGATGAACGAAGCATGGCATATTCATTATGGAATGATCAAATCGTTGAAGAAGGATCTATAGCAGTATCTCCAGAAGACAGAGGTTACCAATTTGGTGACGGCATTTATGAAGTAATTAAAGTTTATAACGGAAATATGTTCACAGCACAAGAACACATTGATCGTTTCTATGCGAGTGCCGAAAAAATTCGTCTTGTCATTCCTTATACTAAAGACGTATTACACAAACTATTACATGAACTTATTGAAAAAAATAATTTGGAAACGGGACATGTTTACTTCCAAATTACACGTGGTACAACTTCTCGAAATCATATTTTCCCAGATGCAAGTGTTCCAGCTGTGTTAACGGGGAATATTAAAGTTGGCGAGCGTTCATATGAAAATTTTGAAAAAGGTGTTAAAGCTACCTTTGTAGAAGATATTCGTTGGTTACGTTGTGATATTAAATCTTTAAACTTATTAGGTGCTGTACTGGCAAAACAGGAAGCATCTGAAAAAGGCTGCTATGAAGCAATTTTACATCGTGGTGACATCGTAACAGAATGTTCATCAGCAAATGTTTACGGCATTAAAGATGGTAAACTTTATACACACCCTGCAAATAATTTCATTTTAAACGGTATTACACGCCAAGTTATTCTGAAATGTGCTGAGGAAATTAATTTACCAGTTATTGAAGAACCAATGACGAAAGCTGATGTATTAACAATGGATGAGATAATTGTGTCATCTGTATCTTCTGAAGTAACACCTGTAATCGATGTTGATGGAAATAAAATTGGTGCTGGAGTTCCAGGTGAATGGACTCGTAAATTACAGCAAGCATTCGAAGCGAAATTACCGCTTTCTATTAATGTGAAATAAATGAATCTTTTAAGAGAGCTACCATAAACTTGGGAAGCTCTCTTTTTCTTTAGAACAAATTATGGATGTTTTCTCCTGAAACGTCATGTAAAATAAAAAGGATGACTACAGTTGTAGAATGATTGCTATCGGGATTTAAAGTCAACGAGCAAATGTCGATGTAATGAATGCAAATGTATATTACAAAATTAGCAAATTAGATATAGGGTAAGTAAGATTGGAGTGACCTTCACATGGCACAATTGGTGAAATTACAAGATTATATTTCACGCTATCAAATTGATTTAGCAAGATATCCAACACAATTTGTACGCTTAAAGCAAAGTCAATGGGAGCGTGTTAAGCGACAATGGGAGTTAGGAGAAGAAATTAGCGAGTGGCAACATACCGACGACGATTCTGAAAATGATTCTTTCGAAGAAAAAGAGAGGTTCTCTTTATTCAAAAAAATATTTGCAGGACGTCAGAAGGAAGAAAATGAGGACGTTGAACAAATTGAAATAACGAATGAACTAGTGAGTGATGAAGATAGCATACCAGATGAAGAAACGACTTTAACATTTGAACCCAAAATTGTCTATGCACCACAATCTATTCATGAATTAAAACGAATGTTTATCGATCAATTTTTCCATTTTCAAATGAAATGGGCAAGTTCAACACTGCGTGAAAAGTCGTATGTAGATCCTCGTTTTATGCGTGACCCATTGTTGCGGAATTTATTGCAGAAATTACCAGATAATTATTTACTTTTTTATTATCCTATTTTACAAATTAGAAAAGCACCTATAGAGCTTGACGTTGTGCTAATGTCACCGACTGAATGTATTTGTATAACAGTGCTAGATGCGGAAAATCAAGCAGTTTATGTGGGGGGCAGTGAGCGATTCTGGATAAAAAAAGTGGGAACGAAGGATTCGAAAGTACTTAATCCCATGATAAATTTAAATCGTATGGAGTCTGTATTAACTCAATTATTTAAGCAGGACAATATAAATATGCCAATTCGAAAGGTTATTTTAACTCAGAATGGCTATTTCGATTATCCAGGGTCACCTTACGGAATTCAATTTGTTGATCGTCGAAATTATGGAGAGTGGATGGAGCAATTAAGAAAAGTGTCCTCTCCTATGAAGCATATGCAAATTCGTGCTTCTCAAACGATTTTAAATAATGTACAAACAACTTCCTTTAATCGAGATATTTGGCAGCAATCTTCTCAACCAGCCGGGGATTAGTGAATGCAAGTACTATTTATTGTCAATGAAGCAGCGGGACACGGCAAAGGAAAGAAAGTGTGGCATCAACTACAACAGCAATTAACAATTAACTATGAAGTCGCCTTTACAGAATACGAGGGACATGGACAGGAACTTGCAAATAATTGGGCGCAAGATACTCAAACAAAAAAATTAATTGTTATTGTTGGCGGTGACGGCACAATACATGAGGTTGTTAGTGGTGTTGTACATAATAAATTTATAGTAATAGGTGTAGTACGTGCTGGCTCTGGAAATGATTTCGCACGATACTTTACTACATTTCAAAACGCTTCTCATATTGAAAGCTATATACAGACAGAAATGATTAACCGCCCAATGGATGTTGGTGCCATTCAGTTTGGAGATTCACAGCGAGAGATTTTTGTCAATAATGCTGGTGTGGGCTTTGATGCATTTGTCACAAAACGTATTAATAAATCCCGTTTGAAGTTTTACCTCAATAAAATAGGGCTCGGCAAGCTATCCTATGCTGTGGCTGTTGTAAGAGGGCTATTTAGCTTTGAACGCTTTGATGTAACTATCCGTGCAAACAATCAAGAATGGCAATTTCAGCAGGCATGGTTTGTTGCGATGAGCAATCAACCTTATTTCGGAGGGGGGATGAAAATTTCCCCTTCTTCGAAACCTGATGATGGACAAGCCGAAATAACAATCGTTCACGGTATTTCACGATTAAAATTGCTACTAGTTTTTGTCACGGTTTTTTTTGAAAAGCATACAAAATTTAAAGAGATTACTTTTTTACAAGGCAATCAATTTAATATTTTCGTGCACGCAAAAAACATTGATTGTCATACGGATGGTAATTATATTGGAGAAGTTAAAGATGGCACGAGGATTCATTGTACTGTGCAACGAGAGGCATGGCAGGTTATATCAAAAGGGCAGTGAAAAAATACCATTCTGCAATAATATCATGCGAATTTTATGGTAATACGTTATACTATAAAAAATCAATAATTTTACGAGAAAGAAATGAGGAAAAAAATTGAGATTAAGAAATAAGCCTTGGGCGGAGGAAATGATTACGAATCATTCAGAGGTGATTGTTCCAAATCCTGAAGACTTTAAAGGAAATTGGCAGGCTGTTTTCGGAAATGACAACCCACTACATATTGAAGTAGGTACTGGGAAAGGACAATTTGTCACAGGTATGGCCTTACAAAATCCAGATATAAATTATATTGGCATTGAGCTTTATGACAGTGTAATTGTTTGTGCATTAGAAAAAATTTTAGAGGCTAAATCTCCAGCGAATTTACGACTATTAAAAGTAAATGGCGCAGATTTAAATAAATTCTTTGAAAAAAATGATGTAGATCGTGTGTATCTGAATTTCTCAGATCCTTGGCCAAAAACGCGCCATGCTAAGCGACGTTTAACGCACGGGGATTTTTTGAAATTATATGAGTCGATTTTAGTGGATGAGGGGGAAATCCATTTTAAAACGGACAACCGTGGTTTGTTTGAGTATTCATTAATTAGTATTTCTGAATATGGTATGTTACTAAAGTATGTATCACTCGACCTACATGCGAATATGCCTGAGGATAATGTTATGACTGAATATGAGCAGAAATTTTCTGCTAAAGGACAGCCGATTTATCGTCTAGAATCGCAATTCTTTACTAAATAGGGGGAGTATGGATGGATCAGTTACAGTTTCACAATATGTCATTATCATGGCTAAACGGGGGTGTCACTTGCCTTGATGGCGGTGCTATGTTTGGCGTTGTACCAAAACCACTTTGGTCACGCAAATATCCAGTCAACGAAAAAAATCAAATCGAGCTACCAACTGAGCCGATTTTAATTCAATATGGTGGCAAAAAATATATTGTTGATACTGGCGTTGGCTTTAACAAATTAAATGAAAAACAGCTACGAAACTTTGGGGTAACTGAGGAATCAACATTAGCGGCTAGCTTACAGGAGCTAGGATTAACAACAGCCGATATTGATGCAGTATTAATGACGCATTTACATTTTGACCACGCTGGAGGTTTAACGCAATGGGAAGATGATGTACTTGTACCAACATTCCCGAATGCCAAAATCTTTGTAACAAAAATCGAATGGAACGAAATGCGTGAGCCAAATGTTCGCTCGAAAAATACGTATTGGAAAGAAAACTGGGAGCCAGTTCAGCACTTAGTAGAAACGTATGAAGGTACGTTAGAGGTAGCTCCGGGTATTGAAATGATCCATACGGGTGGACATAGTGATGGACATGCCATTATAAAATTGACTCAAAATGGCGAGGTATTATTGCATATGGCAGATATTATGCCAACACATGCACATCAAAATCCATTATGGGTTTTAGCGTATGACGATTATCCAATGGCAAGTGTTTTTGCAAAGGAACGTATAATGAAAGAAGCACTTGCGAATGGCTACGGCTTTATCTTCTACCATGATGCGTATTACCGTATGATTAAATGGGATGAAACAGGTAAAGAAATTGTAGATAAGCTAGAACGTAGTAGACAAGCTGTTATTACATTCTAATTAATAGAACGTGTGAACCTTTTGTGTTCGCACGTTTTTTTCATAGTGTTGAAAACTATTGTGTCAATAAAATTAAGGTAATTAAATAAAGTATCGCTCTTTGGCAAAACTAGGGTTTGATTTCCGTTCCGACTGGACGCTTTGTGGTTGTCGCTTCGCTTTCGCACAGAGCAGAGCTTCCTGGGGGCGTCCGATGAGCCGCTTGGGGCAACAGGATGTTGGTCACGAAGGCGTTATCACAGGACGTGATGACTTTTTATTGTTTTATGTAAACGTAAGCTATGTGATATAAATTATTGTAGTTGTATAGTAGGAACGGAAATCAACCACACGTTATGGTGAAGAGCTTATTTGTCTACACCCCATTTTTTTGACACTTTTTTCGTGAACATCTTGGAAAATATGATACACTAAAAGCTATACTAAAACACAAAAGAGAGTTGAAATTTACATGGCAACTGAGCAACCATTTTTACCAGTATTACTAGGATCAGATATGAATGCATATGGTATGGCACGTGCATTTTACGAGGCATATGGTATTAAACCACTTGTATTAGGACGTTCACATTTAACGGCAACGCAAGACAGCCATATCATAAATTTCCAAGAGATTGATCGTTTAAATGAACAGGATGTATTTGCACCTGCACTTGCAAAAGTCGCAAAAAAATATTCTGATAAAAAACTACTGTTGTTAGCTTGTGGAGATGATTATGCAAAGCTTATTATCAAAAATAAGCCGGCATTGCAGGAACATTTTACAGTACCATATATTGATGAATCACTTATGGATGAAATTTTATTAAAAGAAAATTTCTATAAAATGTGTGATAAGTACGATTTTAAATATCCAGGTACGACGACTGTAACAGCAGACAATTACGAAAACTTTACACCTCCTTTTGATTACCCAATTATTTTAAAGGCATCTAACTCGGTGGAATACTGGGCATGTAAATTCCCAGGTAAGAAGAAAGTTTTCGTTGCGAATGATGAAGCGGAAAAAACAGCTATTTTAAAAGCAATCTATAGCTCAACTTATCAGGATACAATGATTATTCAAGAATTCATTCCAGGTGATGATTCTTATATGCGTGTATTAAATGCGTATGTAGGGAAAGATGGCAAAGTGAAGCTAATGTGTCTAGGAAACCCAATCTTAGAGGAGCATTCACCTGAAGGGATTGGTAGTTATGCAGCCATTGTTACAACATACGATAAAGAAATAATGGATCAAGTACGCTCCTTCTTAGAGGATATTGGTTATACAGGCTTTGCTAACTTTGATATGAAATACGATATGCGTGACAAACAGTATAAGCTGTTTGAAATTAACTTACGTAATGGGCGCTCAAGCTATTATGTAACAGCAAGTGGTCATAATTTAATGAAGTATGTAGCTGACGACCATATGTTAAATATTGAACAAGAAGTAACTTATGTTCAGGATAAGCATTTATGGATGATCATTCCTAAAGGTGTACTATTCAAATATGCATCAAATGAAAAGCTTAAACTAGAAGCTAAAAAATTAATTCGTGAAGGGAAATATACAAACTCTCTTTACTTTAATCAAGATATGAATGCGAAACGTTGGGTAAAGTTAACGTTAAATAATTTAAATTATTATCGAAAATATAAAAAATACTTCAACAATAAAGGATTGTCTGAGTAAAACAAAGAAGCCATCTCAAATAACTGAGATGGCTTTTTCACGTTGTTAAAAAACTTTAGTGTCAATGAAATTAAGACCCTACTAAATAAAGTATGGACCTTTGGCAAAACGAGGGGTGATTTCCGTTCCGACTGAGCGCTTTGCCGCTGACGCTTCGCTTTCGCGCAGAGCTTCCTGGGGGCGTCCGATGAGCCGCTTCGCTTGAGCTCCAGGGTCTCATCTGTGACACTGATCCCCAAGGAGTCGCCAGTCTCCACTCCAATCACCATTGCACTTAGCGTGTATATTCTGACAAGGCGTTTCGATCTTCGCTCACAGGACAACAAGTAGTCAGGGACGGAAGTCCATTTCACTTATTTACAATGCCATAACATCACAAAGATTTTCTTGACCATTTTGTTTTTCAACTTGTAAAAGAAGCCATCTCAAACTGAGATGGCTTCTTTTGTAGTCTATAATTTTTGTTTGCGTATTACTGTGTAAGCTTATACTTCTTGTAATTCTACTACAACACCTGAGCGAGCGTCTGCAGCGAATTCAAATGTTTGCATTTCGCCCTCATGCATACGAGAGATACCTCCACGGTATACTGGAATAGTCATAATGCCGTTTGAGAAATTGTCTGTTTTCATAAAAATCCAAGAACCATCAATCGGTGAATCCTTTTTAAATTCTTTTTTTATGTTTTCGAGTACTTGTCCTGCAGATACATACGGAGAAACCTTTTCACTTGCTTCTTTAACAATGACTGCGGCAGCTAGGCCAGTAGCAACACCAATTAAAAAATCACGTAATTTCATGTGTTTTTCCTCCTTTTTCTATAGCTTCATTTTAACATAGCATACAGAGTGAATCCACGTTCACACTGTAGCACTTTTTAGGAAATGTATCAATATTTCCAATTTGGAAATCAATTTCGCTTTTGCGTAATTGACGCTGCCGCATCGCTTTCGCACAGATAAATACCACAGGACGTGGTGTATGAGTTACTCGTTATTCTATTTTTGCAATTTAACATTTAAAGATGAAACTACACAATCGTATTCATCTCGCTACTTATTGAATAATGGGAATCTTCAGCTCAATGAAGATAAATATGATACAATGAACAAGGAAGAATATTCTACTTCGTGGGGAGAGAGTCATCATGAATGAGGAAACATTACAATTATTTAAAACATTAACGGAATTACCAGGCGCCCCAGGTAATGAACATGCAGTACGTGCGTTCATGCGTTCTGAGTTGGAAAAGTACTCGGATGAGATCGTTCAGGATAATTTAGGGGGTATTTTCGGTGTGAAGCATAGTGAAGTTGCTGATGCACCAAAAGTGTTAGTTGCTGGTCATATGGATGAAGTGGCATTCATGGTTACTTCTATTACTGATAACGGGATGATCCGCTTTCAAACATTAGGTGGCTGGTGGAACCAGGTTATGCTAGCACAACGAGTTGAAGTATTTACCAAGAACGGTGCAATTCCTGGCGTGATTTCATCAATACCACCACATTTATTAACAGATGCTGAACGTTCTAAACCGATGGATATTAAAAATATGCTAATAGATGTTGGTGCAGACAATAAAGAAGATGCTATTGCACTTGGCGTTCGTCCAGGTCAATCAATTATCCCTGTCTGCCCATTTACACCAATGGCCAATCCGAAAAAAATTATGGCCAAGGCTTGGGATAACCGCTATGGATGTGGATTGGCAATTGAATTGATGAAAGAGGTAAAAGGTGAAAAGCTAGCCTCGCATTTATATTCAGGTGCCAATGTAATGGAAGAAGTTGGTCTGCGAGGTGCTCAAGTATCCGCAAATATGATTAAACCGGATTTATTTTTTGCTCTAGATGCTTCACCTGCAAATGATATGTCAGGAGAAAAAAATCAATTTGGTCAGCTTGGAAAAGGGACATTATTACGTATTCTTGACCGTACGATGGTTACACATAGAGGTATGCGTGAATTCATCTTAGATACTGCGGAGACGAATAATATCCCTTATCAATATTTTGTATCACAAGGTGGTACGGATGCAGGTCGTGTGCATACGGCAAATGACGGTGTTCCTAGTGCAGTAATCGGTGTTTGCTCACGCTATATTCATACATCTGCGTCAATTATTCATATTGATGACTATGCAGCTGCAAAAGCTTTAATTGTGGAACTAGTGAAGAAAGCAGATCGTTCGACATTAGCAACGATTCGCGCAAATGTGTAAGAAGTTAAAAGGTGCCTTTAAAGGCATCTTTTTCTATGTGAAGAAAGAGGGATTTGAAAATGAACATAGCTATAGGAACAACAAACAAAGCAAAAACAGAGGCAGTTAAAGTTATAGCCAGAAAATATTTTGATAAACCAAATTTCACTTACGTAAAGGCTGCTTCACATGTATCTGATCAACCGATGACCCATGAAGAAACACGAATGGGAGCAATAAATCGTTCAAAAAACGCAATCAATGAGACAGGTGCGCAATTATCTTTTGGTTTAGAGGGAGGGGTAACTGAAATTGATGGTGTTATGTACGTTTGTAACTGGGGAGCTCTTACAGTGTCAAATGGCACAACCTATACAGCTGCTGGCGCACAAATTATATTACCAGAAGAAATTGCCCGGGAAATAAGAGCTGGGCAGGAACTTGGGCCTGTAATGGAGCAATATACACAACGTCGAGATATTCGACAAGGTACGGGGGCTGTAGGTATTTTCACGCAAGGATTAGTAAGTCGTCAGATGATGTTTGAGCATATAGTCTCACTTCTTGTTGGTCAATATTTATTCACATTAGCACACGAGTAGTGTCTTTTGATTAGTTATAATGGAATAGAGAAGTTGCAACTTTGAAAAAAATTTTTTAAAATAAGAAAAAGTTAGCAATGAGAGGAAGAAAAACATGTCTTATACATCACTGAGAGCTGTAGGCTTAATATTTCTACTTTTGATGCTTACTGGCTGCAATCAATCTGTTGATGAACAAATTAAAAACGGACTTCAAATAACAAAAACTGTTTTTGCAGAAGAGCCAAAGGAACATACAGATAGTATTGGGGATGTAGAATTATACTTACCTTCAAACTTTAAAGTTGACGACAGTTCAGATGAATATAATATATTAGTAACGAAAGGGCAAGAGAGTTATATTCTTTTCATTAATGATCGCGAAGATGCAGATAGTAAACTTTATTACAATCTAATAAAAGAGGATAGTTCAAAGAACATTATCGAAGAAAATACTTATAAAAAGGATGGTGTTTTCGGCTTTGCAGCTGTTTTAAAAACCGACAATGAAAATGAATTTGAGCTTATTGTAAGTAGCGGTGGTGTAAAGATGACGACCATTTCTCAGGCGAAATATATTAAAGATAATTTACACGAGATGACGAAAATCGTTCATTCGGTTAAGATTAAATAATTGGATAGTTTTGAACAGAACGGTTCACAAACATGTGAGCCGTTTTCTCTTCTTACAACTTCTTTCAGTAATGTTTTATGTAACGTAAGTGAAACGGCAGTTAAAATGTTTTATGTTGCGAAAGCAAAGCGTTAGCGCAATTACGCTAAAAATAATATGATTTTGAAGAAAGGATGTGAGCTAGATGAAACAAATTAAATCAGAACAACTAGTGTCCCTATTAATGCAACAATTGAATGAGGAAAAGTTTGATTTTGAATTTGATAAAAAGCACGATAAATTACGTCTAAACCATAAAAAAATTGGTAAAGGGATGGAGCTTTCTCTGCCAGGCATATTAGCAAAATATAATGACAAGCAAGGCGCTGCAATCGATGAAGTCGTTTATACTATAGAGCAAACCTTTAATGCTATGGAGCAAGAGATAGAACAAGGATTCCAAGCTGCTACCCAAATTTATCCAGTTATTCGTGCAACATCCTACCCTCAAGCCTCGAAGGAGGGGCACGCATTCATCACTACTGAACATACAGCTGAAACACGTATTTTTTATGCGCTTGATTTAGGAAAAACCTATCGTTTTATTGATGAATCCATGTTAGAGGTACTACAATTAACATTAGAGCAAATTCGTGAAATGGCACGATTTTCCGTTAAGCAACTACCGACTGTTTACAAGAAAGATGAAGTTGCAGGGAATATTTTCTATTTTGTTAATGCGAATGATGGCTACGATGCAAGTCGTATTTTAAATGAAAGCTTTTTGAAAGAAATGCAGACTAAAGTTGAAGGTGATATGACGTTATCTGTGCCACATCAGGATGTATTAATAGTAGGTGATATTCGTAATGAAACAGGGTATGATGTATTAGCGCAGATGACGATGCATTTCTTCGCTGTCGGTACCGTACCGATTACGTCATTATCATTTATTTATGAAGATGGGGAGTTAGAACCGATCTTTATATTAGCAAAAAACAGAGTTAAAAAGGAGCAAGAGAAACAATGAATGTATTTTACAACAAAGAGCATGTAGGAGATGTATTGCTAGTACAATTAGCAACAGAATCAATCGTAAAAACAGAGGTAGAACGTGCAGGTGATATCGCTATATTAAAGGAAGCACAAACAGGTGAGATTAAAGCATTTAATTTATTTAATGCCAGCAACTATATACAAACTGATGCAAAGGGTCTAGTTGAAGTTACTCCAGAATTAGTAGCACAGCTAGAGGCAGCTATTGCGAAAAATGGAGCTGAAATCAGCCTTGATGTAGATTTTTCTGCAAAATTTGTCGTGGGCTATGTAGAAACAAAGGACAAGCATCCAAATGCTGATAAATTAAGTATTTGTTCTGTAAACGTAGGTGAGGAAACATTACAAATTGTATGTGGCGCACCAAATGTGGAAGCTGGTCAAAAGGTTGTCGTAGCAAAAATTGGTGCAGTAATGCCTTCGGGAATGCTTATTAAAGAAGGTAATTTGCGAGGTGTTGAATCATACGGTATGTTATGTTCAGCACGCGAATTAGCAATACCAAATGCACCTTCTGAAAAAGGAATTTTAGTATTACCGGAAGATGCGATAACTGGTAGTGCGTTTGAGGCACCAACTAGATAAAGCCTTCGGGAGCACTGTTAGGTGTTCTAAAGTGCAGCGACATCGGCAAATGTTTTCTGTAGCGAAAGCAAAGCGACAGCTACAAATGTTTCCTGTAGCGAAAGCAAAGCGGCAGTACAATTTGCCGAGATAAAATTGATTATATGTACTTAAAATCGTTATGCTACTAAAATGCTAGTAACATAACGATTTTTTTGTGTAGAATGAGCCTCTAAATGCAAGTTTCTATAACATTTTTATGGTATGCTTTTTGTTATAGACATTTAACTTCTTTCGGCAAATGTTTTTTTGTAGCGAAAGCGAAGCAACAGCAAAATGGTTTTATCTGTGCGAAAGCGAAGCAACAACAGCAACACCGACTGAGTAACCAACATCGTGTTGGCCCTCGTGCAGACCTAAGCACAAAGCCGATTCAGGACGCAAGTATGCCGAGGCATACTTGATTTAGTTAATGCTATTAATGAAGTGTATGAGAAATGAGTGAAACAATGTGAATTGGTTAAAAAAACAAATGAATAAATTTTTAAATAAAGATGACAATGATTATGAATATGAAGAGTTTTATGAAGACTATGAAGAAGAACAATCTGAGCAGTTACATTCATTTAAAGAATCACATATATCAAAGCAAAAAACTTTTCGTTTTCCGTTAATTGAGGATCAGGAGTTTTCAGATTCACCATCAATACCACCATCAAAAGAAGCATTCAATCAAATGGACGATTCTTACTCAGGACAAATTGAAGATTTATCGCTGCCGAGGCATTTAAAGAATCATATTGTGGATTCGAGTGTTTATGATATTGAGGTTTCAGGTATTCGGGAACTACTAGCAAATCGAACGAAGAGAACCGGTAGAACGATAGTAACACGAAGTCAGCCTGAACCAGAGAATCGTTCAAAAGCAAGTCTTGTTTTTCGAGATGCACAAAACAAGCTACCGGCTTCGCATAAAGACACGAATTATCAATCAGAAAAAACAGATGAAATTGATTTACCCGCTAACCGCAAGCGTTTTGTACCAAGTGATGTTCCGTCACCAGTCTATGGTTTTGCTAAGCCGAGCCCAATTGAGCAATTATTAGAGAAACGGAAGGAAGAGCACAACAAAGAGTTAGAAATACCTACAGTATCTAAGTCTTTAAAAGAAGCGACAACAAATGAGGCTATTGAAAATATACTAGAAGAAAAAGAGCCTATTAGCATAGTTCAGAAAGATGTACTTAACCAGCTAGAAATCCCTGAAACAATTGAAGCACCAGCAAAGCAAACGATTACTTTTGATGATAAATTAACAGAACAAACAAATCACCCAAGTGATAAATCAAAGTCGGAATTGCCTGTACCGCAAACAACTTCCTTTGCCGTAGAATTTGAAGATCAATTGAAAGAAGCCATTCAGCATGAGCTGAATGTAGAACAACTTTCAGCTGAACATTCAGAAATCCATGTGAAAGAAGTAGTTGTAGAACAACTACAAATCGAAAATTCTACCATCCACATTGGTGAAGTTACAGTTGTTCAGCCAGCAATGAATGAAGATAATGAGCAAGATGTATTGCAAGAACAATCTTTGGAAAAGAAAGAAAAAAGCGGCATTCCATTTAATGTTTTAATGCTAAAAACTGATAAAGAGAAATGGAGAATCCAACAGCAATTAAAAGATTCGAAGCCAACACCAACAATTGTTGAAGAAGGCCAAGAGGAACAGGTTTCTTCTTCTGAACGTATTAATTTAGATGAAGAACATCAATTAGTGCCATCCAATAAAGACCTTCAACAATCTATACATTTAGTGAATAGTGAGTTAGAGATGGACAATAAAACAGCGCCACAATCGACGGAGGAAAACGAGGTTTCTATTCAAAATACTGCACCATTCAATACTGCAACAGAGAGTGTATCAGTCATTACAATGGCACCAGTAACATCAATGTCTAACGTTTCGACATTAGAAAAGACAGTGATTGATATTGAGAGCTCCGACGAAATTTCAGCAACTACTGAAATGGAAGTAGAAATAACTACTGAAGAGGAGCTTACTACCGAAAATGTAGTTATTCCCGAGGAGGATTCTATTAACATAGAAGAATATCCAGAGCAACCTTCTATGGCAGATGAAATATTAGTGGAAAATCAAGTAATGGAAGTTCCTCAAAAAACAGTTCAAGTGTATCAAAAGCCAGATGATGAGTTTTTAGAGCCGCCTGAAGAAAAAACACAGGATACTGAATGGATGGAGCAACAGGGAGATACGTTGGTCGAAGCTTTGTCTTATTTCCAAATCTCAGCTCAAATAGAATCCATTATGCAAGGACCTGCCGTGACACAATTTGAAATAACAGTGAGTCATGGTACGAAGGTTAGTAAAATCCGCAATCTATCAGATGATTTGAAGCTTGCATTGGCAGCGAAAGATATCCGCATCCAAGCTCCGATTCCTGGAAAGAGCTCAATTGGCATTGAGATACCGAACCGTGTTTCTCGCGCTGTTCGATTATCAGAAGTGACAAATAGTGCTTCTTTCCTTGAGTCAGATTCACCGTTAGAAGCAGCATTGGGTCTGGATTTAACAGGGAAGCCTGTAACCATTGATTTACGAAAAATGCCACATGGCTTAATTGCTGGAGCTACAGGTTCTGGTAAATCAGTTTGTATCAATTCAATTTTGGTTAGTTTATTATATAAAGCTGCACCACATGAATTAAAGCTGATGCTTATCGATCCTAAAATGGTAGAATTAGCACCGTTTAATCATATTCCACATTTAGTTAGCCCAGTCATCACAGATGTTAAGGCTGCTACAGCTGCACTGAAATGGGCAGTGGAGGAAATGGAGCGTCGTTATCAGTTATTTGCTCATGCGGGTGCACGTGATATTACACGTTATAATGCAATTGCGGATAAAAATAATCAACATAGCTTAAAATTACCGTATATTCTAATTGTCATCGATGAATTGGCAGATTTAATGATGATGTCTCCTGCAGATGTAGAGGAAGCGATTTGTCGTATTGCGCAAAAGGCACGTGCTTGTGGTATCCATCTAATTGTTGCAACTCAAAGACCGTCTGTTGACGTTATTACAGGGCTTATTAAATCAAATATTCCTACACGTATTGCCTTTGCGGTATCTTCACAAATCGATTCGCGTACTATTTTAGATGGGCAAGGTGCAGAAAGATTACTTGGACGAGGCGATATGTTATATTTAGGTAATGGTATGTCTGCTCCGGTGCGTTTGCAGGGGACATTTGTGACAGATGATGAAATTGAAGCGATTATTGAGCATGTTCGTGAGCAAGGAGAGCCTGATTATATATTTGATCAAGAGGAACTTTTAAAGAAGACGGAGGTTTCTGCTGAGCAAGATGATCTGTTTGAGGATGTATGCCGATTTGTGTATGAGCAGGGAGGTGCTTCTACTTCTTTGGTTCAGCGCAAATACCGTATTGGCTATAATCGTGCTGCTCGTTTAATTGATATGTTGGAATCGCATGGCTTTGTGTCTGAGGCAAGAGGTAGTAAACCACGAGAAAGTTACATTACAGAAGAAGATTTAATTGCTATGTTTGAATAAGAATTGTATTGTTTTCGTATAGATTATCTTTTTCACGTCAAAATTAGTATTTTTAGAAAAGTTACACATTTATTCTTATGCATAAATAGTGCTATAATAGACAAGATGTGATGATAAGTACGTATTTTTTTGGACTTACAAAGGTATTAATACCTAATAATTAGTGGGAAAATACGATACACCTAATAGATGATAGAAGGGATATTGAATTCCCGGGGGGTTTAATTAATGACAGTTTTTCATTTCACAGGCATTAAAGGTTCTGGCATGAGTTCACTTGCACAAATCTTATTTGATGCTGGTGAACAAGTACAGGGCTCAGATGTTGATAAATATTTCTTCACGGAACAGCCGTTACGTGAGCGTAATATTCCAATTTTTACATTTAATGCAGATAATATTAAAGAAGGTATGACAGTTATTGCAGGGAACGCATTTCCTGATGACCATCCTGAATTAGAGCGTGCTCGTGAAATCGGTGTAGAAGTTATTCGCTACCATAAATTTTTAGGTGAATATATCGGAAATTATACGTCGATTGCTATTACGGGTGCACATGGTAAAACATCTACAACAGGCTTAATGGCTCATGTTGTAGGCGGCTATAAACCAACTTCCTATTTAATCGGTGATGGAACAGGCGCTGGACATGAAGATGCTAACTTCTTTGTGATGGAAGCATGTGAATACCGTCGACATTTCTTAGCTTACAATCCAGATTACGCTGTAATGACGAATATTGATTTTGACCATCCAGACTACTTTGCAAACTTAGAGGATGTTTATTCAGCCTTTCAATCATTAGCATTACAGGTAAAAAAAGCGATTATTGCTTGCGGTGATGATGAACAGCTACAACGTATTCAAGCGAAGGTGCCTGTTGTTTATTATGGATTTGGGGCTGAAAATGATTTTGAAGCTCGTAATGTTGAAAAAACAACAAAGGGTACAAAATTTGATGTATTTGTTCGCAATGAATTTTATAGTACATTCTTTATCCCGTTATTTGGAGATCATGCGGTATTAAATACTTTAGCTGTTATTACACTTTGTCAATATGAAGATATTTCACCAGACATCGTTCAAGAACGTTTAAACACATACAAAGGTGTAAAAAGACGTTTTACAGAAACGGATATTGGGAATAATGTTTTAATAGATGATTATGCACACCATCCAACAGAAATCCGTGCAACGATTCAATCAGCACGACAAAAATTTCCTGATCGTGAGCTAGTAGCTATTTTCCAACCACATACATTTACACGTACACAAGCTTTTTTACAGGATTTTGCAGATAGTCTAAGTCTTGCAGATACAGCATACTTATGTGATATTTTTGGCTCTGCAAGGGAAACACAAGGCGCACTTTCAATCCAAGATTTAGCGTCTTTAATTGAAGGCAGTGCAGTGATTACCACTGAAGGAATTGAAGTGTTAACAAAGCATAAGGGCGCAGTATTTTTATTTATGGGCGCTGGTGATGTTCACAAATTCCAAGATGCTTTTGAAGACGTGCTAAAAAACAACGAAACAGCTTAGTCCGCAAGGAATAAGCTGTTTTTTCTCAAAAATATGGAGGAATTCAGTTTTTTTTGTCGAAGATAAGGAAAGGAATAGTAAAAAGAATTTTTACTTGCAGGAGGTCTAGTTATGGAAGTTATTTTGTATATTGCAGCAATCATTGCAGCAATCGGGTTTTTAATTTTTTGTGTGAGCGTTGGAATGACATTATTTTCGCTCAAACCAATCCTTAACAGTTTAGCTGGTACATTATCGGGTATTGAAGGACAAATGGAAGGTATTACACGTGAAACGACTTCCTTACTATCTAAAACAAATAGCTTGGCAGAGGATATTCAAGAAAAATCTGAACAGTTAAATTCTGTTGTTCATGCAGTCAAAGGGATTGGCGACTCTGTGAATGGTTTAAATACATCTGTACAGCAAATTACTTCTTCAATTTCTAATAGTGTGGAACAAAATGAAGAAAAAATTGCACAGGTTGTTCAGTGGAGCAATGTCGCAATGGGCATTGCAGATAAGTGGAAGAAACGTAAAATTATCGATCAGGCCAATGAGGTGATTCATGAAGATGTTTATTCTTTTGAATCGGAGCAGCCGGAAAAATCGAAAAGAAAATGGGGCCGTAAAAAATAATTTTTCGGTAGACATTAAATGTCAACGGAATAAAAATAAAGTCTTAGGCATATGTTGAAGAATGCATCCGCGAAAGCAGATGGACAACCAATCTAAGTAAATTAGATAATAGGATGGGGAGGAATTGTTGCATGACAACTCAAAAGCCAAATTATAATGAAGTGAAGGAACAACAACTTGAAAGTTCATTACCACAGCTTTATCAACCGCAAGAATCGATTTACGAAGAGGAGCGAGTGAACATGAAGGATTTTGTTATTGGCGCATTAGTTGGGGGTATAGTAGGTGCAGCAGCAGGCTTATTACTAGCTCCGAAATCAGGAAAAGATTTGCGAAGCGATGTAGCAGTACAAGCTGTTAACTTAAAAGATAAGAGTGCAGATTTCTCGACAACTGCAAAAGATAAAACGGTTCAATTATCTAAACAAATTCAAGAACAATCTACACAATTAGTAGAGAAAGTAAAAACATTAAAATCAGCAAAAGCACCAACTGTTTTTGATGATGGTACTGTTTCTTTTGAGGGTGAAGAGCCACTGGAGGATTTCATTCCTCGTGAAGAACCTAAAGCAGAGGATGCTAGTGAATTACAAACTGAAGAAAAAAGCGAAGAAGTTCGCGCATAATAGATAAAAGGGATACGTTACAACTTATCAAAGATGTAACGTATCCCTTTTTTTAAGATATAGGCGCTTTTTCTAGTAAAATTTCTAATTTATCTCCACCGAAAATTTCCATATCGAAGCTTGCCGGTTGACCATTTCGTAAAATCGTAAAATTACCTTTAAATGTAGTAGGTAATTGCCAATTGGAGAAGCGGAACACATCTTGGTATATCCAACGACTTCGGTCTTTTTCTTCAAATGAAATTGTTGCTCCGTTTGGAACGGTTGAAAGAGGTGATACCACTACATGATTAACGAAAACTTCGTTCGCCATCTTCTTCAGCTCCAACACCTCGTTTTGAAAGTGTATGATGATTTTATCCTCAAGTAAAACATTCATTTGGTCAGCAATCCGTTGAACAGTAGGGAATGTTTGTTGCTGAAATGTAATAACATCACCATCTTGAACAGCATATGACATTTTAGAGGGTTTATCATTAATCATTAAATGAGCTGAAAACTCTGGTAAATAAAGTGGCTTTCCGTCCACTTGAATATAAAATGACTCAAATTGTTTTAATAACTCCCAATTATTTGTGAGCTTAAATACATCCTCGACTGTTTCAGCTATTTCAAACTTAACAACATCTCGATCATTTAATGCACTATCGAGTGATACAAGGGAACCATTGACGGTTATTTGTGGTTCGATTACATATTTTGTATGTTGAATTGTCACTATTTTGATGGCGGCATTATCTACAATATCTCTCACCGTAGCGTTAGCTGACTGACCGTCTTGGCCTTCGATTAACTGGATAGCATCACCTGTTTTAATCATCGTTTTAGTGGATGCCTGATGACCATTCACTAAAATTTCTGCGGGCTGACCGTGACCACCAGGGATGAAAATATCTTGTCCATTTACATTCACTGATAATCCATGTCCTGGTTTTCCATATAATTGCTTTGCTCTAATATTGGCTGCTAAAAATGCATCGGCAACAGTCATTTCCTTTAATTCAAAAAGGCGAACGACTTGTTCATTGACAGTTAGACTCATATATTGAATTGGCATTTTTTTTGCTGCAATGGCAATACCGATTGGGGTCACCAATTCAGGAGATGCTTTAATATGATCTTCCTTCGTTAAGTTTTGAATGGCGTCTATCCCTCGAACGGCAATGCGATTAGCAGGTAAATCTAGTACTAGTCCAAGTTCGGTTGTAAGATTTGGTGTTAAGCTACCTCCACCAACAAGCATTACCGCCTTAGGAGCTATTTGGTTATTAAGACGTAAAATTTCTTCACCAATGGCTTTTGCAAGTTGTTTAACAGCATGATCAATCGCTTGAAGAACTTCTTCTTTCGGATAATATTGATCAAAGCCTAAAATATCCTGAATTAATATTTCTTCTTCTGCTTGCAGTTGACGCTTCGCTTCTTCAGCAACTGGGAAGTCTAGTAAGAAGTGGTCACTTAAAGCCTCTGTTATTTCATCACCGGCTGTTGGTACCATCCCATATGCGACAACAGTACTTTTATCAGTAATGGCAATATCAGATGTACCAGCACCAATATCAACAAGCGCTACATTTAAACGACGCATTGTTGGGGGAATAAGCACATTAATAGCTGCAATAGGTTCTAATGTTAGTGCATCCATTTCTAAATCCGCGCGTTTAAGAGCCGCAATAAGTGATTCTACGACAACTCGTGGCAGGAATGTAGCAATAACTTCAATTTGTGCCTCATCACCCTGCTGATCGAGTAGGCTACCAATTTCTTCTCCATCTAAACGGTAGTATAAAACTGAATAACCAACACAATAATAGTGGCTTATTTTAGCGTCTTCTTTATGTTGAAGGAGCTGTTGCTGTGCCTGTTGAACAGCTTGTAATTCTAAACGACTTATATCTTCTTCTGTAAAGATTGGTCGATTACGTATATTGATTGTCACGCTTGCTTGCTCTGTTTTCAATGAGCGACCAGCCGCAGCGACACTCACTTTTGTTAAAGGACCATGCTTCTCTTCAAGTTCATGTTTAATTTCATTGATTAAATCTGCCACATACATGACATTATGTATTTGACCATCAACCATGGCGCGTTCTTTATGTTCTTTTACTAAAATGTCTTCCACGTGAAAGCTGTCATTATCTTCTGCTAAAATAATGCCTACTACAGAACGTGTACCGATATCAAGTGCGAATAATTTTGAACTCAATGTACTCGCTTCCTTTCTCGTAATATGTTAATATAATTATATGATTTAGCGAGTTGAAGCGCTAAATTAAAAATGCGTGACATTCTGTGCAACATTGATTATAATGTTGCTAATATCTAAAAATGTAACATACATTTCAGAGTTCTGAAAGTGTCTGTCATAGGGAGAGGAGCAAGAAAGCATGAGCCAAAAAGATTTAGAAAGTTTACGTAGTCAAATTGACGGTTTAAACTTGGAAATTCTTCGTCTAATTAACGAACGAGCAGAAGTAGTTGATGAAATCGGTAAGATTAAAGAAAAACAAGGTGTGAATCGCTATGATCCATTACGTGAACGACACATGCTTGATCTTATTAAAGAGCACAATCAAGGTCCATTAAACCAAATGACGGTTGATTATATATTTAAGCAAATCTTTAAAACAGCTTTAAAACAACTTGAAGCGGATAAGAAAAAAGAATTACTGGTATCTCGCAAGAAAAAATCAGAAGATACTGTCATTAATGTGAATGGTGAGCTAATTGGCCAAGGAAAACCATCTTTCGTATTTGGACCTTGTGCTGTAGAATCATACGAGCAGGTAGCAGCAGTAGCAGAATCTATTAAAGCAAAAGGTGAAAAATTAATTCGTGGCGGTGCATATAAACCACGTACTTCTCCATATGACTTCCAAGGTCTTGGTTTAGAAGGACTTAAAATTTTAAAACGTGTATCTGAGGAATACGGTTTAGGTGTTATTACAGAAATCGTTACACCGGGTCATTTAGAGGAAGCTTTAGATTACATCGATGTTATCCAAATTGGTGCACGTAATATGCAAAACTTCGAATTATTAAAAGCAGCGGGTGCAACAAATAAACCTGTACTTTTAAAACGAGGCTTAGCAGCGACAATTGATGAATTTATTCATGCAGCAGAATACATTATGTCTAAAGGAAATGAGAACATCATTCTTTGTGAGCGTGGTATTCGTACTTACGAAAAAGCAACTCGTAACACATTAGATATTTCTGCTGTACCAATTTTAAAACAAGAAACGCATTTACCAGTATTTGTAGACGTAACGCATTCAACAGGTCGTCGTGATTTACTATTACCATGTGCTAAGGCAGCAATTGCTATTGGAGCTGATGGCGTTATGGCAGAGGTGCATCCAGATCCATCTGTAGCACTTTCTGATTCACAACAACAAATGGATATTCCAACATTTGATGCTTTCTACCAAACACTACAAAATTTCATGAAGAGCCATGAAATCAATGCATAATTGTTTGATACACCGCTTGCTTTAATTAGCAGGCGGTGTTTACTATATAGTGACAAAATAATGACTAGAAAAGTACTATTTGTACTTGGTTTTTCTTTTCATATACATACTGCTTCTTGAAAAGAATACGAAAATTATCGTATTATAAGGCTATAATAGGAAAAAAGGGAGGCACGTACGATGACTGTTACAATTTATGATGTTGCAAGAGAAGCAAATGTTTCTATGGCAACAGTCTCTCGTGTAGTCAATGGTAACCAAAACGTAAAACCGGCAACACGAAAAAAAGTATTAGAAGTAATTGAACGATTAGAGTACCGTCCAAACGCGGTAGCGCGAGGATTAGCGAGTAAGAAAACAACAACAGTTGGCGTGATTATCCCAGATATTGCAAACAACGTTTATGCGGAGCTGGCACGTGGCGTGGAGGATATTGCAACAATGTATCGTTACAATATTATTTTAGCCAACTCAGATCAACATGAAGATAAAGAGCTTCAGCTACTGGATACAATGCTGGGAAAACAGGTTGATGGTATTGTCATGATGAGTGATGAAGTAACTGAAAAAATGCAACAAACTATGGATCATTCACCTGTACCAATTGTGCTTGCAGGTTCAGTAGATGAATCGCAAACAATTGCGACTGTTAACATTGATTATTACCAAGCAGCTTATGAGGCGATTACATTACTTATTCAAAATGGCCATAAGCGAATCGCTTTCGTAACAGGTCCGCTTACGTATACTATTAATGGAAAATTCAAACTTGAAGCTTATAAAAAAGCCTTACAAGACGCAGGTTTACCTATAGATGAATCGCTAATTGCTGCAGAAGAATCTAGTTATGATATGGGATTAGAGGCGTGGGAAACTTTATCTTCACTTGAAAATCCTCCTACTGCTTATTTTGCAGGTAGTGATGAATTAGCAATTGGATTGATTCATGGTGCACAGGATGCAGGCAAAGATGTACCTGAAGATATCGAAGTGATCAGCTTTGAAAATTCAAAATTAGCACGCATGGTTCGTCCACAGCTAACAAGTGTCGCGTTACCACTGTACGATATTGGTGCTGTAGCAATGCGTTTGCTGACAAAATTGATGAACAAAGAGCCTGTTGAGGACGAAGCGGTTATTTTACCTCATCGTATTGAACATCGACAATCTGTCAAAAGTAAATAATAGTACTTAACACGTAAATCTGTTCAGGATTTACGTGTTTTTATGTAAACGGATAGATGACTGAGAGCAAACGAAAAAGCCCCACGATTGTCGTGAGGCATAGTGTTAAGTGCGTTTTTCATTGCGAATTATATGTAGCACTTTGGTTAGCATTTGTGCATTTTTTTCTTCAATCTCAGCCTTTCGAGGAATTGGTTCATACAATGGATTTGGATCCTCCCAAGTTGGGATAAAAGGCACTGGTGCTTCAGGCTGCCAACGATCTAACCATGCTTGAGGTAGAGGACCTGTCGGTAATTGCTGATCTGTCATTTCAAGCCATAGCATAGACCATGCACGAGGCACAACACGCCAAATATCGTAACCACCACCGCCAACGGCAATCCATTTCCCCCCACAATATTCATGTGCTAATTTATGCGCAAGCTTTGGAATTTCTCTATAAATATTCATTGTCCCATATAAATGAGTTAATGGATCGAAAAAATGTGCATCTGCGCCGTTTTGCGTTAGCACAACATCCGGCTTGAAAAATTCAAAGACTTCTCGCATAGCCTTTTCATATATTTCTAGGAAACTCTCATCTTCTGTAAAAGCATCAATTGGAAAATTAAAAGAAGTACCATAGCCCTGTCCATTTCCGCGCTCTGTAATATTACCAGTTCCGGGGAAAAGATAGCGGCCAGTTTCATGTATAGACAATGTACAAACATCTGGATCTTCATAAAAACTCCATTGCACCCCATCCCCATGATGGGCATCCGTATCCACATAAAGTACACGAGCATTATATTTTTCCTGCAAATAGCGAATGGCTACTGTACTATCGTTATAAATACAAAAACCTGATGCACGGCCGCGGAAGCCGTGATGTAGCCCTCCACCTAGATTGAGGGCGTGCTCGGCTTTTCCTTCCATAACATAATCGACAGCAGTTAGTGTTCCACCGACAAGCTGTGCACTTGCTTCATGCATATTTTCAAAAATGGGTGTATCTTCGGTACCTATGCCGTAGCTTTCACATTGTGCCTCTGAAAGCTCACCATGTCCTGCTCTTTTAACGATATCAATATATTTTGGATCATGGGCAAGTAAAAGCTCCTCCTCTGTTGCGACGCGAGCCGGAACAATATCTAAATCATCGAGAGCATCAATATTCTTTAACAAATCCATTGTAAGCGTCAAGCGTTTATGATTGAAAGGATGGGTATCTGAAAATTTATATCCGAGTTGCTCTGGCGAGTAAACAAATACTGCTTTTTTCATTGTAATGAAACACCTGGTAAATTAGGCCATAATACATCAAATCCTTCTTTACGAAGATCTTCAATCATAGCTAGTGGATTCAATGTTTTTACTCGGATACTTAAAATTTTGTTTTGAGTATTTTCAGAATCAGGATAAACTAAGACGCTTTGGACATTTACATGATGTTCATGAAAAATCTTTGTAATCTCAAATAATATTCCTGGCGTATCGGAAACACGAATTTCAATTTTAGAGCCAGGTTCAGTGGCACCAGTTAACTCTATATATGTGTAGAGTAAATCGGTGGTAGTCACAATTCCAACTAATTTTCCTCCAGAGACAATTGGTAAGCAACCTACTTTGGATTCATAAAAAGTAAGGGCTACTTCTTCTACAAAATCAAGTGGATGACCGACAAGTGGTTTTTTAATCATAATTTCTTCCACTTTTGCATTAAAAACTGGAGAATTCGGTTCATCCCGTAACGAGGAAGGTAAGGCTTCTTTAATATTTCGTTCAGTGATAACTCCAAGAACGTGTTGCTCCTCATCTACAACTGGCACATGACGTACTTTTTTCTCACGCATTAACTTTAGCGCTTCAAACACTGTATTTTTCGGAGCCAGCGTGTAGGGCTCATCATTCATTATTTCTTCTACGATCATATACTCATCCCCTTTGTGTTGGTTTTAATACATGAAGCGATTTCTAAAACGAAGTCTATCAAATCTTTCCATTGTCTCAGGAGGCACACGTTTCCCTTCACGTGCCATCAGGCAGTTAGCTGGATGTGATGTAATTTCAGGGTCATCTGTAGCAAAATATTCGAAGTTAGCAGAGCCCATCATTTTCTCCATCATTTTGCGATAATCCCAAACATTTAAACCAGTCCCTTTTAAATCCCAATGCCAATAATATTCTGTAGTGATAACAAGATAGTCTTCCATTTCATCTCCCGTAAAAGACACGGCTAGTAGTGCCTTACCAGCACCAGTACCACGATATTCTGGAATGACTTCAATGGCTCCTAGCTCAATCATGTTATCAATTCGATCCTCCGCCCATCGTTCGAGTGGATCAGGATATAGATAAGTGACGTAGCCTACAATAATGTTTTCATTTCGAATAATAATAATTCGCCCTTCAGGAAGTCCTGCAATTTCTATAATGGCTTGCTGCTGTTGCTTTGGAGGTCTAAAAGCAACCAAGCCTTCGTGGAATGAATATGTAGCTAATTTTTCTGGAGGAACAGGTCCTTCCACATACACAGTACCATGCTTTGTTTCCTTTGTGACAGAAAAAAAAGTTTTTTTATGTTCCATAATTACACCACCTGAGTTTAATAATTCCATTATAGCTGATTTCTTGCGGAAAAACGCTTATTTTTGCAAAATATACCTGTGTTTTTGGAAAAATAAAAATATTAAGACATTTTTGGTGAATTCGTGTAAAATATATTTATATTGCATCTGTTATTTAACAGATGACTGTAGTGTGAATAAGCGTTCGCTAATTTCGTGCTACATGAACTGTTGTATAACAAGTGCTGCGTAACGTAGTTGTCTTTGGAGAAGGTAGCGGATTTTGAAGGGGGAAAATAATGAAATTACAATTTAACTTCTTTCAGCGGTAGTCTCCCACCTATATAGGTGGTGAAATGAATGCGGGTTTAAATTACTTTTCAACGGATGTCCAAACACCTGCTGAAAGAAGTTAAAGCCTCCGGCGGATGTCACGGAATCGGAACGGAGTTAATAAAGGATGTTAGCCTAATATCATCGCATCCATGCGATAACGGCTAACTGACCTGCATCCAGCAGGCCTGAGCACAAAGCCGATTCCGGCCGCAATTATGCCGAGGCATAATTGATAATTTGCTTACTAATGTACTAAAGCAATAGCAAAGAAAGGGGTAGTTTCATGGGGATGAAAATGATGGAGAAGTTGAATGCTTTACCGGGGCAATATAATTTACCTAATTATGAGAAAGCTGCAGCAACACATGATTGGAGAGAGACAGAAAAGGGATTTAGTTGGTATGAAACAGGGCTTGTGAATATGGCGTATGAGGCAATCGATCGTCATACGGAAACGCATCGAAAAAACAAAGTTGCACTTTATTTTAATGATGGTAAGCGTAAAGAGACTTATTCTTTCGATGAAATGAAAAAGCTGACAAATAAAGCTGCAAATGTTTTTAAGGCAGCAACAAATTTAGAAAAAGGTGATCGATTATTTATTTTCATGCCACGCTCACCGGAGCTTTATTTTTCATTATTAGGCGCATTGAAAATGGGTGTTATTGTAGGTCCATTGTTCGAGGCATTTATGGAAGGTGCTGTTTACGACAGACTTGCAGATAGTGAAGCTAAAGTATTAGTGACGACACCAGAGTTGCTTGAACGAGTACCTTTAGAAAAGCTACCACATTTACAGCACGTCTTTTTAGTAGGATCTGATATAGAGGAAACAACCCAAATTTTAGATTTTAATAGACGCTTGAAAGAGGCATCTTCTCAATTTGACATTGAATGGGTGGACAGAGAGGATGGTATGATTCTTCATTATACTTCTGGATCAACTGGAGCACCAAAGGGCGTATTGCATGTTCATAACGCAATGCTTCAACAATATCAATCCACACAATGGGTACTAGATTTACGTGAAGATGATATTTACTGGTGTACGGCTGATCCAGGATGGGTAACAGGCACAGCATATGGCATTTTTGGTCCATGGTTAAATGGTGTCACAATGCTAATTGTTGGTGGAAGATTCTCACCACAAGCTTGGTACCAAGCAATTGAGGATTATAGTGTAACAGTTTGGTATAGTGCACCAACAGCATTCAGAATGTTAATGGGTGCTGGTAGTGGCATGCTAGAAAATTATAATCTATCTTCTTTACGTCATATTTTATCTGTTGGTGAGCCGTTAAATCCAGAGGTAATTCGTTGGGGGATTGATGAGCTAGGTCACCGTATTCATGATACATGGTGGATGACAGAAACCGGTGCACATATGATTTGTAACTATCCTTCAATGGATATTAAGCCAGGATCAATGGGTAAACCATTACCAGGTATTCATGCAACGATTGTTGATGATGCTGGTAATGAAGTACCACCTTTTACAATGGGGAATTTAGCAATCCGACGTGGATGGCCATCAATGATGCGTCAAATTTGGGGAAATCCAGAGCGTTATGAATCCTATTTTTTAAAAGGTGAATGGTATGTGTCTGGGGACTCTGCCTATATGGATGATGATGGTTACTTCTGGTTCCAAGGGCGTGTAGATGATGTTATTATGACAGCTGGTGAGCGGGTAGGTCCTTTCGAGGTAGAAAGTAAGCTACTAGAGCATCCTGATATAGTCGAGGCAGGAGTAATCGGAAAGCCAGATCCTGTACGAGGTGAAATTATTAAAGCCTTTGTATCATTACGTGAGGATGTTGAACCTTCAGCTGCATTGATTGAGGATATTCGTAATTTTGTCAAAAAGGGTTTATCTGCACACGCAGCACCACGAGAAATCGAATTTAAAGATAAGCTACCAAAAACCCGAAGTGGTAAGATTATGCGTCGTGTGTTAAAGGCGTGGGAGTTAAATTTACCAACTGGTGATTTATCTACGATGGAAGATTAATATTGTAGTACAAGAAACAGGAATTTATTCGGTCGACGAAAAATTCCTGTTTTCTTTTTTTACTGCCAGTTATATGCGGGTTAGGATTAACCCTCTACAAGCGCCTTATATAATATTTGTTTACCATCTATCTCGACAATAATCGTGTAAGTGTCATGATCATTTGTAGCGTAAATTTCAGATCCAACTGGCAATTTGGTAGCATAAAAATCTTTAAAAAATAGAGTAGATGTCGTCGTTTTTTTTATTTTTCCGATGTTGTCTTCTTTTATAAAATTACCCTTTTTTAGAGATTCTTGATCGGCTACTTTTATATAGATTAATTGATCAAGTTGTAAAATATCTGCTTGGGCATCTTCTTTAAGAATAGTTTTTGCTGTTGGATTGTCTGGTATAACAGAAGAACATCCTGTTAGTACTAATAAAAACAGAAAAGAATATACTAATATTTTTTGCATAATAATACATCTCCCTTCAGATAGAAAGAACGTCTCCTTACTCTAAGTTTTTAGAGAAATTGGTTACCTCACTTTTATACCTTCTAGAAAAAATCGCATTGCTATTATTTAATACAATAATATTAAAAAGTTAAGTAAATAAAAAATATAACTATTTTATTTGCTAAGAGCTTATCTTCAAAAGTTGGAGATGACATTTGTTAAATTGTATGCCATGTGTTTTAGTTGAGATAGAGGAACGAAGGCTAAAACCATCACGTCCTGTGATAACGCCTTCGTGACCAACATCATGTTGGCCCGAGACCCTGGAGCGAGCAACGCGAGTGAAGCGGCTCATCGGACGCCCCCAGGAAGCTCTGCTCTGCGCGAAAGCGAAGCGTCAGCGGCAAATGTTTTCTGTAGCGAAAGCAAAGCGACAGCTACAAAGCGCCCAGTCGGAACGGAAATCAACCCCACGTTATGGTGATAATCAGCAAAGATTTAGAAAAGTTTAAATATAAATAAAAATTCAGTTGACTTAATAAATATGCAGACGTATACTAATTTTAACTTATTTCAGAGGTGAGTGCATTGAAAGTAGGAATTGTTGGTGCAACCGGATATGGTGGATTAGAGCTTATTCGATTTTTACATAATCATAAAGCGGTGGAGCAGATTGATTTATTCACATCCTCAGAAGAAGGTGTAATTTTTTCTTCTAAGTTTGGTCATCTCGTCAATATTGCCGATACGCCATTACAAAAAATTGATTATGAGGCTTTAGAGAAATTTGATGTTGTTTTTACAAGTACGCCTTCAGGGGTGACAAGTGAGTTATTACCTCCATTGGTAGGGAAAGGTCCTAAATTAATAGACTTGTCTGGTGACTTCCGTTTACAAGATCCAGCATGCTATGAAGCATGGTACGGTAAAAAAGCGGCGCCATTGGCAATCATTCAACAAAGTGTATATGGCTTAACTGAATGGAATGCAAAAAATGTTCAACATGCTCCTCTTATCGCGAATCCAGGGTGCTATCCAACAGCGGTTTTACTTTCGTTGTTACCATTGCTAAAAGAACGATTGATTGATTCGAGCTTTTTAGTGATTGATGCGAAAAGTGGGATTTCTGGAGCCGGAAATAAGCCTTCGCAAACAACGCATTTTAGCGAGGCGAATGAAAGCTTTTCAATCTATAAAACGAATACACATCAGCATATACCAGAAATTGAGCAGGCCATTTCAATGTTTGCAGGGGTCGATACAACCATTTCTTTTAATACTCATTTAGTGCCAATGACAAGAGGGATTTTATCTACCTCATATGCACCTGTAATGTCTGGTGTTACAGAGAAGCAGTTAATAGCTTGTTTACAGAATACCTATGAAAAGCATCCGTTTGTGCGGATTGTTACAGATGTAAATAGCATAGGAACAAATCGTGTTAAAGGTTCGAACTATTGCGACATTTTTGTGAAAGTAGATAGCCGTACAAATCGTGCCACAATTGTTGGCGTCATCGATAATTTAGTCAAAGGGGCTGCAGGGCAAGCCATTCAAAATATGAACGTTCAATTTGATTTACCACAGGCGACAGGATTAGATGTCGTTCCGTTCTTTCTGTAACTTCTTTCAGTGAAATGTTTTATGTAGCGAAAGCAGAGCGTCAGCTACTCTTATATGCCAAGGAAAATTGATTAACTAAGGAGGAAAGTTTTTATGACATTAATAGCATCCGCAAGTATTATGAAAAAATTATCAAGTAAAAATATTGTTTCACCAAAGGGCTTTAAAGCTGCTGGTTTACATTGTGGATTAAAGCATAAGAAAAAAGATCTAGCTGTGTTAGTCAGTGAAGTACCAGCGAGTGTAGCAGGTGTCTTTACAACGAATGCTGTGCAGGCAGCACCACTAAAAGTAACAAAAGAGGTTGTATACTTAACGAAGAAGATGCAGGCGATGATTGTCAACTCTGGAAATGCCAATGCATGTACAGGGAAGCAAGGGGCGAAAGATGCACAAACAATGCAGGCCCTAATGGCAGAAAAGCTAGACATTGATGCAAATTTAGTAGGTGTTTGCTCAACGGGTGTCATCGGTGAAATTATGAATATGGAGCCAGTGGCAAGTGGGATTAATCAGTTAGAGCCAAAGGATAATTTAGAAAGTGCTATTGATTTTGCACAAGCAATTATGACAACAGATACAGTTATGAAAAACACAAGCTACAGCACTATCGTTGATGGCAAAGAGGTTATTATCTCTGGGGTTGCAAAAGGTTCAGGTATGATTGAACCAAATATGGCAACGATGCTAGGTTTTATTACGACAGATGCAAATATTGAATCAGATGTCTTACAGGCTACATTATCTGATATTACAAATTTGACTTTTAATGCAATTACAGTAGATGGAGATACATCTACAAATGACACAGTAGTTGTGATGGCAAACGGCTTAGCAGGTAATGAATCTTTAACTCCTGACCATCCAGATTGGCAAAACTTCTATTATACATTGAAAACAGTAGCTCAAGACTTAGCGAAAATGATCGCCAAAGATGGTGAAGGTGCAACGAAGCTGATCGAGGTTGAAGTTGAAGGGGCAATTTCAGATGAAGAAGCACGTAAAATTGCTAAAACAGTAGTTGGTTCACCACTTGTGAAAACTGCAGTCTTTGGTTGTGATGCAAATTGGGGACGTATTATTGCCGCGGTAGGCTATAGTGGCGCGACGGTTAATCCGGAAAAAATTACGATCCAAATTGGTGGGGCAACAATGGTTGAAAACGGTGAGCCAGTTCCATTTTCAGAGGATACGTTAATTCAAATTTTAAAAATGCATGAAGTGAAAATCTATGTGTCACTTGGAATTGGGGAAGGCAAGGGGCATGCGTGGGGATGTGATCTAACTTATGACTACGTTCAAATCAATGCCTCATACCGCTCGTAAACGAATGGTCATTAAGCTTGGTGGCAGTACGCTAGAAGGCTTAAATGAGTCGTTTTTTGAGAATTTTAAAAAACTCCAAGAGAGCGGAGTAGAGCTTATTATTACCCATGGTGGTGGTCCAGCTATTAACCGTGAACTTGCGATGCGCGGAATAGTATCACATGCTTTAAACGGTATTCGTGTAACGAGTGAAGCTGCAATTGATATCGTACAGTCAACGTTAATAGGTAAGGTCAATCCAGCGCTTGTTCATGAATTAACAACGGCTGGCATTGCTGCAATTGGTTTAAACGGCTTCGATGGTCAGTTAATTGTAGCGGATTATCTAGACAAAGATGTATACGGTTTTGTTGGTGAAGTAAAAACCGTCAATACATCTTTGTTAGAAGCATTAATTAGTGCGGGGATTGTACCAGTTATTGCTTGTGTTGGAGCAGATGAATATGGCCAGTCGTTAAACATTAATGGAGATACGGTAGCAAGTGAAATAGCACTAGCTATAGATGCAGATAGCTTGTTACTTGTAACGGATGTAAGTGGTATTCGAATTAATGATGAGTATCAATCGAAAGCAACACCTTCCTTCATCAATCAATGGATTGATGAAGGGCATATTTATGATGGGATGCTACCTAAAGTTCAAGGAGCTCTCGAATGCTTAAATGCAGGTATTCCATCAGTGCAAATTGTTGGGGAATCGCTTGTTGGTACGACGATTTTATCAGGGGAATGAAGAAAACCCGAATGACTAAAGTTTCCCTTCATCCTCACTCAGTACAGTCATTCTTCTTCATAGATAAGATTGACCGTTCTAATGGCATAGAGATAGCAATATAGTTGTTTAGAGAAGATGATTGTTATAGCAAACTTAGTAGGGGTTGATAAAATGAGTGCTTTATTTGGAAACTATGGCAAACGCCGCGCCCAAATTGTCAAAGGGCAAGGAACTGTCGTCGAAGATTCTGCTGGGAAAAAATATTTAGATTTTACAAGTGGAATCGCAGTAGTGAGTCTTGGTCATGCACATCCTGCAATTGTAAAGGCTATTCATGATCAAAGTAAAAAGCTTTGGCATATTTCTAATTTATTTGATATTCCGGGTCAGGAGAAAGTCGCGCAAAGATTAATAGCAGATACACATTTTTCTTATGCATTTTTCTGTAATAGCGGTGCGGAAGCGAATGAAGCGGCCATCAAGCTTGCACGTAAGCATACTGGGAAAAGTCATATTATTACTTTTGAGAAATCCTTTCATGGGCGAACTTTTGGAGCGATGTCGGCAACAGGTCAGGGCAAGATACATAATGGCTTCGGACCACTTGTTGAAAAATTTACAATTCTTCCTTTTAATGATGTGGCAGCACTTGAAGCAACGATTGATGATTCTGTCGCGGCTATTATGCTGGAAATGATTCAAGGTGAGGGCGGTGTAAACTGTGTATCTCCGGAATTCGCAACAGCAATCGCTAAAGCCTGTGATGACAAAGGCATATTACTAATTATCGATGAGGTTCAAACAGGTATTGGACGAACAGGAACAAGATATGCATATGAGCAAACGATTTTAAAACCAAATATTGTGACATTGGCAAAAGGGCTAGGTGGTGGTTTCCCTGTCGGTGGGATGCTTGGAACAGCTGAGCTATATGATACATTTAGTCCTGGCACACATGGGACAACATTTGGTGGGAACCCACTTGCAATGAGTGTTGCTGAAACCGTGCTTGAGCATGTTTTTGAACCTGCTTTTTTACAAAATGTACAGGAGCTATCCACGTATTTTGTTAAGCAGTTGAAAGAGAATCTACCGTCTACGTATACGGTACAGGGCCAGGGCTTACTTCTTGGCATTGGCTGTGGAGATATCGAAGTTGCCTCGTATATAGCCGCAGCAGAGGAAAACGGCTTATTATTAGTAGGTGCAGGACCAAATGTTATTCGTCTATTACCTCCATTAACCGTATCAAAAGCAGAAATCGATGAAGCAGTTGCGATTTTAAAAACGATACTGTTGTAGTATCTGGACAATTAAATACGAAAACAATCTGCTAGACTTCTTCTCAAGAAATCTAGCAGATTGTTTTAATGCTTAACTCATCATCATAACGTGTGGTTGATTTCCGTTCCGACTGGGCGCTTTTATCGCTGCCGCTTCGCTTTCGCGCAGAAAACATTTGTTGCTGACGCTACGCTTTCGCACAGAGCAGAGCTTCCTGGGGCGTCCGATGAGCCGCTTCACTCGCGTTGCTCGCTCCAGGGTCTCGGGCCAACAGATGTTTTTTGCGCGAAAGCGTAGTGTTAACGTAGCGGCAGCAGCACCGATGTTGGTCACGAAGGCGTTATCACAGGATGTGATGGTTTTAGCCTTCGTTCCTCTATTGCTGATCCCCAAGGAGTCGCCCAGCCTCCACTCCAATCAACTTATATACTTAGAATACGTTTTAAAAAATGCCATCAGCAACTTTTGGGTAGTTTAGTAAAATCTTATCCCGCATTAACGGGCAGTTATTTATCTGTACCGAAAGCGAAGCGTCAGGTACAAGGCTCTCACCTCGAATTTAGGCTAAAGCAAAGAATGTAGGGAGAGTAACTGCCCATAAAAATCCGATTGGTGAAGGCTAATAATCAGAGGGGGGGTGAAGAAAACCCCTCTGATTAAAGTTTCGCTTTATCCCGTATTAACGAGTAGTAATTTATCTGTATCAAAAGAGAAGCGTCAGGTCCTCCCGCTTTAAATTCAATGAGAGCAAAGAAATTAGGGGAGGCTAACTGCCCGTAAATACCCGATTGGTGAAGACTAATAATCATTGGGGTAAAGAATACCCCACCGATTAAAGTTTCACTTTATCGTAGCTCTTTTACTAATGTTTTCACAAGAGTAGGGAGCCAATCGTGGAGTTGACTAAATGTAAAACCTACAGCTTCTGCCTTTGTAGTTGACATATACCAATCTGCTGGAACTCCATATGGTGACTGTGACTTTTCATCTCCCCCTACGAGAGAAATTTTTGCATGCTTTCCGGTTGTTTCTTCAATAAGACCCATCAAATCTTTTAACGAAATTGCACCTACAGCTGTTGCATTATAAGGTCCTTCAATTGGTGTAATACCAGCAAAATACAAAAATGCAGCTGCTTCTTCATCCGTAATAAAGCTCATCTTTGCATCAATATTCGGTAATGAAATAGGCTGTTCCTGTATAATTCGTTCAACATGAAAATGTAAACGGTGTGTATAGTCGTTCTCACCCATAACAATCGGGAAACGTACAGCAACAACAGGGAATGTAGCCTCTTTGAAAAGTACTGCCTCTGCTTGACGCTTACCCTCACCATATGAAAAATCTTCACGATTCCCCATCCGAACTTCATAATCATAGGGATTAAAATCTTCTTCGGTTTTGATAATGCCATCTATTTCGTAGGTTGATAGAGTAGATGTAAAAACGAATTTTTTCGTTTTACCCTTTAAAATTTCACATATCTTAAGAGCTTCATTGGGAGAATAGCAAATATTATCATAGACAATATCCCATGTTGGACTTGATAGTGCCTGTGACAACGAATCGGCATCATCTCGATTAACAACTAGCTGCTTCACTTTTGTACCAAAAGGATTTCCACTTTGACCACGTGTTAAAATAGTCACACTATGACCATTTTGAAGACAGAGTTCAACAAGCTTTTTACCAAAAAAGCGAGTGCCTCCTAAAATTAAAATGTCCAATTATCTCCACCCCTTCAAATTAGTAGTCCCCTTTATAATGACAAAAAAACAGGCATACTACAATTAAAAAAGTAATTGTAGTATGCCTGTGTATTATTGGGTAGGTGGGTCAGGCGGTGGAGTTGTATTTCCGTTGTTTCCTCCATTAGAGCCATTCCCGTTATTCCCAGAACCGTTACCGTTATTAGAGCCATTCCCGTTATTCCCGGAACCGTTGCCGTTATTTGAGCCGTTTCCGTTATTTCCGGAACCGTTGCCGTTATTTGAGCCATTTCCGTTATTTCCGGAACCATTGCCGTTATTCGATCCGTTACCGTTATTAGAGCCATTCCCGTTACTACTACCAGAACCATTGCCATTTTCCAATCCGTTTCCATTATGGTTTGAGTCATTTCCGTTAGTAGGTGGAGTGGTTGGTGGAACTTTTTCTTGATTGTCTTGTTCAGGTGGTTTTTCATCGGCACTACCACCAGTAGAAATGCTATTGGATTGCGATGAAGTTAAACCTGTAATATCTACAGCGACAACAACATAGGCTTGACCACTTGCTACTGTCATGCTTTGTGATGATTCAAGCACTGATCCGACAAGAGTTCTACCACCGTTTGTTACTTTATATACTCTGTAACCGACTACATCATTTGAAGAGCCTGTCCAAGATAATGTATTGCCATTAATTGAAGCAGTTACTGCTGCTGGCGGATTATTATTTGCCGGGAAATCAACAGCTGATACCGATGAATTCGATAATGTCGAATTTTTTGGTAATAGGCTGGCTGGGTTACCGCCAAGTCTGCCTAGCATTCGTTTAATAAATGCTTGATTAATACCTGCACCACCTGGTTTTACAAATTCTCGCGGTGTGTTAGAGAGTGCATTATAGGTTTTACCTTTAATCGTAACAACGCTTGAGGAAGCTAAGCTATCATCAGGCTGTGAAGGTAAAAATACTTTCGCGTTAAACAAGTCAGAGCGCACGAGACCAGCGTTAGCACATGCTGCAGAAGGCGCTAAACCAGAAATACCACAGAATGATGCAGTGACAACGTTTTTCGGCTGCTTAAATCTAGTTTTAGGGGCAATTAATTGTGGATCGACATCATACACAGAATTCATTAATGTTCCCCATAGCTTGTTAATTCGCACGCTAGGCTGCTGATACGTATTATTAAATGTATACAGTGATTGATTGTTATCATAACCCATCCATACACCAAGAGAAACATTCGGGTTATAGCCAACTAGCCAAACGTCTTTATAATTTTGTGAAGTACCTGTTTTAGCGGCAAAGTCAGCAGAGAATTTCAGCGTATTTCTTGCAACTGTACCAGTTCCTTTTGTTAACACATCTCGTAACATATCTGTCATGATATAAGAAGTTTCAGGACTAAATACTTGTTCAGGTTTAACTTCGTGTTTATATATGATATTTCCATTTTGATCTTCAATTCTATCAATCATATATGCGTCAATAAATTGTCCGCCGTTTGCGAAGGTTGCAAAGGCATTGGTGTTCTCTTCAACAGTAATACCATCTTTTACTGCACCAATCCCAGCTGCAAGGTTTGTGAAGTCATCAGGCTGTAAGCTTGTGATCCCCATTTTTACTAAATAATCGGCAGGACGTCTGTTAAGAATATCATAATATAGACGTAAAGCTGATAAGTTTTGTGAATTTGCTAATGCTTCACGTGCAGGTATAATTCCTCGCTCATCACTAGTAGTATAGTTGCTCGGACTCCAGCCGCCCATAGAGAATTTTACGTCGACTAACGGGCTACCTGCCCCAATTACACCGTATTCTATTGCAGGTGCATATACGAGTAATGGCTTCATAGTTGAGCCATTTGAGCGTTTTGCCTGTGTAGCATAGTTATATTTTTTTAATTCAAAGTCACGACCACCGACAAAGCTTAAAATACGTCCAGTATTATTTTCAATTAAAATACTGCCAACCTGTACAGGCATTTGAACATCAACTTCTTCACCTGTTACAGGATCCTTGTCTTTAACGGTGTAAGTATGACCGTAATTTTTAAAGTTTTCCGCTGTTTTTTGCATCGAATCGTACATATCTTTATTAATAGTTGAATAGATTCGATAACCATTTGAGCGGACATCACGATCTGCTAGGATCATATACTTATCTTTTAATTTCTTTTCATTTTTTAAGCGTTCTGGATCAATACCATCTTTTACTGCTAGTTTTTCAGCAATAATTTCTGTCGCGCGACTTTCAAGCTCATATGTTAGCCATGGGTAGCGATCCTCCGAACGCATCTCTGGTGAACGGAAATCAGCAGTAATATCATAAGCGAGTGCTTCTTTATATTGAGCTTCGTTAATGTAACCTGCGTCTTTCATACGATAAAGTACAATTTTCATACGATCAATACCCAGTTGAAGTGCTTCTTTACTTTTAAGTACACCTGTATTTGTAAAAGGTGTGTAAGTAAAAGGTGATTGAGGAATACCAGCTATATACGCTGCTTGAGGAAGCGTTAAATCCTTTGCTTTTACATTGAAAATACCTTCAGCAGCTGTTTCAACTCCTGCAATGTTTCGACCGGAAGAGTTACGACCATAAGGAACTATGTTTAAATAGGCCTCTAAAATTTCTTCCTTTGACATAAAGTGCTCTATACGCATAGCAAGTAAAAGTTCTTTTGCTTTTCGTTCATAAGATACTTCGTTTGTTAATACTTGGTTTTTAATAAGCTGCTGTGTTAATGTAGAACCACCAGTTTGAGTGGAAGAGTTTGTTACGTCTTGAAGTAGTCCTCGGATGACTGCCTTCGGAACGATTCCGTTATGTTCACGAAAGTACTCGTCCTCTGTTGCTAATACCGCATTAATAACATCAGGTGCGACATTGTTTAATGTAGTTGCTCGACGATCTAAATCTGTACGTAATTTTCCGATATAAATATCGTTGGCAAAATAAATCTCACTTGTTGAATCGTAGTTAAAAATTTCATTTCGTAATTCTTCCTTTGAGCGTAGTGGCTCTTCTTTTACAAGTGAAGCAAAATAGCCGGCGCCAACTGAACCTGCAAATACAGTGCCTACCAATGCAAAGACTAAAAATAGTAAAAATAAGTTCCAGGCAACACTTCCTGAAATACGTAATTTCTTCATCCATTTTTGTTGAATTAATTCATCGATCTTTGCATTGATTTTCTCAATCCAATCTTTCAATGTATCGACCTCCTAAAATCTTGTCTATTATAGCACATATTGATTTAGGTCGAACATAGTTATTGACAATGAAAAAGAATCGTATAGAATAATGCTTATAGTTTTCTAGTGATGAAAAGCTTGCAGTAGTGTCTATATTCCCTGTTTAGAGAGCCAGCGGTTGGTGAAAGCTGGTCATAATGTAGAGACGAATTACGTGCTTGGAGCTTAGACGTGCGCGCCTGCGATAAAGGCGATTGAATGAAGAGGAAGATGGATAACATCTTCAAGCCGGGTGGTACCGCGTTAGTTATTAACGTCCCTGCATGCAATGTTTTGCGTGTGGGGACTTTTTTGTTTCTCCCTACACGGAATATCAAACACTTAGGAGGAATTAAAATGACGAACGAATTATTACAAGACTTAGAATGGCGCGGATTGTTATACCAACAAACTGATGCTGAAGGTATGGCTAAATTATTAGATGAACAATCGGTATCTTTATACTGTGGTGTTGATCCAACTGCGGATTCAATGCATATTGGGCATATTGTGCCCCTTTTAACGCTACGTCGATTCCAAAAAGCAGGTCACCGTCCAATCTTGTTAGTTGGTGGTGCGACTGGTATGATTGGAGATCCATCTGGTCGCTCTGAAGAACGTCAATTACAAACAGTTGAGCAAATTGATAAAAACGTTCAAGGTATCCGTAGTCAATTAGAGCGTATTTTTGACTTTGCAGAAGATGGTAATGGTGCTCAGTTAGTTAATAACCGTGACTGGATTGGCAATATTAATACGATTGAGTTTTTACGTGATTATGGGAAGTTAATTAACGTGAACTACATGTTAGCAAAGGATACGATTGCATCACGACTTGATACAGGGATTTCATTTACTGAGTTTGCGTATACTTTAATTCAAGGTATTGATTACAATCATTTATACAACCATTATAACTGTCGCATTCAAGTAGGTGGCTCTGACCAGTGGGGGAATATTACAACTGGTTTAGAAGTTATTCGTAAAACACATGAGGAAGAGACAAAAGCTTTTGGTATAACAATTCCTTTAGTAACGAAAGCAGATGGTACAAAATTTGGTAAAACAGCAGGTGGTGCTGTATGGTTAGATAGTAAGAAAACATCTCCATACGAGTTCTACCAATTCTGGATTAATGCTGCGGATGCTGACGTTGTAAAATACTTAAAAATATTCACATTCCTTTCTCGTGAGGAAATCGAAGCTTTAGCAGTATCTGTAGAAGAAGAACCACATTTGCGTAAGGCACAAAAAGCACTAGCTGAAGAAATGACTCGCTTAATTCATGGTCAAGAAGCATTAGACCAAGCAATCCGCATTACAGCTGCTTTATTCTCTGGTGACTTAAAAGCACTTTCTGCTGATGAGATGAAAGATGCATTTAAAGATGTTCCTTCTATTGAAATGGCGAAGGAAGATAAAAACATTGTGGACTTACTAGTGGAAGCGGGTATTTCACCTTCAAAACGTCAAGCTCGTGAAGACGTAACGAATGGTGCGATTAGCGTGAACGGTGAAAAGGTCACTGAATTAGAATATGTAATCGACGGCAAAGATCGTTTAGAAGATGCATTCAGCATTGTTCGTCGCGGCAAGAAAAAATACCATATGGTGAAGTTTGTTTAATCCGAACAAACATGTCAAACATCCCCTCGATATTTGAGGGGATGTTTTGCTTTGTTGAAAAACGATTGTGTTAATGAAAATAAGATGCAAATAAAGTATGGCTCTTCGGCAAAACGAGGGGGTGATTTCCGTTCCGGCTGGGCGCTTTTATCGCTGCCGCTTCGCTTTCGCGCAGAAAACATTTGTTGCTGCCGCTACGTTAACACTACGCTTTCGCACAGAGCAAAGCTTCCTGGGGGCGTCCGATGAGCCGCTTCACTCGCGTTGCTCGCTCCAGGGTCTCGGGCCAACACGATGTTGGTCACGAAGGCGTTATCACAGGACGTGATGGTTTTAGCCTTCGTTCCTCTATTGCTGATCCCCAAGGAGTCGCCCAGCCTCCACTCCAATCAACCATTTTACATAGCATGTATCTTCTGGCATGTCATAGTTATAAAACGAAACACCAGCAAGATGTTTTTTTGTGCGAAAGCGAAGTGACAGCAACAATGTTTTACCTGTGCGAAAGCGAGTAGATGGAACGGAAATCACTCTCATTTAAAGCGCCACAATATTAAGAAAGACTTCCTTGACCATTTCTTTTAACTATCTAAAAAACTAGGAAGCTTTATGTGCTCATATTCTTTGGGGTGAAGCAAATTTGCAAGCTTTAATGCACCCTCTATGAGGCGTGGTGATGGGCGACAATAAAGCCATTCCTCCATTACATGAAGCTGTTCCATTTTAACGGCTTGTAGCTCCTGCGCATGTGAACGTTTTAATAAATTAGCCGGTTGAATACGCTCAAAGGCAACTCCGACCCAAGCCATCATAATATAGTCTGGGTCGCGACTTACTACATCAGCCCAATCAGTTTGGACGCTAGCTAGCTCTACATCTTGAAACAGATTTTGCCCACCAGCAATGGCACTAATTTCGGTTAACCAATTAATTTTACCTGGAGTAAAAATAGGATTTGGCCACCATTCCCAATAGAGAGTAGGTTTTTTAGGAATCGTTTGAGCAACTGTGCGGAGACGATTAATACAATGTAAATACTCCTCAGAAATTTCTTTTGCACGCCCTTCAACCCCGCAGGCTTTACCTAAAGTATGGAGATCCTGTGCGATTTCCTCTAATGAATTGGCATTAAAAACAATATGGGGAATATTTCTAGCTTGTAAAGCTTCAATATTTTTTTCCATGCCAGGGACACTTAAGGATGCGAGTACAAGATCAGGTTGCAACGCCTCTAATACATCCATATCAATTGATAAATCAGGGCCGAGCTGAGGTAAGTCTTTTACTGCTAGTGGCCAATCCGAAAAATCATCGACACCCACAAGCTGGTCAGTCAGCCCTAAATAAGCAACAAGCTCGGTATTACTAGGACAAATTGAGATTAAACGCATCTTCTTATCTCCAATTCTTTTTAAGAAAAGTATAGCGAGTGTTGGAGTCACATACAATGACCGAATTTTGCCCTTAATAAAAAAAGACATGCCTACAAGAGACATGCCTTCTGATTACTTATTAAGAAAGTGCGATAGCTTCGAGTGATTCTTCTTTTTCCGCTACAGGGCCCATCGCATTTGTAATAATTTGTTTAATATCTTCTAAAGTTGCTTTACGTGGGTTTGTTGCAGCACATACATCTAACATTGCATTTTTCGCTAAGATTTCAATATCCTCATCCTTCGCACCTAATTCGCGGAAGCCACTTGGAATGTTTAAATCTTTAGAGAGATTTTCAATTGCTGTAATTGCTTTTTCAGCAGCATCACGTTTACTTAACCCTTCAACGTTTTCGCCTAATAATTCAGCAATGCTTGCAAAACGCTCAGTACGTGCTGTTAAGTTGAAGCGGCAAACATGTGGCAATAAAATAGCATTACATACACCGTGTGGCAGATTATAGAAGCCACCTAATTGGTGAGCAATTGCATGTACATAGCCAAGTGATGCATTATTAAACGCCATGCCTGCTAAAAATTGTGCGTAAACCATTTGCTCACGAGCTTCTAAATCTGCACCGTTTGCATAGGCACGTGGTAAATATTCAGGAACTAGCTGAAGTACCTTTTCCGCACATGCATCAGTAATTGGTGTTGCGTTTGTCGATACAAATGATTCGATTGCATGTGTTAATGCATCTAAACCAGTAGCCGCAGTAAGAGCAGGAGGTAAGCCGATCATTAGCTCTGGGTCATTAATCGATAGTAGTGGAGTAACATGTTTGTCCACGATGGCCATCTTCACTTTACGAGCTGTATCCGTGATAATTGTGAAGCGAGTCATTTCACTTGCTGTACCAGCAGTTGTGTTGATAGCGATTAATGGCACCAGTGGGTTTTGTGATTTGTCAACGCCCTCGTAATCATGAATGCGTCCGCCATTCGAAGCAATAAGTCCGATACCCTTTGCTGCATCGTGTGCGCTACCTCCTCCAAGAGAAACGATTGAATCGCAGTTTTCAGCATGATACACTGCAATCCCATCTTCAATGTTTTGATCTGTTGGATTTGGTTCTGCTTTCGGGAAAATTGCTACATCAATTCCAGCAGCTATAATGATGTTAGCAATTTGTTCAGAGAGACCTAATTTGTGTAAGCCCTCATCTGTTACGATCAATGTCTTTTTCACTTCTAAATCATTTAAGCGTTTACCAACTTCTTGAATTGCTCCAGGTCCAAATAAGTTTGTTTTCGGCATAACAAATTGCTTTAGAACGTCTGACATATTTCCAACCCCTTTAAAATAATTGTTATTGCTTGAATGATGGCGAACCACCTTTCGAAATTCATAGTATTCTATTCCTTGTAAAAGTTCAACTCGTATTTTTATTAAAATTGTTAATTTTAATCATGTTATTATTTTACAAAAAAGTTAGATTGGTTTCTGGTATGATAGAATCTTAGGTTGTCTAGGAGCGTTGATCTGAAAACGTTTTGAAAATTGTTTTCCTATGAAAGTAAAATATATTTTTTGTGAATATGGTTCTATTTTAAAGAAGTGTTGAATAGTAAATAACTGATAATTTGTTTTTAATATAATAGTAGTGATAAAGTTGTTTTTTAATTGAGTAATTATTATTTTAAAGTACATAAAATAGTCGAAATTATGGGAATATTCAAAAAACAATCTCTCTTTCTTTTTAAAATGTATAAAGAAATCCATAATGCGAGAAGTAAATAAAGAATGACCGTATACCCAGTATTGGTTTTCATCATAACGTAAGGTGATTTCCGTTTCGACTGAGCGCTTTTATCGCTGCCGCTTCGCTTTCGCGCAGAGCAAATCTTCCTGTGGGCGGCGGGGAAACAAATGTTTTCTGTGCGAAAACGTAGTGACAGGATGTTGGTCACGAAGGCGTAAAAAAAGTTGTTTTTTAGGCGTTTTCAGGGATATTTACAATTTTATTGAATAATATTTCAATGAAAATAATTTCAATAAAGGGGTGGAAGAAATGTTGATTAGACATGAACAAAAAGAACAACGAAGAGCTTTGATTTTACAAACAGCATTAGATTTGTTTATTCGGAAGGGGTACGGTGAAACGAAAGTTGCTGATATTGCTAAAGCTGCTGACATGAGCATGGGGTTACTTTTTCATTATTTTGACTCTAAGGAAAAGCTTTATGAAGAGCTAATTCGCATAGGTTGTGAAAGACTTAAGATGGACTTTAATTTTATTGATGAATCACCATTAGCAATATTTACAGCGGCTGTTGAGGATATGTTTGACATGATCAATACAAACCCGTCTGCAGCAAAAATGTTTGTGCTTATGGAGAATGCACAACATCTTGATTCCTTGTCGGAAGATTTAAAAGAAATGCTTACTGAAGCAGATAAATTGATAAAAAAGAGTATTCCATTAATAGAGAAGGGGCAATTGCTAGGTGAAATTAAACAGGGAAATGCTGAAGCACTTGCGGTAGCATTTTGGTGTTCTATTCAAGGAATCGCTCAATACATTGCACTGCATCCCGCAACACCTTGTCCCGATACAATGTGGGTTATTTCGATACTTGAAAACAGGGAGGTGGATTGAAAGTGAAAACTAAACGGAATTTAATAATCTTTATAGTTGTTGTTTTGCTAAGTGGGTGGCTTGGTGTTTTTGTAGACCGTTTCATCACTGAACAGCCTAAAGGTGATACTCTTGGGATGGGAATTTGGCTAGTATTACCGTTGCTGACGACTATATTGTTACGTGCCTTTGCAGGAGATGGTTGGCGCGATATAGGCTTATTACCTAATTTGAAAGGTAACATAAAATGGTATGTTGTCTCGCTCCTGATCTATCCTGTAATCACTTCTACAGTTTTGTTATTAAGCTATATATTTGAATGGATGGGTTTTCCAGATTTTAATTTAGATACAATAGTTTCAGTTTTCGTGGGTGGTTTACTGATTCAATTTGTTAAAAATTTTTTTGAGGAATCAGTTTGGAGAGGTTATTTGACAAGTAAACTTTCATCGTTAAAAATAAACGATTTTTGGTTGTATTTTATGGTTGGTGGCGTTTGGGGAGCTTGGCATATACCATATTTTTTAGTCTTCTTATCAGAAAGTGATATCTTCAGTGTACTTCCTGTAAATAGGTGGTTATTTGCCTTGATAGGTATTGTGACGATGATCTGTTGGACAGTAATGTATACAGAAATTTATTTAATGACGAAAAGTATTTGGCCACTTGTCCTTATGCATATGACAGAAGATGCACTTGTGAATCCACTTATTCTTGATGGATATATCAAAATTGCTCAGGGAAAAGAATTTTTTGTTTCTCCAACGGCAGGTATTATTACGACATTGCTTTACCTTATGGTTGGGCTTATATTGCGAACTAAACGTAAAAAGCTGGAGAAGGAAATTGTATCCAAATCAACTACCACAGCTATTGTTAAAATTTAATAGTTTTATTATTAAAGTTCTTTTTTGTTTAGTGTATAGAAATATTTAATTGAATTTTTAGAATATTTTTATAGGATTTTATGTTAAACTAAATATAAATTTGTAAAGTTTTACCTCAAAGTTAGTGGGTTAAATGATGAGGGAGAGGAACACTTATGATAACTTTGTTTCGACACTTACCACCGAAAAGTATGGATTTGTCAAAATGGACTCCTTTCATACAGAATAATTGGTATCGAAAACATTATATGAAGTTTGTATATCTACTTCAGATTATCATTTTTCTGATACCATTTTTCTTTGGAACAGGGTTCACTCATATTAATATATTACCTCTCATCATAATAGGCATCTTTGTCTTCATCATTCACGAATGTCTACACATTTTTGTCATAAACAAAAAAGGTGATATTAGCTTAACATTTAGCGGAGTATTTTTTTGGCTAAATACAAATGCAATCCTATCCAAAACGAGATTTTGGGTCTTTATGAGCTTGCCTTTTATTGTATTGTCGGTAGTCCCTGGCATTATATCATTCTATGTATCAGGAAATATCAAATTAATTATATTATTTGTAAGTTGGATAAACTTATTAATTTCCTCCTCAGATATCATTAATTCATTTTTAATTGCAATTAAACCGAAGAACTCAGTTTTTTGCAGAGGTTATTATCGAGTGAAATAGTATTAAACCGATCAAGCAATCGTTTTTTTCTCATTCCTACATCATATTGCATGCAAGCTTGGTATTACATGGGTGGTGAATGACGGTATTAAATAACAAAGTGAAGCCCAGGTACTCAATTAATTTTGAGCCTAGGCTTTTTTGCACAACGTCAAACGTAATACCTTGCAAGTTTAATTGTATTTCAAAACACCCTCAAAAGTGTTGAAGGGTGTTTTGATTTTAATGATTTTATATTGAATTTCGATAAGCATTTAATGTTGAATTGTAATTAGAGTTTGATAAAAATTTTTGGAGGTTGTGTTTCCCTAATGATCCTAATTTATTATTACTAGAGCCTAATAAACCATCCTTAGCAGCACTTTTAAGTGTTTCAATCTGTTTAGTAGAGAGTTTAGATGTTTTACTTCCTTCGATAATTTTATTAACATTGTTTATTCTTTCTTGATTCTCTTTAGAAGTGCGGTTAATTTCGTTACTGTTTTTTTGAGTCACCCCATATTGTTTATAGGATCTACGTGACATTAAATATTGCATAGTTGTTGAATTTCTTGTAGTAATCATAAAAGATTTCCACCTTTCTAGTTAATTGATTTTTTAGTATTTACCATACTTATCCTAATATCGACCAGAACTTGAATTAAATTAATCTTTGTAAATATATTCCCATTAAATAAGATTATAGAGATTACTATTAAGTCACCAAAATAAATGACAGGCACTGATTAAAAGAGTGCCTATTTGTTTCAATGAAAAAAGCCACTCATTTGTAGTGAACCCCAAAAGTTAGACTTATTTCGGAGAGGAGTTCTTCCTCTTCGTTATTTTAATTTAAAAGCTCAATTTTTGAATCAAACCATTGTTCCATGAAATTTATTTGTTCTCTAATTTGCTCTTTTGTGTAATTTTCATCCTCTGAAGTAACGACCCATTTTTCTTCAATATCATCATTTCTATGGACAATTGCGATAAGTTTACCTGTAAATTCATCTATTGGCCCCTTTACCTTATTTGAAAGGATATAGACATCCTGTTCCTCTCCATCGCCACCAATGATTCCAGGTACGTAACCATAATTTATCGGATAGACATTATCAAAATCATCCTTATAGCCCATTGGCCGATCTACTATTATTTTCAATTTTTGTAGTTTATGAAGTTCCATAACGACTTTTGTCCTTTCTACGCAGCCAATCTTACATGATAGGTGACTGGACCACATCAAAATTTACTCTTTATTCGCTTGTAATTGTAATAGTAGATATACTTATCAATTACTTGTTTTATTTCTTCAAAACTAGTATAGATAGTTCCATAATACATTTCTTGTTTCAGTAGGCCAAAGAAGTTTTCCATTGGCGAATTGTCTAAG
>NZ_JBNNTL010000014.1:0-127274 GCF_050278745.1 Lysinibacillus sp. NPDC094403 | reverse complement strand
AAGGCCTCTGGATGAAGCTGAGCGCGCTTATTGCGGATCAGTTTTTCAATCGTTTCCGTAGCTATTTCGAGCGTGATTCGGTCTGAGACATGGTAGTGAAGGAAGCGGCTCGATGCTTGCCTGCGGAAAGCGAGTAACCCGTAGCGGAAATCAACTTACTACTTTAGTAGTAGTGGGGAAAATTGGTTAAACAACACTCCTGATATTATATAAATTTAGTGGTTGAAGAAAATTGAAGTTAATTGCGACAAAAAAGTAGACGATTGTGCCAGCTCAAACTTGGAACATAATCGTCTACTTTTGTTTAATCATTTCATAACAACTGCTTCTCCATCTACGACAATTTCATCCAATTGGTTTTTGACAATTGTGCGTAGGCGAATTATTTTTTTTCGGTCTTTTTTCTCTAAGACTTCGACTTCAGCCGTGACGGTGTCTCCAATTTTGACAGGCGCTTTAAAATCCACTTTTTGTGATAAATAAATTGTATCTGTTCCAGGGAGTTTCGTCCCTAGTACTGCTGAGATGAAACCAGCTGTAAGGATTCCGTGTACAACACGTTCCTTAAAAATGGTTTGATTTGCATACTCAGAATTCACATGGACTGGGTTAAAGTCACCTGTTATTCCTGCAAATTGATAGACATCTGATTCGGAAATAGTTTTTGTAAAACTAGCCTTATCGCCTATATGGATCTCTTCGTAGTTAGGCACTTTCTTAAAACCTCCATATTCATGTTGTAGAAAGGGGTTAACTCAATAGGGAATTTTAAGACTTAGTAAGCTTTAATATCCCTTTATGAGTTGCTTTCATTTGTTCAGTTAATTCTTCTATTTTCTTAAAATTTTCAGTACGATCTTTTTGTTGGCTTTCCAGCGCTTTTTTCATAGTCGCTTCTAATTGTTTTTGTGATTCAATGAACAAATCCAACATTGCATGGCTCGGACTCCATGAAAGTAATTGGACTCTTTCTGTAACATCTTGAATATTGTTCAACCATTCGGAAACTTGCTCACCTTGGTTAATTCTACTTTGCTCTACTTTGCTTAGTACTTTCTCGTTCCAATCCTTTGTAACTTTTTTAGACTCTTCTTCCATTGTGTTCAATGTCTTTACTGAAAAATTGAGCAGTTCCTTTTGGTAAGAGAATGCTTGTAGTGCTTTTTGTTGCAGATCTTCTTGGAAATTTTGCACAGCTTTAAGGTTGTTTAGCCAACCATCCCAAATCATATCCACCTGGTTTACAAATTGTTTGTCTTGTACCGTTGCCATTAATAATTCCTCCTTTAACATGGTTCCATAAACTCATGAAATGTATAATGAATGCAAATTTTTGCATAACATCCTATCGTTAGTCGTCATCATTCTTCGTTTGAGAAGCAGATCTAAAAGGGGAGAAAAAGGGATTATACAAATTGAAAAACTGATCCAACATTTTTTGATAATGGCTTAAAGATCCTGCCCACATTTCCAAATATTGTTCACCGGCTTCTGTAATTGAGTAAATCCGCTTTGCTGGACCACCTGATGTAACATCCCACTCGGATGTTACTAATGCATCTTTCTCAAGTTGTCGCAGCAAGCGGTAAAAATTCCCTTGGTCTACTGATTCAATCCCAAATTGCATGATTTTCTCCATTAATTCATAGCCATGGCTATTCCAATCACGTAAATGTAACAACATGATTGGTACAAGAAAATTTTTAGGCGTACCCATACTTGTTGTTTTACTTTTTTTTGCTTTTTCTGGTTTATGTTCCATCGTTATCCACCTACCTAATATAAAAATACTTATACATGTAAATTACACCTATCTGTTTTAATTGTCAACTTTAGGAATCTGAGGTAAATTATTATAAAATAATGAAGGGTTTTCTATTTTTATAAATGTGTAATGTAGTACTCGACTGCTAATTAAAGCAATTAATAAAAGAAAAATAGTAAATCTTAGATTATATACCCACCAAAAGAACTGATTTTAAAGAGAATCATCATAGATTTAAATTTACTTTCATAAATATATAAAGAGAAACATAAACATGTACTTTGGTGTAGATTGTAAAATGTTTCATGAGGTAATTTTATAATGAGACTTCCAATTTATTAGAGGCATAAAGAAGGTTCATCACCAAAACGTGTGGTTGATTTCCGTTCCGGCTGTGCGCTTTTATCGCTGCCGCTTCGCTTTCGCGCAGATAAAACATTTTGTCGCTGCCGCTTCGCTTTCGCGCAGATAAAACATTTTGTTGCTGCCGCTACGTTAGCACTACGCTTTCGCACAGAGCAAAGCTTCCTGGGAGCGTCCGATGAGTCGCCCAGCCTCAACTCCAATCAACTTTTATACATAGCATACGTTTTAACTAATGTCATCCACAACTTTTGGTGATGAGCCATAAAGAATAATATTTTGAATTTTTTGTAAAATAAAAGTAAAAAATCTGTAAAAATAGAAAATATATGTTATGATCTCAACGGTAGTTCATTTAAGGAGGTGATATTCATTGACTCAAAAAATTCCATTTGAACCTTTTACGATGTGGAAGGATATGTACGAACATACTGAAAAGGCATGGCATGACGTTATTCAGGATACACTTGGAAAAGAATCCTTCTCTGAAGGGTTAGGCAAAATCCAATCTAGTTATTTGCAATATCATAAAATGATCAGTAATTTTACAGAAGCTTATTTCAAACAAGCAAATATTCCTACACGAGATGAAGTCGCAAATGTTGCCTCACTTGTCATCAACCTAGAAGATAAAATCGATGATATTGATCATCAACTCTATGAAAATAGTGAAACAGTGACAAAAGAGATTAACCAATTAAAACGTTCTGTTGGTAACTTGGAGAAGAAATTCGACAAGGTGTTAGAAGCTTTAACAGAACTGGATAAAAAAATACAAATAGGTGAAGTCATCGTTGCAACGAAAACTGAAGCAACACAGCCTGAGGCAAAGGCGACACCACAATCAACATCAGAGGATACAAACACAAAGAAATAATACTTAATTCTCATTTTTTTAAACATTTACGAATTAGGAGTGATTTCAATTATGGTACATTTGCAACCAAATGTTTTAGAACCAGCTGAATATGTAAAGCCTCTTGAAGGAAAAGTAGCAGTTGTCACAGGTGGGTCACGTGGTATTGGTGCAGAAATTGCTAAGGTATTAGCAAGAAATGGAGCACTAGTTGCGATTAACTATCAAAGTAGTTCGGGAAAAGCAGATGACATTGTTCACGAAATTGAACAAGAGGGTGGCACTGCATTTGCATTTAAAGCAGATGTAATGGTGGCAGATAATGTCCATAAATTTATTGAGGAAGTCTTAGAACGTTACGGCCAAATTGATATTCTCATCAATAATGCTGGAATTACAAGAGATAAAACATTCCGAAAGATGTCGATTGAAGAATGGGAAGAAGTAATTAATGTCAATTTAAATAGTGTATTTAAGACGACATCTGAAGTAATCAATCATATGCTCGAACAGAAATATGGACGAATTATCAATATCAGTTCAATTATCGGTCAATCTGGTGGTTTCGGTCAAACAAACTATTCGGCTTCGAAAGCTGGATTACTGGGCTTTACAAAATCACTAGCGCTGGAGACTGCAAAGAATGGTATTACTGTAAATGCAATTTGCCCAGGTTTCATTGAGACAGAGATGGTTTTGGCGATGCCAGAAAATGTGAAGGAATCTATAATTGCTAAAGTGCCAATGCGACGTTTAGGGCAAACTGATGAGGTTGCTGATACGGTTCTATTCCTCATAAAGTCGAGTTATATTACCGGTCAAGAAATCAATGTAAACGGCGGATTGTATATGTAACTAATGGTAAGAGCTTCCTAGAGAAGCTCTTTTTATGGGTGAACGATACTGAAGGAGGGGTCGCATGATGAATCTTGGTACGCAAGAATTAGAAGATTGGATCAATCAAATGCAAGGAGATTCTAAGAAAAGTTTTAATCGTTTCAGACGTTTGACAGAAGTCATTACAAGGGAACCTGAACCCAAAGTTGGCCAGACACCTAAAGAAGTAGTCTGGACAAAAAACAAAACAAAGTTATATCGTTATCAGCCTGCATTAAAGAAAACGAATAAAGTTCCGATTCTGATGATCTATGCCCTGATTAATAAACCATATATATTGGATCTTTATCCGGGCAACAGCTTAATCGAGCATTTAACAAATCAGGGACATGATGTCTACTTGTTAGATTGGGGAACAGCTGGTCATGAAGACCGACACATGAAACTAGATGATTATATATTGGATTATATACCGCGTGCTGTAAAAAAGGTGCTTCATACTTCTGCGGCAAAAGAGATCTCACTTCTTGGCTATTGCATGGGTGGGACAATGACAGCTATTTTTACTGCACTTCATCCGCACTTGCCGATTCGAAATCTTATTTTATTGACGAGTCCAATTGATTTTGAAGATGCTGGACATTATTCAAATTGGTTGGATAAGCGATACTTCAATTTAGATCAGTTAGTCGATACACTTGGCAATGTACCATTCGAAATGATTGATTATGGCAATAAACTGCTAAATCCAATTTCGAATGTTTACGGCCCATACATCAGTCTTGCAGATCGAGTAGAGAATGAAGATTTCGTATTAAACTGGAAGCTTATGCAAAAATGGCTTAACGATGGGATTCCGTTCCCTGGTGAATCATACAGACAGTGGATTAGTGAATTTTATCAAGAAAATAAGTTGATTAGAGATGAGCTCTATATCCGTGGACACAAGGTTGAGCTTTCCAAAATCAAAGCCAATTTGTTAAATATTGTCGCAACGCGTGACAATATTGTTCTACCACAACAAATTGAGCCGCTCAATGACAAAGTTTCAAGTAAAAATAAAACACTTCATTATGTAAATACAGGTCACGTATCTGTTGTAACTGGCCGAAAAGCAATTAACGAAATCCATCCATTCATCGAAAATTGGCTAACAGAAGCATCTATCTAACGGTGTTTAGTGCTAGTCGTAAAAAAATAATAAAAAAATTGTGCATGAAGAACATTCAAAAAAACGTAGTCAGAAAGACAGTGGGCGATTATTGCCAAGTCATTTCTGCTACGTTTTTGTTTGAGTAATTCCTATATACAGCTATCTCGGTTTTTCAACAATTAACTACAAAGGTGTTGAATTGTGGTTCATCACCAAAAGTCGGGGATGACATTTGATTAAAGAGCGTATTGATTTTAGAATGCTCATTGATTTCCGTTCCGGCTGAACGCCCCCCGGAAACACACTAACATTAGTAGTACAAACCAAGGCCATGGTTTGTGCTACTATTTTTTTATAGTAGAAGTGAAGGAAAGTCGTCTGGGCGCTGGAATCTTTGAATTCGTATGAGGAAACCGGCTTACTTCACAACCTTATGTGAATCAGTTTAGTGGGTTGGACCGAGAAAAGGAAGTATCTGTTTTTTTAGATTCTAAGTATGTTAATAAAAGTGTCGGGAGACGTGTTAAATTTCAAAAAGAATTTAAGCTTTATATTGAAAATTGAGATCTAAAAGCATTTTCAACCGAATTCAAACCATAAAACTACTTTGAAAAACAGGTTTTTAACGTTACTCGTAATTCATATATATATAGTAAAAAGCTAATAGGAGTAGAAATCATTGGACAAACAAAATAGCAGATATAGATGGGTTGTTTTTGTTTCCGTATTATTTACTTATTTGTTAATGGCGAGTCAACGAACCGCTCCAGGACTGATTACAGAGCAATTGATGCGAGATTTTAATGTAACGGCATCAACGATTGGGTTATTGACGAGTATACAATTTTTTGTCTACACGAGTTTGCAAATTCCGATGGGGATTTTAGCTAATCGATTTGGGCCGAACTTTTTTCTAATTATTGGTGCTACTCTTACAGGTTTAGGTACAATTATTTATAGTATGGGTACACATGAATTTGTCCTGTTTTTTGCCAGAATACTAACTGGGGTAGGGGATGCGACCATATGGGTTAACATGGTGCTAATTTTGGCCCAATGGTTTCAACCAAAGGAATTTGTTCAATTAATTGGCCTGGCGGGCATGACAGGAAGTCTTGGTTTCTTATTGGCGACAGTACCTTTCTCCACGTGGATACTCTTATTTGGTTGGAGGGTAACATTTTTCTCAGTAGGACTACTCTTATGTTTATGTGGTATTCTCCTTTATTTTGTACTTGTAAAAAAAACAAAACAAATTTTTGGGGATGAGCAAGTAGCTGATACAGCAGAAGTGCAACGTGAAAAAACGTCAGTTTTACTACGAAGAATATTTTCAAATCCGCAAGCGTGGGCGCTATTCTTTTGCCATTTTGGGGTAGTCGGCGGTTATGTAGGGTTTATCAGTTCGTGGGCAGTACCATATGGGATGAATATGTATGAAATGACTCGTTCAGATGCAAGCCAACTGATTATGATCGGTCTTATCGGGGCACTTATTGGGGCACCTTTAGCTAGTTGGATTTCAAATCGGTTAGAAACAATTAAAAGACCTTATATTGTCGTTCATATCATTGTTTTATTAGGGTGGTTTTCTTTCCTTTTATGTAATGGGCATCCTTCCTTTGTCTTTCTAATTATTATTTTCTTTATCATTGGTTTTGGATATGGAGCAAGTGCATTAACGTTTGCGGCTGTACGTCAATCTTTTAAACTGGAGGAATCAGGAATTGTTTCAGGGATTGCGAATACGGGAGGCTTTCTAAGTGCTGTGTTGCTACCCATCATTTTTGGATATATATTGGACCATTTTCAATCAACTTCAGGAAATCTCTTTGATGGATATTACTATGGTTTCATCACGCCGGTTATCTTCTCCATCGTTGGTTTGATAGGAGTGATTTTATTGAAGGAAAAACGTCAGAGTTTAAATAAGAATAACAAGCAGGGGTAAAGAGTATGGAAGCAAAGCAACCATTCTCTGCTCCTGTTTTTTATTCCTTTACTAACCTGATTTACAGGGTATAGGCTCATCACCAAAAGTTGTGGATGACATTTGTTAAACGTATACCTTGTATATAAGTTGATTGTAGTGGAGGCTGGGCGACACCTTGGGGATTAGCGAATAGAGGAACGAAGGCTAAAATCATCACGTCCTGTGATCACGCCTTCGTGACCAACATCGTGTTGGCCCGAGACCCTGCAGCGAAGCGTCAGCGGCAAATGTTTTATCTGTGCTAAAGCGAAGCGACAGCAACAAAGCGCCCAGCCGGAACGGAAATCAATCACACGTTTTGGTGAAGAGCCAGGGTATATAAAAACAGTAAGATATTAGGTATAATTATAAATTAAGAATAGAAAAATTATGTTTAGATTAAATCTAGTATAGAAGGGAGAGAACTTAAATTGACAAATAATAATAAAACGGTTGTCCGTTCAATGGATATTTTAAATCTATTTATCGATCATGCTGAACTGTCATTTCAAGAAGTAATTGAGTTATCAGGAATCCCTAAAACCTCTGCTTTCCGCATGTTGAAATCTTTTGAGGAAATGGAATTTTTAGAAAAGGGAACTGATGCAAAATATAGGTTAGGCATTCTCTTCCTTAAATTTGGACATCTAGTATCAATGCGCCTAGATGTGCGAAAAATTGCAGCTCCAATTATGAATGAGTTACATAATGATGTAAAAGAAGCAATTAATTTAATCGTTCGTGATGGTGACGATGCTGTTTATATCGAGAAAATAGATACGAAGCAAAAAGTTCGACTCTACACTGCAATTGGTAGAAAAAGTCCTCTTTATGCAGGGGCATGCCCTCGTGCTGTATTATCCTTTTTACCGGATGCAGACATCAAGGAATATCTCGAATCTGTAGAACTTAAATCATTTGCAATGGGGACGATTACGGAAAAGGAAAGGCTTTTTGAAACGATTGTGCAGGCTAGAGAACTTGGTTATACAATCAGCCATTCAGAATTAGAAAATTATACATCTGCTGTTGCAGCACCGATTTACGATCATAAAGGAGAAGTCGTTGCAGCAATGAGTATTGCGGGACTAGAAACCAATTATCGAGGGGAAAACGTTGAAATCTTCGTCGATAAACTTAAGAAGGCTACCGCAGAGATTTCAAAACAATTGGGGTATGAACAGCTTTAAAAAATGGGTAGTCTCAAAAGTCATTTGAGATTACCCATTTTGCGCTGAAATTGCTAACTTTTATTGGAAAAACATTACTATCTAAATAATCGAATTTTGGACGATTGAATAGCTTCTAATGCTTCTATAACCTTTTTAAACGGAGCCCAAATGCTAGTTCATTTCGTTTTCTTTCTTGCTGTATTAATGCCAATTGAGCTTCTTCAAGGGTGACCTCTTTAAAATAGACTCGACCATTTGCTTGCATTTGTGCTAATGATGGTAAATCGGCAGAAATCACTTGAGCTATTTTAGGATATCCACCAGTTGTTTGACGATCTGCCATTAAAATAATAGGTTGCCCATTGGAGGGCACTTGAATCGTTCCAAATGTAACCCCTTCGGATAATAACTCAAATGGCTCTTTTAATTGAATAGCAGCTCCTTCTAATCGATAGCCCATTCGATCTGACTGTGTTGTGATGGTGTAAGGCGTTGAAAGGAATGTTTTTAAACTCTCCTCATCGAAATGCTGATATTCAGAGCCTCTTATGAAGCGGATTGTTTGCGTTTTTTTAAATGTAACAAAGGATGTGTAATCAGCTGACCAAGAAAGGTGAGTTGGTTCTTTTTTTAATTGTTTAAAAAGATTCTCCCCTAACTCTGATCGTCTATCTAATTCAAAGACATCATTCTTCAGCAATTTTCTTCCTTGAAATCCTCCAATTCCAGCGCGTATGTAGGTGCTTTTACTGCTCATCACTTTGGGCACTTGAATTCCGCCACTAAACGATACGTAGGCTCGGCAACCACTAATCGCAGTATTAAATTTTAAAACCGATCCTTTTTGAATAAAAAGTGGTCTCCACATTGGTGCTTCTTTTCCGTCTATTGTAGGTTGTAAATTGCCACCTGTAATGGAGATCAGTTCATTAGTTTCAAATAAAAGGGTTGTTCCATAAAGTGTCACCTCAAGAGCTCCTTCTCCTTCCGAATTTCCAACAAGTAAATTCGCAATTCGTAGGGAAATTGAATCCATTGCTCCTCCGACGATAACACCAAACTTTTGTAGCCCATATCTTCCTAGGTCTTGAATGGTTGCCAGCATACCTGGCTGTAATACCTTTATGCCCATGTTTCCATCTCCCAATCACTCTTATATTCTTCCAACGAAATTGGTACAAACTGAATTCGATCACCCGGTTGTAATAAAGTTGGAGGAGATTGTTCAGGTAGAAACAAACGAGAAGGTGTTCGTCCGATGATTTGCCATCCACCTGGAGTTTCTAATGGGTAAATCCCTGTTTGATTTCCCGCAATTCCTACAGATCCCGGAGTAATCGATAACCGTGGAGTTTCTTTACGAGGTGTTGCAATTTGTCTGTCCATTCCTCCCATAAACGGGAAACCTGGAGCAAAGCCTATCATGTACACAAGATATTCTACAGAAGAGTGAATTTTAATGACTTCATTAGGTGTTAAACCATGATAAGAGGCAACAAATTCTAGATCTGGTCCCATTTCACCACCATATACTACAGGGATTTTTACGACACGTTCCTTTGTTGTTTCAACTATGTAAGATTTGTTCAGTAAAGAAAGAATGGTTGTTTTCACCTTTTCGTAAGGCATTTCGCCTCCGTTTTCTATATTTGAAAAGTATACTTCAATCGGATTGTAATAAACTGTCACATTATTATAGGCAGGCACAACCTCGATGAATCCTTCAAATGGATTTCTCTCTAATAAATTCAATATATTTTTAACTTTGTTGTGAATTGCCTCACTGATTCCTTCACCTACATGTATGACTAGTGCAGAATCGCTCAAAGGTCTTATATGTACATTCTCTTTTAAATTCAGCATAAAAATCATCTCCTGAAGTTTCGTAATTCGGTATAACGGTTTTAAATAACGGATTATTAATTATTATATTTAAAGAATAAACAAAAACAAGTTTAATTTAAATGAAAATTTTAAAAAAAATATTCTTTCTCAAAATTTTAAATTTATACTTTTCAGTAATTATAAAATATGTTAAGATTTTTTTAAATTTCAAAACTTAAGTTCCGAATATCGGTACAAATTATTTGTAAACGTATTCATTATAACTACTTTAGTGGGAAGAAAACGGGGGAAGAAGATGTTTCGAGTTGATTTAAACTGTGATTTAGGGGAAAGTTTTGGTCGTTATCGACTTGGAGAGCAAGAAGAAATCTTAAAATATGTAACCTCAGCTAATATTGCTTGTGGATTCCATGCTGGAGATCCAACAGTCATGCGAGAGACAGTTAAGCTAGCCATTGCTAATGGTGTGAAAATCGGGGCACATCCAGGATTACCGGATTTAAATGGCTTTGGACGACGTGAGATGAACATCACACCACAGGAAGCATATGATATGGTTATTTATCAAGTTGGAGCATTGCAAGGTTTTCTAACGACTTACAATGAAACCATGCAGCATGTTAAGCCACATGGGGCACTTTATAATATGGCTGCTAAAAATCCAGCGATTGCTGAGGCAATCGCACACGCCATTTATGATATTTCACCTTCACTTGTGTTATTCGGTCTCTCAGGTAGTGAATTAACAAAAGCTGGAGAAAAAGTAGGGCTTCAAACAGCCCATGAAGTGTTTGCAGATCGTACCTATCAGAAGGATGGTTCTTTAACATCTCGTAAACAACCTGATGCGTTGATTACCGATAAGGAACAAGCTGTGAATCAGGTTGTGAGAATGGTGAAAGAGGGAATTGTGCTGTCACAACAACAAATCGAAATCCCATTACAGGCAAACACTATTTGTATTCATGGGGACGGGGAACATGCTGTTGAGTTTGCAAAATATATTCATTCAAGATTAGCAGAACATCAAATATCAGTACGTGCAATCAAGGAGGGGTAATCCAATGGTAACAAAAAAAACGGAAATTAGTGAAGCAGCAATCGAGCAAGAGAAACAAGGTAAATTTGTTAAGAAAACAGCAAGTAAAAGTGTGTTAATAGGAGCAGCCTTTTTAATGGCTACCTCATCTATCGGACCAGGTTTTTTAACACAAACGACAGTATTTACACAGCAATTAGCGGCTAGCTTTGGATTTGTCATTTTAATTTCATTAATTCTAGATATTGTCGCACAGGTAAACGTTTGGCGAATCATTGCTGTTTCTGGCTTGCGAGGGCAAGAAATTGCCAATAAGGTGTTACCTGGATTAGGTGTTCTCCTTGCAATTATGATTGTTATAGGTGGTTTAGCATTCAATATTGGGAACGTTGCTGGAGCTGGATTAGGGTTAAATGCAATGCTTGGCGTAGATCCAATTATGGGTGCCATTGTAAGTGCACTTTTTGCAATTTTCATATTTATCTATAAAGAAGCAGGGAAGGCAATGGACAAGGTTGCGCAAATTGCTGGCGGTGTCATGATTTTACTCATGCTATTCGTTGCTTTTAAAACTTCACCACCTGTAGGAGAAGCAATTGTGAACACCGTTTGGCCTAAAGAAATTAGTTGGTTTGCGATTGTAACTTTGGTAGGTGGATCAGTTGGAGGTTACATTACTTTTGCTGGTGGTCACCGCCTTTTGGACGCTGGCATCAAAGGACAAGAATCCTTGCCAGAAGTAACAAAAAGCTCTGTGACAGGGATTTTGATTACTGGTGTAATGCGTATTGCTTTATTTTTGGCGGTTCTTGGTGTTGTTTCAAAAGGTTTAGTTATTGATCCTGCCAATCCACCTGCATCTGTTTTCCAACTAGCTGCCGGTAATATTGGTTATCGCATGTTTGGTATGATTATGTGGGCTGCAGCAATTACTTCTGTTGTAGGGGCAGCTTATACATCCGTTTCATTTATTCGTTCATTCCACCCTAACATTGAGAAATATCACAATTGGGTAATTATAGCATTTATCGTCATTTCAACATTAACTTTTGCCTTGGTTGGAAAGCCTGTTAATGTGTTAATTTTGGTAGGTGCATTAAATGCACTGATTTTACCATTATCACTTGGCATTATGTTAGTCGCTGCACACAAGAAGGAAATTGTTGGTACATATAAGCATCCACGTTGGTTAACTGTAACTGGAGCAATTGTAGTTGTTATTATGGGATATCTCAGCATTAATACATTTATTGAAGAAATTCCAAAAATTTTTAGTTAATCTAACATCCAACCATCCATGAGCATCTTTTCATGGATGGTTAATTTATTAGGAGTGAATTGATGATGACAACATATAGTGCTTTAGAGCCGAATGAAATCCGTAAACTTATTCGCAATCAAGAAATTTCTGGACCAACTTCTGGCATGTCGATTGGGTTTACACAAGCAAATTTAGTGATTTTGAAGAAGGAGCATGCCTTTGACTTTCTACTATTTTGTCAGCGAAATCCAAAGCCATGCCCGTTATTAGACGTGACAGAACCTGGATCATTTATACCTTCAAAAATTGCTAAAAATGCAGATATTCGCAAGGACATTCCGAAATATCGTATTTATCGGGATGGTATTTTAACTGAAGAAGTATTAGATATTACAGATTATTGGGAAGAGGATATGGTAGGTTTTTTAATAGGGTGTAGCTTTACATTTGAAACACCTCTACTTGAAGCAGGTATTCCAATAAGACATATTCAAGAAAACTGTAATGTGCCAATGTATAAAACAAATATCGCGTGTGAAAAAGCTGGTATGTTTGAAGGACCAACTGTTGTCAGCATGCGCCCTATGACACCAGAGGATGCGATTCGTGCTATCCAAATTACTTCGCGTTTTCCAAATGTACATGGTGCACCAATTCATATTGGTAGTCCAGAACAAATAGGTATTACGGATATTTCAAAACCAGATTTCGGTGATGCTGTGTCCATTAAGCCAGGGGAAATACCAGTATTTTGGGCTTGTGGCGTAACCCCTCAAGCAGTAGCAATGGAAAGTAAACCTTCTATTATAATTACCCATGCACCGGGTCATATGCTAATCACTGATATAGAGGAAACAAGCTTGAGCATACTTTAGTTCGAAGACATCTATTTATTTTCTTCATAAGTAAGAGTCAAGAGGTTGGGGCAAAACCAATTTCTGAAATCTAAAAAGCTGGTGAAATTTTACGACGAGTAAAATTTCACCAGCTTTGATTTTTTTAGTGGATGGCTAAAATAACAATAAAGTGAATGGTTAATTACAATTGAAATAATATTAATATATAATTTTTTATCAGGAGTTACACTACTATAAGAAGAAAGTGCAAATTTGAAGGACATAATGAGGTGCGTATATATGGATTGGAAACCTGATAGAAAAGCGAAAAAAGCTATCTATAAACAACTCGCAGAATATATTGAAAAGGGAATTGCTGATGGTACATTTCCACCTGATAAGCCATTGCCCTCAGAGAGATATTTAGCTAGTGCTTTAAATTTAAACAGAAGTACTGTCGTTAATGCATATGACGAATTAGAATCGATGGGGTTAATTGAAAGAAATAGGGGAAGTGGTACTACTATTAGTAAAGATATATGGGGGTTAACAAAAAAACGGATTCCTAGCTGGAATAGGTATATTGAGGCGGGTTCTTTTTTACCTAGTCAACCTGTAACGCAAAAAATAAGAAAGGAAGCAGTTGAACATAAATTAATAAATTTAGCTTCCGGTGAATTGTCAGAAGAACTTTTCCCGAAAAGCTTTTTAAGTGAGATAACGTCAACACGTTCTTTTATTGGAAGCCTAGGATACGATCATCCACAGGGGAATGAAATCCTTAGAAATACCATTACAAAACACGTGGAAAAATGTCGAGGAATCGAAACAAATCCTTCTTCAATTCTGATAACATCAGGAGCGCAACAAGCACTACATTTAATTGTACAATGTTTGTTAAAGCCTGGTGATGCAATAGCAATAGAAGATCCTTCTTACAATTATAATCTTCCAATTTTCAAATCGGTAGGTATACAAGTACATTATTTACCTGTCGATAAGGATGGAATTAACCCAGAAGATTTGAAGTCATTATATAAAAAACACCGAATTAAAATGATTTTTTTAAATCCATATTTTCAAAATCCAACGGGCTCCTTATTGAATAAAAAGAAAAAAGAAACGATTTTAGACATATCCTCAAAGCTTGGAATTCCAGTAGTAGAAGATGATCCTTATAGTTTAACAGCTTTTTCAGGAGATAAAATTTCTACCCTTAAATCAATGGATAGGAATGGGAACGTATTATACATTAGTTCTTTGTCCAAAATTGTTGCATCAGGATTAAGAATAGGGTGGATTATAGGCCCAACATCGGTCATTGAAAGATTATCCGATGCGAAACAACAAATCGACTTCGGTCATTCTAGCTTTACACAATGGATAGCGAATGATTTTTTAGAATCAGAAAATTTTCATATTCATATAAAAAGTTTAATTAAGGAGTTAGAAAAAAGGAGAGATAAAATTGTAAAAAGCCTTGATACTTATTTAAAAGATCAGGTGGAATATTCTATTCCTCAAGGTGGTATTCATATATGGTGTAAAATACTTAAAAATTATAATGAAATCCAATTGCTTGAAGAATCCATTAAAAGAGGCGTCATTTTTGCTCCTGGTTCTACACTGGGATCCAAAGATGGTTTTGTTCGTTTTACTTTCGCAAAGGAAGATGCAGATTCAATAGATGAAGGAATCAAAAGGTTTGCAGAAGCTCTTAATAGTTTATAGCCATTTGGATGACTAAAAAAGTGTTAGATTTGATGGTTTAATTTAAAATTTAAGGTGAATGGATGGTCAAAATAGCATCGAATTGGATGGTTATAAAAAATATAAATCCCTTATCATTGAGAGGTGGATGGTTAAACATCGATATAGCCTAATGACCAATTATTTTTTATGAAATAATGTGCAATGTAGGTAATAATATAGTAATATAGTAAATGATACTAAAATGATAAAATTTTTGAAAGAGTTGGTATGGTATGACAACAGGTTTGATTGTTACGATAGTGATTGGATCTATTATTAAATTGTTAATGAGCCCTCCCAGTATAGCTGTGGCATGGGGGGTAAGTAAATTTGAACTTCATAAAAAACTTGATTCAAAAGATGTTACGGTAACATTTAATGGAAAGAATTTAGAAGAGGAAGAAAAAAATAGATTTACAGACTATTTTAACAAAGCTTCATTTTTGAAAAAACATTATATATTTCCAGGCAATGAAAAATTATTTTTACAGCCAGAGACTAATGTTACTCCATTTGTCATGACCGTAAAAAGAGGCAAAAAGGATGTTAATTTCTTTGTTTTTAGTTACGACAATCACGTTGATGTAGTCAAGAAGTGCAAGGAGAAAATTATTTCATATAGTCTTAGTTCTGAATATCTACAAAAATTTACTATTTCAACTACAAATGCAAACCATTGAAAAAAGGTTATCGAAAAATTAGGGATTCTGTTGGGGCTTCGGTCACTGACGTAGAATCCCTTTTTTATTACTCTGAAAATTAAGTGAATATAGTACTGAAACCATATTCCTATTTTTGGTAAAAATTCTTGATTTACTATTCATTCCCTTAAAGTTGGTAGTATAATTGTTGTATCAATTATTTATAAAGGAGAGATTTCATGACAGAGCAACAACAAGCAGCAATGCAATCCATGATTGACTGGCTTGCAGATGAACGCGAACTTGGGCAACAACCCAGGAAAATAGAAATTGCAGGAGAATTTGATTTACATGATATGCATTACTACATATTTAGGTACAAAAAAGCAATGCTCGGAAAATGGCTCCTTGGCGTATGCGGAGGCTATGAGGACCCGTCTGACACCGAACATTGTGGCCATATATTCAGCGAGATGCAACCTTATGACCCTGCGACTGCAGAGCAAGAAGCTGTAAAGATGGTAGAATTAATCCGAGAATACTGGATGCAGCAGGCTGCAGCATATGAAGCTACCCAATCCATGGAGGACGAGTCGGAAACGCAAGACAATGGATCTGGTATCTTTAACGGATTCGTTCTGCTTAACTCTGCAGAATGTGATATTGATCAGATAATAGCTAACCTTTTGAATGATTGGGGCATCTCCTGCTCGTCGGCAGCGGAAGAGGAAAACGCCGAGGAAACAAATGAAGGAACCATGGTCTTTGAAGTGGACGACTGCATGTTAGCGGTTAGTTTTGTCGATGCTCCCATACCAGATGGTGAGGCTGAGCATTATGCACAGGGAAACTACCTGTGGAAGGAAGCCGTGGAGGTTACACAAACGCATGTAGCTCAAATCATCCTGGCTGCATTTACCCGCTCCGGCTCCCCGTTGGACAGTGGCAGGCTATACACTAAGCTGGCGGCCAGTTGTTTAAAGCTTCCTAACGCAATAGGGATCTATACAGGTGGCACCGTATTCCAGCCTGAACTTTTTCAGGATATGGCTGAAATCATGAAGAATGAAGACATGTTTCCTTTACTGAATCTTGTTTATTTCGGCCTGGTCGGAACGGAGAACGGGGTAGATGGATATACTTATGGGTTAAAAGCCTTTGGCAAGGATGAAATTGAAATTCTGGACAGTCAAGCATCTCCTGCCGAGCTGCGTGATTTTTTGATTGCGATTTCCGGATATATTGTAGAAGAGAATGTCACTTTAAGGGATGGAGAAACGATCGGCTTCTCAGCAGAACAAAAGCTGCCGATTTCCCGTTCTGAGGGAGTTTATGTCGAAGGGGATACTCTAAAAATCAAATACTAATCTCATTCCAAAAGGCACCGTAGCAGGTGTCTTTTTTAAGCGCATAATCAAAAATACTTTGCTTAACTAATAGCGAATTTCTAACTGGAAGTGAGGGTAGTAATACCTTCTTTTTCAGCCTTTAATTTGTCAGCTTCATAGTATTTTGAAATACTATTGCCAATTAAAATACCTTTTACAGCATCCTAATCTTCTAGTCCATTTAAAATAATGAGGATACAATTTTCTATGCCCCAACATCCATTTTTTCATCTCAAGGATCATTTTAGAGAAATTAAAAAATCCCCTAGATTTTCATCATCTAGGGGATAATTTTTTAACTCTATCTTCAACCGAAAATTCGATTCTATTACTAAGTTCATTTTTTCAGTCCAAGGGGATTTAAATCTTATTTGATTTCAAGTGTATATGGTTGAGTACTAGCTTTGCCGTAATATTCACTTACTTCAATATAGTAAGTTCCTTTATCCAGTTCGACTGTACCTATTTCAGCATCTCCAGCTCCGTAAAGATCTAATGTTTCTACTGTTTTTCCATTTGCATCAATAATACGGATGACGCCATCTAGTGCTTTCTCTGTTTGAAGAGAGAAGTACACATCGCGTTTGCTGTCGTTTTTAAATTCAAAATAGTCTTTATCGCCAAATGGAACACCGGCATTTAGATATTGAGTAGCTACCCATTTAGCGTCTTTTTTCGTAAGTACAGTTGGTTTTGTAGGTATACCGTTAACTAACTTAGAATCAGCATCTTCATCTACATTTTTATGATCAAACAAAGTTAACGTATATGGTTGGATTGATACTTGTCCAACATTGCTTCCGTTAAGAACAATAAAATAACCGTGATCCTTTTTGGCTTTAAAAGATGTATTTACATCTGTTGTTCCTCCAAGACCGAGTAGCATTTGAAGGAGGTCTTCACCTTGTCCAAATGGAATTTGTGTTGCCATTTCTTCTGGATCAATTTCCATGTTACCATTTGTATCTTCAATAATGACGCCTGAAAACTTTAAGTCATTTTGAAGTTCTTTAGGTAATTGATCTAGCTGTTCTTTTGTAAATGGTACAGAAGAAATAAGAAGACTCATGACTTCATCGTTGCCTTTTTGTTTGTAGTAGTAGAAATCTGTATCATCTTGATAAATGAGATGATCTTTGTTAGTGACACCTGGTCGAATCGTTTTAGCAGCTATTGGCGAATTATTATTTCTATTATCGTCTTCTGGAATAGCTGCCATTTTACTTGTTTTAAGTGTATATGGTTCAGCGGAACGGTCACCAAGATTCATTACTTTTACAACATAGGTTTTGTCCTTTTTCAATGCAATTGTCTTAGCATTGTTTGGATCACTTGTTTGTCCTAGAATTAGCCCGAGTAGTCCCATATCATTCGTTAATGAAGTAACTGGATTTAATTCATTTGTTTTCTCATCATATTCAAATATAGTACCAGCCGGTGATTGGTTCATACCTTTTTGAATTTGGAAACCATATACGGCATCTTCTTTAGCAGTAAATGTGAAGTAATCTTCATCATCTTCAGTTTGGAAGTATGCTTTTTGGTCTTGACCTACTTCAAAACGAATCGCTTGTTCCATAATTTGGTCAACGTTTTCTGGTTGTTCCATACCACCTGGATTCATGAACATATCCATAAAATCATTTAGTTGATTAAGTTTTTTTGTATTATATTCAGTTAAAGGTAAAATATCCTTTTGTACGTTGTTTTCTGGCATTCCTCCATTTAATGAAAGGCCGTCTTCATCTTTAGGAAGGGTTACGACTTCACCTTTTAATGTGTAAGGAATGATTGATTCACTAATAGTTTCTTCAGTTTTAATACCACCGCTAAAGAACATATCAAGTGAAAACTTGTTACTGTTTTTATTAGATACGCTTATTACATACTCTTCATCTGGCATAGCATCAACAACTAAGTTTACTCCATCGCCTTTATCCGTGCCGTAAGATGCTCGGATTGGATAGGCCTCATTTAATCCTTCAGCATCGTCTTTCTCTGTCGGAACATTAACTAAGTCTTCTTTTCGATAAAGCTCCATGGATGCAGTAACACCTGGAATCCCAGTTAAATCAAATTTCAGTGTCGTTGGTTCATTCACTGAAAATGTAAAATAATCTTTGTCACCTATATGATCTTCAGAAAGTAGGGTATAGTTCTTCCCGGCTGTACTGAATGGGAATTTTTCAATCTTCTCCATATGTTCCATATCTAATGCATCAATTGGTAATTTTTTAGTCGTTTGAGCCGTGAAGACGTAGTTAGAGTCACCCTTTGAGCTATAGCTGCCATTTCGATCTTTAACCCCAATCAGAAGGGTTCCTTTTTGATCTGCTTCATATAGGTAACCTTCTTGTTTGCCTACGCGAACATCATTGACGTTAATTGGTTCTACTTCTTCGTTATGACCTTCAGGATAGAAGTACAAATCAAATGCATAATCATATTTGTTTGCACCTTTTAATGTCAGTTGAGCATATTCCTTTGCGTCTAGATCAACCTTGTACCATTTCTTTTCATCCGGTAACTTGAATTCGCCTTTTTCGGTATTTAAGGTATCTTTTTTAAGGACTTTTGCGTTTTTCAAGCGCTCTTCTTTTGTTTCAGAATACTGTTTTGGTAGATTCTTAATATTAAACTGTAATGCTTTCACAGGATCTATCAGACCATGTCCATATGTAAGATCATAGCCCTTGTCACCTAAATCCTTTGCGGTCATTTCGAGAATAGCTTCTATTTCATAAGGCTTTAAATCTGGATATTTTGATTTTAGTAGGGATGCCACACCTGCAACAACGGGAGATGCCATCGACGTTCCACTAATTTTTGCAAATGATGAGCCTTTTTTCTCATCATGTACTGTACTGTATATATCTTCACCTGGAGCTACTAGGTCAACTGATGGACCATAGTTTGAATAGCTTGATAGTTTGTTTCTTTCATTCGTAGAGCCTACACTAATAACGCCTTCGTATGAAGCAGGGAAGAAGTATTCATCTGTCGATTCATTACCAGCAGCTGCTACAACGGTAATGCCTTTATCAATCGCTTTCTGAACAGCTTCCTTCACTAATGGAGATTCTCCATAGCCGCCAAGGCTCATATTGATAACATCTGCTTCTTGCTCAATCGCGTAAAGGATTCCTTGTGCTATGAAGTAATCAGTAGTACCTTCTTTTCCGTTAAATACATCAATTGGAAGAATCTTAGCATTTGGATTAATCCCATGGCCTCCAATCCCATTATCTTTTGCTGCACCAACAATTCCAGCCACATGTGTTCCGTGGTCGTTAGGATAAGGATTATTGGCAGGGGCTGCTGCATTAAATGGCGGTAACACTTGCGATTTTAAATCTGGATGCTTAAAATCCACACCACCATCGATAACGGCTACTTTTACATCATTGTTGCCAGCTAATTCTAGTGCTTTATCAATTTGAAGAAGGTTCAAATGATACATATCCTGTTTCTTTGGATCTACCTCTGTACCGAAGGAATAATACACATAGCTTGGGGATACATTTTTAACCCCTTTCTGTTTCGCGTAAAATGAAACTGCTTTTTCTAAATTTGTTCCTTTGTTTAGTTGGATAACATCGTATCCTAATGAAGGAATAGAGCGGATCACTTTTGCGCCAATTTTTTTGTGCACATTCTTATCAAGATTGGAATGCTTGACGATAATAGTATCCTTACTAATCCATTCTTTTTGATTTTTAGATAATTGATCCTTATTGCTAGCAACTTTCACTAACTCTTGGTTCTTTGCTGCTTTTTGTGGTGCTTCAGCAAAGGCAGAAGTAGTAGGAACCATTAGTGCTGCAGACGCTACTATAGCGATTGAATTCTTCTTCCAGTTCTTCAACTGTTTTCCCTCCTTGGATGTCTTAAATAATTGGGTCATCTATACTAATACGAATGAGTAATAGAAAAGTTTCGTAAATTGTATATATATTCCCAAAGGTACCATTCTATATATTTCCATTATATTTTACAGATGATAAAAATATGTAGAAGGGAGATAATACAGGCAACCTCTACCATTCCTACAGCTTTGTTAAATTAGCGTAGGAGATGGTTCAGTCGCAATTGAAAAGTATCAACTAGGGCCAAAAATTATCTTACAGCTGCTCAATAAGTCTGTGTAAATCTTCCTTCGAACGAGGCATTTTGATGTTTTTCTCAAATAGATTTTTATTTTGTAAGGCAATGGCCATTTCAAAGACCCATGGGCGTTCAAGATGGGCTTTCTCAAGCAGATCCGCTTGATAGAACATTTTAACAGGATCCCCATTATAAATAATTCTCCCAGCTTCCATCACGATTATTTGATCTGCCCATTCATAGGCTAATGGGATATCATGGGTTGCCAGTAAAATTGTTCGTTCACCGTTCTCTAACGTAGCTAAATACTGTAAAACTTGTGCACTATAATAATTATCTAGTCCAGCTGTCGGTTCATCTAATAATAAAATAGATGGTTCCATTGCAAGTACTCCTGCCATAGCGACACGTTTTTTCTGTCCAACACTTAAAAAATGTATGGGTTTATCTAACAATGCTTCAACTTCGGTTTGAGCGACAGCCCATGTAATTTTTTCTTCAATTTTTTCAGTTGTCCAGCCAAGATTCAATGGTCCGAATGCAATATCCTGCTTCACTGTACCAGAAAAAAGCTGGTTGTCAGCATCCTGAAATACAATACCAACCTGTTGACGTAATTCTTTTAATGCTTTTCTACTATAATTAAGTTCTTTGCCACAAAAAGATATACTTCCAGCGGTAGGTTTCAAAATTCCATTCAGATGCTGAAATAATGTTGATTTTCCAGCCCCATTATGACCAAGCAAAGCAATTTTTTTTCCCTTTGGAATCTGAAGTGTAATATCTGTTAAGGCATGAGTTCCATCTGCGTAAGCGTAGGATAAATGTGTTAATTCAAAATATAAGTCTGTCATCAGAAAAAACCTCCATAAATGATGAGGAGTATAAAAATAGCAGAAATACCTAGCCAGTTTTTCATGCTATAGGTAACATTCTCCTGCCAATAGACAGTTTCGCCACCACGTGCTTCCATCGCATTGTTTAACTCACGACTTCGTTGGAACATCTCAGCAAGTAAAGCTGCAATCAGCATTGATACTGAGCGAAGCCACTGCATAGGGGAGCTGTATCCTAGACGAGCCTGCTGGGCAAGATGAATTTTTTGCATACTGTCTAAAAAGATAAAAATAAACCGATACGTTAGCTCTACTAACTCTACAAATAGAGTAGGAAGTCGCCATTGTCGTAGGACGTAACAAATAGATTGGACTGATGTTGTGAGAATTAAAAAATACAAACAGCTGATGCTGCCAAGGACGATGAAAAAAAGCTGTTGAGCTGTCACGAGGCTCGCACTGCCGATAAAAATCGTCCAACTATTAAGTGAAAATGACCAAATGTGCGTTGGTAGCGTGCTAGTTGATCGCGCTATAGAAATTAAAATTGATACTAAACTTGATAGTAAAAAGAATCCTGGTAGCAATAGTAATTTTGCATAATATTTTGTAGGGATTTTTGCGCCTAAAATGATAGAAGCACTCATCACAATAAATGTAATGAGTGAAATTCGTTCATCTCTCATGATAAGCGACAATAAAAGTAGTCCAAGGGATAACGTCATTTTTTCTAGCGGATGAACAGACGCTAGTTTGTTCATATAAGCATACTTATCAATGAGTAACATAGCGTTTAACCCTCTTTATGTTTGCCGCGCATTAAGCCGATGAAATAGCCGATAAATCCAGCGCCAATAGCAGCTTGTAGTGCGAATAATAAGCTTTCAATTTCACCACTTGGTGGCTCCCAAAAGCTTTCAAACCATGGCTCGTAGCTTGCATCTATTTCACTAATCGCTGCTTCCGCTTCGCCATCAGCCCCTCCGAATTCTGCACCTTTTTGAATAAATAGGGGAACGATTGCTAATAACACAACAATTGCTATGAGCAGTAAGTTTTTTTTCATGTTAGTGTACCTCCTTTGCTGAGAAAACACGTAAAGCTTTTAATTCACTTACATTGTATTTCTTCAAGAAGTTCATAACGATAACGGTTAATATTCCTTCACTAACAGCAAGAGGAATTTGTGTTAACGCGAAAATTCCAGCAAACTTTGTGAATGAAGCCATAAAGCCACCGACCTCAGAAGGGAAGGCAAGTGCTAATTGTACAGAAGTGACAACATATGTACCTAAATCACCAAGCATTGCTGCTAAGAATACGGCTACTGAAAATGATAACCCCATTTTTTGAGAGCCCTTAAAAACATAATAAGCAATAATAGGACCAGCAATTGCCATAGAAAAGGCATTAGCACCTAAAGTTGTAAGTCCACCATGAGCTAAAAGTAAAGCTTGGAATAATAATACGATTGTCCCGATAACACTCATCGCTAATGGTCCAAAAAGAACTGTCCCAAGCCCAACTCCTGTTGGGTGTGAGCAACTTCCTGTTACAGAAGGGATTTTTAAAGCTGATAGCACAAAGGCAAAGGCACCCGAAAGACCTAATATCATTTTTGTTTCAGGATTTTCATCAATGGTTTTTCGAATAGAACGTAATCCTAAAATAATAAATGGAATTGATACGACCCACCAAAAAATTGCCCATTCGATTGGCAAAAAGCCCTCCATAATATGCATCGCAAATGCACGATCTGGCACGAATAAAAATGCCAATAAGAAATAACTAAGCTTCCAACCTGAGAATTTCAAAAATCTCTCCTCCTCACATTAAAATTTTTCGAATTAGTATGCGATCGATACAATTTCGCCTTGGCGTAATTGCGTCCGGATTTTGAATTGTGCAAGCACAATTCATTCCTTTCAAAATCCGTGACATCCGCCGGAGGCTTTTTTTCATTCATTAGGTGTTTTGGTCCGGCTGGAACCATATCTGTACTCATCTACTACCTTGAGATGGAGTCTCTTCTAAATGAAAAAAAAGCACTTCTCCGTTTGTGGAAAAGTGCATAGCTAAAAAAGCAAATAAGTTCTAATCTGCTAAGCCGCACACCCATCCTCGTAGGTTGAAACGATCACATATTTTTCGGCAGGTCTCCTGGCTTTAGTTCAACGTTTTATAGGCCTTCCCATCCTTTGGACAGTGACATAATCTATAAAACTCCCTAGTACAGTGGCGGGACCGCGCCGGATTTAAACCGGCTTCCCTTTTAAGCGAAATGCTGAACAATTCGCACCGAAAAAGATGAAGTTGTGAGATTTCACGACAAAGTGTAACATGATGTTCCATAAATATGCTATACTTTTTGTGAAAAAATTTTTAATTTAGTCTCTATGTCGAAAATTCGGATAAATAGAAAAGGAATGTCACATTTTTCTAAAAATAATTAATAAAAATGTCACAAATTAAGAAAGAAATATTGAAATTTTAAAAAAATAAGCTATGATAGAAACAGTTTTATCAAAATCAATTATGCCACGGCATAATTGCGTCCGGAATCGGCTTTGTGCTTGCATAAAGAACTCCTTTCCGATTTTGTGACATCCGCCGGAGGCTTTAACTTCTTTCAGCGGATGTTTGGATACTTGCTGAAAGAAGTTAAAACTAAATTCATATAAAACGTCCATAAGTGCTTGAATATTTTCAAGATAATAGGGAATTCGGTGAAAATCCGATACAGCCCCCGCTACTGTAATAGCTGATGAAATCGCAAAGGCCACCATTTATAAAAAATGGGAAGGTGCGAAAGTAAAAGGAAGCTTAAGTCAGGAAACCTGCTTATGTGATGCTGCATGCAAACTTTTCGGAGGGAGAAGTTGAAGCGAAAGCGAGTACTCTTATATATTCGTTTTTATTTGGCTTCTACTAAACCTTTACTCTTCGTCTAGAGTAAAGGTTTTTCTTTTTCCTAAAAGCAAATGAGGGGAGAACGATTATGACAACATGGAATTTAGAGGGGATGAAAACGCATCTCTTTATTTGCAACGGTAGTAGCTGTATGAAAAAAGATGCAGAGGACATTACACAGGCAATCCGTGATGAAATACAATTGCTAGCACTTGATAAGGAAATACATACAACGAGGACCCGATGTAATGGCAGGTGTAAGGATGCTTGTGTTGTCATTGCTTATCCTCAAGGGAATTGGTATCGCGTGCCGACAACGGAGCATGCGAAGGCACTTGTGCAAGATCTAAATCATGAAGCGTTACATAATGAGCATGTCTTTACATTGCGTGAAGGTTCGTTACAACGTACAGCACAGACAACAGCCATTAAAGGTATTGAAAAGGTGAAAGAGGGGTAACAAAATGGCGCAAAAAGGTAAGATTTTCGTAGTTGGCTTTGGCCCTGGAGATTTTAAACATATTACGAATCGTGCTGTGGAGGCACTACAACAAAGTGATATGATCATAGGCTATAAAACTTATGTTGAACTTATTCAGGATTTAGTTAGCGCAAAGTCGATTATTAGTACTGGTATGACAGAGGAAGTTTCGCGAGCACAGGAAGCTGTGCGCCAAGCGGAGGCTGGAAGTATTGTATCTGTTATTTCCAGCGGTGATGCTGGTGTTTATGGAATGGCAGGATTAGTGTATGAGGTTTTAATCGAGCTAGGCTGGACGGAAGCAACTGGTGTCGAGGTAGAAATTGTTCCAGGTATTTCTGCTATTAATTCGTGTGCAAGTTTACTAGGTGCTCCGATTATGCATGACGCCTGTACCATTAGTTTAAGTGACCACTTAACGCCTTGGAATTTAATTGCAAAGCGAGTAGAAGCAGCAGCAATGGCGGATTTTGTTATTGCACTTTATAACCCAAAAAGTGGACGTCGTACGAGACAAATCGTTGAGGCACAACGAATTTTATTAGAATATCGTTCACCAGATACGCCGGTTGGACTTGTGAAAAGCGCATATCGTGACCGTCAGGAAATTACGATGACGACTTTAGCAGAAATGCTTGAACATGATATCGGCATGTTAACTACAGTTATTATCGGGAATTCAACAACATTCTTCTACGACAATAAAATGATTACGCCACGTGGTTATCAGCGCAAATATACACTTGGTGAAGAAAAACAACCGTTACGACCACATCAACGACTTAAGGAAGAAAATGAACCATGGGCGATGAATCAAGAAACAGGAGCAGCGCGTAATGATTTTGCGACAGATCCTAATGCCAATCGTATTAAGCCCAGTTTAGATATAACACCACAACCAAAGTCTAAAAAATCGTCACTTGAATTGGCGACAGCTGCTCTTGCAATGGTGAAGGGAACGAGCGCTGTGAAAGTAACACCTAAGCTCGTTCAACAAAAAATCGAATCTGTTTTTGAATTAGCTGTTAGTCCAGGAGTAGCCAATAAGTTTTTTACTCCTCAACAAATGATGACGTTAGCTGAGGTAGTTGGTGAGGAAGGAACGATGGAGTATACACCTGACCATCAAATTCATTTAAAAATTCCAACGTCTGAACCTGAAGAGATTACAGCAAAGCTTCGTGAAGTGGGCTTTTTACTAGCACCACTTGGTGACGTGTTATCGTTAAAGGCTTGTGACTTCTGTTATGGAGAAAAGTACGATTCGATTCCGTATGCTGAAGAGATTCAAGCAAAGCTTGGTGGTATGTCGTTACCGAAAACATTAAATATTGGCTTTAACGGCTGCGGTATGGCGTGTTATCGAGCGGTATTCGATGATATTGGAATTGTTTATCGTAAAAGTAAATTTGATGTTTTTATAGGTGCCAAGCCGGTTGGTCGTACAGCACATGCGGCCCAGCCAGTTGTGGAGGGGCTAGAGCCTGAACAGCTCATACCACTTATCACCGACATTATCGAAGAATATAAAGCAAATGCGCATCCAAATGAACGTTTGTTTAAATACTTCAAGCGTGTGAAAAAGATCCTACATTTTACGTATCAGGATATGTCTTCAAAAATAAAAGTAGAGCCAGCTCCATGCGGCGACTAGTGAGGAGTAATGAGATGAAAGCAATTTTATTTGTCGGCCACGGGAGCCGTTTAGCTGCAGGAAATGATGAGGTACGCACGTTTATCGAGCAAATGACACCTCGCATTGATGATAACTTTTTAGTAGAAACATGTTTTTTAGAGTTCGCTTCGCCAAATATTGAAGAAGGTATTACGAACTGTGTGAAAAAGGGTGCTACAGAGGTACATGTAATTCCGATTATTCTTCTTCATGCTGGACATTCAAAACTACATATTCCAGCAGAAATCGAACATGCACGTGAGCATTATCCAAATATAACGTTCACATACGGTCAAACAATCGGAATCCATGACGAAATATTCGCTATTTTAGAAGACCGTTTAGCAGAAATCGGCTTTAATGCTGAAGAAGAACATCAGGATACTGCCATTTTATTAATTGCAAGAGGCGGCAGTGACCCAGCTGCAAATGGTGATTTTTATAAAATTACACGCCTATTATGGGAAAAACTCCCGGTTCAGTATGTAGAAAGCGCTTTTATGGGTGTTACAGATCCACGTGTTGAAGAAGGAATTGAGCGCTGTGTGAAACTTGGTGCTAAAAAAATCATTATGCTACCGTACTTTTTATTCACAGGTATCCTAATGGAACGTATGAATGGTATGTGTAAGCAATTTAACGAAAAATATGCTGACTGTGATATTCAAATTGCCAACTATTTTGGCTATCATGAGCGTTTGCAAAATGTGCTATTAGAGCGTATTGAGCAAGCTGTAAATGGTACATCAACAGGTAAGCAAGATTTAGAAAATTATCGTGCTTATGCGGCAGTGCATGGACATGCGCATCATCATCACCATCACGATCATGACCATGACCACCATCACCACGAGCATGATCACGACCATGACCATCATCACCACCATGAAGAGGAGCCAGTGAAATGATTTTCATGTTAGCAGGGACGAGCGATGCTAGGAATCTAGCACTTGAAATACAGTCAGCAGGTTATGCTGTGACGGCTACGGTCGTTACTGAATCAGCCGCTTCAAGCCTTGCAGAAGTAGGCCTTCCTCATTTAGTCGGTCGATTAACGGCGGAGGAAATGGCGACGATTATCACAGAGCGAGGGTACCGTTTAGTTGTAGATGCCTCTCATCCATTTGCTGAAGAAGCTTCAAAAAATGCGATGGCGGCAGCTGAGCAAGCGAATGTTCCGTATATTCGCTATGAACGTGCACATGAGCATTATGCCCATTCACTAATTACGGTTGTGAAAGATTACCAGGAGGCAGCCCATTTAGCAGCGGAAAAACGTGGTGTCATTATGCTAACGACGGGCAGTAAAACGCTGGCGACTTTTACAAAGGTGTTACATGGTTTAGAAAATACACGAGTAATTGCGCGTATGCTTCCTCGACTCGATAATATGGAAAAATGCGAAGCACTTGGTGTGGCACAAAGAGATATTGTTGCCATACAGGGACCTTTTTCAAAGGAATTAAATGAAGCCCTCTTTCGTCAATATGATGTGACATTGATGATTACAAAAGAAAGCGGCAAGGTTGGCTCGGTGGATGAAAAGCTTGAGGCTGCCCTTGCATGTGGCATTGAAACAATTTTAATTGCAAGACCAAATATAAAATACGGACAGCAATATTCTACATTTGAAGATGTATTACAAGCTGTACAAAACACACTTTAGGAGGCAATACAAATGGACTTTAAAACAGATTTCAAACCATTAACAGTAGACCCAGATAAAATTTACGATTACAGTTTCTCTATTATTGCAGAGGAGATGGGCGAGCATAATTTCTCAGAGGATGAGTGGAAAGTAGTACGTCGCATCATTCATGCTTCTGCTGACTTTGAACTAGGACGTAGCGTAATTATTACACCAGGTGCGCTTGAAGCAGGGATTAAATCAATTCTTGCTGGTCGCCATGTCATTGCAGATGTGCAAATGATTGAAAGTGGTTCAGGGAAAAAACGCTTCCAAAAACATGGTGGCGATTTACACTGCTATATTGCAGATGAAGATGTGTCGATTGAAGCGAAAAAACAAAACACTACGCGTGCGATTATTTCTATGCAAAAGGCAGCTAAATTACATGAAGGCGGCATTTATGCAATCGGTAATGCACCGACAGCATTGCTGGAATTAATTCGTTTAATTAAAGAAGGCTTAGCGAAACCAGATTTAATTATCGGTATGCCAGTTGGCTTCGTTTCCGCTGCTGAGTCGAAGGAAGAGCTGTTAAAACTAGAAGGTATTCCGTATATTACAAATGTTGGTCGTAAAGGCGGTAGTACAGTGACGGTTGCCGCATTGAATGCTGTCTCACTTTTAGCGGATGAACAGGCGAAAAAATAATGGAGCGGAAGCCTAAAAAGGATCCCAAGGACATGCGTCACGGTTATACAACGGGATCCTGTGCGACTGCAGTAACGAAGGCCGCATTACTTGCCTTAATTACAAATGAAGAGCAAGAAACAAGTACCATTCATTTGCCGATTGGGCGAGATGCGACCTTTACGATAGAAAAGTGTACATTTCAGCATGATACTGTAAGCTGTGAAACGATTAAAGATGCTGGTGATGACCCGGACGCAACACATAAAGCACTCATTATCGGTACAGTAAGCTGGTCGGATATACCAGGCATTCATTTGGACGGTGGAATTGGTGTCGGGCGTGTAACAAAGCCCGGCTTACCAGTGCCTGTTGGAGAAGCAGCTATCAATCCAGTACCACGGAAGATGATTCATAGTACTGTACAAGGCGTACTTGATGAATTTCAAATTAAACGAGGCGTTAACATAGTTATTTCCGTCCCTAAAGGTGAGGAAATTGCTAAAAAAACGTTAAATGGGAGACTTGGTATTATTGGAGGCATCTCCATTTTAGGCACAAGGGGAACCGTCGTGCCTTTTTCGAGTTCCGCTTATATGGCTAGTATTGTCCAAGCAATTAGTGTTGCAAAAGAGGCTGGTTGTGAGCATTTAGTTGTTACGACTGGTGGCCGAAGTGAAAAGTATGCGATGGCACAGTACCCTCATTTGCCAGAGGAAGCGTTTATAGAAATGGGCGATTTTGTAGGCTTTACATTAAAACATTGTAAGCGACTTGGTATGAAGCAAGTATCACTTGTCGGTATGATGGGGAAATTCTCAAAGGTGGCACAAGGTGTCATGATGGTGCACTCCAAAAGTGCTCCAATTGATTTTAACTTTTTAGCCCAATTAGCGGTGGATATAGGTGCGGATGAAGAAACCGTTACAAACGTACGAGAGGCAAACACCGCTTCACAGGTCGGAGAAATTATGGCAGAAAAGGGCTATGATGCATTCTTCAACCACTTATGTGAAGCTTGCTGTTATTCATCATTACATCACATTAAGGGCGGTTTAACGCTTTCTACATCGATCTATTCGATGCAGGGACAATTATTAGGAAGGGCTGATGACATTGCATCGATCGATGAAATTGATTGGGATCGGGGATAACGGACAAGAAAGCTTGCTACCGCAATATGTGCAGTGGATTGAAGACTGTGAGGTACTTGTTGGTGGGGAGCGTGTTCTAGAATTTTTCCCGAACTTTACTGGTGAAAAAATTTTGATTAAAGGTGGTCTTTCAGCGCTTGTTGAAAGATTATCTGCAGAATCAAGAAATACAGTGATCTTAGCGTCTGGCGATCCATTATTTTACGGAATCGGTGGTTATTTAGCGAAGAAGCTAGACATTGAAGTTTATCCGTATATTAGCTCAGTGCAGCTTGCTTTTTCAAAGATGGGGGAAAGCTGGCAGGACGCTTATGTCACAAGTATTCATGGGCGTTCCATGAAAGGTTTAGCCCAACGTATTGATGGTAAAAAGAAAGTGGCACTGCTAACAGATGCAGATAATAATCCGAATGAGCTAGCACGTTATTTAAAGCATTTTGGCATGACAGAATACAATGCATTTGTTGCAGAAAATTTACAAGGCACAAATGAAAAATTCGGCTGGTATTCGCTTGATGAATTAGAAATGGCTAATTTTTCTCCATTAAATGTTGTCATTTTACAGCAAACTTCAGTACCGAAACGCTATGCACTCGGTATCGATGATGAAGAATTCTCACAGCGTAAGCCTGATAAAGGTCTGATTACGAAAAAAGAAATTCGCGTCTTAAGCTTACAAGCGATGCAGCTACAAAAGGATAGCACGATTTGGGACGTTGGTACATGTACGGGTTCGATGGCGATTGAGGCAGGCAAGCTTGCGCCAGAAGGTCAAATATTTGCAGTGGAGAAAAACGCTCCCGATTTAGAAAATTGCCTACAAAATCAGCAAAAATTCCGTGTAGATATTACAGCTATTCATAGTAAAGCACCAGCAGGACTTGAAAACTTCCCTGATCCGGATGCGATTTTTATCGGCGGCACAGGAGGAGAAATGGTGGAGCTATTACAATTGTGCTGTACACGCTTAAAGCCAAATGGCCGTATTGTATTGAATGCTGCAACCATTGAAAATTTATATAAGGCAGTTGAAGCGTTCAAGTCTTGTGGCTTTGCTGTAGACATATTGCAGGCACAGCTTGCGCGCAGTAAACCAATATTAGATATGACGCGTTTTGTCCCATTAAATCCTATTTACATTATTTCTGCATATCGAAAGGAAGAAAATCATGAGTAATCTTGGTATTTTATATGGCTTGGGCGTAGGTCCTGGCGATCCAGAGTTAATTACAGTTAAGGCATTCCGTGTTATTCAGGAATCGCCCGTTATTGCGTATCCGAAAAAACTAAAAGGTAGTAAAAGCTATGCACATCGTATCGTAGATGTCTACATCAACCCAGAGGAAAAGGATATGCTTGGCTTAGTATTTCCAATGACGAAGGATGAGGCTGTATTAGAACGCGAATGGACGAAATCAGTTGAACTTGTTTATGAAAAATTAAAAGAAGGTAAGGACGTCGCATTCGTAACAGAAGGTGACCCATTATTATATAGTACGTTTATCCATATGATGAAGCTTATGCAGGACATGCATCCTGATGTTGAAATTCAAACAGTTCCTGGAATTTCTTCATTCAATGGTTCAGCATCACGACTTGGAATCGCGCTGGCAGATGGCGATGACCGTGTTGCGATTGTCCCTGCCCATGATGACTATGATGCAATGCGTGAAGCGATTGAAAGTCACGATGCAGTAGTATTTATAAAAGTAGCAAAGGTAATTGATTTAATGCTTGAGGTATTACGTGACTTAGATTTACTTGATAAGGCATCAGTCGTAACAAAGGTAACGTCTGACGAGGAAGTTATTTGGGATGTACGAGAGCTAGATGGTGTAGATTTAGAATATTTAACGTTAATGGTGGTGCGTAAATAATGAAGAAAATATATATTGTTGGCGCTGGTCCTGGTGATCCAGATTTAATTACAGTTAAAGGCTTACATATGCTACAAACAGCGGACGTTGTTATGTATACAGATTCTTTAGTAAGTGAGGACCTTATTGCAAAGGCACGACCAGATGCAGAGGTTATTCGTACGGCAGGTATGCATTTAGAGGAAATGGTAGCGGTCATGGTAGATCGTGTCAATGCGGGGAAAGTAGTAGCTCGTATGCATACAGGAGACCCTGCAATGTATGGAGCGATTATGGAGCAGGTGGCACTATTAAAAAAAGAAGGCATTGGCTACGAGGTTATTCCTGGTGTTAGCTCTGTCTTCGCATCTGCAGCGGCAATCGGAGCAGAATTAACAATTCCTGATTTAACACAAACACTTATTTTAACACGTGCTGAAGGACGTACACCTGTACCAGAATTTGAAAAGCTACGCGATTTAGCGAGTCACCATTGTACAATTGCATTATTCCTGAGCGCAACGTTAACAAAGAAAATAGTAAAAGAATTGCAAAATGCTGGCTGGGCTGATGATACACCAGTAGCTGTTATTCAACGAGCTTCTTGGCCAGATCAAAAAATCGTACGTACAACATTAATTGAATTGGATGAAGCAATGCGTGTCAACGGTATTCGTAAGCATGCGATGATTTTAGCTGGCTGGGCATTAGATCCAAATATTCATGATAAGGATCAATATCGTTCGAAATTATATGATGCTACCTTCACACATGGCTTTAGAAAAGGTGTGAAGACAAGTGATTGAGTTACAAGAGGGCGTATTGCCAGAGGTTGATCAACGAAATCCTTATGCAGTTGTAGCCATCACAAAGCACGGTGTTCAAATTGGACGTCGCTTGCAGCATACTTTTGCTGCGAGTGACTTATATTACATGAGTAAATTTGAGCAGGGCGATGAAGCGGAAAAGCATATTCAAATGTTTACAGGTACTGTGCGTTTGTTGCTGCCAACTCTGTTTAAGCAATATAAAGGTTTGATTTTAATCATTTCACTCGGTGCAGTTGTACGCATGATTGCACCGATATTAAAGGATAAGAAGACAGATCCTGGCGTTGTAGTCATTGACGACCGTGGTGAAAATGTGATTAGCGTCTTATCAGGTCATTTAGGTGGTGCCAATGAGCTGACACATGAAGTAGCTGCAGCACTTGGAGCAAATCCAATTATTACGACAGCTTCAGATGTGCAAAAGACCATTCCGGTTGATTTATTTGGTGCACGTTTTGGCTGGGTATGGGATAGTGCCGATAAACTGACACCTGTAAGTGCCTCTGTTGTTAACGAGGAACATGTTGCAATCGTCCAGGAAACGGGAGAGCGTGACTGGTGGATGCGTGACACAGCGATGCCAGAACAAATTAAAATTTATCCGTCAACATATGCTGCGATTGAAGCGAAACCACATGCGACATTGCTCATTACTGACCGTATCATTGATCCAGAAGAAGAAGTTCTTCTTGAAAATGGTGTAATTTATCGACCAAAGTCGGTCGTGCTTGGCATGGGCTGTAATCGTGGGACATCTGTGGAAGAAATTGAGCAAATCATTGATGAAACTCTTGCAGAGCTGAAGCTTTCGAAAAAAAGTGTCAAAGCGCTATGCACGATTGATTTAAAGAAAGATGAGGAATGCTTCCTAGAAATAACAAAGAAATACGATTGGGAATTTGTTACATATTCTCCAGCGGAATTAAATGAAATTGATTTCCCATCACCTTCGGAAACCGTATTTAAATATACGGGAGCATACGGGGTGAGTGAGCCTGCAGCAATGCGTTATGCGCAGGTGGAATCGCTTGTGCTAGAAAAGAAAAAATCGGGCAATGCTACAATCTCTGTTGCTAGATTAACATTTTAAGGAGGAAGCCTATGCAAACGAATCGCTTTGTACTAGCTGGTACTGGCAGTGGTGTTGGTAAAACAACCTTTACCATTGGACTCATGAAAGCATTACAAGAAAAGGGCAAAATTGTGCAGGGCTTTAAATGTGGTCCCGATTATATTGACCCTACTTATCATACTGCTGTTACAGGACGTGTATCACGCAATATCGATAGCTGGATGTTTTCACATGAAGCAGTGCGTGATATTGTCGCGCGCGCAAGCAAAGATGCTGATGTTTCCATTATTGAAGGAGTTATGGGCTTTTATGATGGAAAAAGTCCGTTATCGGATGCTGGCTCTGCAGCAGACATTAGTGTTGTAACAGAGAGCCCTGTTATTTTAATTGTCAATTGTGCGAGTATGGCACGAAGTGTAGCGGCAGTTGTAAAAGGTTTCCAATTGTTGTCAGATAAACCGAATATCGTTGGCGTCATTGCTAACCAAGTCGGAAGTGTCGGCCATTATGAAATTGCGAAGGCTGCTATAGAGCAGGAGTGTGGTATTCCTGTTATCGGATATTTAAAGCGTGAGGAAGGGATTGATATTCCTAGTCGCCATTTAGGATTAGTCCCTGCAATCGAACGAGGAGAACTCAATACATTTTTTGATAAACTAGGCTCTTTAATGGCAGAGACGATTGATTTAGATCAATTGCTTGAATTAACAAAAGCTCCTGTTTTACAAGAATCAGGGCAACTATTTGTGGAAGAACCCTCTAAGGATATTTGCATTGCTGTAGCAAAGGATGCCGCGTTTAACTTCTATTATGAAGAAAATTTGGCACTGTTACGTGCAAAGGGAGCAGAGCTTCAATTTTTCTCACCACTTGCGAATGAGCCTGTTCCGGCTGATGCAGACGGATTGTATATCGGCGGGGGCTTCCCAGAGGAATTTGCAGATGTTTTGGCAAAAAATTCAGATGTCAAAAAGTCTATTCGCGATGCTATTGCCAAAGGTCTACCAACATTAGCTGAGTGTGGTGGCTTTATGTATTTGACGGAGGCTATTACGAATAGCAATGGTGACCGTTATGACATGGTTGGTGTTATTCCGGGAGAAGTAGCGATGCAAGCAAAGCTAGCGGCTCTCGGTTACCGTGAAATTTTTGGCACACAAAATAATTTTTTAATTGGTACGGATGAAGAAGCAAAGGGACATGAATTCCATTATTCAAAGTATAGCGGCACACATAACACACCGGCTTACCAAACGAAAGGGCGATTTGGTAACAAACAAGAGGGCTACCAAGCAGGAAATCTAGTGGCTGGCTATACGCATTTTCATTTTGTATCTAACCCAAAGCTTGTTGACAATTGGTTAACAGCTTGTAAGAAGGTGAAAAATCATGACTAATTATTTTCCTATTCACATTAACATTGAGTATAAAACCGTAGTGATTGTTGGTGGGGGGCACGTAGCAACACAGAAGGTAGCATCACTGCTTCCAGCTAAAGCAAATATTGTCGTTGTTAGTCCAACTCTAGATGACTCATTAATGCCCCTTGCTAGATCAGGACAAATTACGTGGCGTGAAAAAGAATTTGAAGCCCGTGATTTAGATGATGCATCACTCATTATAGCGGCAACAAATGATACGTCTGTAAATGAGGCTGTACAAGAAGCAGCCCAGCATTGGCAGCTCATTAACCGCGCTGATGCACAGGCTGAGAGCGATTTTATAACGCCAGCAACAGTGCGCCGTGGTCCTTTAGTGTTGACTGTTTCAACGTCAGGTGCCAGTCCGGCATTAGCTCGTAAAATCAAAGCTGATCTCGAAGAGCAATTTGATGAGGTTTATGATGACTATGTATGCTTCCTACAGCAGGCACGTTTAATGATTGCTGCTAAGTTTGAGAAAGGTCAGCAAAGACGTGCAGCTTTACAAGCATTACTTGAACCAAGCTTACTAGAATGGACACGTAGTGGAGAGATTGATAGACGTGAGGCTTATTTACAACAATTACTGATGGGAGAAGCGCGATGAAAGACGGAATAGTATATTTGGTTGGAGCTGGACCAGGAGATCCAAAGCTCATTACAGTGTATGGGCTAGAATGTATTCAAAAGGCTGATGTTATTGCGTATGACCGTCTTGTGAATCCTAAATTGTTAGAGTATGCGAAAAAAGATGCTGAACTTGTGTACTGCGGTAAATTACCTGGTAAGCATCACTTAATTCAAGATGAGATTCATACATTACTTGTCGAAAAGGCGCAGGAAGGAAAGATTGTCACACGTTTAAAGGGTGGCGATCCATTCGTTTTTGGTCGCGGTGCAGAGGAAGCCGAAATCTTAAAAAATCATGGTATTGCTTATGAAATCGTCCCTGGTATTACTGCAGGAATTGCTGCGCCAGCATATGCAGGTATTCCTGTAACACACCGAGACTTTGCGACAAGCTTTGCCCTTGTAACAGGACATGGTCGTGAGGAAAAAGGACAGGACTTTTTAAATTGGCCTGCACTTGCAACAGGTATCGATACAGTCGCTTTTTATATGAGTGTTGGCAATATTGCTTATATTTCCAAAAAGCTCATCGAAAATGGTCGTAAGGCAACTACTCCAGTAGCAGTTATTGAGTGGGGAACAACAGAGCAACAGCGTACCATTACAGGTCAGCTTGCTGAAATTGCTAGCATTATTGAACGAGAAGGCTATCATAATCCTTCTATGATTGTCGTTGGTGATGTCGTCAATGTACGTGAGAAAATTCAATGGTTTGAAGAGCAAGGACTTGCCTTTTCAGAAAGATAACAAGACTTATGTGAGCATAGGGAGGAAACAACATGACAGTAATTGAAGCTTTAAAAAATCGTCGAGCGATTCGCAATTACACGACACAGCCTGTTGAAAAAGAGAAAATAGAGCAAATTTTACAAGCAGCCACTTATGCTCCAAACGACCGTATGCGTGAGCCTTGGCATTTTTATGTTATTCAAGGCGATGCGATGAAACGCTATGAGGAAATGGCAAGTGCTTATTTACAGGAGCGATTCCCAACGAAGCCAAATTTAGTAGAAAGTTCATTAAAAGTTGTGCAAACAACGCCTGTTGCCATTGTTGTTACGGCAGATATTGTGGAAGACGATACTGATGCGACAGAGGATAATGTTTTTGCTGTATGTAGTGCGATCATGTCCATGTGGCTTGCTGCGGAGGAGCTAGGACTTGGCTTTGTATGGCGTACACGTGGAGTAGGGCTTGTTCATGATGCAAGAATGCATGCATTTATCGGAGCGAATGAATCACAAAAAGTAGTAGGTACTATTTTTATTGGCTATCCAGAAGAGCAGGAGCTTAAAGACAAGAAACGTACCCCATTTGAAGAAAAAACAACATGGCTTTAAGGGAGGCTTGAACAATGGCTAGAAAAGGCTTGTTTTTAGTTTATACAGGCGAAGGGAAGGGCAAAACAACAGCTTCTCTAGGCGTCACGCTGCGTGCAGTTGGTCGAGGCCTAAATGTACGCTATATGCAATTTATTAAATCACCAGAGCGTACATACGGAGAGCAAATTGCTCTTCGTAAGCTAGGTGTAGAAATGGAGCAAATGGGAATCGGCTTCACTTGGACAAAAACACCAGAAGAGCATCGTGCTGCGTTAGCAAAGGCATGGAAAAAAACAAAGGCAGCCCTGCAAGACGACAGTATTGATTTACTCGTATTAGACGAGCTCAACAATGCGCTTGCTATTACAAAATTTCCAATCGATGATGTGCTACCACTAGCCGAAGTCATTGAAGCCATTCAACAGCGTCCTTCTACAATGCATTTAGTTGTAACAGGACGTAGCGCAAATCCAGCGCTTATTGCGATGGCAGATTTAGTATCGAACATTGATGCGACAAAGCATTATTATGACGAAGGAATTCCAGCTGTTAAAGGACTTGAATTTTAAGTTTTTAAATTTAAGGTAAATACCATACGCTTTTATAGGGTAAACCCGTGGAAGCAAGTTGAACCCCGCGCATCGGAGTGGAATACCCACGCTTTGGAGGGAAATATCGCGGAAGCGAGGACAATACCCGCGCTTTGGAAGGAAATACCCGCAGAAGCGAGGACAATACCCGCGCTTTGGAAGGAAATACCAGCGAAAGCGAGGACAATACCCGCGTTTTGGAGTGAGATACCCGCGGAACGTGGCAGAATACCCGCGCTTTGGAGTGAAATACCCGCGGAACGTGGCAGAATACCCGCGCTTTGGAGTGAAATACTCGCGGAACGTGGCAGAATACCTGAGCTTGGGGGAAATACCCGCGAAAGCAAGGAGAATACCCGCGCTTTGGAGTGAAATACCCGCGGAAGCAAGAAGAATACCCGCGCTTTGAAGGGAAATACCCCGGAAGCAAGAAGAACACCCGTGGACTCAGAGTAGCTCCCGTGCTTCTACAATTAATAAGGGAGGGAAAAGACTATGCCAGCAAAATCTATCATGATTCAAGGAACGGCTTCTGATGTAGGTAAAAGTATGATTTGTACTGCGCTGTGCCGTATTTTATCTGATGATGGGCTAAAGGTAGTGCCGTTTAAATCTCAAAATATGGCCCTTAATTCGTTCGTAACTCAAGATGGCGGAGAAATTGGCCGTGCACAGGGTGTGCAAGCAGAGGCGGCACGTGTTGTCGCAACTACGGATATGAATCCTATATTGTTAAAACCAAAGCAAGATATGGTATCGGAAGTGATTGTTCATGGCAAGCATTTTTTAAATATGGACGCTAAAAGCTATCGTAATCAATTCGTACAAGAAGCGATGCCGATCGTTGAAAAGTCAGTACGAACTTTACAAAATACATATGATGTTATTGTACTTGAAGGAGCGGGCAGCCCTGCAGAGATCAATTTAAAGGATCGTGATATAGCAAATATGCGCATGGCTCATCTAGCAGATGCAGCTGTTGTTCTAGTTGCTGATATCGACCGAGGTGGCGTATTTGCATCGATTGTTGGAACTCTTGCATTACTTGACGATGCAGAACGTGCACGTGTTAAAGGGCTGATTATTAATAAGTTTAGAGGGATGCGTGAATTACTCGATGATGGTATTGAATGGGTAGAACGTGAAACGGGGATTCCTGTCCTTGGAGTTGTACCGTATGTAGATGTCAATATTGAAGCTGAGGATTCGTTAGCACTATCTTCCTTGCGCTTTAAAAAGCCAAAGACTGGAGAGTTTGCAGTGGATGTGGCAATGATTCGCTTGCCGCGCATTTCAAACTTTACGGATGTTGATCCATTTTTTGATGAGCCAGAGGTTGGTGTACGTTTAATTGGCAATGTCAATGAGCTTGGTACGCCCGACTTACTTATACTACCTGGAACAAAAAGTACAATGGATGATTTAGCATGGTTAAAGGCACAGGGCTTCGATCAAGCGATAGCAAATTTACGTGCACGAGGGACAAAAATTATTGGCATTTGCGGTGGTTTCCAAATGCTCGGTGAAACGTTATTAGACCCAGATGCAGTAGAAGGAAATGGCGATTCAGCACAAGGTCTAGGGTTATTGCCAATGGAAACTGTTTTTGTAGGAGATAAAAAAACAGTTCAAATGACCGGAACAAGAGGACAGGAAACGTTGACTGGCTATGAAATTCATCTTGGTCGTACAAAAATTTTACGTGATGAAGTATCACCGTTTTTACAGCTTACAGATGGGCGCGTGGATGGTGCAGTAAGTGCCGATGAACAAGTAATCGGAACATATTTCCACGGTTTATTCCATAATCGTACCTTTACACGACAGCTTGTTAATGAAATCCGCATGAAAAAGGGGCTCACAGCTTTACCAAGTGATGTAAAAAGTGACGCAGAACGTCGAGAGGACGCTTACAATATGCTGGCAAAGCATGTGCGCGCTAATCTTGATATGAAAAAAGTATATGAAATAATGAATATAGAGGTACCTGTATGACAAGAAAAGGACCGTTAGCTATTAATTATGAGGCGTTATGGCAGGAAGGTATGAAGGACTGGCATGGCCAAATGCCTGAAAGAATGGTCAATGATCAATTAGAGGAGCAGTTTTGGGCGCAGTCAATTGCACGTAAAAAAGCTGGACAAACGGATCCTTACGCTGCAAGAATTTTTCAAGAAATTAAAAAAAGTATTCAATCTGGGGACTCGGTATTGGAAATTGGTCCAGGTTGGGGTAATTATACGTTTCCACTAGCTGATCATGTGCGAAAGCTAACTTGTGTAGATAGCTCAGAAAGTATTCTTAGCTATTTAGAAGCATGCATGGAGGATAAGCAACATGTTTCTTATATTCATGCAAAATGGGAAAGCCTTGCTGAAGATGAAGTCGAAGCGCACGATATAATCATTGGTGTCAATTGCTTTTATCGTATGTATGAAATCAAATCAGCACTTTACCATATGAATCGTCTAGCTAAAAAGCGTGCAATTATTGGCATGACAACAGGGCCGATACAGCCCCATTATGAAATTTTATACGAAAAGTATGGCTACGATATTAAATTTCCACGAAGAGATTATATAGAATTTTTAAATTTGCTATATGAAATGGATATTTATGCAGAGTGCAAAATCATCCCATTAGAACGAGTGTATGAATATGAAAGCTATGAGCAGCTTATAACAACACAAAGTAAAAAAATATTAAATACTGATTTTAATAGAGCACATGTCGAGGAGTCGCTCTTGCCGTTTATTGAGGAAAAGAACGGGCGCTATTATTATCGTCATGATTTCCATGCGGCACTCGTATCATGGGAGCCGAAATAATTATGAAACCTTTGGACAAAACTAGTGACCAAAGGTTTTTTTTATTGGGAGCGATAGGGTACAATAAAGCGATATAGATATAGAAGTGAGGTGGCATATGTGCAACTACATTTTTTAGGAACAGGCGCAGGAATGCCTTCAAAGGACCGAAATACAAGTGCCCTAATGGTAAAACTGTTAGATGAAGTGGGGGAAATGTGGCTTTTTGATTGTGGAGAGGCGACCCAACACCAAATTTTGCATACATCTTTAAAGCCACGTAAAGTAACGAAAATTTTCATTACACATTTACATGGTGACCATATTTTCGGTTTACCTGGTTTTTTAAGCTCTCGTTCATTTCAAGGTGGGGATGAGCTATTAACGATATTTGGCCCACAAGGTTTACAGCAATGGATCGAGCAAACTTTAGCCTTGTCAAAGACGCATTTAACATATCCATTACAATTTGTTGAAGTCCATGAAGGTATTATTTATGAGGATGAACATTTTACAGTAAGTGCAAGTGAATTGCGACATGTAGTTCCATGTTTTGGCTACCGTATTGAGCAAAAGGATTTGCCTGGCGAACTGTTAATGGAAAAAGCACAGGCTATTGGTGTTCCAAAAGGTCCTTTGCTAGGACAATTAAAAGCTGGAAAAAATATTGAACTTGCGGATGGCACCATTGTTTATGCGAAGGATGTTGTCGCTCCTCCAAAAAAAGGCTTTACGCTTACTATTTTAGGGGATACAAAATACTGTCCAGAGGCTGTTTCATTAGCTACTGGAGCAGATATCGTAATTCATGAAGCGACCTTTGACGGTACTACGACAGAATTAGCAGCGAACTATGGACACTCTACGAATGTCGAAGCGGCAAAGGTTGCACAACAAGCGGGAGCAAACTATTTACTTCTGAACCATTTAAGTGCCCGTTTTTTACCATATGATTTACCACAATTCTTAGCAGAAGCACAGGAGATTTTTCCGCAGACTTGCTTAACATCCGATCAGTTAGTATTTACATGGCATAACAATAAACTATTTTAGAATAATATTATCAATAAGAAAGAACCTTTTAGATGATTCGTCATTTAAAAGGTTCTTTTATTATAAGTAGCACTATAAGACTGGAGAAATTAATTCAAAAATTATTAAGATTTTGTTTAAAAACGTCTTATTTTGTTACTCTATTGTCTTTATTTCTCTTTTATAAAAATTCTTTATGTATAGTCTTTTTCGTCTAGGTCTTTTTTCCTTTTTTGAAAACAAAATAATTATTACAAATTTGTGACAACTTTTTAATTATTATATTAAATTTAATAAAAAAGTAATGAAACATTTTAAATTGATACTGTATTATAAAATGGAAATAACCGTATATTTCAGGGGGGGATTGTCGAGATGGGGAAAACAATGAAATGGAAAATGCTTCTAGAAATCATGTGCATTGTCGTATTTATTATCGCTGCATTTTCAATTTATATTTATCAAACAACATATAATAGTGTAAAGAATAACGGGGAGGCGCTCGCTAATTCCATTGTAATTGGGATGGAAGGTGCTATTCATTCAAGAGAAAAAGCGGAAGAAATAATGGAAAAGGAAATGATTGCTGAATCAGTAATGGCTTCTTATATTATCGATAAAGGCGCTACATATGAAGATTTGAAGGCGATTGCTGAACGCGGAGGCATTGATGAAATATGGAGTACGGATGATAAAGGAAATACCACCGTTACTTCTGTAGCACCGACAGTTGATTTTAACTTCGGTTCCAATCCAGATGGACAAGCAGCAGAATATATGCAGCTATTAGATGGACGTGCAAAAGAAATTGTACAGAAGGCGCAAATACGTGATGTAGACGATAAATTTTTCAAGTTCGTTGGGGTAAGTAGTTGGAATCCAGCAACACCTCAAATTGTACAGATTGCTCGACAAGGACAGCAGCTATTAGATTTAGAGGCTAGTATCGGTAGTGAATATTACATTGATCAGCTTAACAAATCATTATCCTCAACGGTCCTTTATGCAGCTGTTGTGAATAACAAAGGCGAAACAATAGCAGCTACAGCAGAAAGAAATCTAGCGGATATTGGTTTTTTACCAGCTAAATTTTCAACGCAAGAAGCATCTGAGTTTTCGGGACGTTATGATGGAACACGTGTTACGCAATACATAAAACCGTTATCAAATGGTACATATTTAGCTATCGTTGTTTCAAATGAAGTACTTTCAAATATTTTGATAGGAACAATTATTGCTTCATTAATCGTTGTGTGTGTCATTTTCTTCATTACTGGATTTTCTATTTCTAAACAGGTCTCCCGAATTGTAAGTGTACGCGATTCACTTGAGGACATTAGTAAAGGCGAAGCGGATTTAACAAAGCGAATAAACGTAAACTCTAAGGATGAGATTGGTCAATTAGTAGTATCATTTAACGGAATGATGGAAAACTTTCAATTCATAATGCATGAATTGAAGCAGGAAGCTAGCCAAATTAAGGAGGCAACATACATAATTCAAGAAAATGCTCATCAAACACTTGGTTCATCAGAAATCATTCAGGAAGAATCTAGTCAGGTTGCTCAAGCATCTTTTGCGCAACAGCAAAATACAGAAGACAGTGCACTTTCAATGGAAGAATTGGCACGCAGTATCCATCATATTTCCGAATCCATTGTTGAGATTTCTACCATTTCTCGCAATACAGAAGAAAATGCTAATAATGGCTTACAAATTATGAACAAGTTACAAATGCAATTAGTAGAAGTTCATGAAAAGACAAATCTTTCAGTAGTAAGTACACAGGAATTAGAAAAATTATCTGGCATGATTGGTGAGTTCACTAATGTAATTTCTGGAATTTCTGAACAAACAAACCTATTAGCGCTAAATGCATCTATTGAAGCGGCACGTGCTGGTGAAGCGGGTAAAGGATTTGCCGTAGTGGCAGAGGAAGTTCGTAAATTGGCAGAGGATTCAAAACTAGCGGCTGAGCGCATTTCTCAGGTTGTGATGAATGTACAAAGGGAGACAGCTAACATTGTATCAGTCATTTATTCTACTGCTGATGTTTTAAATACTGGTCGATCTATTGTTCATGAAGCACAGCAATCTTTTGAAGGCATTAACAATGATGTCCAAGTAATAGCAGATCAAGTAGATTTAGTATCGAGTACCACAGAGGAAATCGCAGCCAGCACAGAGGAAGTCACGGCAACGATGGAAGATGTAACATTATTGGCAAAACAGACTTCAACAAGTGTTGCTGATGTCGCGCAAAAGGCTAAAAACCAAGCAGTAAGTATGAATGAGATGACATCGATTATTGATATGTTAAATGCAACAGCAGACAATTTACAACAATCAGCAGGCAAATATAAAGTCTAAATAGAATAGATAGTTATAACACGGGGATTTGGAATATTAAAGAAATATAATGCGATTAATAGTAGATTTTCGTATAATTGAATAAAGGGGAGTGGTTTATATGAATCAGCAAAAAATGCCACCAGCATTATTACGTTTAATCGTTATTTTTCCAAATGTGCTAAGCTATTTATTACTAGTTGGACTAATTGTTTTCGTTTTCTCAAATTATGACACATTAAAAGCTACGGACAACTTAACGGTTTGGCTTATTTTTATTGTAGTGCTTGCACCGGCTGCTGCCTACACGACATTCAATATTGTCAAGAAAATTCGTGCTGGACAAATGTAAGCTAAAATAAAAAGTGTATTCATTAGATAAACTAATGGGTACACTTTTTGAACTTTTTAGATCTGAATATAACACCAATTACAATTAGTGCAACTATTACTATGAAGTAAATGTTAGAGATTACATTCATTATGTGAAAAGGTGCTTTATGAATAAAAACAGCTTTCACCCAGTGATTATCTTCTTTTATTGCAATTGCTGTGGAAGTTGCTGTCCCTTTTATTTCATAATATTTTGTTCCTTTTGGGTAATAATTTGAGGTATCTCCGTAATATTTTCCAGTCATATCATTAGGCTTGGTCTTTACTTCCCCTATAATTTCACCAATTTTATGATCTTCAATTAATTCTTCAACTTCATAAACTTTTCCTTTCCAAACGACAAAAGGATAAGCCCAAGATAGTGCTTGAGCAGAGGACGAAAACATAAGTATAAGTATTGGCGTTAGCAATGTTATTCTTTTCATCAGCGCCTCCAATAGATAAAGACTTTATTTTATTATAAAAGAAAAAATTGGAAACATTAAATAGATTTAAAAAACATTTGAAAAGTAAGTACATTAAAGAAAAAAACTGTATTAGATTAATAAACTAATACAAAACGAATAAAATAATTCCATCTAGGGAAACTACAGAGAAGAAGAGGTTTCACAATTCGGCGGATGTCACAGAGTTTCAAAGGAATGATAAAAGGATGTTTACGCCAAGGCGAAATTGATAGAGAGGGGTGTTTTTGTGGATCCAACAAATTGCGATTTTTCACCAATGAAACAAACATTAAAGGAAGAGCTTCTGCAGGTCATTAATTCATTACAACAAAGCGTAGAAGCAATGGATACTGATGCAAACTGTCTTCTTGGGAATTTTGAAAAAATTAAAGAGAAATTTGTAACGATTGAAATGAAAGCTGCAACATTTTATTTAAATTGTTATCTTTCCCCGTTTACTAAAAAATATCCTGAGCTTTCGCATTGTGTACAAAATATGTCTAAAAGGAGACATGGTGGACTAATTGTGATTGAACGGGAGGATTCTCTAGCATCCCTTATACAGCCAGGTATTCATATTGGAGCAGAAGTGACGCATTCCTTATTAGAGTCTATTTTTTTTCCTGGAAATCCACTTCATGATGGCGCAGTTTTAATAAGCGAAAATCTAATTCAGTCAGCTGCAAATGTACTGCCATTGTCAGAGAGATATGTGGGGGAAAAGAAATTAGGCACAAGACATCGAGCAGCATTAGGGTTAAGTGAAGTATGTGATGCGCTTGTCATGGTAGTGTCTGAAGAAACAGGGAGAATTTCTTTTGCCTTTAAAGGAAACTTATATCCAATTACGACGCATGGCGTTATATAGTGTGAGCTTCACACTGAAAAATATCTCGAATCCAAGATATTTTTTCTTGCTCATTCATCACTTGCGTGGTAAAGTGATGAATGAGAGGAGGAGGAAGCGATGCGAAAACACACGCTTGGATCATTGACATGGATTCGGATGATGCGCTTTACAAATCAAAGTAACCAGCTATCCAATGAATTTTTAAAGCGCTTTGACTTAACGACTGCACAATTTGATGTCCTAATACAAATAAAGACATATGCACCGTTAACGCAAACACAGCTAGCGGAGAAAGTGACAGTGACGCAAGGTGGTATGTCTCGGATGCTTGCTCGTCTTGAAAAAGAGGGACTTATTGAACGCAAGCAAGATTGGAAGACCAAAACAATCTCACTGACAGCTAAAGGCGAGCAGATGATTGATGCGGCAACACCAAGTCAGCTTCACTTTCAATCTTCATTTTTTGAAGAAGTATTAACAGAAGAAGAACTGAGAACTTTAAATACATTAATGTCAAAATTAGAAAAGCATAGTCGTGAAAAAAAATTACCGCCTGCGTGATTTTTTTTACAACATCACTTGCTTAGTCAAGTGAAAATAAGGAGGAAACATTCATGAACAATTTAAGCGGACATCATCATATATCAATGCTAACTAAAAACGGTAAACGTAATAATGATTTTTATACAAAAATTCTCGGCTTACGTCGTGTAAAGAAAACAGTTAACCAAGATTCGCCTTCTATGTATCACTTATTTTATGGAGACTTAACAGGTGCTGCAGGTACAGAATTAACATTTTTTGAAATGCCCGTAGCAGGACGTACTGTTCGAGGAACAAATGCGATTACACGTATAGGACTGCTAGTGCCAAGCTATGACAGTCTGCAATATTGGAAAAATCGTTTTCATGAATTAGAGGTTGAACATAGTGAAATTACAACTTATGCAGGTAAAGATGCTTTGTTTTTTGAGGATCATGAAGGGTTACGAATGGTGCTTTTAAACAATCATGGCCACGAAACACCAGCTCATTGGCAACCATGGGATGGCTCTGATATCCCTGCAGAACATCGTATTTTAGGAATGGGTACAGTTGAAATTACAGTTCGTTACTTACAACGGACAGTAAGCTTATTGAAAGAGCTATTTAATTACACAGCTGTTGAAGAAAGTGAAAAAGAAGCAGTACTGCAATCCATTCCTGGTGAAGTACTTGGAGAAATCGTTGTTAAAGAATTAGAAGGGCCAAGTGAGAAACCTGGTCGCGGTAGTATACATCATCTTGCGCTACGAGTTGCTAACGCCCAGGAATTGCAGGAATGGGATGCCAAAATTAAGGAGCGAGGCTTAGATAGTACAGGCGTTGTGGATCGTTTTTACTTCCAAAGTCTTTATTTTAGAGACCGTAATGGAATTTTATTTGAAATGGCGACAGATGGCCCAGGTTTTACAGTTGATTCGGCAATAGAGGATCTAGGCAAAGAACTTGATCTTCCACCATTTTTAGAAGAAAGACGTGCAGAGATCGAAGCTATTTTAGAGCCACTAGATTAAGGAGAGATTGTAATCATGGAAAAATACCGTATTGATCAATCGAAAGGCATCGAATTTGGCTTGTATTCATTAGGGGACCATATTCCAAATCCATTAACTGGTGAACGTATATCAGCTCAGCAACGAATCCAAGAGCTAATTGAAGCAAGTCAGCTAGCAGAACAGGCAGGTATTGATGTATTTGGCGTTGGCGAAAGTCATCAATCGTACTTTACTACACAGGCACACACAGTTGTTTTAGGAGCGATTGCACAAGCTACATCAAAAATTAAATTAGCAAGCTCCGCGACGGTACTAAGTGTTTCTGATCCAGTACGCGTATATGAAGATTTTGCAACGATCGATTTAATTTCAGATGGACGTGCAGAAATAGTCGCTGGGCGTGGCTCTCGAGTTGGCGCATATCAATTACTAGGCGTTGATTTAAAGGATTATGAAGAAATTTTCGAAGAAAAATTAGAGCTGCTGAAAAAAATAAACGACAACGACCTTGTCACTTGGGAAGGACAATTCCGTACACCACTTCACAATGCGCAAATTTTGCCACAACCTAAAACTGGATCGTTGCCAATTTGGCGTGCTGTCGGCGGACCACCTGCCAGTGCCATTAAGGCAGGCTATATAGGCATTCCAATGATGTTAACGACATTAGGTGGTCCTGCCGTTAACTTTAAGCCATCAGTAGATGCTTATAGAGAAGCAGCAGATCGAAGTGGCTTTGATCCAAAAGAGTTACCGATTGCTACAACTAGCCTATTCTATGTTGCAGATACGACGAAAGAGGCACTAGAAGGGATGTATCCACATTTAAATGGAGGCTTCCAAGCAATTCGTGGCGGGGGTTATCCAAAGCAACAATTTGCGGAGGCGACGGATACACATGACGCCTTAATGGTCGGAAGTAAGGAACAAATTATTGAAAAATTACTGTATCAATATGAGCTCTTTGGCATGCAGCGATTTATGGCACAAATTGATTTTGGCGGTGTACCATTCGATAAATTAATGAAAAATATTGAAATTATAGGGAACGATATTTTACCTGCCATTAAAAAGTATACTGCGAAATAAAAGCTTGTTTATGTAGCAATCCCTAATACATGTATAAATATAAGAGATGTGGACCTGTTTTGTGCCTGGTGTCGCTGTTGAATTCAGAGTATGATGTCAAATTCACAGAACCCCTCACTTACATTAATAGTAGATTAGTAGGTGAGGGGTATTTCTAGTGGTTTAATAACACAAAGTATCAGGTGTGCGGCTCGACGCTCGCCCGCAGGAAGCCTTGCTCTGCACGAAAGCGAAGCGTCAGCAACAAATGTTTTCTGCACGAAAGCGAAGCGTCAGCAACAAATGTTTTCTGTGCGAAAGCGAAGCGTCAGCAACAAATGTTTTCTGTGCGAAAGCGAAGCGTCAGCAACAAATGTTTTCTGTGCGAAAGCGAAGCGTCAGCGATAAATGTTTTCTGCACGAAAGCGAAGCGTCAGCAACAAATGTTTTCTGCGCGAAAGCGAAGCGTCAGCGACAAATGTTTTCTGCGCGAAAGCGAAGCGTCAGCGACAAATGTTTTCTGCGCGAAAGCGAAGCGTCAGCGACAAATGTTTTCTGTGCGAAAGCGAAGCGTCAGTAACAAAGCGAGTAGCCCGTAGCGGAAATCAGAGCCTTCAAATTAACTAGTGTGGATAAAAGTGGATAATCTATTTTTTCCTAATCATCACGCCTGACAAAGTATAATACTAGTTTTTTATTGACGTAACTAAAGTTAGGTGACTGTTAATTCAAATAGCGTAGGTTTGAATCTTTCTATACAATGAACGAACACTTATGCCTAAATCATCAGCTACTTTTTGCTTGCCAGCACGATCAGAGCCATATTCATTTAACTTTTGAAGGATCAGTTCCTTCTCTGCTTGTTTCAGTGAATTAACAGGATTTTGTTGAGGCTTATGTTGAGCGCTTTCTAAAATATAAGGTGGTAAGCTAGCGATTGAAAGCTCCATCGAGTTCTCCATAATCATGCTGTATTCAATAACATTTTCTAACTCTCTTATATTCCCTGGCCAATGATAACTTTGGAGCAGTTCAAAGTAGGTAGAGCTATAACTTCGAATAAATTTACCAGTACGATTCTGAAGCTTGTCCATTAAAGTATTCACTAAATCGTGCAAATCTTCTTTTCGATTCCTTAATGGTGGTAGGGAAATAGGAATAACATTTAAACGATAATATAAATCCGCACGAAAATCCCCCTTTTTCACTAAGTCCTCTAATGGACGATTGGTGGCTGCGATTATTCTAATATTTACTTTTTTAAAGCTTGTACTACCGACTCGTCTTATAATGCCATCTTGCAATGTCATTAATAGTTTAGCTTGGAGATGGATAGGCAACTCGGTAATTTCATCTAAAAATAATGTCCCTTTATCGGCTAATTCGAAATAACCTAGTTTCCCATTTTTACGTGCACCAGTAAATGATCCTTCTTCATAGCCAAATAATTCACTTTCAAACAATGACTCTGGAATACTCGCGCAGTTAATTTCAATAAATTCTCCTTTTTGCACCAAGCTATGCTCGTGAATGTATCTTGCCAAAAGACTTTTGCCTGTTCCTGTTTCACCAGTTATGAAAACTGATGAAGCACTATTTCTGATATTTTTTAATGTCGTGTGAATGTGAGAGAAATTATCTCCAAGTATATAAGGGATAGCTTTAAGCGATTGTTTTTTTAGTGGTTTGTAATGCCCAAAGCTTTTTTGTAAATCAATCAGTACATCTCCTAATTTAGTTAACCAGTATTGATATGTACTTTGTTGACTAAGTAATTGTGTTTCCCCATCAGACGTAAAACTTACAAAATTAAGATAACCGTAGTGATTTTCATCTTGAATAAGATTTTTTAATATTTCAACTTTCGAAGGACAGTTATTTTGAAAATGGCAACCTTTACACATACTCATATGTCCAGGCTTTTTAACATCAATAAATGATTCAGCTTTATATTTTTGAAAGTATGGAAGGTGTACCTTGATGCCTTTTTTTTCTTTATAAGCGGCTGTAGCTACGAGAAGCTCTCCTTCTGAACTGAAAAAAGCAATGTCAACCATTAATAATTGAGAAAAAATATCAATTATTTTTGAAATAGTGTTATAGAATGTCAAAAATAATCCCCCCATATACGTATTAAAAATCATTTTAAGTCTGAATATTCAAAAATGTCAATGTTTTGACGTAAATGACAATTGTTGGACATACAGATATAAAGGAAGCCTAGAAATAGCTGAGGAAAGAATTTGGCATGGTTTTTGCTTATATAGTTAGTAACAAACTGAAAGGAGAATGGAATGATTAACCACTATTTTAAATTACATGACAAGGTTGCAGTTATAACGGGTGGAGCATCTGGAATAGGCTTTGCATCAGCCAAACGCTTAGCTGAAGTCGGTGCGAAGGTAGTGTTACTAGATATTGATGAAGAAAAAGGGAATGATGCCGCATCCAAATTGCAAATGGAAGGATATCAAGCTTGGTTTGTTAAATGTGATGTAACAAATGCAAGAGATTGCGAGACAGCAGCAAATTATATCAAAGAGCAGTTTCAAAATGTGAATGTGTTATTTAACAACGCAGGCATCATTCGGCGTAAAACGGTTGTGGAATTAACGGAGAGTGAATGGGATGCAGTTATAAATGTGTCATTGAAAGGCGCTTTTTTACTATCAAAATATGTGATTCCACTGATGAGTGAAAGTGGTGGTGGCAGTATCATCAATACTGGCTCAGGTTGGGGACTAAAAGGAGGAGATAAGGCGGCCTCCTACTGTGCAGCAAAAGCTGGAGTAGTGAATTTAACGAAGGCAATGGCTATTGATCATGGACACCAAAATATTCGTGTGAATTGCATTTGCCCAGGAGACACCGATACTCCTCTTTTAAGAGGTGAAGCAGAGCAATTAAATATAGAAGAACGTACGTTTTTGAAGGATTCAGCCATTAATCGTCCCCTTGCACGACTTGGTACACCAACTGATATTGCCAATGGTGTATTATTCCTTGCAAGTGAATTGTCTAGTTGGGTAACAGGAACAACGTTGACCGTAGATGGTGGAGGATTAGCATAAATAAAAATTTTAGGAGGTTATTGAATGACTAAAAAAGTCCATCCATATATCCCAAATATGGTATCAGAAGTAAAACAAAAAATGTTAAAAGAAATCGGTGTAAATTCAATAGAAAATCTATTTGAATGTATTCCTAAAGAACTTCGGTATCAAGATGATCTGAATATTCCAAAGGCATTAACAGAATACGAGTTACGACGTCATATTGAAGGATTATTAAATAAGAATATAAGTTCAACTGAATACTTAAATTTCTTGGGAGCTGGATGTTCGCAACATTTTGTACCGGCAGTGTGTGATGAAGTAAATCAACGGTCCGAGTTTTTGACAGCATATGCAGGCGAGCCCTATGAAGATCATGGTCGCTTTCAAGCTCTTTTTGAATATCAAAGTTTGATGGCAGAGTTAGTAGATATGGATGTTGTAAGTGTTCCAACCTTTGATTGGGGTCAAGCTGCTTCGACGTCCATTCTAATGGCTAGCCGAATTACTAAAAGAAATAAAGTGTTACTTGCGAATACTGTATCACCAGAAAGAAGAAAAATTATAACAAATTATGGTACTCCTCAATTGTCGTTTAGTGGAGTGGCGTTTGATATTGTTACCGGATTATTAGATTTGGAAGATTTAAAAAGTAAATTATCCGATGAAGTGGCTGCCATTTATTTTGAAAATCCATCTTATTTAGGATTTATAGAAACTCAAGGACAAGAAATTTTTAAATTGGCTAAAGAACACGGTGTATTAATTGTCGTTGGGGTAGATCCTATTTCGTTAGGTGTTTTAGTACCGCCAAGTCACTATGGTGCTGATATTGTATGTGGGGATTTACAGCCCCTAGGCATGCATATGAATTATAGTGGCGGTCAAGCAGGGTTCATTGCTACACAAGATGATGAAGTCTTTATTAATGAATATCCTTCAAGATTATTTGGGATTGTCCCTACAAAAAAAGAAGGAGAGTATGGATTTGGTGATGTAGCATATGAACGGACATCCTTTGCTTTACGAGAAAAAGGAAAAGAATCAGTTGGTACACAGACGGCATTATGGGGCATTACTGCTGGTGTATATCTTTCTTTGTTGGGACCTGACGGGATGTATGAAGTAGGACAAACAATTATGCAAAATAGTCAATATGCAGTGCAACAGTTAAATCAGATTGAGGGAGTAATTGGATCGCGTATTGTTTCTACATTCTTTAAAGAATTTGTTGTTGATTTTAATGATACAGGCTTAACAGTAGCACAAATTAATAAAGAATTATTAATAAGAAATATCTTCGGTGGGAAGGATTTATCAGAGGAATTCCCAGAGTACGGACAAAGTGCATTATATTGCGTAACTGAAGTTCATACAAAAGAAGATTTAGATTATTTAATATCCGCAATTAAGGCAATTGTAGAGCAACAATAAGTGAGAGGAGAGAAGATAACTGTGAAAAAAATAAAAAGATTTGAGACGAAAGTAGATTTTCATCAAGCGAAATGGAACGAGCCCATTATATTTGAATTACATCAAGCTGGTGAAAGAGGGGTAGAAATTCCTTTAGCTTCAGAAGAGGTTGTAGAGGCAGTTGGTGATGGTCTCTCTAGACTTCCTCACAACATGTTACGTGCTGATAAGGTGAATCTTCCCGAAATAGCGCAAGCTCGTGTGTTACGCCATTATGTTAGATTATCACAAGAAACACTAGGCTCAGATTTCAATGTAGAAATTGGCCAAGGCACATGTACGATGAAATACATTCCTAAAATAAATGAGCTATTAATTCGAAATCATAAAATAATGGAGTTACATCCATTACAGGATATCAGTACCGTGCAAGGAATGCTTGAAATTATTCATAATTTAGATTTAGCTATGCGAGAAATATCAGGATTAGATTTTTTTTCATTTCAGCCAAGTGGAGGAACGCAAGCTTTATTTGCGATGGCATCTATCGTACGGAAATATCATGAAGCACGAGGAGAAGGGGATCAACGTGATGAAATTATTACAACGATTTTTTCACATCCATCGCAAGCTGCTACAGCTGCAGTAAAAGGATATAAAATCATTACCTTATATCCTGACAAAGACGGCTTCCCGGATATTGATAAATTGAAGGAAGTACTTTCTGAACGGACTGCAGGTTTTGTCGTTGCTAATCCAGAAGATACAGGGATTTATAATCCTAAGATTAAAGAATTTACAAAACTTGTCCATGAAGCAGGTGGTATTTGTTATTACGATCAGGCCAATGCAAATGGCTTGTTAGGCATAACAAGAGCGAAAGAAGCTGGATTTGATATGTGCTTTTTCAATTTGCATAAAACATTTGCAGCACCACATATGTGTGGTGGACCAGCAACTGGAGCATTAGGTGTTACGAGAGCGTTAAAAGAATACTTACCTGGTCCTATCGTTGAGAAAAATAAAGAGGGTTATTATTTAAATGATGCTTTGACACATTCTATTGGCAAGGTAAGGGCATTTCATGGCGTAGCACAAACTATTCTACGATCGTATGCTTGGATTAGGTCTTTAGGTCCAACTGGTTTAAAAGCTGTGGCACAGACTGCTGTGTTAAATAATAACTATCTATATAGCCGTGTTCAGAAAATTCGAGGAGCAAGTGCACCTTATGTAAAAGGACAACGCTTAGAGCAAGTACGGTATAGCTGGGAACAGTTGACACAAGAGACAGGTATAACGACCGAAGACGTCCAACGAAGAATGATCGATTTTGGCTTACATTATTGGACAAGCCATCATCCTTATATCGTCCCGCAGCCATTCACACTGGAGCCGACAGAGTCTTACTCCAAGGCAGATTTGGATGAATATATTGCGGCACTTGAGCAAATTTCTAGAGAAGCATATGAAACACCGGAAATTGTTAAGAGTGCCCCATATAATAGCACCATCCATCAGCTAGATGAACAAGATTACTTGGATAACCCAGACAAATGGTGTCTTTCGTGGCGTCTCTATCAAAAAAAGACCCAAGAAGTCAATATCCTGCAATAAATTATCTTTTAAGTTATAAATCTATAGCTTTAGAGGAGTTAGTTGATGAATAAATTAACTTAATTGGAGTAGATTGTTTTGCAGTGAAATGATATGGACGAAATATAAAAGCTGGTTTCCACTAATGTATTAGAGGAAATCAGCTTTTATTCTTTAGAAAAATAGTAAAAATACCGATGAAATATATTGGGTTTTTTTGAACTTAAATTGAAAGTATCTAACTATACTAGTTCTAGTCAGGTTATTGCGTGACTTTTAAATACTTTTTGATTGCTTGGCCCATTTGAACCACTGTGCATGACCATCAGGACGTTCCATACTACGGATTGATGTTATTTCTCCTTGATCAATAAAATCTTGATGCAGTTGCATATCAAATAAATTGTTATAACAATGGTAGAGAGGTCGTTCCATGCTGATCTCTTTTAATTGTTCAATAAGTTTAAGTCGTAATTCAATTGGGATTTGATTTGCCACATGTGTATGATAAACAACTAACATCGCATCTGCATTTATTTCACTACTAATTTCTTTTATTAGTTTAATGGCATCGCCTTTTATCAGCTGTAAATCGAGCTCTTTTAAAATAGGGAGTGCTTGATTTAACAAAAGTCTTCGTTCTGGATGCTCTGGCCAAATTAATGCTTCGAGCCATCGGAGCTCTTCCTCTTTATTAAAATGAAAACAGCTTGTTAGCATAAATCAACAAGCTGTTTTTTTTTTGATGAATTGTCAGTATACCGTTTATTTCTACCAGCCGCGTACGTATTGCACTGGTGGTTTAACCTCTTCTCCTAATTCCTTGGCAGCATATAGTGGCCAATATGGCTCGCGCAGAAGAACGCGTGCTAGGAAAATTAAGTCAGCACGATTGTTTTGTAAAATTTCCTCTGCTTGAATGGCTGTCGTAATAAGGCCGACTGCTCCAGTTGGAATATCGGCACCATGCTTAATCGCTTCAGCATGAGGCACTTGGTAGCCAGGAAAAACATTAATATGTGCTTGCACGACACCACCTGTAGAAACATCCACTAAATCGATACCCTGTGATTTCATCCAACGACTAAAGATGATAAAGTCATCCATTGTTGTACCATCTTCTGCGTAGTCTTCAGCGGAAACACGCACAAGCAAAGGACCTTCCCAAACACTGCGTATAGCATCGATGACTTGACGTAATAATCGATAACGATTTTCTTGAGAGCCACCGAAATGGTCATTGCGTTTATTCGTTGCTGGTGATAAAAATTCACTAATTAAATAGCCATGTGCCCCGTGGATTTCAAGAACATCAAAGCCTGCTTTTGCTGCACGGACTGCTGCTTGTTTAAATGCTTCAACAACATATTCAATGTCTTCTAATGTCATCTCAGTTGGCGTTTTATAAGTATCGCTAAATGCAATGGCTGATGGAGCAAATATTTCTCCATCTACAGTTGCTTTTCGTCCAGCGTGTGCAAGCTGTATGCCTGTTTTTGCTCCGTATGCCTTCATTCCTTGAACTAATTGACTTAAACCTTCGATATGAGCGTCATCCCAAATTCCAAGATCGTTACTAGATATACGACCCTCTGGTACAACACCAGTAGCTTCGACAATGATTAAACCAACTTGCCCAGCAGCCCGCGTTGCATAATGGACTTGGTGGAATGGAGTAACAAATCCATCATCCTGTGCCGAGTACATACACATCGGTGCCATAACAACGCGATTTTTTAAAGAGATATTTTGTAATTGATACGGTTCAAATAATTTAGTCAACTGAAAGCCCCCTAATGCCTAGTGATATACTTTATCCCGCTTTAATGGGCAGTAATACGTCCTCCTCAAAATTTAGCAAAAGCAAAGAAGTTAGATAGGAGATAAATTGCCCGTAAAAGCCTGATTCGTTCAACTAATAAATCAGTGGGATGAAGAAAGCCCTACTGATTAAAGTTTTACTTTATTTTGCACACATTATTTACTATTTGCAAGTGAACGAGATCGAGCTTCAGCTTCTTTAATACATGCTTCAATGGCTTCATTAAATTGATATTGTTCTAGAGCCTTAATGCCAGCTTCTGTTGTACCGCCTGGACTTGTTACTTTATGACGCAATACATCAGGTTCATCGACGGATTGCTTCAGCATTTCCGCAGTGCCAGCAAGTGTTTGCGTCATTAATAGTCGTACTGTATCCTTCGAGAGACCCACCTTCGTACCAACTCGTTCAAATGCTTCCATTAAATAATAAATATAAGCTGGGCCACTCCCTGAGAGAGCTGTTACAGCATGTAATTGATCTTCATCTACCTCGATAACTGAACCAACGGCCTCTAAAAGCTGTAAGAAAATGGAGCGTTGTTCGGCTGTCACTTTATCATTAAAGGCAATCCCACTTGCAGACATCCCAATAGTGGCAGAAGTGTTAGGCATAACGCGTGCGACTGGACGAGCACCTAAATGTTCTGTAATAGTAGTAATGGCAATACCAGCTAAAATAGAAAGAACAGCTGATTGCTCTGTAATTTTAGGCTTTAACTCACGCATCGCTGCAATGGCATCCTTAGGCTTAATCGCTAAAATAATTAAATCAGCCTGCTGATAAATATCATGGCTAAAATTGCAATTCACACCATATGTGTCGTGTAAAAAGTGTAAACGTTCTTTGTCTGAGCGATTGGTGACGTAAATTTCTTGTGCTGTAAATACCTTTTGTTTAATCCAACCCTGAATCAATGCCTCTGCCATAGAGCCTGCACCAATAAATAGTATTTTTTTCATGATTAAAACCTCCAGTTCTTAAAATCAATTTCGCCTTGGCGTAATTGCGTCCGGATTTTGAATTGTGCTAGCACAATTCATTCCTTTGAAAATTCGTGACATCCGCCGGAGGCTTTATCTTCATTCAGCTGTCGCTGCGCTTTCGGTCAAAAGACATTTGTAGCTGCCGCTTCGCTTTCGCACAGAAAAGATCTGCCGCTGTCGCTTCGTTTTCGCTACCAAAACATCTGTTGCTTTCGCTTCGCTTTCGCTACCAAAAGATCTGCTGAATGAAGATAAAAAAGCGTTTTCGTCCTTATATAGAAGGACGAAAACGCTATTGTTTCCGCGGTACCACCTTTGTTTGCCAATTGGCACAACTCACAGCCCTTTTATCGCAAGGGAAACGGTTATGTTTTCATAACTGCTCAGAAGTAGGTTCGGTAATGGGAGCGGGTGATGTTACTTTCAGCAAATGTAACACTCTCTAATACACCTTCACCAAATACGTACTTGGCTTCATCAACGCACAAAAATAATTTGATTATTCAAAATTATATTGATAATACGTCAACCTGTCAACAGGAGGGTGACGAAAGGAAGAAAAACTTGTAAAATAGAATGAATCGATATTCACTAGTTGCATTAAAGGGGGAAACAGCTTTTGTCTATATACAAAATAGAAATACCAACACCCTATGAAGTAGGAGATGTAAATGCATTTGTTGTAAAAGGCGATGCATTGACAATTTTTGATGTTGGTCCAAAAACAATGGAAGCCTATGATGCGCTAAAATGGGGTATTCGAGCAGCTGGCTTTGACATGCGAGATATTGAACAGGTTGTGTTAACCCACCATCATCCAGATCATGCAGGCTGGGTAGATGCCTTTCCACATGCAGAAATTTTAGGGCATGCCTATAATGATAAATGGCTTCGTCATGACGAGGATTTTTTACGTTATCACGAGCAATTTTACAGTGAGCGCTTGTTTGAACACGGTGTTCCTCAACAATATATCCAACCAAGTGTACATGTACGTCGTGAAATAGAGCTTGTAGGTGAACGACCATTAACACAAATACTTTATGATGGTGATGAAGTGCCTGGACATCCTGGATTAAAGGCTATTGAAACATTAGGACACGCACAAAGCCATTTAATCTACTGGGATGAAAAAACTCATCAAGTAATAGGTGGAGATTTATTGCTTGAAAAAATAACGCCGAACCCATTAATTGAGCCACCACTAGACCGTACATTAGGACGTACTAAATCGTTACTACAATATAATGAATCACTTGAAACTTTGCGTCGATTACCCGTAAAAAAGATGTATACAGGACATGGCGCTGAACTAGAAAATATTCCTGATTTAATTGATAAACGACTAGAACGCCAGCATCAGCAATCTTTGAAGGTTTGTGAAATATTTGGTGACGAATCATTAACCACTGTACAAGTAACGAAGCGCTTTTACCCAGCAATTTTTCAGCGTCAATTTGGTCTGACACTATCCAAAACGCTTGGCCATATAGATTACTTAGAAGCTAACAATTATATTACATCGACGAAAACGGAAGAAGGTATCTATTTATTCTCAAGGAAGTAGGTTTAAACATGGACATGAATAAAAAGACTATCTTCGTGACAGGTGCTACAAGTGGCGTTGGACTGAAAATTACAGAATTATTAGTAGCACAGGGTCATAAGGTTTATGCAACAGGACGCAATACAGTGGCATTGAAAGCATTAGAACGCTTAGGCGCTAACGTTATCCAAGCAGATTTAACTGATTTAGCTACGATAGATGAAGTATGTGCACAGCTACCGCCTCTTGATGTTGCTATTTTATCTGCCGGGGTAGGTAAATTTGGCATTGCACCTGACTTATCAGATGAAGCTATTAGACAAATGGTAGAGCTAAATGTCAGTGTACCGATGTATTTAGCAAAACGTCTCACAGCACCTATGATACAACGTCAGCAAGGTCAGCTAATCTTCATCGGCTCACAGGCAGGAAAGGTAGCGACACCTAAGGCTAGTGTATATGCTGCTACAAAGCATGCGATTGTCGGCTTTACAAATGGGCTTCGCATGGAACTGGCTCCGTATAATGTTAAAGTCACTGCGATACATCCAGGTCCAATTGATACACCATTTTTAGATAAGGCGAGTGATGAAAGTGGTTATCGCGAGTCTTTAGGAAGATTTTTATTAACAGCTGAAGAAGTGGCACAAGCTACTGTAAAAACAATTGAGCGCCCTGTACGAGAGGTTAATTTACCAAGGGTCATGGGGTTAACAAGCAAGCTGTATGCAATGGCACCTGCAACCGTAGAATTTTTAGGTAAATCATTTTTCAATAAAAAATAGGGATTAAACTGTAAACATACCAAGTTGAGTGTGTTTACAGTTTTTTTATGGTTCATCATCAAAAATTGTAGATAGCATTTGTTCAAACATAAGTCCAGGATAGTTGCATAAGCCCCTTTTGAAAAAGGATATTTTTCATCGCAAAGAGAATTTAAATATAAAGAATTTTTATATGGAGGATGAAAAGAATGAATAAATATCTTAATCAAATTTCCCAAGACTTAGTAAATGCAAATTTGAATAACTATTGGTCAGGTTTTGAATCGGTTGCTTACGCATTATATGATAAGAATTATGTTTATCTTTTCAACCATCCTAGAATGAAAAAAAATCAACAAAATAATTATCAAATTTTAAATTGGGATGAACAATTTATGGGGTGTACACTTATTCTTTATAATGATTATCCAACAGCAATTGTAAATATCGAATTGTATGAGGATTACGAAAGTGTATATTCTATTCTTGTACACGAATTATTCCACGGTTTTCAATATGTTAAAGGCGAAACACGGTTTGCGAATGAAGTTCTGGGAATCACATATCCGTTATCAAAAGAAAATGTGGAATTACGAAATCAGGAAAGAGCAAACCTTTTTAGTGCGGTGTTAGAAAATAATATTCTTAAAAAGAAACTATATCTTAATACTTTCATTGCCCTAAGAGAAAAAAGAGCTGCTAAGTTTAATAATAATCTATTATACGAAAACTTAATTGAAACAATTGAAGGACCTGCGTGGTATGTTGAACTAAAGGCTTACTCAGAAAAAACCCCGATAGCTTACAAATCAGTTCTAGAAAAGTATGGACAACACCTTAAAGACAAATATGAATCTACTTCTGATATACGAAAGAGTTGTTATAGTTCAGGTTTGTTTATGTGTTTGTTACTAGATGAGTATTCACCAGGTTGGAAGGAAAGTTTTTGGGATAAAGAGGACACATTATACGATATATTTAAACAGCTTTCTGATGACTTTATAAACATAAGTAACGTAGAAATAAGTCCTGAAACAGAGGAAGTAATTAATTTTGCTATGCAAAATAGAAAAAATGTATTTGAAAACTTTGAACAACAAAAAGGTATTCATCTAATTATTGAAGGTGACATAACTGCTAAATCTTTTGACCCGATGAATGTCGTCTCATTTGAAAATAGGCTTTTACATAAGAACTATGTAAAAGTAAGAATTAACAATGAAGACTATCTTGTACAACAACCTGTTATTGCCTATTGTAAGGATGGACTTCAAAATATAATTAAATTACATCTGATATTAAAGAATAATCCCATTGAAAATGTCGATTCACTTAAAATTGATGGTATCGGAGTAATCAAGGGAAGATATGAGAAACAGGAAAATGTTTTGCATTTATATGTGAATTAGGATCATTTTTTCTTCAACTAATAACGATGCAGTATAGTTGAAGATTAAACTTTCAGAACAATATAAAACCGCTAGAGAAGAATTACACTCTCTAGCGGTTTCTTGTTTCTAAGTTAATTCAATTATTGAATATTATTAAGTATATTAACCCCTCGTTTTGCCGAAAACAATTTACTTTCCTAAAATTTATATAATATACATTCATATTGCGAGTGAAAATTCGTTTTTCCGAGTAAAAATATTCATAGTTTGTACGAGGGCTTAAAGTATTGAAGTAACTCACTTTTTACAATAAACATAAAAGTCTATAAATTTATAAAAATACACTTGTTTTTATTTTTATAACATGATACTATTCGTGTATAAACTTTTAAGTGGATGTATAAACATACATATCTTATAGATTAATTGGAGGCGCATTTTTTATGGCAAATAAAAAAGTAGTATTAGCATATTCAGGAGGTCTTGATACTTCTGTAGCAATTCCGTGGTTAAAAGAACAAGGTTGGGACGTTATCGCAGTTTGTCTTGACGTTGGTGAAGGTAAGGATCTTGAATTCGTAAAAAATAAAGCTCTTCAAGTAGGAGCAATTGAATCATATATGGTAGATGCGAAGGATGAATTTGCTGAAGAATATGCATTAATCTCATTACAAGCACATACTTGGTACGAGCAAAAATATCCTCTAGTATCGGCACTTTCTCGTCCATTAATTTCTAAAAAATTAGTGGAAATTGCAAACCAAGTAGGTGCGAACGCAGTAGCTCATGGTTGCACAGGTAAAGGTAATGACCAAGTTCGTTTCGAAGTTTCAATCAAAGCTTTAAATCCAGATTTAGAGGTATTAGCACCTGTACGTGAGTGGGGCTGGAGCCGTGATGAGGAAATCGAATATGCAATGAAACATGATGTTCCGATTCCTGCAACGTTAGATTCACCATTCTCTATCGACCAAAACTTATGGGGCCGTGCAAATGAAGCGGGCGTAATGGAAGATCCATGGGTATCACCACCAGAAGAAGCTTATGGTTTAACAGTTTCTGTGGAAAACGCTCCCGATGAAGCGGAATACGTCGAAATTGAATTTGTTGCTGGTAAGCCAGTATCGTTAAACGGTAAAGAAATGAAGCTTGCCGATTTAATCCAAGAATTAAATGCAGTAGCTGGCGCACACGGTGTTGGTCGTATCGATCACGTAGAAAACCGATTAGTTGGTATTAAATCTCGTGAAGTATATGAAATTCCAGGAGCAAAAGTGCTATTAACGGCTCATAAAGAGCTTGAAGACTTAACGCTTGTAAAAGAGTTAGCGCACTTCAAGCCAGTCATCGAGAAAAAATTATCTGAATTAATTTATGATGGTTTATGGTTCTCTCCATTACGAGTTGCACTTGAATCATTCCTTGCTGAATCACAAAAGTTTGTGAACGGAACTGTGCGCGTGAAGCTTTACAAAGGTCATGCAATTGTGGAAGGACGTAAATCTCCAAATTCACTTTATAGTGAAAAGCTAGCAACATATTCTAAAGAAGACCAATTCAACCATGCTTCAGCAGTAGGCTTCATCGAATTATGGGGTCTGCCAACAGTAGTTAACTCTTCAGTAAATAAATAATAATCTTTTGACAGCAGGGTGTAGTGTAGCATTAAACGCTGTACTGCACCTTTTAAAAAGAATTTTTAAGGAAAAGGTGAGCTGTTATGACAAAACTTTGGGGCGGACGTTTCCAAAAATCGGCAGAAGCATGGGTGGACGAGTTCGGCGCATCGATTGGCTTTGACCAACAGCTTGTTCTAGAAGACCTTGAAGGTAGCGTAGCGCATGTAACGATGCTTGGCGCAACAGGAATTTTACCAGCAGCTGACGTAGAGGCCATTCTCGGTGGCCTTGCACAATTACAAGAAAAAGCAATCGCAGGTGCGCTTGAATTTACAGTTGCCAATGAAGATATTCACTTGAATCTGGAAAAAATGCTCATTGATTTAATTGGTCCTGTAGGTGGTAAGCTTCACACAGGCCGTAGCCGAAATGACCAAGTAGCAACGGATATGCATATTTTCTTGAAAAAACGTGTGAAGGAAGCAATCGGTTTAATTGAGACATTCCAAAAGACCTTGCTAGAAAAAGCTGAGGAGCATGTAGAAACAATTGCTCCAGGCTATACACATTTACAACGTGCCCAACCAATCTCATTTGCGCATCACTTAATGGCCTATTTCTGGATGTTAGAACGTGATAAACAACGTTTTACGGAGTCGCTTAAACGTATCGATATTTTGCCTTTAGGTGCAGGTGCCATGGCGGGGACAACTTTCCCAATCGACCGCTTAAAATCCGCGGAGCTTTTAGGCTTCAGCGAAGTTTATGCAAACTCGATGGATGCAGTAAGTGACCGTGATTTTATCGTTGAATTTTTAAGCAATTCATCATTACTAATGGCGCATTTATCTCGTTTTGCAGAGGAAATTATTTTGTGGTCGACAGATGAATTCAAATTTATCGAATTAGATGATGCCTTCTCAACAGGTTCTTCTATTATGCCACAAAAGAAAAATCCTGATATGGCAGAGTTAATCCGTGGAAAAACGGGACGCGTTTACGGTAACTTAATGGGCTTATTAACCGTTCTTAAAGGAACACCATTAACGTACAACAAAGATATGCAGGAAGATAAAGAAGGTATGTTCGATACAGTCCATACCATTCTTGGTTCTCTAAAAATCTTTGAAGGTATGATTCGCACAATGACAGTCAACACAGAGCGTTTGCACCAGGCAGTACACTCTGACTTCTCCAATGCTACGGAGCTTGCTGATTATCTAGCAACAAAAGGTATGCCTTTCCGTGAAGCACATGAAGTGACAGGAAAACTTGTATTCACATGTATTCAAAAGGGCATCTATTTATTAGATTTACCGCTTGAAGATATGAAACAAGAAAGTGAGCTTATCGAAGCGGATATTTATGATGTATTAGCACCTGAAGCAGCTGTTCGTCGTCGTCATTCTTTAGGTGGAACAGGGTTTGATCAAGTAAAAATCCAAATCGAAAAGGCAAAAGCTTGTCTTGCTTAACTTCTTTCAGCGGGTGTCCAAACATCCGCTGAAATAGAGGAACTCAGTCTAAGAGCACCACGTCCTGTGGCAACGACTGAGTGACCAACTTCGTGTTGGCCTAAAGCCTCCGGCGGATGTCACGAATTCGGAAAGGAGTTCTTAGGGGATGTTAGCCTAAAATCATCGCATCCATGCGATAACGGCTAACTGACCTGCGTCGGTGCTGCTGCCGCTACGCTTTCGCGCAAAAAACATCTGCAGGCCTAAGCACAAAGCCGAATCCGGACGCAATTATGCCGGGGCATAATTGATCATTTGGCGTGCATGTCCTTGTGACTTTTGCATAGATATTCATTAAAGCTGTCCAGTGAGGCACTATGAAAACCATTTTCCTTTTTCGTTAGAGCTAGAGGGCGAAACGAAAAAGAGCCCCTTACATAGGTGAAGGACAATCCCCAATTCTGGAGACGCGGAATTGGGGTTTTTGTGTAAAGAAATAACAAAGGGAGGGATTTCAATGAATGAGCGTTTTTCAAAGGGGTACGAAACAATTAAACAGTATGTAACAAAGGAAGAAGCGGCGAGAATGCTTGAGGCAGATGCACTAGCTGACATCGCACCAGATTTACGCAAAATGATTATTGAATTTGCTTATGGGGATGTTTATTCACGACCAGGGCTAGATGCAAAAAGCCGTGCACTTGTTGTCATTACAGCAGTAGTAACTCAAGGTGCTGCCCCACAAACAAAAACACATATTAAACGAGGTCTACATGCAGGTTTGACACAGACAGAAATTGTGGAAGCATTATTACAATTAGTACCATACATTGGTTTTCCACGTGTCCAAAATGCTTTAACCATTGCGCAACAGGTTTTTAAAGAAGACGCCTAAAATAAAACTCTGCATTTTCGTGAAGTTTTATTCTTGAAGAAGCCACTGTTGTTAAAAATGCTCTTCACATGAATAAACATTTGTGAAAAGGTTCATATTAAGAGAGGAATCACTTATTAATCTAATGTGATGAGGAGGATGTAGAATGAGTAGTCAAACACCCAAAGACCAGGAATCTCAGGAAAGTCCGCCACAGTTGTATAGGGTGAGCTTCTAAAATCTTAAGGAATTGGTGAGGCAGAGGATTTTCTGTTTTGCTGTAGCTTAAGAAGAAGCAAAAACCGATACAGATCAGATCAAATAGAAATAAGTGTTCTTGGGATCCAGAATTTTTCTGGGTCCTTTTTTTATCTCGCATTAGTTCCTCTAAAAACCTCAGTGGGAAGGTAATTTCCTCTTTATATAGAATTTGACATTTTTAGAAAACTGTTTTACTCTAAGTATGACAGATTTCTGTTTGGTGATGAGCGATACAGATAGGAGGGATAAGATGCATATTCATTTAGATCCAAGCAGTGAATTACAGCTCTATAAACAGTTAGCGAATCAGTTAATTGAGTTAATTGCTAAGGGAAAGCTAAAAAATGGTGACACATTACCTTCAGTTCGTTCAATGGCTTCGGATTTGGGTATTAATGTAAGTACGGTAAGTAAGAGCTATCATGAACTTGAAGAAAAGGGGTTAATCGAATTAAAACCGAAAGCAAAGGCCATCATTATCGGTGGTCAAAAAAAAGAGCTGGAAGAGACGGACGTTGAAAAAGTAGAAAATGCATTAAAACCAATTATGGCAGAGGCCTTTGCACGTGGTCTCGAAAAAGATCAGATGACAAGTTTGTTTCATCGAATTTTAAAACAATGGAAGTAGGGGAAATATGCTTTTTATATTAAGCATTTTTATCTTTGTAGGGATACTGGAAATAGTAACACCCTATTTGACGAGAAAAACAACAGTGTTTGGCGTTTCAATTCCAGAGCCCTATGTGCAACATCAACAATTACAAATATTTAAAAAGCACTACAGCATGTTGGTAGGGAGTATAGCAGTTGCATTTCTTTTAGGCCAAGTTTTACTACTATTTACGTCCATTCAGGAAGAGAGTTTTGTTTTATTATCCTTTATCTTGCTATATGTCTTGCTTCTCATATCAGCTGGACTTTATATGTTTTATCATATAAAAACAAAAAAACTAAAAACACAAGAGAATTGGGAAGCACATGTAAAAACTGTCTATGTGATGGATTTATCTATACGAGAAAAAGATGAAGTACTCTCACCTACATTTTTTGTACTACCAATTATTATCACTTTAGCATTAATTACCTTTACCTATATGAATTACAATGCCATTCCGGATGTATTTGCAACCCATTGGAATGCTACAGGTGAGGTAGACGGCTGGACAGAAAAAACATGGCTATCAGTTATTGAAATGCCGCTTATTTTACTAGGTCTACAAATTAGCTTTTTCATCATGAGTAAAGGTATGAAAAGTGCAAAATTACAATTGAGTGCACAAGAGAAAGAAGCTTCCGCCAATAGAGAGCTTCAACAACGGAAATATGGTAGCTGGTACTTCGCTGCAATTAATTATAGTTTAACCATACTTTTTGTAGTTTCACATTACAAGACAGTGATATTAAAAGATCAAACAATTCCTTACTTTTTCCCGCTTTTTATCGGTTTTATTGTAGTCTCTTTAGGAGGGCTTACCCTCTTAATTTGGAAGTTAACTAAGAGTAATGAACGCTTTGACGATTTACATACAAACGAAACAGCTGCCACCGATGATCGATACTGGAAATGGGGTATTTTATACATCAATAAAAATGACCCTTCATTATTAGTACAAAAAAAATTCGGTGTTGGTTGGACCGTGAATCTGGCGAATAAATGGAGCTATATCATTTTATTCGTCATATTATTACCAATATTATTGACCATCTTTAAATAGAGGGAGAGATTTTATGAAGAAACTATTATTTTTATGTTGTGCACTCTTATTATTAGCAGCATGCACACAAAAGGAAGACAACACAAAGGGAAAAGAGACGAAAGGGGACAATAAAATGAATGAACAGCTAGTAGGTAAATGGGAAGGGAACATTGAGACACCAAACGGAGCACTTCCAATTATCGTTGATTTGCAGAAAGATAGCGGGAATTTATCAGTACCTGTACAAGGATTATCCAATTATCCATTTAAAAGCATTAAATACAATGGTGATCAAGTGAGTGTTTCGATCAACTTAAATGGCTCGGCTATTGAAATTAACGGAACATTAAAAGATGGGCAAATTGAAGCAACGTTTCAACAAAATGGTGGCAAACTTCCACTTGTCTTAAAACCATTCAAAGAACAACCAGAACAACCAGTTACGTATGAAACATTAAAGATTCCCGTTAAAGATGGTGAGTTAACAGTGGCTCTTCAAAAAGCTAGCAAGGAGCCATCTCCAGTTGCACTTATCATAGCAGGCTCTGGACCAACTGATAAGGATGGAAATTCAGCAATAGCTGGTAAAAATGACAGCTTAAAAATGATTGCGGAAGGATTAGCAAAAGACGGTATTGCTTCTGTCCGCTATGATAAACGTGGGCTTGGCGATAACAAGTCCCTTCTAACAAAGGAAGAGGATATTACGATTGACCAATACGTAAACGACGCAATACAAGTAATTAATACCCTCTTAGCCGATAAAGCTTATTCAAGCATTCATATTATTGGACATAGCGAAGGCTCACTGATCGGTTTGCTAGCAGCACAAAAAACAAAAGTAGAGTCCTTTGTTTCCATAGCAGGTGCTGGAAGACCAGCAGATGAAATTTTGTTAGAGCAATTAAAAGGTCAATTATCGCCAGAGCTTTTAAAGGAATCAACAGATGCTCTTGCATCCTTGAAAAAAGGCGAGCTAGTGAAGAACGTTTCTCCAGAGTTACAATCACTATTCCGTTCTTCTGTTCAACCGTATATGATTTCATGGTTAAAATATAACCCTGCAAGTGAGTTAGCAAAATTGAATAGCCGAGTTTTAATTCTTCAAGGAACAACTGATTTACAAGTAGTTGCAACGGATGCGGAAGCGTTAAAGAAAGGTAAACCAGATGCCAAGCTTGTATATATGGAAGGGATGAATCATGTATTAAAAAATGCTCCGGCAGATCGTACGAAGAATTTAGCAACTTATTCAGACCCATCATTACCACTTCAAAAAGAATTGCTACCAGCCATACAGCAGTTTATTAAGAATGAAAATAGAGACTAAGCATCATGGATGCCATTGTATGGTTTATCATTATGATTCCTTTCCTAATCTTTGCGATAGTTTTATCACAAGGCAAAGGTGCATTTTTAATAGCGGGCTACAATACGATGTCTGACAGTGAGAAAGAGAAATATAACGAAAAAGCACTCGCTAAATTTGTGGGCAAAGTGATGTACGGCTATTGTTTTTGTTTACTATTATGGGGACTGAACGACCTATTCAAAACGGAATGGCTATTTATCATTGGGCTCGTTCTCTTTATTGGCCTTACAATTTTCGTAGTTGTCTATGCTAATACACGTAATCGCTTTAAAAAGTAAGGTTCTATATAAGGTGAGTCGAGCGAAATAGGTAGACCCGCGGAAGCAAGGTAAATACTCGCGAAAGCAAGGTAAATACTCGCGGAAGCAAGGTAAATACCCACGAAGAGGGCGAATACCCGCGGAAGCGGGGTAAATACCTGCGGAAGCAGGGTAAATACCCGCGGAAGCAGGGCGAATACCCGCGGAAGCGAGGTAAATACCCGCGGAAGCAAGATAAATCTCGAGTGAAGAGGGCAATACCCACGGGAACAAGTTAATGCACATACGAAACAAATTAGTATATAACCAGAAGAAGTATGCTCAAATCAAAAAATGATGAGCATACTCTTTTGGTTTTTAGGTATCTTTTCACTTTATGTATTTGGGCAAGCTGTCGCTGATATTTGTCAATACGTTGATTAGAGCGAAATCAGATTGTTGAGACATAGAGCAACGCGATTAAACGGGCGCCTAAATCTACCTCACGTTATGGTGAAGCGCATTATATTGAAACAATTACTACAACTTTATCGTACAATAACTAAGATTTTAATTCATCGAAATGAAGGACTTAGCACGATGAAATCGAAATCAACTAAATTAAAAAGAAGGTGTTCTTATATATAGCATTGGAAAATTTTCGAGTCTGTGCAATGTTCCTATAAAAACCATTCGTTATTATAGTGACATTGGGTTACTCGAACCATCTTTTATAGATGAAGTGACCGGCTATCGTTATTTTGATTACGATAAAATGAAAGAACTGAATACGATTCAGGTACTAAAAAATTGTCATTTTTCATTAAAAGAGATTGAACAGATTATGAAAGGAAAAAATGATTGGCAAGATTTAGAGCTAAGATTACATAAAAAAGTTCTGGAATTAGAGCATCAACAAGAAATAATCGCTGAACAAATTCAAAATATTGTCCAAGTGAAAAATTCTATAAGGCACACTGAGACATTTAATCCAAAGCCAATATTATCAAGTTGTTACATAGAAGAACGCCCAAAAACACAGGTGCTCTCCATCCGTGAAAAGATACATATTATTGGAATGGATAAGCTAGTACAAAAATTATTTGAACGAATATATGCGTATCAATTTGAGATAGATGGTGAGCTTGTTGCAATTCTCCATCAACAGAACAGGAACCAAAATATCGCAGATGTTGAACTGCTGTTACCAGTAAAAGGAACTCAGCAGGGGGAGCACATTAAAGTAATATCAGAAGGCAAGTATGCTTGTATAGATGTAAAAGGACCGTACTCAGAGTTACATTTTGGCTATAGTCGCTTGAAGGGATGGCTTACTGAGCAATCCCTTCAGGTAGAAGGGGCGTTTATGGAGCAATACATAAAGGGGTTAATCCCAACTGAAGTTATAAATCCAATTTATATTAAACCAAATATGGAGCTACATCCTAATGATTTTTTGACGAAAGTGTTTGTGAAAGTAAGAAACTAGCTAAACTCTCCAGTAGATGGAGACTTTATTCTGTATTTAGCAAGGTAAGAAAAATCTCTTGCTACTAATATATAGAATGGGGTATATCGATGAAAACAAATACAGGACAGTTTGCATTTCTTAAAGGTAGTTCGTACGAGATTGGGCAACAACAAGCGCGAGAATATCAAAAAAACCCTTTTGCGAAGTCGCTATTCTTTACGGAAAATTTAACTTCTGACAACTCTTATTTTGAAATGAAAGCACATATTGAGCAGTATTGCCCAGGGTTAAATAAAGAATTAGAAGGCTTTGCGGAAGGCTTTGGCTATGAGCCCGAACAATTAAATTATTATCAAAATGCGTGGTTAATTCCTGGGGGATGTAGTTTAGGGGCTATATTACCTGGAAAAATGTCGGATGGTAAAACATATGTTTTAAGAAATTATGATCTATCACCTGATATTTCAGATATGCGTTTATGTACTACTCGTGTTGAAGGGAAATATACTCATACAGGGTTTTCTGTTTCCACATTCGGTCGAAGTGAAGGCTTAAATGAGAAGGGGCTATGTGTTGCATATGCATCTTGTGGTATGCCCATTGGCAAATATCCTGGTATGAGACCACCAGTAGTACCTGGGTTACAGTTTATGGTTATTGTTAGAGCCCTATTAGAAAATTGTAAAAATGTAGAAGAAGCAATTTATATGATTAACAATATGCCAGTAGGAACGAATATGAATTTGCTTATTGCTGATGCAAATGGCGACGCGGCTTTGATTGGAACATATGACGGAATAAAAGAAGTTAAACGTGCAGAACTTGATTATCTTATTGCAACTAACCACGGACTATTTTCCGCAATACAAGAAATGGAGCCTGGCAAGCTCGAGCATTCTCAATTAAGATATGATATTTTAGAGGCGAAATTTAAGGAAAGTGGAAAAAGATCTATTGATGAAATCCAAGAACTTCTTTTAACAGAGTTCCCTAAAGGATTATCCGTCCATAATTACAAAGAAGGCTTTGGAACAGTACATTCAATTTTATTTAACCTTACTGATTTACAAATGGAATTTTCATTTGGCTCACCATTACAAAATCAGGTAAACAAAATAGACGTTGGCGATGATTTTGCAAAAACACAAATACCCGTTAAATGTACTAATAAAAGCTATGGGACGGAATTTTGGAAAATAATAGAATATTAAACAACAAAAAGACCTTTCCTTGGTGAGAGGTCTTTTTGTATGTACAAACAATCATACTGCGTCCGATAGTGAGAAGAGAAAGAAATACACATTGACGCTCGGTGTTGACATTTACACTAAAGCGAAAAATCTCGATAATCTTTACTTATCATCACTATTAACTTTATGGATCGAATATTTTGAGGGATGGACGAGCTATTTAGTGGTTTCATTCGTAGTCAATTCTCTTTAACTTAATTCGTTCGTTACTACTTGGATAAATTCATCTCGATATTGTGATTCAAAAATAGTAACCCCTTTCTCTTTGGAAAGTTGTTGTAACTTTTGAATCTTTGCTTCATCTTGCTCCATAAATGCCTTTTCTACATATTGTAAATCTTGCAAGATATGATGTATAAATGTATCCCCTTCTCTTTTGATATCTATAGCAATAAAGTCAAAAGATAAAAATGTTTTAGCTGGGATAATAATTTTATCAAACAAATAGTTTAAAGCTTTAAAAGGGACGTAAGGGATACCTTTCTTATATTCATATTTCTCAATAATAGGTAAAACCTCATCAATAAATCTTTGTATTTTTTCAATATTACAAAGCTTGGTATCTTCTAAATCATTCTTCTCAATAATTTGTTGTATTTTATCATATTGATTTTGTTCTAACAGTTTCTTCATATGAAGGAGCTCTTCTTTGAATTTGGATCGTTCTTTTTTACTTAATTGTCGATGATCAATAACAGCGTATTCGATTAGCTCCCAGCCTATCTCTGGACCAAAATGTGGTCCTAAAAAATACTTAAGTTCTTCAAAATCGCTCACTTCAGTAACTCCCTTAATTAGTTTTCTATTAATCGTGAAGTAAAAACAATAAAAAATCAGGCCTAACCACTCATTTTGTTAGAATCCCATTATTTTTACTTAATTACCAATAATTATTTATTTTACATAAAAAATCATTTTATAGGAACATATAATTTTATTTCATTTTTTTAAAAATAAAATGAACCTTTTGCAATCCCCGTTTGTATAGTCAGTGAACATATAAAAAAGGGAGGGTTTATTTTGGAGCTTATTGTGAAGGATATTGTGAAAAAATATAATGGTGTGAACGTTTTGGATGGTGTGTCGGCCACATTTGAAATGGGGTATTGTTATTTATTATTAGGTCAGAATGGAGCGGGTAAATCTACTTTATCAAAATGTATAGCTGGAGATGTAAAACCGGATGGTGGTTCTATTCTATTCAATGATTCTTCCCAACATGTGCAAGAGCAAGTAGCGCTACAATACCAATTTTTTTCGAGTTATCAGCATCTGAAAATTCGTGAAGTGATGGCTCTTTTTACAACATTAACGAACAATCAGGTTGATTTGGGAGAGCTATATGAAATTTTAGGGTTACCAACTTATGACCACATCTTGTTGAAAAATGCGTCAGGCGGTCAACGAAAAGCGGTATCCATCTTCCTTTCTTTTTTATTAAATAAACCGATAATCATTTTAGATGAGCCATTTGCTGATTTAGATTTAACAAAGAAGAAGCAATTGATGTTTTACTTACAGCAAGCAATTCGTCAACGTAACAAAATGATCATTATTATTAGTCATGAGGTGGCGGGGTTAGAACCATTATTTGATTATGTAGTGATTTTAAAAGAAGGGAAGCTCATTGAAAATAGCACACAGGATGAGCTCTATAGAAAATACACAGACGCGAAATTACCAGGAATCGAAGGTCTTTACTATGAAGTGACAGGACAAATTTTAGGAGGAAGAGTGGGATGACTAAACAAATTGCAAAAATGTATATGTTAGAAAGTTTACGTAATCCAGGAATGGCTATTGGAAACTTACTACCGGCCTTTATGTTTATGATTACTTCAGTGATTTGTAAAAATTTTATTACAGGAGATGCTACCAATTTTATCGATATTATGATTAAAGGTCAGTTTCTTCCACTCTCTATTATAATGTTAATTTTCTCCTTTGCTTTTTCTAGTGCCACAATTTATTTGGCAGATATGAAGGTTAATAAAACCTTCCAATGGATACAGCGAACAGGCGTGAAGCCACACACTTACTATATTGGGATGGGAATAGGCGTCTTTACATTATTAAATGTATTTTTAGTGTTATTACTCATTGGCTATTCCTTCATCATTGATATTTCACTTTCATCTTATTTTATGATTATTTTGATTAGTAATTTTGTTTTACTGGCATTATATCCATTGAGTTTTATATTGGCAGGTCTATTTAAAAATGAAAAAGTGGCACAAAGTATGCTAACGCCGATTATGTTACTATTTATGTTTTCAATACAGATGACATCGTTGTTTTTAACGCTTGCAGAGAAAAACCCTCAAGATTATTTTATTTTCTTAATCTGGAATCCAATGCTTTATTTATTTGATAGTTTGCAAATGTACTTGAATTTATTTGACGAAACATGGCTTCCGCAATATCAATATTGTATAATTTTAGCAGTTATTAGCTTGGTGTTAGCGGTTATTGCCAAAAAAGTATTTAGAATGAGGTAGGTGATTCCTTTGCCAATTGGATTTATTTGGTCATTGGTTGTTAGTGGGATAATGATGATAATAATATTAACGCTTATGATTCCTATGGATAGAAAATATATAGTTCGTGAACATGGAAAAATTAATTATAAAAAAACAACGATTTATTTGCGTTGGAATGTATTTGATACGTTAACACTTTTTTTATCGGTTTATACAATTTTCTGTGTGCAGGCGTTAATCATATTACTTTTTTGTGGAAAAACAATTGAAAATTCTTATGTGCAGTTCTTTACAAATCAATCACAAGTTTGGATCATTATTGTAGTAATTTATTTGGTACTACGTATTTCCGTGACATTAAAGTCCATTAAGGCTCATTGGGGAGATGAGCTAGATGATGAGTAATGAAGAGTGGATGGAGGCCTATAAAAACGGTGATGTCGAGGGCTTTGAACAGCTCTATAGTCGTTTGTATGAGCCATTGTACTGCTTTTTATTTCGCTATACTCGAGAAGATCAGCTAAGCATTGATATTGTGCAAGATACCTTTGAGCGTTTACAATATATAAAAGAAGATTTTGACCACCAAAAGGGAACGGTTAAGGCGTTTTTATTTCAAATCGCGTATCGCTTAATGATTAATAAATTGAATCGGCGTAAAAAATGGCGCACGCTGTTCCCGTTTTTAGTACCGACGTCAAGCCATCGAATGTCTACTGACGAGAAATTAACGATACAAGAAGCGATACTTCAATTACCCGAAAAGCAACGAGCGGTTATTTTGCTTGTTTACTATCATGATTTGCCACAGGAGGAAATTGCACAAATTTTGTCTATACCACTTGGTACAGTTAAATCAAGGCTACATAATGCGATAAGGACTTTAAAGGAAGAGCTAAAGGAGGATTTCGATGCTTAAGAATGAATTTCAAAAGGAGCAATGGTTAAAAGACAGCTTAGATCACGATAAAGTGGAGATTCCTAAGCAGTTAATGACGTTCAAGAAAAGTCGCTGGCAACGTTTTCTTCAATATTTAGCATCACCAACGAAGGATCCATTAGAGCCAATATGTACATCTTCTGTCGGCTACACATCTTTAAAAGTAGTGCCTATTGTTGCGGCTGTATTTATTACAATTCTCCAAATTTTATTGCAATAAATTTATTAACTCTCACTACCACAATCATTCGGTTGTGGTATTTTTAATGAATAAATTACTAATTATCGGCTCAGCACCAAAAGTGGTGGGAGATATTTTTTTAAATATATACCCTGTATATTTGTTGAACAGAGTGGAGGAAAAGAGGCTGGGATATAAGTATATTTTCAAAGCAAATTTAAAATTTTCACATCAGAATGCGCGAGAAATTAATTTTAGAAAAATTGATTTTTTGAAGCTTCTAACCAAATTAAAAGATCAGTGGGGGTATAAGTAGAAGAAGCGGTTTCGATCTAAAGTGATCTAGCCGCTTCTTTTTTATATGAATGATGATGTTGTTATTCCTTGGAAAATGTGTAAAGTCATATTTAAATGTTAAACTCGGAATTGAGCTGCCATGTCTCTTAACTCTTCTGCCAAGTTTGCGAGTGTATATGCAGATGATGAAATTTCTTCCATTGATGCCGTTTGTTCTTCAGTCGTTGCAGAAATATTATTTGTGCCGGCTGTAGTAGATTTAGTTATGGAGTGGATGGTATTCATACTACCAACAATTTCTTCAGTTCCTGCGGCCATTTGCTCAACTGCTGCAGATACTGTTTCTACCTGCATCGTAACATTTTGAATGGCACCTTGAATTGAAGCGAAAGTTGAACGTGTATTTTCTGTTGTTTTAATCCCTTCATTAACTCCCGCTGTTACTAATTTCATTGATTCAACAGCCTTTTGAGTATCTTTCTGTGTCTCTGAAATCAACACTTCAATTTGGTTAGAAGAAACAGCAGATTGTTCTGCTAATTTCCTAACCTCATCTGCAACGACGGCAAAGCCCTTTCCATGGTCGCCAGCACGTGCAGCTTCAATTGCGGCGTTCAGGGCAAGGAGATTTGTTTGTTCAGCAATTGCTGTAATCGAATCAATAATTTGACCAATGTCATTAGAACGTTTTCCTAACACATCGACAACTTCTGATAAGCCATTTACTCTTTCTGTAATGTCCATCATTTGTTGATTCATTTGATTCGCGGCATCTATACCATTTATTACTAGAGATAAAGAATCACCTGAAAGTTCGGTTACAGCTTGAGCATTTCCAGCTATTTGTTGCACACCTGTTGAAAGCTCATTGACAGTATTGACGGTGCTAGAGACATTGTTTAGTTGCTCTACTGATCCATAAGCGATAGTTTCCATCGTACTTGCAATCATCTCTGTTGCTCTTGTAGTTTCTGCTGCATTAGCATTCAATTCTTCAGATGCTGAGGCTACATGATTGGCGGTTTCATTGACTTTTGTTACCGTATTACGAATATTATTAATCATCGAATTAAATGATTGAGTTAATTGACCAATTTCATCTTTGGATGAATAGGTACCTTGCACAGTCAAATCACCATCGCCTGCTTTTAACATAGTAGCCTGCAACTCTTTCACCGGATTTACAATTAAACGTGCAATCCATGTTGCTAATGTAATAAAGAAAATAATGGCTAAAACAGAAAGGATGGCAGAAATAAGCATAGTAGTAGATTGATTTTGTTCGTTTATTTTATTCAGCTGATCGGCATCATCATCACATAGAGCTATAAGTTTGTCTGTATCAGTTTCCACCTTCTTGATAAGATTGTCTGAAGCTTTAGTGTATGCAGAATAGGCTTCCTCGTTTTGGTTCTTGTTAGCCAAATTAATGATATTTGTCATAGTACTAAAATAACCATCGAGATTGGATTTAAGAGATTCTAATAGTTCTTTTTCATCTTCTTTTCCAGTGTAAGAGTCTTCGAATTTTATGAGTAAGTCTCTAATACTTTCACCACTTTTTGAGATGTTTGTCTGTAGTTCGGTATTACGATTAGCATCCGTAGTAATCATGAGCTCTAAAATGTAAGAATCTATATCACTAAAGTTAGATCCAAGTTGACTGATATATTGAATTGGCAAAAGTGACTCGTCATACATTTCACTGGATTTTTTTGCCATATCATTAATGTAATAAAAACCATCAAATGAAATAATCAGCAAAAAAGCAACAGCGGACGTAATGAGTGTTAGAATTTTTTTTCTGATTGATAAGTTTTTCAAAATATTTCCTCCGTTAGCTCAACTATCTCAAAAGTACTAGACGGCAGTGGTATATACTAATAACTTTGGGTATATTGAGTAATTTAGATTTTGTAATATTATACTACACCGAAGTGTTTAATCAGAGAAGAGAGAAATATGAAATTTTTTACTGCATAAAGAGTCCTTTTATACTGGTTCTGTGGTAGTAAATCAAAAAGTTCTACGCTCAAAGTTTGCAGTCGTACCTACAAATCAGTCGTTAAAAGCTACTTTCTATGTCTTAAGACCAGTTTTAGCATGTAAATGGATAGAGAAAAACATTACGGTTCCACCAATTGATTTTCAGGAATTGTTAAATGAAATAATTTTTGATGACCCTTTAAAAACGGAAATCCAGCAGCTTTTGCAGAGAAAAATGGCTGGTGAAGAACTAAATATGGAGCCACGAATTGAAATAATAAATGAGTATTTAGAGAATGAAATAAAGCATATTGAGGCATACTGTAAAAATCTTCATGTTAAAGTGGATGATTCTACACAAAAATTAGACGCGTTATTTAGAAGTACATTGTAAGAAGTGTGGGGACAAGGGTGATAGAAAACTGAATAATTTTTAATTGTAAGGTCATACTAAAAAAGGTTTCACTTATGAAATCTATATTGATAAGGAGGATGGCAAATGAGTAAGTTTGAACAGTTAGACCCAAAATCTCAAAAAATCCACCGCAACTGGTCAAGGATTAAGCGTTCAAAATCTCAAGTAAATGGTGAAACGGAGATTACTCTCCATAACCGTATCTTGAGAAGTGAAGCAAAAGCCCGACAGTTTTAATCATGCTAGAAAAGTAAGTGTCATCAAGCCCAGAACATATTCTGGGTTTTTCTTTTGTTTATTGTTAATTTGAGGTATTTTTGTTTTTGTTTTGATAAAATGGATATATGAAAAAAACGAGATTTTAGGAGGGGAAAGTAAATGAGCAACGTAGAAAAACTAAATAAGGGATTAAAGGAATTTGGATTAGAGAATAGAGCGGAGGAATTATTAACTCTCGCAAAGGAATCCATTCGAATGATGGTGAATCAAATACCTGAAGAAAAAATTCAGATTGGCAGCTCAAAAATTGGTGGCTGTCCGGATGTACCATCAGATTTTTCATGGCCCTATACAAACGACAATAGACCGTTGTATTTTCTTTGCCAACTAAATCTAAGAGAAACCAAAACTTACGATACAAACAACTTATTACCCACGGATGGTGTGCTTTCCTTTTTTTATGATGCTGTCGAGCAACCTTGGGGATACGACCCGAAAGATCGTGATGGCTTTAAAGTTTTCTATTTCTCTCAAGAGACTAGTAGCCTGAATAGAATGGAAATTCCCGCATTATTACACGAGCATGGCAACATCGATAGCGCAGCGTTACATTTTGAAAATGAATTGACACTTCCATCATGGGATTCGCCATACTCGATGTTTTTACAAGAAATTTTAAATGAAGAAGAGGCTGATAGCTATAGAGATTTTGAATACGAGTGGATAGAGGTAGATGATTTGTCTAGGGCTACTCATCGCATAGACGGTTATCCAGATGCGATTCAAGGCGACATGTATTTGGAATGTCAACTGGTGACAAATGGCTTATATTGTGGCGACTCAACAGGTTATAGCGATCCTTTACGAAAGGAATTAGAGGTAGGAGCGACTGATTGGCGATTATTACTCCAAATTGATTCGGAAGATGATCTAGGGTTTATGTGGGGTGATAGTGGTAGATTGTACTTCTGGATTCGTGAGGAAGATTGTAAAAATAAACAATTTGATAAAGCGTGGGTTGTTTTACAATGCTTTTAAAAGAGGTGAGGGGAAATGGAAAAACAAATTAATATTCGCGTTGTTGTCGAAGAAGATGCAGCAACTATGCTAGAAATACAGAAAGAAGTATTAGCAGAAGAAGATTTTTTAATAACTACAGTCGAAGAATTTCAGCGATCGATCGATGAGCAAAAACAGTGGATACAAGCAAAATTGGCAAATGAACGTGAAACAATTTTTATCGCACAATATCAAGGGAAATTGGTTGGCTGGCTTGTGTTTCAATCACCACATCGAAAGCGATTAGCGCATACAGGTACGTTTGGCATGATGGTGCTAAAAGAATTTCGTGGTCTAGGAATTGGAAAACTTTTGCTGGAGAGGGTAATAACGTGGGCAGAGCATAACCCCTATATTGAAAAAATTAGTCTTGGCGTATTTTCAACAAACGAAAGGGCTATTGCGCTCTATAAAAAGATGGGATTTGTTGAAGAAGGAAGAAAAATAAATGAAATAAAGCTACATGACAATGAATATATAGACGATGTTTTAATGTATAAAATGGTTCGCAAATAATAATTTTGGGTTTTAATAGAAAGGAGTATGCAAACAACATGAAAATATTTAAATTCACACAAGAGGTGGCTAATCAAATTAATAATTATCAATCAATGAATTCTTTTTATACGAAAATCACGAAAACGGTTGAGCCTACAAATATTGGCTTCATTTATATAGAGCCTGGTGGTGTTGTTGGGATGCATGAGGCGCCTGTGCCACAGTTATTTATTGTTATTCAGGGTGAAGGATGGGTTTGCGGTGAGGATAAAGAAAAAGAAATGATAAAGACTGGGGACGGTGTTCTTTGGCAAAAAGGAGAGGCACATGAATCAGGTAGTAATTCAGGCTTAACAGCACTTGTCATCCAATCAGAGCAAATCAATCTTGCCTAGATTACATATTTGAATTGATAGTACAAGAATCACGATAGAACTTCAAACGCTGATAAAACCTCGAACATCGCTGATAAAAGTACAAGAATCGCTGATAAAACTTCAAACATCGCTGATAAAAGTACAAGAATCCCTGATAAAACTTCAAACATCGCTGATAAAAGTACAAGAATCGCTGATAAAACTTCAAACATCGCTGATAAAAGTACAAGAATCGCTGATAAAACTTCGAACATCGCTGATAAAAGTACAAGAATCGCTGATAAAACCTCGAACATCGCTGATAAAAATATCAGAATCACAAAACCAAAGTGAGAGTAACTCAAACCAACTCTATTTGGCAATTTCTTGCACGAAAATGATGTCATTCTTTTACATATGTTATATAATTGATATCAATACTTTTTAACCCAGTTCCAATTTTTCTATTTATTGATTCATTCATCACCAAAATTTGCGGGTGACATTTTTTAGTTGATTGGATTGGAGGTTGGGTGACTCCTCGGGGATTAGCAATAGAGGAACGAAGACTAAAAGCACCACGTCCTGTGATAACGACTTCGTGACCAACCTCGTGCTGTTGTTGCTGTCGCTACGCTTTCGCACAGACGAAAACCTGTTGTTGCTGTCGCTACGCTTTCGCACAAAAAACAGTTGTTGGCCAGACGCCCCTAGGAAAGCGCCCAGCCGGAACGGAAATCAACCACATGTTATGGTGATGAGACTATTTATTGTAACTTTTAATCATGTAAAAAGGAGGATGACTTCATGCAAGTTGTTGAGAAGGCATTTGGCTATATTACGAGAGAGCATGAAGGTCAGTTACAAGTGCTAGTATTTGAGCAAAATACAGAAGGAGCAGGGATTCAAATTCCTAAAGGCACAGTAGAGGAAGGGGAAACACCACAAGAGGCTGTAACCCGAGAGATGTTTGAGGAGACAGGTTTAGGCGATTTAACAGTTAAGGGGTTAATTGCCCAAGATTATTTTAATCATCATTCAGGGGTTCTGCAAAAACGTTATTTTTATCATTTAACTACAAAGGAAAAACGAGATGCATGGCAGCATTGTCCTACAGGTTTAAACGAGTCAGGTTTTGTGTTTTCATTTTACTGGATAACAGATGAACAAGAAGTATCACTAGCAAAGGGACATGGAGATTATTTATATCGAGTGCTAGCTCGTGTGAACAACTGATTGAGAAATTATATATAAAAACAAAACCGCGTTTCTATAATTAGAAACGCGGTTTTGTTTTTATATAGCCTTTGAAGCAACATCTAATGCTTGTGCAAAATCGGCAATCAGATCGTCAACATGTTCAAGTCCTACTGAGAAACGTAATAGTCCGTCAGTAATACCTCGTTTTGCACGCTCTTCAGGCTCCATTGCTGCATGACTCATTTTAGCAGGGTAGGATAAAATTGATTCAACGCCACCAAGAGAGACAGCGAAAACTGGAATTTTCATTGCTTCTACAAGTGCTTTTGCAGTTTCATAGCTTGGTAGGCGGAAGGATAGTACTGCACCTGCACTCGTAGACTGACTATGATGAATCTCATAGCCAGGATGTGATGCAAGCCCCGGGTAGTAAACTTGCTCAACTAGGGGATTAGCAGCTAAAAACTCCGCAATCTTTTGCGCCGACTCAGCAGAACGACTAAAACGCACATCTGTTGTTTTGATATTTTGTAAAAGAGTAAAGCAGTCCTGTACACCTAATATATTGCCGAATGAATTTTGGATAAAGTATAGCTCCTGACCAATCTTTTCGTCAGCAGTTACTGTCAATCCCGCGATAATATCTGAGTGTCCAGATAAAAATTTTGTAGCACTATGAATAACAACATCGACACCTAGTTCAAGTGGACGTTGGTGTAAAGGTGTCATAAAAGTATTGTCTAAAAACGTTAAGCATTTATGCTGCTTGGCAAGTGTTACTACTCCGCGAATATCTGTGATACCAAGTGTTGGATTCGACGGTGTTTCCATATAGAGCAGTTTTGTAGCGGGTATAATGGCTGCTTCAATCGCTGCTATATCTGAGAAATCAACGAAGGTATAGGTAATGCCGAAGCGTGGTAAAATCTTAGAGACGAAGCGGTATGTTCCTCCGTAAACATCCTCCGTAATGACAATATGATCCCCCTGAGATAATAGCATTAATGCTGCAGATACAGCGGCAATTCCAGAAGAAAATGCATGTGCTCGTACGCCACCTTCAAGCTCTGCTACAGCTTTTTCCAATGCCTCACGTGTAGGGTTGCCTGAACGTGCATAATCATATTCACCGAATTCATCAATACTCTCTTGATGGAAAGTAGATGATAAATACATAGGTACATTGACTGCACCTTTTTTATTTTCATAGCCGTCACGAACACCTGCGTGTATTAGGCTTGTTTCAATATGCTGCTTCATCTTTAAGCCTCTTTTCTAAGGATATCGAATACTTGTTTTAAATCCTCAATTAAATCTTCAGCCTCTTCAACTCCAATAGAGAAGCGAAGTAATCGGTCACATACACCACGTTCAATACGCTCCTCATAAGGCATGTCTGCATGTGTTTGAGTAGCAGGATAGGTAATAAAGCTTTCAACACCACCAAGGCTTTCAGCAAAAGTAATTAGCTTTAAGTTTCGTAGGAATGGGTCAACCCATTCAGCCTTTTTCAAGCGGAATGAAAGCATACCACCTTTTCCTGTGTATAGCACGTCTGTCACAAGCTCTTCTTCTTCTAAAAATGCAGCAATTGCTTTCGCGTTCGCATCATGCTGTTTTAATCGAAGATGCATTGTTTTTAATCCGCGAATAAGTAACCAGGAATCCATCGCACCTAATACCATCCCGCTACCATTATGAATAAAGCCAATGCGTTCTGCTAATTCAGCACCTTTAGCTACAACTAAACCAGCTAACACATCATTATGTCCGCCAATATATTTAGTCGCCGAATGAATGACAATGTCTGCACCTGATTCGATTGGACGTTGGAAATATGGTGTATAAAACGTGTTATCGACAATTAACCATGCTCCATGCTTGTGAGCTAATTCCGCATATACTTGTAAATCAAATTCCTGCATAAGCGGATTTGTCGGCGTTTCAATGAATAGAGCACGTGTATTGCCGTTGATTAATGCTTCTACCTGTTCAACTGTTTCAAATTTTGAGTAGACAGGCTTAATATTATATGTTTCTTCAAAGAAATTAAAAAGTCGATATGTACCACCATATAAATCATCAGGCACCACTAATTCATCACCAGGCTTAAACAACGATAGAACTAATTGAATAGCTGCCATCCCAGAGCTACAGGCAAAGCCCGCATCTCCGCCCTCTAAATCGGCAATACCTGCTTCTAATAGAGCACGCGTAGGATTTTTTGTACGTGTATAATCAAAACCAGTGGATTCACCGATACCTGTATGTTTGTAAGCTGTCGATAAATGGATTGGTGGGCTGACCGCACCCGTTCTCGGATCACTTAAATTCCCAAGTTGTACAAGTTTTGTTTCAATACTTCTGCTGTTTGTCATGTCGTCACTCTTTTCTTCATCATAATAAAGGGGGAGTCAATTAGACCTCATTTCCCATATTCTCAATAATTGTTATCAATTTAACATGTATACTAAAGAAGAACAAGATGATTTCAGAAAATTGGTGATATTATTTATAGGAAATCACCTAGGAATAGTAGGATATGTAAAAAGGAGGAGAGTTAAATGAAGAATTGGCTAGTAATAGGTGGAACAGGAATGCTAAAGGATGTTTCTATATGGCTTCTACAGCAAGAGAATCATGTAACCGTTATCGGGAGAAAACATAAGAAAATGCAAAGTTTGATAAATGATGCTAAAAATGCTTCGAAATTGTTTCCTTTAAAAGTTTGATTATACGAATTACAATAGCTTTAAATTAGCATTAATAGAGTCTCAGCAAACTAATGGATCATTTGATGGTATTATTACTTGGATTCATGGTTCTGATAAAAGAATTTGGGAGTCGCTTTTCCACGCTATTCCTAACACAAAAAATGTGATTTTATTTCATATAAAAGGGAGTAGCTCTTACATAAATAATGACCGTACAAAAAGTTATTTACCTTCTAACATAATTTATCGAGAGGTAAAACTGGGTTTTATCATAGAAAGCAACAATTTTTCAAGATGGCTAACAAATAATGAAATTGCACATGGAATTATTGATGCTATAAAACAAGAAATACCGGAAAAACATGTGGGCGTGTTTGAACCATGGAATTTGCGCCCATAAAGGAATAAGTCTATTGAACAAAAAGAATCTGCCTATTTTCTCGGTTTATCCAAGGAAAATTAGACAGATTCTTATTTTTAAGCTTGTTCTTTTTTTAATAAATCTCGAATTTCTTTTAGAAGCTCTTCTTTAGCATCCAATTCTGGTGCTGGTTCTTCCACAACAGCCTCTTCTTTTTTACGAGAAAGCTTAGTCATAAGTCGTAATGCCATGAAAATTGCAAATGCGATTATTAAAAAGTCAAGAATTGACTGTAAAAATACGCCTAACTTTATTTGAGCGTCACCTGAGCCAAACACAAAGCTTTCTGTTAAATCAATACCACCAGTTAAGACACCTACTAATGGCATTATAATATTTGCAACCAAGGAGGTAACAATTTTACCGAAAGCACCACCAATTACAACTGCCACTGCTAGATCGACAATATTGCCTTTCATAGCAAATTCTTTAAAGTCTTTCCACAAAATAAATTCCTCCTATTATTATCCATATAAAATAATCGAATTATATTTTACTATATTTTTCCCTTCCTTTTCAACTATTAAAGTAGTGGAAATATATTCTGAAAAAACTGCAATACAAACAGAAATTTTGGTAATATAGAAAAAGAATAAAAGATTAGGTGTGACATATGGCGAATAAAAAGAAGAAAAAACCGATGCTATCGCCTTCTTCTCAATTAGGCATGATAGCTTTATTAATACCAATAGCGATAACTGTTATTGTTTTTGCTTTTTTTGCGTGGAAGGAACTACAAACCTTACCTATATTTGAAAAATTAGCGAAGCAAATAGCAATAGAAGAAATTCAACAAAATTTCGATATGAATATTCCTGAGAAATATATTCCCATCTATGTGGCAGCAGAAGAAAAATACGGCGTGCCTTGGACTTTACTTGCCGCCCATCATCGAATAGAAACACGCTTCTCCTCAATGAAATCGCTCGTTTCATCAGCCGGGGCAGAAGGTCCTATGCAGTTTATGCCTTGTACATTTGTTGGTTGGAAACATCCTTCCTGCTCGGGGTTAGGAAAAGGGAATATATCGAAGGCTGAATTAATGGATCCAGAAACGATTAAAAAATATGGTGGATATGGCGTAGATGCTAATGGAGACGGCATAGCAGATCCTTATGATATTGAGGACGCTATATTTAGTGCCGCGAATTATTTATCGAAAAATGGTGCAGCAGATGGTCATATAAAGCAAGCTGTTTTTAAGTACAATCACAGTGATAAATATGTTGAAAAGGTGTTATATTATTTCAATTTGTATAATGACTATCATGATGAACTAAAGGAAGCAGTCGTTTATCAAGAAAAGTAAAATACAATCAAAAAAGATGGCTCTTTAATAAAATATTGTAATTTGGCAAAACATAGGGTTGATTTCCGTTCCGAATGGGCGCTTTTATCGCTAGCCGCTTCGCTTTCGCGCAGAGCAGAGCTTCCTGGGGGGCGTCCGATGAGCTGCTTCACTCGCGATACTCGCTCCAGGGTCTCGGGCCAACAGATGTTTTTTGCGCGAAAGCGTAGTGCAACGAAGCGACAGCAACAGCACCGATGTTGGTCACGAAGGCGTTATCACAGGACGTGATGGTTTTAGCCTTCGTTCCTCTAATCGCTAATCCCCAAGGAGTCGCCCTGTCTCCACTCCAATCAACCAAATCTCCCGGTATGTAATTTAAATTATTTGCTGTTGTAAAAAGGAAATTAGAATGAATATTTACATGCGAAAAGGACTCGACAAACTCATGTAAAACGTTGCCACATCAAAATATTCCCTTGATCATTTTATATTTCAAAAATATATGTAAAGAGCCATCAAAAATGATGGCTCTTTATTACATATTTAGGTTGCTTTACGCATACTTTTTAAAATAATGCTTACAATGAAGATCAGCACTACAGCACCAATTAATGCCGGGAATACGTAAAAATTACTAACTCTCCAACCCCAGTTGCCAAGAACCATACTACCAATCCAAGAACCGACAACCCCTGCAACAATATTTCCAATGATGCCGCCAGGTACATCTTTACCTAAAATAACGCCAGCTAACCAACCTAAAACTCCGCCGATGATTAAATACCAAATGAAGCTAATCATTTTTTTCATCTCCTTAAATTAAGATATAATGGCGATTACTTAGTTATGCCCTGATTGGAGTATATTAAACGCGTCTCGCTTCTTTAGTAATTATTACAAATTCACGCTTAGGTTTTTATGATTTAACAACTGTTGCGCCTAATGTATGTTCAAAATGACGTAATGCCCATTCATGACCCACAGCATCAAAACTTGCAACACCATCTGCATAAACTACCGTTGAAATGCCCAAATTATAAGCATCAACTGCAGTATGTAAAATGCAAATATCTGTGCAAACTCCGACTAAATGAATTTCCTTGATACCTCGTTCATTCAATAAAATCGATAAATTGGTTCCGGCAAATGCACTATAGCGGGTTTTATCGAGCCACAATACTTTATCTTTGTGAAGGTTATAAATTTCACCAACTTGCCCATATAAATGGCGTCCTTTAGTATCGCGAATATTATGAGGAGGAAATAGCTTTGTTTCAGGATGGAATGGATCATCTTTCTCATGTAGATCATTCGCAAAAACAACAAATTCGTTTTCAGCAATAAATTTTTGAATTAAGGATGAGATTTTCTTATCTAACATTTGACCGGGCTCTCCACATGTTAGTTTTCCGTCAGAAGCGACAAAATCATACGTATAATCTATTACTAATAAAGCCTTTTTCAACCTTTCCACTCTCCCTATAGGTATAATATCACTCTTTATCATGCCATATTTGGGCCTGTTTGTCAGAAAAATGATTCAAATTTAATATTAAGAATAGTTTGAAAATTGATTTTTCTGAGAGTATAATGTGAAAAAAAGGAGAGTGGTCTATATGAATATGACAGCTATGAAACGTTTAAATCGCCAAGGATTACTTATTGCAGGCTTGCATCTGCTAGTATTGTTAAATTTAGCAGCGGATTTCATATTCTCCTCGTAATCTCTTAAAAAAATAGAAAGGTGAGTTAAATGCTTGTCCATTATTAAAAACAACCGTGAAGGCAAATTGATTACATGTCCACGGTTGTTTTTTATTGTCTAAAATAAATTTCAATAAAGAACAAACAAAGGAGTTATAGGATGACCACTAGATTTGATCGAGCGTTCCATGAACTAGAGCGTCCATTTGCTTGGTTGGACTTTGATGCATTGGATCACAATATTTCAACCGTACACAACGCTTGTGGAGAGAAAAATATACGCATCGCTACGAAATCAGTTCGTTCTGTGGAGATATTACGTTATTTACAAACAAATCTACCAAATGTGACAGGGTTTATGACGTTCACAGCGGCAGAAACAATATTTTTACTACAACAGCAATTTGATGATTTACTGCTAGGATATCCGGTGATGGAAGAAGCTGCTGTTCGTCAGTTATTACATTTCGTAAAGGCCGGGAAAACTGTCACTTTTATGGTGGATAAGCGGGAACATGTCAAATTTTTGGCGAAGTTAGGGCAAGAGCTAGGCGTTCGTGTACAAGTATGTATTGATATTAATGTTTCCAATGATTTTAAACTGCTATATTTTGGTACAAAACGCTCTTCGCTTCATTCACTTGAGTCACTTACACCATTCCTCGAATATATTAAAAATCAAGCATTTATTGAGGTGGTTGGAGCGATGGGCTATGAGGCTCAAATTGCAGGAGTCGGTAATCGTCCAGCCAACACTGTTAAAGGAAAACTAATTGAAGTAATGCAATTACAAGCTAAAAAGCAAGTTACCCAGTTTCGTAGATTAGCAATTGCGCATATAAAAGCGTATTTCCCGAGCTTGCACTTTGTAAATGGTGGTGGTTCAGGGAGTATGGCATACACGGCACAACAGAAGGAAGTAACAGAAATAACAGTTGGCTCTGCATTTTATGCACCAGCTTTGTTTGACCAATTTACACATCTACAGCTAGAAAAGGCAGCTGGATTTGCTTTAAGTGTAACAAGAAAGCCAGAAAAAAATATTGTTGTTTGCCATGGTGGTGGTTATACGGCGTCTGGGGCAATTAATACTGATCGATTACCGGTATTCTATGAGCCTACCTTTTTTTCATATCTTAACTTAGAAGGAGCGGGAGAAGTTCAAACACCCGTTAAAGTAAAGCGGAAAAAAGTTAATGTAGGGGACACGCTATATTTTCGACATGCGAAGGCTGGGGAACTTTGTGAAAGATTTCAAGAACTACATGGGATTAGAGGGGACAAGTATGTAGGAGCTTTTTCAACCTATAGGGGGAATGGTCAATGTTTTCTATAGATAAGTGGAAAAATGGTGAGAAGTGGACAAACTGGGCAGGTAATGTCATCTCTTATCCGTCTGAGATGTACTTGCCTCGATCTATTGAAGAGGTTACAAATATAGTGAAGCATGCACGTGAGTTAGGAAAAACGATTCGTGTCACTGGCGCAGCTCACTCCTTTAGCGCTGTTGCAATGCCTGAGCATATAGCACTTTCTTTACATAATATGCGTGGGCTAATAGCTGTGAATGAAGAGAAGCAAGAGGTGACACTTTGGTCCGGAACGTATTTATATGAAATAGGACCGTTGCTTGCGAAGCATGGATTTGCCCTTATAAATATCGGCGATATTCAAGAGCAAACGATTGCAGGAGCAGTGTCAACGGGTACCCATGGAACAGGTGTAACACTCGGTTCGTTATCCTCAGCTGTAACAAGATGGGGTTTTGTAGATGGTACAGGTACTTATAGGGAGCATATGAGAGGAATGGATGATTTATCTGAAGCTTTGCATGTTTCACTAGGTATGCTGGGTGTGCTTGTGAAGGTAACGATAAAGGTGATACCTCTATATAGCTTACATTACGTGAGCACAAGAGATACTTTAGAAAATGGTCTGGCGATATTTGCTGAAGATATTCGACAGAATCGACATGTTGAGTGGTTTTATTTTCCTGGCAGTGAAACAATTCAAGTGAAGCGTATGAACGCTATAGCGCCTGTTTATCAAAGTAATTGGAGTAAGAGAATAGAGACGTTGAAACTGCAAATAGTAGAGAACGGTGCTTTTTTTGCTATGTCCGAGCTTTGTAAATGGAAGCCTTCGTTAAGTGGCGCTATGAGTAAATTTGCAGCAGCCAATGTAGTTGAAGGGGAGAAAACAGGGATTAGCTATGAAATATATCCGTCTCCACGTAGCGTAAAGTTCCAAGAAAGTGAATATGCTATTCCGTTAACGCAATTTGAGGCATGTATGGAGGAGATCCACGCAACCTTTAAAAGTGGAATTTTTGATGTGCATTTCCCGTTAGAATGTCGGACGACGGCAGGAGAAGCAGGTTTTTTAAGTCCTACCCAAGGACAAGAATCAGCGTTTGTTGCCTTTCATATGTATAAAGGAATGCAGGAAGAGCCTTATTTTGAATGGGTCCATACGATGATGAAGAAATATAAAGGACGACCGCATTGGGGCAAACTAAATCATTTAACCGCAAAATATGTATACGAGCTATACCCTGATATCGAGAAATTTTTAGCTATTCGTAGTCAATTCGATCCTGATAATGTGTTTTTGACAGGGTACTTAAGAAAATTATTTACATTGTGAAGGAATACTATGTAATTTAAAGAATTCGAAAAAATTGATGGATTATTAAAAAAATTAAAATTTGAACAAAATGTCGAAATATTCTACGAAGCGAGATAAAAGTGATGCTTAATCAGCATGAAAACGATTTCAAATTTTATGTATTATTTAAATTGTTCAAACAATTCTAAAAATACTGTTGACTAGACCTTTTTTTCGTACTATGATTACAACAATTTAACACGTTCGTTACAGCAATTAGTAATCTTCTAAGAGATTAACATATACGCAAAAGTGAAATAGACAGAACATTTCGTATATAGCAACGAACATAGCAATAAATGAGGGGCGTTTAATATGAGAAGTGACATGATTAAAGTAGGCGTAGATCGTGCGCCACATCGAAGTCTTTTATATGCAACAGGCAAAGTAAAAGCGAAAGATTTAGGCAAGCCATTTATTGGGGTTTGTAATTCTTATATCGACATTATACCAGGTCACGTTCATTTACGTACATTTGCTGATGTTGTAAAAGAAGCCATTATTGAAGCGGGTGGTATTCCATTCGAATTTAATACAATTGGTGTCGATGATGGTATTGCAATGGGGCATATTGGTATGCGTTACTCTTTACCGAGCCGTGAAATTATCGCAGATTCTGCTGAAACAGTTATTAATGCGCACTGGTTCGATGGAGTATTTTATATTCCTAACTGTGACAAAATCACACCGGGAATGTTAATGGCAGCAGTTCGTACTAATGTACCGTCAATTTTCGTATCTGGCGGTCCAATGGAGGCAGGTACTTCTGCTACTGGCAAGCAACTTTCATTAACTTCAGTCTTTGAAGGTGTAGGGGCTCACAAATCTGGCAATATGTCAGCTGAAGAGCTATTAGATATTGAAAACAATGCATGTCCAACATGTGGTTCATGTTCAGGAATGTTTACTGCAAACTCTATGAACTGCTTAATGGAAATGCTAGGAGTAGCTTTACCTGGTAATGGAACAATCGTTGCTACTTCTGAAGAGCGCCATAAGCTTATAAAAGAAGCTGCTAAACAATTAGTCCGTATGATTAAAGAGGATATCAAGCCTCGTGACATTATTACTAAAGAAGCAATTGATGATGCATTTGCACTTGACATGGCGATGGGTGGATCGACAAATACAGTTCTCCATACATTAGCAATCGCCAATGAAGCTGAAATCGATTATAACATTGAAGATATCAATAAAGTTGCAGAGCGTGTTCCGTATCTAGCGAAAATTATGCCTGCTTCAGATATTTCAATGGATGATATTAATAAAGCGGGTGGCGTTAGTGCCATTATTAATGAATTAACATCTATTCCAGGTGCCATTCACCCAGATCGACCAACAGTTGCAGGACTGACAATGGGTGAGCTTGTAAAAGATTATCATATTACAAATGATGAAGTTATTCGTACGAAAGACAATCCGTATAGTCCAGTTGGTGGTTTATCGGTGTTATTTGGTAATATCGCGCCAGAAGGTTCTGTTATTAAAGTAGGAGCTGTAGACCCTTCTATCAAAGTATTCAGAGGCGAAGCAATCGTCTTTGATTCACAAGAAGCGGCACAAGAGAATATCGATAACGGGACTGTTCAAGAGGGTCATGTAGTCGTCATTCGTTACGAAGGACCAAAAGGTGGCCCAGGGATGCCTGAAATGCTTGCACCAACGTCTGCGATTCAAGGTCGTGGTCTTGGTACAAAGGTTGCGTTAATCACAGATGGACGTTTCTCAGGTGCATCTCGTGGTATTTCAATCGGACATATTTCACCAGAGGCAGCAGAAGGCGGTCCAATCGCTTTAGTAGAGAACGGTGACATTATTACAATTGATCTACCAAATCGTACTATCAATTTAGAAGTCTCAGATGAAGTATTAGCAGAGCGTCGTGCAAAATTACCGGAATTTGAACCGAAAATTAAGCGCGGTTGGCTAGCAAGATATTCAAAATTAGTAACAAACGCCTCTACAGGTGGCGTTATGAAAATTTAAAAAGTTAAAGCGTTGATGAGGTTAAAGGTTCTAGAGCCTTGTATTTACCAGAGAGCCGGTCGTGCTGGAAGCCGGCGATACAACTAGATCCGACATCCCCTCTGAGTGGGCTATTAAACGCGTGATCGCCATTAGATAGCTCCGGGCATAATCGAAAGTGCTCGTTATTAATGAATAAATAATTTATGACACCATATTGGATGCGAATGATTCGCATTGGTGCATAAATGCTTATATTTATTCGCGAGGTAGCAATTATTTGCTATAAAAAAGGGTGGTACCATGGAAAGTCTTTTTCATCCCTACGTAAGGTAATTCTTTGCGTGTGGAGAAAAAGGCTTTTTATTTTTTTACGGCGTAAGAAAGAGTCTGTCATCTCTTTTCAAGGAGATTACCAGCTTGTAATACTTCAATGATGCGCATTACTGATGTGAAATTGAATGATAAGAAGGAGGCAAATTTGATGAGTACGAATGTTTCTATCAATGAGAAAGAAGAATTAGCAACAGCAGCAAAAGCTGAACAAACCTATCAAGCGAAAGATGGTGCTGACGTATTAGTGCAAGCATTGCATGAACAAGGTGTTGAAATTGTTTTTGGTTACCCGGGTGGAGCGGTACTACCAATCTATGATGCAATGTATAAAAATCCGATTCGTCATATTTTAACTAGACATGAACAAGGTGCAATCCATGCAGCGGAAGGTTATGCACGTGTTTCCAATAAAACTGGTGTTGTTATTGCGACAAGCGGTCCGGGGGCAACAAACTTAGTAACTGGTATTGCTGATGCGATGATTGATTCTATCCCATTAGTTATATTCACAGGTCAAGTTGCAACATCAGTGATTGGTACAGATGCTTTCCAAGAAGCGGACATTATGGGAATCACGACACCAATTACAAAGCACAACTATCAGGTGCAGGACGTTAATGATATCCCGCGTATTGTTAAAGAGGCATTCCATATTGCAAGCACTGGTCGAAAGGGCCCTGTTGTAGTGGATTTCCCGAAAAACGTTTCTCAAATGTTATTTGATGTGGAGAATCCGCCACAGGCTCCTGATGAAATTTATTTACCAGGTTATCAACCAACATACAAACCGAATTATTTACAAATCCAAAAGGCCATTCAGGCGATTTCATTGGCTAAAAATCCAGTCATATTAGCTGGGGCTGGTGTACTCTTTGCAGATGCCAAAGAAGAGTTAACAGCATTCGCTGAAAAATACCAAATTCCAGTAGCAAACACTTTGTTAGGACTTGGTTCAATCCATGGAGAGCATGAATTATTCATCGGTATGGCAGGAATGCATGGGACTGCAACAGCGAACATAGCTATTACAAAATCAGATTTATTGTTGAATATCGGAGCTCGCTTTGATGACCGTTTAACTGGTAATTTGGCAACATTTGCTCCAAATGCAACAATCGTACACATCGATATTGATCCAGCGGAAATTGGAAAAAACGTTCCGACAGATATTCCAATCGTTGCAGATGCTAAAGAAGCATTAAAAGCACTATTGAAAAAAGAATTCGAGGGTCCAGACACAACAGAATGGCTAGCATTCTTAAATAACCATACAAAGAAATATCCATTATGGTATAGCAAGGAGCCAGGGGACAAAGAAATTTTACCGCAGGAAGCATTAGAGCTTGTGCATAAAATTACAGAAGGTGACGCAATTGTCACTACAGATGTTGGTCAGCATCAAATGTGGGCTGCACAATATTATCGCCTAAACAATGATCATGGATGGGTAACGTCTGGTGGACTTGGTACGATGGGCTTCGGCTTCCCAGCTGCAATTGGCGCCCAGTTTGCGAAGCCAGACAAAAAAGTTGTATCCATTGTAGGAGATGCAGGGTTCCAAATGACTGCACAAGAACTATCTCTGCTACAAGAATTCAACTTACCGGTAAAAGTGGTGATTTTAAATAATAGCTGTCTAGGAATGGTACGCCAATGGCAAGAAACGTTCTATGAGGAGCGTTATTCATCATCACTAATGCCGATCCAACCAGATTTTGTTAAATTAGCTGATGCATACGGCATTAAAGGCTATCGAATTGACACAATCGACGAAGCGGAATGTATTTTCCGAGAGGCACTACTTTCTGATGAGCCAGTGTTAATTGATTGTCGGGTTAAACAGCTTGAATGTGTGTACCCAATGGTAGCACCAGGCAAAGGCTTACATGAAATGATTGGGGTGAAAAAGAATTGAAACGAGTAATTACAGTAACAGTGATTAACCAGAGCGGTGTGTTAAACCGTGTAACAGGTTTACTTATGAAGCGTCAATTCAATATTGAATCAATCACAGTTGGTCATACTGAACAGCCAAACTTTTCGAAAATGACTTTTGTTGTAAACGTAGAGGATGAGCGTAAAATTGAACAGCTGGTGAAGCAACTATCAAAGCAAATTGATGTGTTAAAGGTCAATGATATTACAGATAAATCAATCGTGCTACGCGAGCTTGCACTTGTAAAGGTAATTTCACCACCAAATTTACGACTGGAAATGAATTCAATTGTTGAACCATTCCGTCCACAAATTATTGATACAGCGAAAAACGTTGTCACCTATCAAGTAGTTGGAGATCCAGATAAGATTGATGCTTTTATTGAACTAATTCGACCTTATGGTATTAAAGAATTAACACGTACAGGGGCTACTGCATCTGTTCGTGAAACACAAAAAATCTCAAATACGCAGCTCTCTATTTTAAAATAGTTTGCATATAAAATTGATAGCTTTGAATGCATAGCCCTTCGTTGGTTTGCTAGCATCCGAAGTTAAAAAAACAAACCCAAATATTAGGAGGAAACAAACAATGGCTACTATGTACTATGAACAAAACATCAACGAGGAAGTATTAAAAGGAAAAAAAATCGCAATCATCGGTTATGGTTCACAAGGTCACGCACATGCTTTAAACCTTAAAGAATCAGGATTCGATGTAGTAGTAGGAGTTCGCCCGGGCGGATCATTCGATGCAGCAAAAGCGGATGGATTAGATGTGAAAACTGTTGCAGAAGCAGCGCAAGAAGCAGATGTTATCCAAATTTTACTTCCAGATGAGCGTCAAAAAGCTGTATATGAGGCTGAAATTGCTCCACATCTTGAAGCTGGTAAGGCACTTATGTTTGCACATGGCTTTAACATTCATTTCGGTCAAATTACACCGCCAGCAGATGTGGATGTATTCTTAGTTGCTCCGAAAGGTCCAGGACACTTAGTTCGTCGTCAATTCCAAGAAGGTGCTGGTGTACCAGGGTTATTCGCAATTCATCAAGATGCAACTGGTCAAGCAAAAGATTTAGCTCTTGCATATGGTAAAGGAATCGGTGCAGCTCGTGGCGGTTTACTTGAAACAACATTCAAAGAAGAAACGGAAACTGATTTATTCGGTGAGCAAGCTGTACTTTGTGGCGGTGCTACACAATTAGTAAGAGCAGGTTTCGAAACTTTAGTAGAAGCAGGATACCAACCAGAGTTAGCATACTTTGAAACACTTCACGAACTAAAATTAATTGTTGACCTAATGTTTGAAGGTGGTATGGCAACAATGCGTTACTCAGTATCAGATACAGCAGAGTGGGGTGACTATGTTGCAGGACCACGCATTATCGATGACTCAGTAAAAGCTCGTATGAAAGATGTATTAACGGATATTCAAGATGGTACATTCGCTCGCCGTTGGATTCAAGAAAACGAAAACGGTCGTCCTGAATATACAAAATTCAAAGAAGATGGTGCGAACCACCAAATCGAAGAAGTTGGTGCTAAATTACGTGCTATGATGCCATTCATTAACGAAGGTAAAGAAAAAGTCGTGAGAGAAGTGGCTGCAAGTGCGAAAAATTGATATTTTCGATACAACCCTTCGTGACGGCGAACAATCTGCTGGTATTAATCTAAACACAGCAGAGAAGATTGAAATCGCCAAGCAATTGGAGCGCCTAGGAGTGACAATTATAGAAGCAGGTTTTCCTGCTTCGTCACCCGGTGACTTTGATGCGGTAAATCGTATTGCAGGGACAGTGAAAAACTCTATCGTAACAGGCTTAGCTCGCTGTGTACAAAAAGATATCGACACAACGTGGGAAGCAATTAAAGTGGCAGAGCAACCGCACATTCATATTTTCCTAGCAACTTCCCCAATTCATATGGAATACAAGCTAAAAAAATCACCTGATCAAGTGGTAGAACAAGCGGTTGAAGCCGTAAAATATGCAAAAAAATTCTTTCCGCTTGTACAATGGTCTGCTGAAGATGCATTCCGCTCAGATCGTGAATTTTTAGTACGCATTATGAATGAAGTTGTTGCGGCGGGTGCGACAACCATTAATGTACCTGACACAGTAGGATATGCATCGCCACAAGAATATGGTGCATTATTTAAATTCTTACTTGAAAACGTAAAAGGTGCTGACAAGGTAAAATTCTCTGCACATTGCCATGATGACTTAGGTATGGCAACCGCTAACACAATTGCAGCCATTGAAAATGGTGCCTCACAAGTTGAGGGTACGATTAACGGCATCGGGGAGCGTGCTGGAAATGTTGCGCTTGAAGAAATCGCAGTTGCCCTTCATATCCGTAAAGATATTTACCCTGTAGAAACAGGTATTCATTTACAAGAAATTAAACGTACATCTCAATTAGTCAGTAAATTGACAAATGTAGTTATTCAGCCGAATAAAGCTATTGTTGGTAAAAATGCATTTGCACACGAATCAGGTATTCACCAAGATGGTGTGTTGAAAAATCCAGAAACGTACGAGATTATTTCACCTGCCCTAATCGGTGAAGGGGAGGTACCGCTCGTTCTTGGTAAACACTCAGGTCGTGCAGCATTCCGTGACCGAGCAGAAACAATGGGCTTTAACCTTTCAGATGAAAAACTAAATAAAGCATTTACTGAATTTAAAAAGCTTGCTGACCGTAAAAAAGAAATTACGGAAGAAGATTTACTAACGCTTCTTACAGAGCAACAAGTTCAAATAGAAGATGTTCCACTCTATGAACTGAAGATGGTACAGGTGCAATATGGTACAGAAAATATACCAACAGCAACAGCGATTGTTTTAACACCAGAAGGTCTAGAGAAGACAGTTGTTGCAACAGGTTCAGGCTCAGTGGAAGCCATTTTCAATACGCTTGAGCAACTTGTACAAGGAGACATTCATGTGATTGATTACCGAGTTAAGTCTGTCGGTAAGGGACGAGATGCACTAGGTGAAGCCGTGATTAATATCCGCTATGATGGTGTATCAGCAACCGGGCGAAACTCATCACAAGATGTTTTAGAAGCTTCGGCAAAAGCTTATTTAAATGCCATCAACCGTCATTTAATTCAAGCAAGCCTTCGTGCACAGCCTGTAAGTTAATGGATCATCAAATTCACATCCCAAAAGCGTGTAGTCAGTCGTAATATTGATGACCTCACCTATTCAAATAGGTGAGAGTCTTACTAAAATAGCGTAGTTCAACGCTATACAAAGAAAGGTGTTTTGACGATGGAGAAAAAAATTACAGTACTTCCTGGTGACGGAATTGGGCCAGAGGTTGTTGCTTCTGCTGTACGTGTATTACAGGTAATTGGTAAGCGATTCAACCATACATTCCATTTAGGTTATGCGACAATCGGAGGCGCTGCCATCGACCAACACAATAATCCACTACCAGATGAAACAATTGAGATGTGTGAAAATAGTGACGCAGTTTTACTTGGAGCCGTTGGTGGTCCGAAATGGGATAATAACCCACCTGAATTACGTCCAGAAAAAGGATTATTACGTATTCGCAAACACTTTGACTTATTCGCAAATCTACGTCCAGTAAAGGCGTTCCCGAGTTTACTAGATGCTTCACCATTAAAGCGTGAAGTAGCCGAAAACGTCGATTTAATGATTGTACGTGAATTAACAGGCGGCGTATACTTCGGGGAACCACGTATGCGTACTGAGAATGGCGCGATTGATACAACTGTTTACTCAACTGCAGAGGTCGAGCGTATCGTTGAAAATGCCTTTGAATTAGCACGTTTACGTGGAGGCAAATTATGCTCTGTTGATAAAGCAAATGTACTAGAAACAAGTCGTTTATGGCGCGAAGTTGTAGAAGCGAAGAAAAAAGAGTATCCAGATGTGCAAGTGGAGCACAATTTAGTAGACTCAGTTGCAATGAAATTAATTACAAATCCTAGTCATTATGATGTGGTAGTTACTGAAAATATGTTTGGAGATATTTTAAGTGATGAAGCATCTGTTATAACAGGCTCTTTAGGCGTATTACCATCTGCATCCATTCGTGGAGATAATTTTGGTCTATATGAACCAGTACATGGCTCAGCTCCAGAAATTGCAGGCCAAGGTGTAGCAAATCCGGCAGCAACAATTCTTTCAGTTGCCATGATGCTACAATATTCATTTGGCTTAAAGGAAGAGGCAGCAGAAATCGAACGTGCTGTAAGTGCAGTATTTGATGATGGCTATTTCACAGCAGATCTTGTCCGTGATGGCGGTCGTATACTTTCGACGAATGAATGGACAGATAAAGTTATTAACGAGATTGATACAAGTTTTGTTTCAGAAAGCATTATGACAACATACATTTAAGAAATAGGTGAAGATAATGGGCAAAAATATAATTGAAAAGATTTGGGATAAGCATGTTGTTTATCAAGAAGGTGGCAAACCGGACCTGTTATATATTGATCTCCATTTAATTCATGAAGTAACTTCTCCGCAAGCTTTTGAAGGTCTTCGAATGAACGGACGTAAAGTGCGTCGTCCAGATTTAAGCTTTGCAACAATGGATCATAACGTACCTACAAAAAATCTACCAACGATTCATGATCCAATTGCACGTAACCAAATTGAAACGTTAGCAAAAAATGCTGAAGAATTTGACGTTGAGCTTGCAGGGATGGGGCACCCTGACCAAGGAATTGTTCACGTAATTGGACCAGAGCTAGGTTTAACTCAGCCTGGTAAAACTATTGTTTGTGGTGACTCTCATACGTCTACTCACGGTGCGTTCGGAGCGATTGCCTTCGGTATTGGTACATCTGAGGTAGAACATGTATTGTCAACACAAACTCTATGGCAAAACAAGCCGAAAACAATGGAGATTCGTGTAGAAGGTGAGCTTCCTGTAGGTGTAGCTGCAAAAGATATTATTTTAGCGATTATTTCTAAATTCGGTATCAGTGTCGGCACAGGACATATTGTGGAATTCACTGGAGAGGCTATCCACAAGCTTTCTATGGAAGAACGGATGACAATTTGTAACATGTCAATCGAGGCTGGTGCAAAGGCAGGGCTAATTTCTCCTGACCAAACGACTGTTGACTATATCCGTGGACGCAAACATGCACCACAGGGAGAACAGTTTGCGGAAGCTGCAGATTATTGGTTAAGCTTAGCATCCGATGATGATGCAACATATGATACAGTTCGAATCATTCAAGCAGAAGAGATTGAGCCAATCATCACTTGGGGAACGAATCCGTCAATGGGTTCAGGTGTTTCAAGTAATGTTCCAACACAGGCAGATTATGAGGATGAGTCAGATAAAGCTGCTCTTCGTAAAGCACTTGCCTATATGGGCTTAGAGGAAGGTCAACCATTAACTTCAATCGATATACAACACGTATTTATCGGTTCCTGCACAAACTCACGCATCAGTGATTTACGTGCAGCTGCAGATGTTATTAAAGGGCGTAAAGTGCATGAAAATGTAACAGCGATTGTTGTGCCAGGATCATATTCGACGAAAATACAAGCAGAAGCAGAAGGATTAGATAAAATCTTTACAGATGCTGGCTTTGAATGGCGTGAGACAGGTTGCTCCATGTGTCTAGCAATGAATGATGATGTAGTACCGGCAGGTGAACGCTGTGCATCAACATCGAACAGAAACTTTGAAGGACGCCAAGGAGCTGGTTCTCGTACACACTTAGTATCACCGCCAATGGCAGCAGCGGCAGCAATTGCTGGTCACTTTGTGGATGTTCGTGAATTCGTAAAGGAAACTGTGTAAATTCCATTTACACGGAAGGGATGATTGCAAATGGAACCAATTAATATCGTAAATAGTGTGATAACTCCACTTGATCGTAAAAATGTCGATACAGACCAAATTATTTCGAAAGAGTTTTTAAAGCGTATTGAGCGTATAGGTTTTGGTCAGTATTTATTTTACCATTGGCGCTTTGATGCAGATGGTAATGAAATAAAGGATTTTGTGTTAAACAAACCTGAATTTAAAGACTCCAAAATTTTAGTAGCACAAGATAACTTCGGCTGTGGATCATCTCGTGAACATGCACCGTGGGCAATCTTAGATTACGGATACAATGTAGTGATTGCACCGTCATTCGCAGATATTTTCCATAGTAACTGTTTCAAAAATGGGATGTTACCAATCAAGCTAACTGAAGCAGAGTGTGATGAAATTTTAGCAAAAGGCTTAGAGACACCGTACTCAATGGAAGTCAATCTTGAAGCACAAACAGTAACAGGTGAAGATGGTAAAGTGTATAGCTTTAGCATCGATCCTTACTATAAAGAAACATTATTAAATGGTTGGGATGAAATTGCCCTAACATTTAAATACGAAGAACAAATTGCTGCTTACGAAGCACAACGTATTACATTTTCATAAATGAAACGATTACCTTTAGACTGAAGACACATTTGTTGTCTTCAGTTTTTTTATTTTAATAAAGAAGTAAAATTACTTTGATTGAAGGGAGAAATGCTCAGGTAATAGGAAGAACTGATCGGGTTAAGAGGGAAAATGCTCATGTAGTTATGAAAAACTCCTTAATTGCAAATGACTAGGTTTACAAATTTTATAAATAATATCCGCCGAATAAAGTTAAATCCCCTGGTGGATGTTTTAGGTATATAAAATGTATATTTTTTGTAAAATTACACACAAATTGATGTAATATTTTGATAATATATAAATGGAGTTATGCGGTAAAAAATGGAATGTTTAGTAGAAATCGTGGGTAGTTAATTTAACATCACCGAAAAAAGCATTTGGTGCGGTGAAAAGGATCGAATGATGATGAGGTTAGTTATATTGAAAGGGGGAACTATCATGAATATCATTCGAAAATACAGTATGTTAATTGGGGGTTTAGGTTTTTCCAATCTAGGAAACTGGATTTACCTTGTAGCGCTAAATTTATTTGTATGGCATTTAACACAATCGCCGGCAGCGATGGCTGGAATTTTTATTGTCGGTCCAATAGCAAGAGTTTTAACAAGCTTGGTAGCTGGTTCTTTCATTGATCGTATGAATAAACGTAAGTTGATGATTACAACTGATGTTATACGAGGGTTCATTGTTTTTTGTATGCCATTTATGGAATCTATTTGGCTCATCTATACGCTGTTATTTTTAGCGAATATAGCGAATAGCTTCTTTGGACCTAGTAGTACATATTATATTACAAAGGTTGTTCCCTCAGAAGATAGACAACGATTTAACGCAATACTTGGCACATTCAATTCAGGCTCATTTTTAGTAGGTCCAGCACTAGCGGGGCTCCTCATCATGCTTTTTAATACAACAGTTACGATTTGGTTCAATAGCTTTACATTTTTTGTTTGTGCTATGATCATTTATTTATTACCAGATGTAGATGATATGAAGGAAACTTCAAGGCAACGTATTACTTGGCAACTATTAAAAAGTGATTATCTAGCTGTAATAGCTTTCATCCGACAAAATTCATTATTTATAACGATTTATTTACTGTTTCAAAGTGCGTTAATGATTGCTTTTGCACTTGATTCTCAAGAAGCAACATTTATAAAGCAAGATTTAGCGTTATCCGATAGCTTATATGGAGCCTTTGTGAGTAGTGCAGGAGCCGGAGCAATTTTAGGTGGAATGGTTGCCGCAAGCTTGGCCAAAAAATGGTCCACTCGATCATATATAGCTTTTGGCCTGTTCCTGACAATGCTATTCTACACATCCTTTTATGCCTCGACATCAAATATATTAGCGTTTGTAAGTTTAGCTTTTCTAGGCTTCTTTATGGCATTTAGTAATACTGGTTATGAAACGTTTTATCAGCAAAATGTACCGTCTGAAATGATGGGGAGATTCGGTAGTATTTCTAGTATATTTCAAAATATTTTACAAATTTCCTTTACCTTATTATTAGGTCTGTTTGCAGAATTATTTACGCTTCAAATGACTGCAATTATTTTCGGTATTATAAGTATTTTATTGTCGGTCTCATTATATTTTGTGCTATATTCCCCAAAAAACTACATCGGCTTAAAGGAGGAAATATTATGATTAGCTATAAGGTTCATTGTATTTTTTGTAAGAAAATATTTGAAGTTGTAGAAGGGACAAGGAAATATAAACTATATAAAGAAAATATGAACGGGAAGTTTTCCTGTGAAGATTGTGATAGGAAAATTGAATTAGAGGCAAGGAAAGGTTTATTGGGAAAACTAAATTGAACATAACCCCATAATTTTCAAATGTAAATGCCCTGTCTTTCTACTGTTTTCTCAGTTAAAATGGAAAAATAAGATGGAAGGTAGGGAAAAAGATGATTACAGTTATAGGTAGCATAAATATGGATTTGGCTGTACAAATGGGAGTTTTTCCAAAGCAGGGAGAAACAATCCTCGGTAAAGAATTTCAAACAATCCCAGGAGGAAAAGGCGCTAATCAGGCAACTGCTGTGGCACGGCTTGGAAGTGAAGTCGCAATGATAGGCTGTGTAGGCTCTGATAGTTTTGGTGAAACTTTGCGTAATGTTTTACAGCAAGAGCATGTTCAAACTGAAGCTATTACGAGCGTATCGGCACCTACTGGGATTGCTAATATTTTAATCTACGATAACGATAATCGTATCATTGTAGTGCCTGGTGCTAATTATGAATTAAAGCCTGCACATATAGAGGCAGCGAAAGAAATCATTCAGAAAAGTCAGATGGTAATTATGCAACTGGAAATCCCAATGGAAACGACCGCTTCTGCAATAAAACTATGTAAAGAAGCGAATGTGCCTGTTTTATTAAATCCGGCACCAGTGGCTAATTTTGATGTGCAATGGATGGAGGATATTACTTATATCACACCAAATGAAACGGAGTGTGCTGAAATTTTTGGAGATGACTTTGAGCAAGTATTAGAAAAATATCCTAATAAAATGATTATTACGCTAGGTAGTGATGGAGCACGCTATTTTGATGGTGAGTATCCTATTCATGTTCCTGGCTATTTAACGAAGGCGGTAGATACAACAGGTGCAGGTGATACGTTTAACGGTGCACTTGCTCATGCTTTAGCAGAAGGGCAATCATTAGATCAGGCAGTATATTTTGCTAATATTGCTGCTTCGTTATCAGTAGAGAAATTCGGTGCACAAGGTGGAATGCCAACACTTGGAGCGGTTTACGCACGTATGGCTGGAATTGAAGAATAAAGTTTAATAAAGAAGAATAATAGAAAATGTGAGAAGACTAACTCTTACAAATTTATCCTGATAATAATTATTTCTTTTAGTCTGAATGAGTAATAATATCTGAGATAGAAGGTTTAATAGTGTAAGAGTTATTACCTATTTGTGACAACGGAATTTAAGTATATTGTCCTTTTTTGTCGTTATTTCTTAGTACTATGTATTAATAAGAGAATATTTTCATTTATAATAACTTTAGATACATACGAAAAGAGGTTTTGAGGATGACAAATATTGATAATGTGCCGATCGAATATACAGCCTCAGCGAATAATATTTTGCCACAGCTAGTTGATCATTTGCGACAATTACATGGCATTATTTTACAAAATACATATGTGAAAGATACAGCTAAACACTTAAATCGCATCATTCAAGATGCTAACAACGAAACGATGATTCTTATTGTAGGGAAAGCGCGTGTTGGAAAAACAACAGTTGTGAATGGTTTGCTAGGACGTCAAGTTTTACCTGTTAGTGATCAGCATCCAACAGGGGTCAATACGTTTTTGCGATATGGTGAACATGAAGAAATAAAGGCGTATTTTTTAGATGGTGTTGTAGCAAAATTCGATATGAGTAAGCTAGAATTATTGACAACTGGTGATACTTTTGCAGCTCAAATACTACGAGAACATTTAGATTACCTAGAAGTATATTTAAAAAATGATTTATTAAAATCAGTGACAATTATTGATTCTGTTTCATTGGAATCTGGAGGAGGAGAAATGGCCTACTTCCCAGAATCATTGATGAACCGTGTTGACGAAATCTTTTGGGTATTACGCTCAGGTTCGATGGCTATTTATCCAGAAATATTATTGATGGAAACGTTAAAAAACAAAGGTGTTGAGCCTCTTTGTGTTATCAATGCCATTGATTCAAATGAAAATACGAAGCCGTTTATCAATACTGAGAGAGAACGATATGGACATTTGATTAGTGATTTTGTTGCTATCTCTGCTAGAGAAGCGATTGAAGCTAAACAGACTAATAGTGATGAGCTTTGGCAAAATAGTCAATACGAACAATTAATTTCAGAAATTCATAGGATTGCAGAAAATAGTGATAAGAAAACGTATGGCATTTTAATTCGCTTCTTGCAATGGCTTGAACGATTCCGCTTCGAATTAGCTGTTATTCCACAAAGAGATCCTTTCCAATCTGCTGTTGAGAACATTGAAAAATATGCAGGCGATTCACAATATGAATTTTCACGCTATCAACGTGATTTAGCGATTGTGACTGAATATGAGCAAGAATACGAACAGGTTGCCAATGTATTTGAAAATGTTCAAACATTATACCAACTTTTACAAACCATCTCACAAAATGATTATTTACAAGATGAAATTGTGGAAAGTTTTACAGAAAAGGCTATTTTTTATCAACAAATGTTACGAGAATATCGTAATATGCATAGCGAATATATACGTGAATATGATCGATTGGACGCTCAGCATAAAAAAATTCACGGAAAAGGCCTTATGAAAGCTATCTTTGGTCAGCATACACAAAATGGATTTTTCAAGGAACGAGTTAACAAGTTAAATGAGCAGCAAATTCTTTGTATTGCACAATTTGAAAAAGTGCAAGAGGCGGAGGTAATGATGCTTCAGTCCATTGATTCAATACAAAGATATCTTATGGATATAACGAAAAATCGTTTGGTGCGTATTGAGCAAAAAGTGCAAGAGCTTAATCAACAACGCTCAAAAGAAAAGCGCCAATTACAATTATACGCTAACAAATTAAATGAATTTTCTTGTTTGATTGAGGCACAGGGCTATATTAAAGAAAATATTCAACCATTTTTAATGGACGAGCAAATGCCACTTAAAGAAAAGGATATTGATATGCTAAAAGAAACGATTAACAGTATAATGAGCATTGATTTATCTAATAATGGTCTACTTGCACGTAGTCAGATGAACAAAAAAATGGAAAGTACTGCAATTCCTTTTGATGCTCAGAAAAAATATCAATTACATACGTTAGCTTTAGCAGAAGCGGATGTAAAATCAAACGATATACCAGAAATTCCGAAAAAATTAGATATTCAATATGAAGAATAAACGTTAAAAGAAAATGTTCTAAAAGTAATTTTTACTTTTAGGGCATTTTTTTATGTTTTGTGTTGTTTCATCAATTGGGATAAAAAAAACAGTACAAACTTTAATGGTGAGTAAAGTACTAGGGGGGATTGTGTATATTCTCCTGGGGAGTATTCTAGAGTGCGTAGTAAATAATGGGTAATTAGTATATAATAGATATTATTTAAATATATGGAGGATTTACTGGTGAAATTAGTGCTACAGATAACAAGTGTGATTTTAATTGTTACCGCTATAATTTTTGCTTTATCTCAAATCTCAAGTTTAAAAGAAGAAAGGGAGGATATGAAATATTGGGAAGAAGCGGCTCATAAACATTATGATAATAACCTTATAGAAGAAAGATATTTTGTATTAAAAGATGTTTATACATCTCATCTTACTACAACTTTAGTATCAGCAATATCTATTGTATTAACAGGAATATTCTTTTTAGCAATTGCGAAAATTATTTCATTACTCCAAGAAATAAGTTTAAAAGCTAATGGGAAGCCTAAAGAAGAGGAATTTGAGTTGTTAAATTAATCGGAGGAATTGTATGTTAGTTAATATAAATTGTCCAATTGAATTGCTTGAATATCAGCTTTATAGAAGTAAAGAAACTGGTAAGGTTTATTGTTCATTTAGATTTAATAACATTTCAGAAAAAAGAATTAAAGGCTTTAATGCTACTGTCTATTGTTTTGATCAATTTGGTGAGCCAGTTGGTTGGGAATCTAATAGCTTTGAATATAAACTTCAGTTAACTGAATCAATAGGTCCTAACCAAGCATTTGGTGACAATGAAAAAATTCTATTAGATAATTTTTCACATGCAAGAAACCTAGATATAGTCATTGACAAAGTACTTTTTAATGATGAAACTACATGGACTAAAACTGAAACAGAGCTAGAGAAAGTAGAACTAAAAGAAATTAATAACCCGAGGCAATTAACGTTTGTGAAAGCACGTGAAGGAAATGATGCAAAATATTATTCACAAATATTGAATGATAAATGGACATGTGTATGTGGACGTCTTAACTTAGAGAATATGGAAACATGTAAGCGATGCAAAAGAGAAAAAGATCATGTTCTTTCAATTTATAGTAATGAAGAAACAATAAATGAACATATTAAACTATATGAAAAACAGGTGGAAGAAAATAAAAAGAAAGAGCTATTAGAAATAGAACGTCAACGTGAAATATCTAAGAAAAAAGTAAAGAAAATCTTTAAATATAGCTCTTTGTTGATAAGTCTCTTATTGCTTATTGCTATTGCAGGTTATGGCTTTATAACAAAGTTTACATTTTCATGGGAAAATTATCTTTTATTGAAAGATAAAGATAACTCTTTAATTGAAGCAGTAAAAAGCCAAAATATGAACGATATAAATTTTTTGATTGAAAACGGGGCAAATGTTAATTTTGTAAATAGGGATGGTGAAAATCCAATAAGTGAAGCCATCAAATTACCTAATAAAAACTTAGCTATTTCCTTAATGAATAAAGGAATGGGAAGTGTCAAGGTTGGAAAAGAAAAACAAACCCTTGCGCATGTTGCAGTCATCAATGAACAATATGAAATTTTAAAAGAACTTCATAAATTCGGAGTTGATATGAACGTAAAGGATGAAATGGGGAATACCGTCCTATTTTATGCAATGAAAACCGGGAATAGAGAAATGATTGAATACCTAAATAATGAAATGAAAGTAGGTCTTCAAGATGTAGATAATGAGGGAAACAATATTGTACAAGTTGCCTTATTACAGCAGTTAAACAATACAGCATTAATCAAGGAATTATTAAACCTGGACATTGATTTAAAGAGAGTGAATATAGATGGTAAAAATACATACGAAACGGCTATTCTTACTCAAAATAAAGAGATAGTTCAAATATTTATAGATAAGGGACTAGACCTTAATAAAGTTGATAAATTTGGAAATAATGCAATTCATGTTCTCCTTAATAATAAAAAAGATAATCTGACTTTTTTAGCAGAATTAATAAAAAAGGGAACAGATGTAAATGGATTCAATGGACAAGGGCAAACACCATTATATTTAGCGATAATAAATGGGGATAAAAAAGTTGTTGAAGAACTAATTAAAAATAAGGCAGATATAAAAACTGTTAATAGTAATGGGGACTCAGCACAAAAGGTAGCTGAAAAGTATAATAAATCATTGGTGGAAGTATTTGAACAAGATAAATTGATGATTAAGATTGATAAACAAAAGAATAATTTTATGGTTAATGGAATTACTTTAGGTAATTCGAGAAAAGATGTAGTTAATAAGTTAGGAAACCCAGCTAAGAGAGAACAGTACGTAACTGTAGATGGTGAAACAGACTGTAATATTTATTACTTGAAAGATAGTACAGGAAAAGATATAGAGACGCAATATTGTTCTTATATAGGTATGGGCGATAAAATTGGAATTATTTCGTTTGATTTTTTTCCTAAACACCTGAATGAAGAATGGTATAAAGATTTAGGAAAACCATTTGTTGATGATGAAGCGCCTTGCTTTTACTTAAAGGGTACCGAACAAATATTGCAATTAAAACCGAACGAAAAATTTGGGTATCTTTCGTATGCAGATGGCAATTTTTATTATTACTTAGAAGATTAGAATGCTGATTAATTATCTTTAGTATATAATTTGAAAAATGAATCTGCAGAAATTAAGCTACTAAGTTTCTAAAGTGAAACTTAGTAGCTTTTTGTAATATCCGAGCTAAATCTTCAGCGATATAATTTAAATTAAACTTTATGCTTCGGCATCAGGTGTAAATGAACGTGTTGCTAATTCAGCATCAAGCATAAAGACCGCGTTAGAGTCACTTTCTATACGTTCAATTTTACGGATTAATGTGTCGAACGTTGATTCTTCTTCCACTTGCTCGTCAATGAACCATTTTAAGAAAGCCATTGTCGCGTGCTCGCGTTCATCTAAAGCGATATCCGATAAATTATAAATACGGCGAGTCACTTCTTTCTCGTGTGAAAGGCCAGTTTTGAAGGCATGTAAAATAGACTCAAAATGATTATCTGGGCTATCGAAGCCATGGATTGTTGCACGGTAGCCCATATCACTTAGGAAATTATAAAATTTCATCGCATGGAAGCGTTCTTCTTCAGCCTGTACTAAAAAGAAGTTGGCAAAGCCATCGTAATCTTGATCTGTGCAATATGCCGCCATCGCCATATAAGCATGCGCAGAGTAAAATTCAAAATTCATTTGTTCGTTTAGTGCTGTGTGTAGTTTTTCAGATAACATAAAAGTTTTCCTCCCTTTGAAGTAAATACCTGTTGCTTCTCTTATAGTATACTGCGAAGAAAGGCAGTATTGCAAAATTTAATTGATGTTTATTCTCAATTAGGGATTTTAATCAATTATATTTTTTAAACGCCAAATGACTTCTAAAAGATTGACAAATAAATTAATAAAATCTAAATAAAGATTTAAAGCCATTCCAACGACTTCAGCATCTGACACATGATTATGTCGGATTTGGTTAAAGTCATAAACAGTATAGAGACTAAAAAGTAGTACAGTAATTCCCGCAATAATCAATGCGACCATGTTGCTAACCGGGATAAACATAAAGATTAGTGAAAATACAATTACGACGATTAATACAGTGAATAAATAGCTTCCCCAATTGGAAATGTCTTTATTCATCATCATACCAATTAGTGCTAGCACAATGAAAATAGCTACGGTTGCTACGAAAACAAGTAGAACAAGCTGTTGTCCTAGCTCTGCAATGTAAAATTGTGTTGTCCAAAATAGTAATATTCCCATTAAAAAGGGGATTGAATACATTATGGAATTAGCAAGCTTAAGACTTCTTACAAAGCAGGCGATGATAAGAAGTACAATAGCAATAATGGATAAAGGCATGACAATAGCTGGAGGTAATAATGTTGCAATGTACATTCCGACAACTGTCAATACCCACATAAAAGCGAAGTGTTTTAAAATTTTGTTTAAGTTTTGATTTTTAGCATAAGTCATATAGAAGAATCCTTTCTTTTTATAAAATAACTTTTATGTATTAACATACGAGTCAATTAAGAAAAAGATTCGACCAAAAAAATTTGTATCATTATCATAATATCGGGGTTTGGTAATACAAAATCACCTGGTCTTCGTTAGAACCAGGAAATTTTTCTGTTATTTTACATTTTTTCTTTGGTTTCTCACACCAACTAAATAACCACCAAGGGCAATTCCAACTAAAACAATCCAGAAAATAGTTTTCCATAGTGGTGAGTGTGGAAATTCATGTGGAATAATACCTAGTTTTTCATGTGCTAATGTTAGAACAGCCAGTTTTACACCAACCCAACCAACGATTAAGAAGGCAGCTGTTTCAAGTGATGGAAATTTATCAAGAATTTTCACGAACCAACGAGCCGCAAAACGCATCATAATAACACCGATAATACCACCTAAAAACATCACTGCGAATTGCCCTGCATTAATGCCACCAATATCAAAATTTCCGATATGAGGTAGTGTAACTGCAATGGCAACAGCTGCTAAAATTGAATCTATGGCAAAGGCAATGTCAGCAAACTCAACCTTCAGTACGGTCATCCAGAAACCAGATTGTTTTTTAGGCTCTTGAATTTCCTCCGGATTTTGTGCGACTTTCCGTGAATCGTAAATATGCTTGCCAGACATGATTAATAAGTATGCAGCGCCAAGAGCTTGGATTTGCCAGAAATTAACAAGTGTGGTGATAAGAAATAGTGCAGCGAAGCGGAAAACAAATGCTCCTACTAAACCATATAATAGTGCCTTTTGTTGTTGATTTTTTGGTAAATGCTTAACCATTACGGCCATAACGACAGCATTATCGGCAGCTAATAAACCTTCCAGTACAATTAATACGATGAGAACCCACGCGTATTCTAATAAAATTGCGTCCAAATTTATTTCCTCCTCTATATACTAAGAACAGAATGAATAAACTGCTTTTAACGTATCCTTCGCTTTTTTAGGCAAAATAAAAAGACCCCTGCCTAAAAAATAGGCAAAGGTCTTGCTAAGCAATTAACTGTAAGCTGCACAGAAAAATATCATGTACACCAAGATATGCCTTCACACCCGATGGTAAATAACCATGTAATGACGAATGTGAAATCAGATGCTTCGTTCGCACCTGCTAGCTACTCCCCCTTGACAAAATTGTCAAAAGCTATTCAATTCTTTATAAATGCATTATAGCATGTTTAAAGTCAATTGCAAATAAAAAAGTGAAGCCTAATTTTTTAGGTGATAGTAAATTGTTGTTCATAATCTGGTGCTCATGAAATTAATGCCCCTGGCGGATGTTATTCTTTCATTGTCTTTACAAAAGTTTTACGGCCAGAATTTACTTTAACGTCTATTTCTAATTTACTAATAGAACTAGGTGTTAATGGGATCTTGCCATCCTTCTCAAGTTTTTTCCACACTTTCGCATTTTTTCGATATAGATGTTCAGAAAGGCGATAAATATCAATATCTTTAGTTATTGCTTCTTCCAATGTTTTTCCCTTAGAATGTCCAATCTCTGATTGAGTTGCTTGTGGATTAGGACTTTCAGATTTTGCTACATTGGAAAAGTTAATTAATTGCATAAAGATTTCATACTGACCGTCTTTATAATCTATACCAAGGCCATGAACATAATACATTCTTTGCGGTTCGGTAACATCCCAACATCCTGAAAGAAGTAGTGAACTAGCAAAACTTGTTAGTAAAGTATTTTTTTTTATTGCTTCTTCCTGCTAGAGGTACGGGAGTTATCCTGGGGTGCAAGTGCTTTATTACGCTCAGTGTAGCCTTTTGACGATAAGCGGAAGATCGATTTTTTAATAGTTGCCCAATTTAAATCTGTTGCAAGATTCATGTAAGAGTAACCATAGATCCGGATATTACATAAGTAAAGAAGTGTAAGGTATAGTGATATAAAAAATCCGAATAAACCTAAAAAAGCGCTGGCAATAATGAACATAATACGTAATATACTGATAGTTGTGACTAGGGATTGGTTAACAAGAGTATATGAGGCAATCGTAGAAATCGCTATAATCACAATCATTTCTGGACTTGTCACGCCTGCGCGAATGGCTGCATCACCAATAATTAAACCTCCCACAACGCTTATCGTACCTCCAATAACAGAAGGTAGACGTAAGCCAGCTTCTCGAAACAATTCAAACATTAGTAGCATTATTAACATTTCGAGAGAGGAGGGGAGAGGTAGTCCTGTTTTTGCTTGGACAACTGTTGCCAAAAGCTGGAATGGTAGCTGGTTTTGATGATAAGTCGTCAGAGAGAGCCAAAATGCAGGCAACAGCAAACCGATTAAAATACCAAGAATCCTCAAAAGTCGTTCTATAGAACTGAAAACGATGGGATATTCATTATCTTCGGCAGATTTTAATAATAAAAATAAATTTACAGGTGTGATGACGCCATAAGCTACACCATCGACAAAAATGAGAAAACGTCCTCTAATTAGAGCCTGAATTGCATAATCGGGTCGTCCAGTGTAATCGAATTTTGGGAAAAGCTTTGAGTTTTTGTTAATTAGCTCCATTAAGACATCTCCACTAAAGACAATATCTGTATCTACAGCTGCCAATTGTTTTTTTATTCCGTGTAAAATATCCATATCGACAATATCGTCAAAATAAAGAATGGCCACGCTTGTTTTTGAACGTTTCCCTAACTCCACTTTTTCTACACAAAATGAATTTGTAGGTAAACGTTTTCGCAATAGTGCAATGTTGACGCGGATGTCTTCAATAAAGTTATCCCTTGGCCCTTTAACAAGAACCTCCATCCTCGTTTCTTCGGGATTTCGATTAGGTTTTTTAGCAACATTACTAGCATATAAAAGCTCTTCCTCTTCAAAATAAAGCAGTAGGAAACCAGTATATACATAGGTAATGGCTTCTTCTTTATCTTTGATTTTTTGAAGAGTCGGGATATGAAGTTGATTTGTAATATTTTCTTCAAGGGATGTCTCATCTAAATGATCATAAAGAAATTGAACGCGCCGAATAATGACTTCATTGAGCAATTGTTGGTCGATCATCGCATCACAGGTAATGAAATGAACCTTATGTTGATTAAATGTATATTCCTGAAATTGAATATCTGCTGATTTTTGAAATAGTTTTTTTAAGGTGTTTAGGTCTATAGCCTTCTCCTGCTGAGGCATTATGATTCACCACTTTCCATTTCTTGTTTTTCAGGTTTCTCTTTTTTAGAAGACTTACCTGAAAAGAAAGCTAATATTACGAAAAAAATTGACAAAAGCAAAAAGAAAATAAAAGTAACTGTCAATATATAGTTCCCTTTCACCTTTAGAAATATGTTTTCATTTAAAATAATTAGTGGTAGACAAAGTAGAAAGAAGGGTGGAGCTATCATTTTCCATATTTGCTTCGGATCCCCAGTCATTTTCAATAAATCTGCTATAACATATAAGAAGAAGCTGACTCGTATAAATGTACCAGTAAGCCATTGGTAAATAGAGAAAAAGTCAAGATGCTCAATATAGCGACCGATGGATACTAATCCCCATTCTTCGTAGGCAGGATATCTTTGCTTTGCTGCTTCGGTTGGACCAAATTCTGCAATTGCGCCCATGAGTGGCCCTAAAGTAAGCCCCATTAAAATTAAAAGCATGATCCCAAAATGATACCAACGAATGCGGTCGCTAAATTGATGCTGTAAAAATAAAAGCATGATTAATTCAATAAATCCTGATGCCGGATATATCATTCCCTTCATAACAGGTGTGAATCCATGCTCAAAAAATGGACGTAATAACTCGTATTCTTTTACTTGTATATTTGTAAATGCTACAAAAAAACCAAAGACTACTACACCGAATAATACAAAGACATTTAAAATTACAATGGTTTGTAAACTTGTTGCAACGAGTAAAACACAAAGAATTGTATAAATGAGTAATAATATAATGGCTGGTGTTTGAGGTAAAAATGTTGTGTTTACCCATTGCAATGTTTCAACCATCGTAAAAGCAGCCAAAATGAGTAAATAAATAACTATTATATAAATGACAATTGTAGAGCCAATTTTGCCGATTTTCCCATCTAACCAGTCTCTAATAGGTTCCTGATTCGTCTTTTTTTGAATATAAACTAAAAGAAATAGCCAGAAGAATATAATAACTCCAGCCAATAATACAGATGCCCAACCATCTCTCCCTACGACGTCTAGTAGTGGGGGAATAATTGTTACATGATTTTTTAAGCCAATAACAGTCATAGATAAGAAGATAACATGTAAAATACTAATTGTTCCTACGCCTTTCATATGAAAACCCTCTAACGTTAATTGATACATTTTAGCTTAGACAAAAAATAAGAGGATTATAAGCGTGACAAACTACGCTGAAAAGAAGAAATTAAAAAATAAACTTTTCGTGAATTTCGTAATCCCACCTCGTTCGTGAAAAGTGTTTTTCACAGAAAAAAAGAGGTATTTGACGATTGAAATGTCAAATACCTCGTATTTTAGAGTTATATTTTTTCATGCATTGACGAGCAGTTTTTTCCCACAGCAAAGAAGTGCGGTACGGGTAAAACTGCTCGTAAAAGTCCGATTGGTGAAGACTAATAATCCGTGGGGATAAAGAAAACCCCCACGGATTATAGTTTTACATTATTAGCAAATGATTAATGAATATACTTCGAGCTTACAAGATCATTTTTTAGGACATCCGTTGGGATTTCGAATTCTACAACGCCCATATAGCCTTGTGCTACTTCATATTTATCGAAGGAAATAACAAGTTTACCTTTATCAGAAATATAGAATTGTTGATCAGCTTTAATAGATGTAAATCCATCTATAACTTCTTCATCAGGGAGACCTCCTCCTTTTACCCAGTACTTTTTATCTGGGTCGGATGCAGCTTGTTCACGCATTTGTTTAATAATGTTTTCACTGATAGTTTTAATATAATTTTTATCTTTAAACAGCATCGGTAATGTAATTAAAATTTCATCTTTTTTATCAATTGTGTCGTAGTGCATAGTTGTAGAAGATGATCCAACTGTATTGACGGTATAACGGCCAATCGATAAGATTTGGTCACTGTCTGTTTTGATTTCATAACCGCTGTCTATCCCTACATGACCGCCTCCATTTTCCTTTACATAACCAACTTCAGAAACAAAGTCATCATAAAGAGCTTTACCTTCTGAACGGTATTTTTCATTTAAACTATTAGCAAGATCTTTATTTTTTAGATTTTCAATAGAAGGTACTTTAATGTCAGCATCGAATGTTTCTTCTTTTACTTCATATTTAGTCCAAGTTAAAACCTTTACGACGCTACCAACAACAGGAATTTCTGAAAGTGTTTTTGCCATTGCAGGACTGATATTTAACCCAGCTGTAAAAAGCATTGCTGCCGCCGCAGAGCCAAGTAACCATTTTGGCGCTCGTTTTTTTCTCTTCTTTTTACCTTGTTTTAGTGCGTTTTCAACCACAAAATCTAGCTCCTTTGGTATAGATATCTCATTATATTGTTTTTCTAGTTCTTTTAATTTTTCATCCATGTGCTGTTTCTCCCTTCACATCTTGCAATTGAATTTTTAATAGCTTTAACGCTTTATAAAGACGGGATTTAGCAGTACTCAGCTTAATGTTCAGGATATTGGCAACATCAGCGAGCTTTAAGTCTTCAAAATAGTGTAAAATGACAACTTCACGATACATTAGAGGTAATTCATCTAACGCATGCTCTAAATCAACGTTTTCGTAGACATCCTCTTGTGCGGGTGTTAAATATTGCAATGTATCATCGTCTGTCACCTGTAAGCGTTTATGCTTACGTAAAAAATCTATTGCTGTACGTACGACGATTTTATAAAACCAGCTTTTCATATACTCGACATTTTCTAGTCGATCGAGAGAAAGCATTGCTTTTTGAATACTGTCTTGTACTACATCAAGTGCGTCCTGTTCATTTTTCGTATAGCTATACGCGAGCAAATAAAACCGTTCTTTCTGTTCACGAATAAACTGGACAAACACCTCTTCGTGTTGAAATGCATTTCTTGTTTTCATGTCCTAAGAAGCTCCTTTTTAACATTTTCAATTTGTATACAACTACTAGACGTGTGAAAGGGGAAAAAAAGTTGATAGTATATAAAAACTTATCTTATTTCGGTAACATCAAAGACAAGTAATTTGTATATGGTGATTTATCCCACATTAACTGCCCATCAAAACCGGATTTGTGAAGACTAATAATCAGTAGGGGTAAAGGAAACCTCTGCTGATTATAGTTTCACTTTTCCTTGTTAATAATGTTGCATATTGTTTTAAATTTTATTTTGGTGAAAAATCATAGCAAATTATAAACCTTTTATAATTGCTTAGAAAGGGGAAAAGGTAAATTGGTCACAATTACAAATAATATTGCCCGGGTATAATTTGAAGCAGGAGGGAGAGTATCTGAATAGGTGGATTTCAATAGATTCTAGAAGAACCTAAAAAGTATCTTATATGTTCTATCTCTTGGAAGAATCAGAGAGTAATAAAGTTGGCATATTTAAGCCTATACACAAATCGAGAATTTACTTTTTTTGATTGTAAAGTAGTGTCGCATTAAAACAACATATTTATATAAAACCATTTAAGCGATGCAATCAATATAATTGCATCGCTTAAATTGGTTTTTAAAGATATAACGAATCAATCATGAAAAATAGTCATATGTATTTTTCAAAAGTAATAGAATTGTCACAACGATAAATAAATTACGTACATACCCGCTACCACGTTTAATGGCAAATTTAGAACCGACAATTGCACCTGCAATTTGTGCAAGACCCATCGGTAAACCGTAGGCATAATTTATTTGCCCCAAGTATATAAACATAAGAAGGGCGGCAATATTACTTCCGAAATTTAAAAATTTGGCATTGCCAGCTGATTTTAAAAAGTCAAAGCCAACTATTAAGAAGGCAAATAGTAGAAAAGAGCCTGTCCCTGGTCCTAAAAAGCCATCATAGAAGGCGATGAAGGTAATGATCAACACAAAAAATGCGTAACGCTTAGGTGTCAATTTTTTATAGGTAGAAATGCTACCCCAGTCTTTTTTGAAAATAGTATAAATAGCCACAGCTGCTAGCATGACAAGCATAAGCGGTTTTAGAACGCTAGGATCCATAAGATGGACAATCCATGCACCGATCATTGAACCTATAAAAGCAAATGGGAACAATTTATAAACTGATTTAATATCCAATTTTCCAGAGCGATAAAATGTCACAGTACTCGTAAATGACCCCATAGTGCCTGCTAACTTATTGGTAGCCACGGCTGCAGATGGTGGGAGACCAACAAACATAAGAGCAGGTAATGAAATAAGCCCGCCGCCTCCCACGACAGAATCGATAAATGCGGCTAGAAAGCCAAAAAAAATAAGAATGAGTAAAATATTTACATCTAAATCAAAAGGCACAGCAGTCATCTCTTTTCTATAATAATAATCTGATAGTAGCGAAATGAATAGTGACTGTAAATAGCTTAAATAGTATTTCTCTATTAATTTTGAGAATTAAATATCTTTAAATATTTTAAAATTCTATAAAAATCAAAAATATTCTACTTTATGTGTATATTTTGATGTATTATGTAGGTGATTATGTTTTTTGCGTAAAGGGGACGTGATGACATTTGAGTTTAGGGAATCATATAAGAGTATTTATTTGTGTTGTGTTTATGGGGCTACTTGTTGGATGTGTTTATAATGCCAAAAAAGATATTACCGATAATGAGTATATCGATACAGTAAAAGAAGGGTATTTGGGGGATTTTTCAGATGTATCTGTTCGTAATGCATTTAATTATGCTTTTTTTGAACCATATTGGCGATATTACCAGGCAAAAACAGGCGAGCATGTTGTCGAATTATCAGGTGATATTACATTTGAAGGTGAAAAAGGGCATGCAATTTTACAGTTCGTAGTGGATGAACAAACGAACCAATTTACTGCTTATGCAATGAAATTTAATGATGTCGTATTGAATCCCGAACAAAAACGGTTACTTATTGGCATGGTTTATGATACATGGCATACAAATCGTCTCGCCTATGAGTAAGGCCTTTTGCTTTGTAAAAAAAACTACCTATACTAAAGTAGAGGGGAGTGCTAAGAGTCAGAGAGGGTGTTTTCAATGAGATTAAGTATTTTAGATCAAATGCCTGTACCAAAAGGTCATACTGCTGAGGAAGCCTTTCAGCGTACGGAACGAATAGCGCTTTTAGGTGAAGAGCTTGGCTATCATCGTATGTGGTTAGCAGAGCACCATAATAGTCATTCATTGGCAAGTTCAGCTCCCGAGGTTGCAGCTGCTTTTTTAGCAGCGAAAACAAAACGTCTTCGTATAGGTACTGGAGGCGTTATGATGATGCACTATTCTCCATATAAGCTGGCAGAGGTCTTTAAAACATTAAGTGGCTTGGCACCGCATCGTATTGACTTTGGTGTTGGCAGAGCCCCAGGTGGTGACCATGCCTCAATTTATGCACTAGCAGAGGGACGAAGGCAACATTTTACAGAGCAATATGATAAGCTCGAAATAATTTTAAAACTGATGAATAATCAAAAAACAGGCGAGCACGTCTACGATCAAGTGATTGCGGCACCAGTTAATGTCCAATTACCTGAGGCTTGGTTACTTGGATCTAGTGGTCAAAGCGCTATGCAGGCAGGACGATTAGGTGTGGGTTATTCTTATGCGCAGTTTTTCACTGGAAATATGTCAAAGGATATATTTGATACGTATAGAGATTACTTTATACCTTCCTATTACATGGAGAAGCCACAAATTATCGTTACCTTTGCGGCGACAGTTGCAGATACGTTAGAGGAAGCGGAATATTTGGCAAAGCCGATTGATATTACACGTCTTCATCTCATGAAGGGACAAATTATTCAAGCGATGTCACCTGATGAAGCAAAGGATTATCCACTTACGGAATTGGATAAAATGACAATTGCCAATAATCGAAAAGCCAATCTTGTCGGAACTCCTAAGGAAATCGCTGAATTTTTAGTAACAGAGCAAGAGCATTATGGATTTGACGAAGTGATGCTAAACTGCAATCAATACGCACTAGAAAGTCGCTTGAATACTTTTAAGTTAATTGCGAAGGAATTAATAAGAACACCACAGCAATAGCGACGTGAGTACTAGCACAAAGGAGAATTGCTTAAGTGTAATATTTAATCTACTAAACAACAAGAGCGGCTCCAAATTTGCTAGGAAAAACTATCAATCGTTGAAATAAGATGTACAGCAAATAATCAAGTTGTAAAAATAATAAAAGAGAAGCTATGTTCATCAGTTTAGTGAACATAGCTTTTTGATTTATACTTATAAAATTAAGGGTTTAGGTCTTTAAGTAATTAAGATTTTATTAATAATACGATTTTGATGTTTTAAAGAGGTTTAGTAGGTTGCTCATGCTATAATGATAGTAATAAAAAAGGAGTGACACCTGATGAATCGAAAAGCAATACGACGAATTCCGTTAGATAAGTTTTTTGATTTGAAGGTTGATTTTGCCTTCAAGCAATTGTTCGGAAACGATAAGAATAAAAAAATTACTATTGTCTTTTTGAATGCGGTATTAAAGCTAACAGGGCGAGATACTATTAAAGAAGTAACATTTATTCAGCAAGAATTGGGCGGTGAATATCAGGACGATAAACAATCACGGCTTGATATTCTTGTGAAAACACAAAATGGTGACTTTATCAATGTGGAAATTCAACTATCCAATCAGCAAGATATGACAAAGAGAACGCTATATTATTGGGCAAAAATGTATGAAACCCAACTAGTTAGAGGTATGGGATACAGTGAATTACGCCCAACCATTACGATCAATATATGCAATTTTACAATGTTTAAAGACAACAAAGATTATCATAGTACTTATCATCTGTATGAAGACAGAATATTATCAAGGCTAATGCCAGAAGAAGATGTGTTGGAAATTCACTTTATAGAGATGAACAAGTTTATTACTCTTTGGCAAGAAGAAAAGTTAAATGCTCTTGATGATATATTAATTCGATGGTTGCTACTACTTGGTATGGTCGATGGTCGTAAAAAGAAAGTATATGCAGAGATATATCGTGAATTGGAGGAGTTAGCAATGAAAGATGAAAACTTACGTGCAGCATTTGATACGTGGGAGGAAATCAGTCAGGCCCCTGAAACTATTCTTGCTTATCAGTCTCGTTTAAAGTATATCCTAGATGAAGAAGCTCGATACATTGATGGAATTCATAAGGGAAGAGAGCAAGGGAAAGCAGAAGGGATGAAAGAGGGACTGGAACAAGGATTAGAGCAAGGTCGTAAACAAGCGCAAATAGAGTTAGTAAAAAAATTACTAAAACGGCATGAACCGATTGAAGAAATTATGGATTTATTAGGCTTATCGAGAGAAGAAATTGAAAGAATAAAAAGTCTAAATTTACCTCAAGAATAAGCACAGAAAACCATTAAAAGAAAATTAGCAAGTTTAAATGATTCTTTTCAATGGAATGCTGTAATTATATAAGGATATAAAAAATCTCACATATTAAAGTATCACTTTGTCTTATAGATGTTGGCAAAGAAAAGCAACTGACATCAGGACTTAATAGAACATTCTAAAAAAATGTCCAATGCAAATCTATGCATTGGACATTTTCTCTTTACACTTTTGCAGAGCCACTAACAAACTCTGAATCTTTATAATACATATTTTTAACAAGAACGTTAGGACCTAAGCATTTTACGGCTGGACAGTGACAGTTTAGTGATTTCGCTAAATCTGTTGCCATCCATTTATCAAAAATCGATGGTAAATCATCGTTCGCAATATTGCCGAGCGCAGGTGTGTCGCCAAAGTCTGTCACAATGACATCACCTGTAAAGATATTGACATTTAAGCGAGAGCGACCATCTGGATCATTACGCATAGTAACGTTTTTTTCTTCTCTTAGTCTTTTTAGAAGCTTTTGATCTTCTTCATTCATGCTACATGGATAGAAAGGTAGCGTACCAAATAGCATCCATGTGTTTTTATCTCGAACATCAAGTAGATGATGAATCGCATCACGGGTTTCTTCAAGTGATAAAGACGTAAGGGCACTTGCAAAATCTGAAGGGTACATCGGATGCACCTCATGGCGAGCACATTTCATTTCGTTGATGATTTGGTTATGGATATGCTCTAAGTACGGTAAAGTTTTTTTGTTTAACATTGTTTCCGCCGATACCATTACACCATGTTCTGCAAGCATTTTTGAGTTATCAATCATGCGTTGGAACAAAGCAGCACGTTGTTCATAAGTCGGTTTTCGCTCCATCATGGCAAAGCCTGTTTCAACGAATTCATCGATAGTACCCCAGTTATGTGAAATATGTAGTACATCTAAATACGGTGCAATCAGTAAATAACGTTCTGGCTCCAATGTTAGGTTGGAGTTGATTTGTGTTCGCACGCCACGTCCATGTGCATATTTCAATAAAGGCAATACATAGTTTTGAACGGATTTCTTAGACATCATCGGTTCGCCACCAGTAATCGAGATTGTTTTAAGGTGTGGAATATCATCAAGACGCTTTATGATTAGCTCAATTGGTAAAGCATCCGGATCTTTAGTTTGTAATGTATAGCCGACTGCGCAGTGTGCACAGCGCATATTACATAGAGTTGTTGTTGTAAATTCAATATTAGATAGGGTCATATGCCCATGTTGTTCAACATCTAAATACGCTTCCCATGGATCAAAGGCGGGCGTAATTTTTTGTAGGGTCTTCATAATTGGTACATCTTCCTTTCTAGCATTCTATTGTCTCATATTCGCTGTTATTTTCAAATATGAAATTATCGAAAGGGCAATTTTTAGGCAAGATGATCATTTTTATTGCTCAATGAAGGAAATATTTTCATACCTTTCTTCATATGATATTTCCCAAAATTCTGTAAAGAGGAGGCATAGGGAAATTTACTGTTATTTTTCTGAAAAAACGTTATGATAGAAGGAGTGAAATGGTAATACAGCACCAAAGAAAGTAGGAAATGACATGACTAAGTATGAAACATTATTGTTTGACGTGGATGACACATTATTAGATTTTGACCTAGCTGAAAATGCAGCACTTGATCGGTTATTTAAGCAGGAAAATATTGCAACAACCGGAGCGATGATTGCGCGTTATAAAGAGATTAATGAATCCATGTGGCGTGCTTTTGAACGTGGTGAGGTGACTAAAGAGACATTACATAACACTCGTTTTTCGATTGCTTTAAAGGAATTTGATTTAGATGTAGATGGGGAGTATTTTGAAGCGATTTTTCAAAAATATTTGAAAGAGGCACATCATTATGTAGACGGTGCCTACGAAGTAATCGAACAGCTTGCAGAAAACCATGATTTATATGTCGTTTCGAATGGTAAAACAATTACTCAAAATAAACGACTGGTGGATGCAAATTTAGCACAATTTTTCAAAGGCATTTTTATCTCGGAGCAAACAGGCTATCAAAAACCAATGCCAGCTTTTTTCGATTATGTTTTTGAACGTATCGATAATATAAATAAGGATAAAACCCTGATTATTGGTGATTCCTTAACATCTGATGTTAAAGGCGGACTACAAGCCGGAATTGATACATGCTGGTTTAATATACGTAATATTGAAAATACAAGCGATATTCAACCACATTATGAAATTAAAAAACTTCATGATTTACACTTATTATTAGATAATAAAGTAACAATTTTGTAAGTATATGTTTGAACTTCGCTTCAACTGTTCATAAGCCCGAACAAATGAAGTATAGTTTTTTCACTAAAAATACTATACTTTTAGATAGTTAAATCCAGTATGATAATGTTAGATAGAAAGAAGGGAGAAATAAGATGAAAGGAAAAATCTCAAAGGGTGTATTAGTAGGATTATTAGGTATATCATTGGTCATACCAATGCAGGCACATGCCTATCAAGAGCCAACCAATTATGTACATATGAAAACGCCAAATATGACGGTATACTCTGCATATGGTGCCACAATTAATGCATCAGAAAAAGGAGATATTTTTAGTATTAAAGCAAATATTGTCAATAACCGTCAGCCTTTAGAAGTGGAAATTTTTAAAAATGGTCAGGATGGGGTCTTAAAACAAGTTGTTAAAAAAGGCATAATGGAGCCGGTTGCTTATCGAGATTTAAATGACCGAGTAATTGCAACTATTCACAATAATGCAGAATTAAAATTTGATAATTCACCGCCAAAATATTTTCGTGATATAGGAAGATCATCATATAGTTCGTACATTACTACTTTATCGAATAGGGGCATTATTCAAGGCAAAACAGCTGATAATTTTGGTGTCAATGATTCCTTAACCCGTGCTCAAGTTAGTGCATTATTAACTCGTGCATTCAGCTTTCAACAAATACCGACAAAACAATTCAAAGACATTGATGCCAAAAAATCTTGGTATAGTGGCTATGTTGGTGCCTTACATTCTTTAGGAATCATAAACGGAAAATCGCCAACTACATTTGATCCAAATGGAAAAATCACACGCCAGCAGGCAATTTTAATGCTTGGCCGAACATTAGATGCTGTGGATTTTGTCCAAGAGGAGGAATATGTAATATTACCTTATCAGGATGGCTACTCTCTTCAGGGGGAAGCATTGCGTCATACTGAGACTTTGTATGCAATCGGTGCCCTAAACATCAATACAAATTTATTACCAAATCAATTTATTACCCGTGGAGAGTTTGCTAAAATGTTAGCAGTGACTTTGGACGCAGCTGGAAGATTATAATATGATAAATATAGCCGAGCATAACGTCTCGGCTTTTTTTGTTAAGGTACATACATAAAGTGGCAGAAAGAATCTCTGGATAGTCACTGGAACGTCAGAAAAAAACTACATATTGTGCTCAACCCAACATTTAATGTAGAAACAAATGTTTATCTGAAGATCCGTAATAAAATGTATAAAAATCAATAGAACGGGCAAAACCTTTTATGAGACTAGTTTCCATGAAAGGGGAAAATACGATGAATACTGTTTTAACTGTAAAAAAACGCGATAAAGGGCGTAATTCATCATTAACTCAGCTTAGACAGAACGGTGCTATTCCGGGCGTTGTATATGGCTATCAAATGGAATCAACAGCAGTATCACTGGATGCCAGACAATTTGCGAAAATATTAGCTCAATTCGGTAATAAAAATGTCTTTCAATTAGATGTAGACGGTAAACGGATTAACGCAGTACTAACAGAAGTACAACGCTGTGCGTTAAGGGGCAATGTTAAGCATGTAGATTTCAAGTCCATTAATATGGCAGAGGAACTGGAGGTTGATATTCCAGTAATTGTTACCGGCAAAGCTATTGGAGTTGCAGATGGTGGATTCCTATTGCAGCCTAATCGTGAAATTCGAATAAAAGTAAATCCAACTGAAATTCCAGAAACAATAGAGGTTGATGTGACTGATGTAGCCATCGGAACATCACTTTATGTAGGAGATATTCGTCAAAAGTTTTCCTTTGAAATTTTACAGGAAGATGACTATACATTAGTGACGATCACACCACCTGCTGCAGAAAATGTGCAGGAGGACACAGTGGATGGTACCCCAGAAGTAATCGAGGCTACTGGGAAGAATCCATCTGATTCGGAAAAATAGAAACAAAAAAAGGAGCTATCTTACACTTGGTAAGTGGCTCCTTGCTGTTTATTGTATAAACTGCTGTATAGATTTGCGATAACGGAAATACATCACTACGTACATACTGCAAGTTGCTAAAAATAACCATGGTGGGATAAAACGCATGATGGCAAAGGGGGTTTCAAATAAAAAAGAAAAAAGGAAAGAAAAACCTTCTGCATCCATTAAACCAGGAGTAAAATAAGCATCTTTTATATTAAAAAAGTAAAAGTTGTCATTGGCATAAAAAAACATTAACCATATAAAAGAGAATATAGCCAAATTGCTGGAATGCTTCATTAATCGTTTATATTTAGCAATTTGGGAATCATTATCAGAAAATAATTCATCGTTGCCATCTTTTCTTTTTAACCAATAATAGGTACCGTCATACGATTTTTCTTTTAATGCTTGCCATCCAAAGTCCTCATATAACTGTTTATAGTTAGAACGTTCTTCTCTTCGAAGATCTTGCTGAAAATCAATACGAATAATTTGTTCAAGATCAACTGTATTTTTGAATGTATAAAAACCAGCAGAATTTATGTTTGTACAAACCCATCCTTTGGACAACATATGATTTAACCATTGCTCTTCCTTTTCGATATCAAAAAAGATTTTAAACTTTATCATGTCCATCAGCTCCCTCATATAAAGATAATATTCGCTGCAATCTTTGTTGCTCTGCCGCTAATATTTCTAGTCCCTCAGCTGTTGTTTGATAAACCTTGCGCCTCGTATCCTGTGTCTCTACAGGCGAAATCCAATGATATTTCAACAAATTTTCAATTGCTCCATACATAGTACCAGCCGCAATCCTTACACTACCAGCGCTCATTTCCTCGATTTTTTGCATCATTGCATAGCCATGTAACGGTTCACGTAAGGCGAGTAGAATATAATGCATGGTTTCAGATAAAGGAAGTAATTTATGTTTTTTCACATGTTCACCTCATATACAGTTCAACTATATAGTTTGATTATATATAGTTGAACTGTATATTGCAACTGAATAAAAAAAGACAATGCAAAAAAGTGCATTGTCTTGAAAGCTTATACCACAGCGCTTTTCACGCCAGTCAATCTCATAAATAATTTTTCGTTAGAAGTTAAAGCAAATTGTACAATTGGCCCAAGCCCAAAGGCCATTAGAGCTGTTCCAACCCCAATAGGTCCGCCTAGTAAAAAACCAAGTATAGCTACTGATACTTCCATCGTTGTACGAGCGCGTGTAACACTCCAGCCAAGTTTATGGACCATAAGAAGCATTAAGGAATCACGAGGACCAATGCCTAAATTCGCCACCATATACATGCCACAGCCCCAACCAAGTAATACTAAGCCACATATATAAGCTAGTAGTTGCATCCAAAATCCATCTATTTCAGGAAGTAAATAGTTAAAAATATCAATAAAGATACCTGCTAAAAACATATCTATAAATGTGCCTGGCAGTGGAAACTTCTTAGTTACTACCATATCAATAGCTAGAATGCCTAGACCAATTAAAATTGACCAAGTACCAATCGTTAACCCGAACGTTTTAGTTAGTCCAATATGTAAAACATCCCACGAACCTACACCAAAAAGTTGACCTTTAATCGTCAACGTTATACCTAAGGATAAAATCAAAATGCCTGTTATGAAGAACAGACACCGTGTGAAAAATGCTTGCTTCATCATTATAACCCTCATTCTAAAAATTCATGTTGTCTAACAAATTATTATAGCAATAATTTTAAAAATCAGCCGAAGATTGTCAATTCATATTTTTCGAAAAATAAGGTTAGCTTTGCTGAATAAGGACAAAATATAAGGACATAAGAAAGGATGAGATAATATGACCTCTGTACGTGATGAAATACTAGAAGTTTTAAACCGAGAAAAAATAGGAACGATGGCAACAGTCGAGAATGGCAAACCTTACTCACGCTATATGACATTCCAACATGAAGATTTTGTATTATACACAGTAACGAATAAACATTCTGAAAAAATGGAGGAGCTTCGCAAAAATCCATATACACATATCTTATATGGATATGATAATAGAGGCTTTGGTGACACGTATGTTGAAATTGAAGGTAAGCTAACAGAAATTCAAGAGGAAGGAATAAAAAATAAGTTAGCTGAGTTTTTTACAAGCATTTTCGTTGGTAATCAAGATGAAATGATTACACTAAAAATTGAGCCAATTCGTATGCGTCTAATGAATCAAAAAGGGGAGCCGCCTAAAGAGCTCGAATTTACAAACGACCATTAAGAGGGGTCGTTTTTTTATTTACTATAGAAAATATAAAGATTATATTTTTCTAAATGATAAATCGTTACTTGAAATTAGACGAGTGTTCATGAATGCTATTTCATAAAGAAAAAAGGAGTGCAAACAATGACAAATAAATTACAACAGCTTGCACTTAAATGGGGGTGATTTCTTTTCTAGGTTACTCGCTTTCGCACAGATAAAACATTACTGAAGTTTCGTTTTATCCCTTTAAAAAAGACTAACATGTCAGAAGAACATGCTAAGTGAAGTGGTTGATTGGAGTGGAGACTGAGCGACTCCTTGGGGATCAGCAATAAAGGAACGAAGGCTAAGACCATCAAATCCTGTGATAACGCCTTCGTGACCAACATCGGTGCTGTTGCTGCCTCGTTGCACTACGCTTTCGCACAGAATGAACCCCTTTTGCTGCCGCTACGTTAGCACTACGCTTTCGCGCAAAAAACATCTGTTGGCCCGAGACCCTGCAGCGTAAGCGAAGCGGCTCATCGGACGCCCCTAGGAAGCTCTGCTCTGCGCGAAAGCGAAGCGGCAGCGATAAAAGCGCTCAGTCGGAACGGAAATCAACCCCTCATTTTGCCGAAGAGGCATATTATTTAATAGGATACCTTAAAATTCACCAAGATTTCCTTGACCATTTTGTATTCAACATAATGAAACGACCTAAAAGCAAAGCCGCTTTTAGGTCGTTTTTTTTGTATCTTTTGAAAACCCCTTGCTATGCGAGGGGTTCTAAAGAGCTTCTAGCTATGGACAAGAAAAAAACCCCAGCCGTACAATGAATTCAGGT